>NZ_JBFUEG010000017.1:0-110864 GCF_056404315.1 Mesorhizobium sp. P2_D6 | reverse complement strand
GATCTAACAAAGGCTTTGCCGCTCCGTCCCGTTCATACAGACCGGGGGCAACCGACTACAGGAGCGGGGCCTCAGGCATTATTTTTCATCGTCCGCGAGACTGAATTCCTGGGCGCTTCGCGCATCCTCATCGACCACACGAAACCAGCGTTTTTGGAGAGATCGAGGCAACACCCGTTGCCCAGTGACTTTCTCTACCGCTGATACCGGATCATCGGCCTCTGCGGTATGAGACGAGACAAGCTCCTCCCCATCCCACTCTTCAACTTGGTATGCTGGCATGCCTGGCGCCGCAGCTAGCAATGTCTCGAGAGCCTAACTTTTGATATTGAAAACCGCCGTCAGCCGGTCATATAAAATTCGACGTTACCATTGCTTTTCGTAGGGAGGCTGTGATGGATAACGTGGTTCCCTTCCGCAAGGCCTTGCCTTGCATCGAGGTGGTCGAAGCCTGCGGAGAATGGTTCGTCCGCGTGGTCGAGGAAGACCAGGAACTTACCCGCTCATTCGATCTGGAATCGTTCGCGCTCTCATTTGCGGAAGGCCAGCGGATACGCCTGCATCTCGATAAGATCGTTCGGCTCTAGTTCCCTTCGGTACTGCATGCGTTCTTCCCTGGGGGAATGTCTAACCTCGCGGAACCTAATAAACGTCGTCAGCTTATCTTCTGATGAGCACCCGCGGCACCGACTTTTTGTACAAGTGGATTTCGGCCAACGTCCCCGAGACCATCGGCGCCGACATCATCTCAGTTGCCGAGCTCACTCAAAAGCTATTCGCCGACGCCAAGGCGATCGGCATCAGCAGTGTTGAAATTGAGGAAGAAACCGGGAGTGTTTACGAGGCTATCCTAGACGCGATCGTGCACCACGATGCCGGCCTGGCTGAGTGAAGCAAATCCATGACCAGCGTCTGGGTCGCATTCTGTTTCGTCGGCATCGTGGTGGCACTGGTGATACTATGGTCGATGAGGTTGTAGCGGCTGGGTTTGAGGTTGTGGGAGAGAACCTATCGCGTGTCTATCCTCTCGGGGGCAGCCAAGATCAGACAATCCAGCAATACAACCCTCAAGAAGCTTCAGGCGAAATTTGTGCAAACGCAACTTTTGGCCAAGCTCGGCCATCTTGAACGTCCCAACAGAACAAGCCGCCTTTTCGGCCAGTTCGCGCTGCAGCAACGCTATCTGCGCTCGGAGTTCGTCGGCTTCGGCGAGCCGCTGATCTCTCACCCAAGCCCGCCCGTGCATGGTCCTCCCCGCCATATTCACGCATGGCTGCGATTGCTCAACTGCCAATTTGCTGTCGAAGTCCTGAGCGAAGATTCCGCCGCTTCGCGCCCTTGGTCAGCCTCGCCGGTGGCGGAACTAATTTGCGTTCGTTGATGCCGCTCGAAAAGTGCAAGTTTGTCTGGATAGCCCATGTGCACCTGGGTGCCGCATCCCGCACATTTGAACCTGGATATTACCTTGAACCAAGAGTCCTTCTTGACGATCGGGTGTGAGCAATAAGGACAGTCAAGCCTGATGATCAGATCATTTTTGTCATCTGAAATCGGCATTGCGGCCTCCCTTGCCTCTCTCCAACTCAGGCTGAAAAACATTGTTCCGCTTGCTTATGGGAGTAAGACTTCAGTCTGTCTGGGGTGGGGCTTTCTACCCCAGACAGGGTAGACTCGTGGCGCCCAAGCACCGCGCCCGCCTTGGCTGTTGCGCGTCCTGCAGGCGCTACCCAGGAGTGTCCTACGCTAGAGCGAACCTTCCGTTAGGTATGGGACTTCAGTCGGAGCGAATTGACTCGAAGCCTCATTATTTCACGCGTATAATCTGCATGTCGCCCGTCTTTCACGGCATCCGGGCGCTTGGAAGCCACCTCAGGTGCTCCGGCCAAAGCGCGGGGGGCATCGTGGGTCAAGCTGAAGAATGCGATACCGTTTCCGCTTTTGATTTCGATGTGATCCGCAGGGCGTTCAAAACCTGGGTTCGCGAAGAGAACGTTCCTGAGCACAGATGGCGCGATGGGGCCGCACAGATGGTGCGGTCAATGACCGGCCAAGATGAGTTTGACCCCGAAATGCTCGAATGGATCGTGCGGAAATAGAGTCCCGCCTACCTCATGGATCGTTCAGTCGACGTTCTGAGTAGGGGACGTGCATCAGCGGAACCTAATAAACGCCGCGAGCTTGTCTTCTGATGAGCACCCGCGGCTTGCCCGCTTAGCTGAGTGAAGCAATCCATGACCAGCGTCTGGGTCGCATTCTGTTTCGTCGGCGTCGTGGTGGCACTGGTGATACTATGGTCGATGAGGTTGTAGCGGCTTAGATGAGCCCGGCTTTAACCGCGAAAGAAAGGACCAGCGAATAATGGCCTTTACTGTCATCTGGTATGGAAGACAGGGCATTGTCGACAAGGAAATGTTCGATGCCGAGAAAGCGGCAAAGGATCACGCTATCGCGATGTTTCAAACCCGGAAGGGCGATGATGGAATCGTGGCCGTTGAAATTCGCAAGGAAAGCGGCGCTGTCGTTTTTAGCCATGCGGAGAATTAGAAGAAATTTTGGCCGCCTACTGCGCGATACGGTTAAGCGGGATCGACCCGCCGCTGCCGTGAATGGGGGGGCGAGTTGCGAGCAGTGGAGCATTAGCGGAACCTAATTTGCTCACGCAACTTAATCTGGCATGAACGAACAGCCGAACCGTAAGAAACTTATGCCCGACCCTCAGCCAACGCGGGAGGTTAGTAAGGGGGCATTCATAGCGGCCGCGGCACTGTTTCTTGCCTCCTCCGTTCTGGTCGCTTTTTGGTTCCTTCAATGAGCAAGCGCGGAATCGACTTCCTAGAAAACTGGATGGCGGACCACCTGCCGAACGCCTTCACCGACGATCCGGCGGCAATTACCGACCTTGCCGATCAGGCTATTTGGGCGGCGGAAAAAGAAGGCATCAGCCTGGAAGAGATCAGCGAAGAAGTCGGCAGCGTGTTCGACGTCATCTTCGATGCGATGCAGAATCGTGCCGGCGGCGAGGGTGGATGACCGTGCCGAAATCGAAAAGGTTCTGGATCGCTACAGGGATTCTGGCAACGCTCGTCATCGTTGCTCTGGTGTTGTCGCTGTCCTTTGCGGCTCTCTCACCCCATTGAAGTCAAATGGACGTGAGAGCGGCCCGACTGCCGAACACCAGGGCAAGGCCAAGGTAGCCGGGCCAAGGCATGGAAAGAGTTCCGCTCCTCCCCAGCCCGACGGACAGCATCGCGCCGGTGGAGCGCGAGTAAGGCGGCACCGTAAGTCCAGACGGAACATTAGTGCTACCTAATGGTTTAATTCGCCGGTGTTCCGAAATCAGGATTGGCTAGGGCGATGGCGGCACTGGCGTTCCATCTCGTCTATTTTTCCGGCCTGACCGCAGACGACATACTAGGCTGCGTCGTTTCGCTGCTGGCGTGTTTGCTGCTTTTCAAAGCTTTGGCTACGGACCCGCCCTAACCGATAGGCCGGTCGACTCCAGGGCGGCCCGGCACCTTGGCCGAGGAAGCCAAGTACGCGCCGGGCCTGGCCGGGGCATGGACCTCAAAACCGGCTTGAAATCTATAACGCGCCCAAGCGGGTATGGGCGAAACATACAAACGAAGGACGATCTTAACCCGCGATCGCCATTCCGATACCAACGCCAAGGCTGTGAATCCCCTTTTCCAACAAAGGCCTACGACTTGGTAAGCACTTGTCGTAACCGTTGATTCAAGCATTGCTGGTATTAGGAGGTGTGGGAGCGGCTCCGACAGGCTTGGGTAGGGTTTTGCCGGAGCCGCCTGCGCAGCCTCAGGGTGAATTGACCGCGCCGTCCTATTTTGAGACAGCGCGGTCAATGATTCGTTAAAATCTTCCGGAACTAATTAAGCGCATGCTAATTGAATCGCCCGGGTTTAGGGCTGGTTCATGCGTTTGAAGTTCGTTGCGCGACCTGGCCGGCGCGGCGAAACGGCTCGGTGTCGAGAACGCCATTATCGACGGCGAGATTGTCGTCCTCAACGAAGCCGGCCTTTCTGACTATCAGGCGTTGCATCAGGCAATTACCCGCCGGCAGCACGACCTCTATTTCGTCGCCTTCGATCTGCTCCACCTCAACGGGCATGATCTCCCGGATATGGACCTCGAAGATCGGCGCGAGATCCTGGAAGGTTTGATCCTGCCTGACGACCGCATTCAGTTCAGCCAGGCGCTGCCCGGAGACGCCAAGGCCGTCTTCCAGTTGATTGACGAAGCCGGCATCGAGGGCATGGTTTCGAAGCGGCGCGACAGCAAATACCGCAGCGGCCGGTCGACTGCCTGGCTGAAGATCAAGAGCTACATGGTGGAGGAATACGACCTCCTCGGCGTAGAGCGGGTGCCGGGCAAGCCAGCCTTCGCGCTGCTGGCCGATCGGAAGACCGGGCAGTATGTCGGCTGGGCTTTCATCAACGCGCGGGGCGCAATGCGAGACCGTCTATGGAAGCGCGTTCAGGAGCACGCTGGGCCGCCGCCAAAGGGCATGAAGCGGCCGGCGACGCAATGGGTCAAGCCGGGGCTTATCGGCCGTGTGAAGCACCTGCGAGGCGAAGAGGACTTGCGGCATGCCTCGCTGCAGGACTTTCGCGAGGAGACGTAACGCTAAAAGTCTCATTCCATGTCGGGAACGTCACCGCTGACAAACAGCGTGGTGGGTGGCCCATAGTCACCAAGCGCGGGGTCTGCGTCACGGCTCCAGGCTATTACGCCCGCATGGTTGGATGAAAGTCCCTTGGCCGTGCGGATCGCCCGCTCTGAGCTCTGCTGATCCGTCGGACCATAGGCTGTGAATAGTTCGCCATCTTCGCCACGATCAAACGCGACCACCACGATTAATTTGGGCTTCTTTTGCTCGGGCAGGACGTGGTCCGACATATCAACTCCTATAGAAACCGCTCGCCTTCGCCGCGATGCTCGAAACAGAACCAATGCGGAGCCTGCTTAGGTTTCGCAAAACCCCATCCGGCATCCTTGCTGCATCCGTGATGCTCACAGAAATGATGCTGGATTCCCGGCGCAGTGACATGGTCCTGCCTGGCCAGTCTGATTTCGTCGCTCATAGCAGTTTGATCGGTTCGATGAGCCCGGCGTAGTCGTTGGGCTGTTTGTTGATGGCTGCCGCATTGACCTCTCGGCCGACCCGATAGAACTGCAGGCTTCCATCAATGTCGTGACGCAAGATGTCCTTCAAGTCACCACCCGGCGTGCTGGGGTCGAGCCAGGCGTCGTAATAGGCTGGATCGAGGATGAGCGGCTGGCGGTCGTGAATCTGGCTGACAGGCGCGGCAGACGGCTGCGTGATGATCGTACAGCTAGTGACGTCGAGGTGCGAATTGTAGGCCCACAGCCCGGCGAATGAGAATGGCGCGTAGCCGGGTTGGAAAATGTGCCAAGGGTCTCGCTTCTTGTCAGCTGGTGATATCGTCCACTCGTAGTACCCGTCGGCGGGGATGAGACAACGCTTTGACTTGAAGGCGTCGCGGAAGGCTGGTGTGGTGTCGACGCCTTCAATCCTGGCGTTGAACATCGCGGCCTTGGGCATTTCCTTCGCCCAGAACGGCACCAGCCACCAGCGACCGGTCCGAAGCTTGTGGTTGCCGTCATCGCCGGCGGTGATGAACGGCACCTCATCGGTAGGCGCTATGTTGTAGCGTGGAGCGTCATTGCGGCCGACCTCAGCCGGCGCCGTCAGCCGGTAGAGGCGGTGGATTTCCGACCACGATAAATATCGGGTGTAGCGACCGCACATGGCGTTGCCCTAATTTAACAGCCCCGCGCTAATTCACAGTCCCGCGCGCCAGGTTGGCATAGGCTGTCTTGAATTCGCGCTCGATCTGGCCTTGCACGATCCGGGACAATTCCTTTGCCTCTTCCTCATTGGGCATGAGGCTGACGATCAGATCGGTCATAATCCAGCCGGTCGCAAAGATGGCGCCGTCCGGCGTGAGTTTGTTCAAGATTTTGCACGCCTTCTTGGCTGCCTTCTGGATTTCTGGACGGTCGCGGATAATGTTGGCAGACAACTCCTCTTGCCGGCCTTCGGCGGTGTAAAGCACCTCAATCATTACAACTTTCTCCCGTTCGTTGTGGCAAGCAAGCTAGCGCTGCTTCGATGCCTCGATCCGCCTCCTGTGGCTATCCCCCCAACAGTGAACAAAATAAGAACAAAAGAGTCAACCCAGCCTTGACGAGATGGGGAAATGCTCCCCATTTCCAGGTATGCCGGAGCAACCAGAAAAGTGGCCGAAGGGCGTCCCTTGGACGTTGTTGCATGCCCACGACGCCGGGCAGGTAGCGCGCATCCGGTGCGGGCATTGCAACATCAAGCGGTTCTACAAACCGAAGGAGTTGTGCGAGGTGATCGGCAACGTTTCGATTGATCAGGTGCGAGCAAAGGTTCGTTGCGAAAAATGCGGCCGCAAGGAATCAATGAGCGCGGAGCTGTTCCACCCGGTGGCGCAAGAGCATGTGACGATCCGGTACCGGCGCCTGGTTGAGATTCGATGGGAGCGGCGGGTGATCTGGAGAGATGAGTGAATTGACAGAAAGGGCGCCCATCGGGCGCCCTTTGAAATTACAGGTCTTGAATAGAGATCCGGATTACCAACCTTGCATCGAGTACCAGTCATCGACGTCCCTCCGGACCCGGTCCTTCTCAATGCCGTACCTCTCTTGAATCTTTCCTTCGAGCTGATCTCGCTTGCCGGCAATGCGGTCCAGATCGTCGTCAGTCAGCTTGCCCCACTGTTCCTTGACCTTGCCCTTGACCTGCTTCCAGTTACCTTCAACGCGGTTCCAATCCATGGCCGTGGCCTCCTTGGTTACACAGCAGTTGAAACGCCGGCAGCCCGGCTAGGTTCCGCTGGGAGAATCGTGGCTTGACGGAACATTAGCCGTCGCTGATGGTTGAGGCCTGCGGCGGGTGGTGTCCTCCATCGCTCGCCGAAGATCGTGCCTCCGATCGGCCCGCGCCCTTCCCGAAGAGGCGCGGGGCTTCCCGGTTCGTAAGAGACCGTGCCTGTCAGGCCGGCAACTCATTCAACCGTAACCGCGCCCTTGCCGGCGTCACCGTCCTTGTGCATCTGATCGTCAATGGCGTCTGCTATCTTGAGTGACAAGCCAGCCACCTTATTTTTGAGCCTAACTGGTGCGTCTGGCGACGCTTGAAGCTTCTTGTTCGCTTCCCTGAACAGCTTGGAGATGCTGCTAAGCGTCAGTTCCTCGTCCGTCACAGTGCGTCTCTAGTTGAGTCGGTTCCGCAACCAAGGGATCGGCATCACCGAAGACCTGATGGACGCCCGGTCCCTATTTCTCACCCCAAACTCGACCACGGTCTACGTTTTCATGTGCCTCGACCTGCGAAACGGACCTATGGTCGTGCAGGTTCCGCCCAAAGTGCTGGGCCCGGTTGACGACGCCTTCTTCCGATACGTGGCCGACGTTGGTCTGGTCGGGCCTGATCAAGGCAAGGGCGGCAAGTACCTATTCGTGCCACCTGGCTTCACCGGCAGCGTCCCGACGGAAGGCTATTTTGTTCAGAAGCCGCGCACCAACGGGCTCTTGGTCTTCTACCGTGCCTTCATCGAAAGCGGCGATATCGCCGGTGCCGTTCGGGGCGTCAAAACTGCTGCCAAGGTCTATCCGCTGTCTGCGGCGTCCAATCCGCCGGAAACGCCGTTCGTCAATACGTCGGGTCTGAAGTTCAACACCATCCATGCCAACGACTTCCACTTCTACGAAGAGTTGAACGATGTCATTCAGTCCGAGTCGGCCGATGCGTTCGACCCGGAAATGGTTGGTATGTTTGCCTCCATTGGCATCAAGAAAGGCAAGCCATTCGCACCCGACGAGCGGATGAAGGCCATCCTCACCGACGCCGTGGCGGTAGGCAACGCAACAGCCCGAGCGATACTTTTTGCTTCGCGAGATGAGCGCGCAAAGTTCTACCCCGACCGCCAATGGTTCACCGGCTTCATCGGCGGCAGCTATGCGTTCGAGGATCATAGCGAGACGATGCTCGATGCACGCACGCTATTCCACTATTACGCCACCGGCATCACGCCAGCCATGGCGGCCGCCAAGCCGGGTAGCGGGTCGGCCTACGCAGCCGCTGTGCGGGACAACCAAGGTGGCTATCTCGACGGCGGCAAGACCTACAAGATCACGCTTCCAGCTCCCATCCCCGCCGGCAACTTCTGGTCGTTCACGGTCTATGACAACCAGACCCGTTCGATGTTGGAGACGGACCAGAAGCTCGCGGGTCTCGACAGCAACCAAGCCCGCATCGGGAAGAACGCCGACGGCTCTGTGACCGTATGGTTCGGCCCTAAGGCCCCGGCGGGACAGGAACACAACTGGGTGCAGACCATGCCCGGTAAGGGCTGGAATGTGTTGCTGCGCCTCTACGCGCCGCTGGAACCATGGTTCGATAAGACATGGAAGCCGGGCGACTTCGAGGAAGTGCGGTGATTACCGCGCCTGAGGCGCTACCCAGCCTCAGGAGGCCGTGCCGGCCCGGTCAAGTTCCATTGGATGAACGCGGCTCGCTTGCCGGTGATTGTCACAATCGCTTCGACGGCGGCTCATGGACCCCACGAAGCCCGCGGTAATGCTCGCTGTGATATGCAAGCAGCGGCCCGATGATGCTCTTGTGCAGCGCTTCGGCTGCCACCAGAAAGCGCTCGATTTCAGCTTGCGATAGCCGTTCGGAAGGTTTGGTTCTGGCCATTTGGCGATCTCCATTTGAGGGGTTCGCCGCAACGAGGACTATAATCCTACATGGCCAAGTGGGTGGCAAGCGCTGCTGATGGCCTACCTTAGCAATGGACCACGGCGCCTCGCGCTTGTGGTGTCAAAACGTCGTGCAGTTCAAGGTGTTGCCGAAGCTGTTGCAGGTTGTTCTTTTTGGCTGACTGTTTTGCATTTTGGCAAAAGCCGCGCTTGCTCTGGCCGATGCCCTGCCGCGAGACGAAATGGACTCGTTTTGGATGCATTGGGCCATTGCTGGGGTTCCGGGCTCAAAACCGTAAGACACGCATCGGCCCCGGAAATAGGTTGCCTGTTCCGCTTGCGGAGTGGTGGCAAACCAAGCCGGTGAGCCAGGCATACCCAAGCCCGAACCGGAACAGGCGCACAAAAGGGTTGCGGCCACTGCCGTTGCGAGAATATCGCGATTGCGCATCGTAGAGTTCTCCCTGCCGCACAGAACGCTAAAAGTTTCGCTCCCGCAAGGGCACGCTTGACGCAGGCTTACATAAAGCGCAAGCGTCACGGGCAACTTAATATTATTAGGGTGGGCACTATGAAGAAATTTGTCGCTTTTACGATTTTACTTGTAGCACTTTCGGCCTCGGCGCCTTCATTCGCCGGAAACTGCGAGCACAACTCTGACACCGCCGCAGATGGCTCGCGTTGCGGTGATCGCTCGGCTGATAGCCAGTAAAGACCGAAAAACATTCAAGCAAAGGCGGAGGCCGGCTTATCAGCCGGCTTTTTGCTGTCTAACCGCCGCTATCTATCCCTCATCCCCCCGAATGGCGGCGAAGCCGGCGTGAGGCTCAAGGCCGTCGGAACTCAACGCCGGCAGATTTAAGAGAAAGCAGCAGGGCGGGTTTGTCGTGTTTCTGATCTCTTCGAAGCTTGCCCGACTTGGTCGAAGCAAGGCAGGTCCAGTCAATTTCGACTAGCCGCAGACCGTTCGCGGGTAATAGCTCGCGCCGTCTGTTATCGTAAAGGCGGCGCTGCTCGCCCTGGTGCACACCGCTTACTGTCATTCGGTTAGGCTTGTCGAAATGGCCTATCGCTTCAGTGTGCTGCCGTTCGCGATACTCAATAACTAGGGCGTGTTCGGCGTAGAACGCATCTACCGGGAGGCGTCGCCGCGTTCCTTGACGTCCCGCATCGCCGCGCTTAACCGGCGGCGACTTCCGGCCAAGGCCTGCGGCTTTTGCCACTGCGGATCGCGCTACCGAATAGTTGGGCGCGACCATCGGATAGTCCTTCGGCAATCCCCACTTCTGACGGTACTCGTCAGGCGTGAGGTTGTAATGGACACCTAGATGGCGTCTATCTCTACCCGAACGTGGCCTAACCGCATCGCATCGCAAACGACAAAGAGCCCGCCGCGGAACTAAGCCAACCGAGGAGCGTTTTCCCCTCCAACAACTAAGGGAGGAAATCATGCTGCGAGGCGGACTGCTTTGGCTCCTCGGGATCCCGATACCGATCATCATCATTCTGTGGCTATTGGGGTATTTGCATTAGCGACATCGCAAACGACAAGCCCCGCTTCGGCGGGGCTTTTTGTACCTCTTTTGCGCCAAAAAACCCGCTGCCTGGGGGAGGGAGGCAGCGGGTTGATTTCAAGCTCGGGGGGAGCTTGGTACCGCCATCGCTTGGTAGGGAGGAGATGGCCGGCATTTGGAAAACTACCACAGCGGCGCCGTTCCTCAATTGTGCGAAGGTGTCGTCGGCCTAAACGAAGGCGCTACCGGATCTCATAAAGGGTTTAGCCGCTAACGGCTTTTCTTGGTTATGACAACAGGATAAAAAAGCCAAAAAACATAGCAAAATCAACGCTAGTGGCGGAGGGAGTGGGATTCGAACCCACGGTGGGCTTACACCCACGCCGGTTTTCAAGACCGGTGCCTTAAACCGCTCGGCCATCCCTCCGTCGTGATTTTTCAATCACTTGCGCGCTCGTCCTGATCGCCGCTCCTAGCTGCCGGAAGCAGCAGCGAAAGGAGATCATGCGCGTTTCATTGCTCTAGTGCGCGCTGCAAAGGCCTGTCAACAGCGCAAAATTGTCGGCATCGAATATCTGCCGAAACATGACAGGAGCCGCTTGTTCTGTCCCGAACATTTGACAATGCGGCGAAACACCGGCCAATCTGTGCTTGCCAAATACAGGAGCAAGTGGGGAAACCATGAAAAAGACCTACGAGAAACCGATCCTGGTAAAGCGCCAGAGGCTGTCGCATGTGACAGCGCAGGAAATCCCCTCCATCGAGCCGCAATGACGGATACGGGCTGACGTCGGCAGTGGTGCAGCCGCCGCCACAATCCTGCCCGGTTCCGGACACAATCGATTAATACGCTGATAAACAATTCCTGCGCAAAAAGGGGATGGGGATTGGCGCGTCGCAGGCATTGCTGCTCTGGCTCCGCCGAGATTCTAAAAACGGTGCCTGTGTCGATACGGTAGGGGACATCTGAAAACATGCAGACCACGACGCATCGGCGTCTTCGTTGCGCTCCTGCTTTGGTCTTGTGCGCTCTTTCGGCTGCGTTACTGGCCGCCTGCGCGTCGCCGCAGTCCGAGTCGAAAGCGATGGTCTACAAGAAGCCTCGCTCGAAGGAATATTTTGCCGAGACAGAGTACGGCGTGAAAGCCAGCCCGCGCGTCCAATATATGCGGCGCGGCGGCGGCCGCGACCAGTTGGGCAAGCCCTATCAGGTGCGGGGCAAGTGGTATTACCCCAAGGAAGACAAGCGCTACGCCAAGGTCGGTCTCGCCTCCTGGTATGGCGATGCCTTCCACGGTCGTCTCACAGCCAATGGTGAAGTGTACGACATGACGCATCTGACGGCGGCGCATCCGACCATGCCGCTGCCGAGCTATGCCCGCGTCACCAACCTTGAAACCGGCAGTTCGGTTATCGTGCGCGTGAACGACCGCGGCCCGTACCATGAAGGCCGCATTATAGACGTCTCGGAGCGTGCCGCGCAGATGCTCGACTACGCCAAGGTCGGCACCGCCAAGGTCAAGGTCGAATATGTCGGCCGCGCGCCGCTCGACGGCGACGATGACCAGTATCTGATGGCTTCCTACCATCCTGGCAATCGCATACCGGACCCGTCGGATGGTTTGCCGACCGGCGTGATGGTTGCGATGAACGGACCTTCGCCAAGCCTGCCAGTCGGCGCCGCCGCCGTGCCGTTCCCCGGCCAGCTGACCAATTCCGGCACCGAAGCACAGCCGGTGATGTCGGTGCAGGCGCCGGCTTTCGGCGATGTGACGCTGCCTGAATTCGGGCCGATCGTGCCTCAGCGGCCGGAGACGCCCTTTGCCGTGGCCTCGCTGTCCTATGCGGATGAACGCGTGCAGCGCGCCGACGTCTTTGCCGCACTCGATGACCAGGGCATGTCGCCGGCCGATATCCTGCAATCGTGGAAGAAATCCAACCCGCAGGCGGCGCCTGCTGTTTCCGACTATGTCGCGGCGGGCTCGTTCGACGATGCCGCCGAGGCAAAGCGGGTGGCTGAAGCCCTAAAACCCTTCGGCAGAACCGAAATCCAGAGCACCGAACTCGACGGCAATGACTGGTACGCGGTCAATCTCTATCCGGATGGCCACGGCAATGTCGACGACCTCCTGCGCGCGGCGTGGTCGCATGGCGCGCCGGATGCGCTGGCTGTGCGCGACTGATCAACAACGGCATGCCGGTTTTCCCATTGCGCGGTTGATCCGCCGGGAAGAAGCCTGATAGCCTTGCGGCACGTTTCCTGCAGGCCAACGGTCGAGCCTCTCATGCGATTTCGCCTTGTCCACCCTTTTGCCGGGCTTTTGGGTCTTGGCCTTTTGTTGGCCGCGCTGGTTCCGGCCAACGCGCAGCTTTTTGAGACCAAGGCCACGCAGGCTTTCATGATCGATGGCGAAACCGGCACGGTGCTGTTTTCCAAGGATGCCGACCAACCGATCCCGCCGGCCTCGATGGCCAAGCTGATGACCATGGAAATGGTCTTCAACGCCATCAAGTCGAAGCGCATGACCCTCGACGACACCTTCGTGGTCTCGGAGAATGCCTGGCGCAAGGGCGGCGCCCCGTCGGGAACGTCGACCATGTTCGCCAAGCTCAAATCGGCGGTCCGGGTCGAGGACCTGATCCAGGGTGTCACCATACAGGCCGCCAATGACGGCTGCATGGTGCTGGCCGAGGGCATGGCGGGCTCCGAAGAGAATTTCGCCGCGCAGATGAACGATCGTGCCCGCCAGATCGGGCTGGTGAAATCGACATTCGTCAATTCGACCGGCCTGCCGGCCGATGGTCAGCAGACGACGGTGCGCGAACTGACGCAGCTTGGCCTGCATATGTGGCGCGAATACCCTGAGCTCTACCTCTATTATGGCCGGGCCGATTTCACCTGGAACAAGATCTCGCAAAGGAACCGCAACCCGTTGCTGGCCATGGGCATCGGCGCTGACGGGCTGGCGGTCGGTGCAAGCGAGGCGGGCGGTTTCGGCATTGTCGGCTCGGTCAGCCATGACGGAACGCGGGTGATCGCTGCGATGAGCGGACTGGCGAATGATCGCGAACGCGCCGAGGAAGCGCGAAAGCTGCTCGAATGGGGCGTCCGGTCCTTCGAGAAGACCGAGATTTTCGCCAGCAATGAAGTGGTCGGCGAGGCCCAGGTGTTCGGCGGCGCCAAATCCGGCGTGGCGCTGAAGGCAAAAGCTCCAATCAACGTGCTGTTGCCGATCGCCAACCGCGACAAGCTGACCGCAAAGATCGTCTATCAGGGGCCAGTGTCAGCGCCGGTGGAGGAAGGCCAGCCCGTCGGTACGCTGCGCGTCTGGATCGGCGACACGCTGAGCCAGGAGACGCCGCTTTTCGCCGCCGAATCGGTCGGCGTCGGCACGCTGCCGCAACGCGCGTTCGATGCCGCCAAGGAACTGGCCGTCGGCTGGTTGCGTTAAAGCAGCGTCAGAATCGTGGACCTTTGATAAGGTCCGGACTATGACGTCAGCGCAAAACAGGACAAAGGCCTTTCGGTTGGCGCGCGGATTTTTCATCACCTTCGAAGGCGGCGAGGGCGCAGGCAAGTCGACGCAGATCGAGCGGCTGGCCAGGAAGATGCGCGCCAAAAAATATGATGTTCTCGTCACCCGCGAACCCGGGGGATCACCCGGTGCCGAGGCGGTAAGACATGTCCTGCTTTCCGGCGCCGCCGAGCCATTCGGGCCGAAGATGGAGGCGCTGCTGTTCGCGGCCGCGCGTTCCGATCATGTCGAGCAGGTCATCCGGCCGGCGGTCGAGCGCGGCTCCATCGTGCTGTGTGACCGCTTCCTGGACTCGTCCCGCGTCTACCAGGGCGTCACCGGCGGCCTCGATCCGGCCTTCATGGAAGCCCTGGAAGAGGTCGCCATCAACGGCATGATGCCTGATATGACGCTGATCCTCGACATCGACCCCACTGAGGGCCTGCGGCGCGCCACCGCGCGGCGTGGCGCCGGCGACGGCCCGGACCGCTTCGAAAAGGAGACGCTGGACATCCACCAGCGCCGCCGCGACGCCTTCCTGGCGATTGCCGCCGCCGAGCCGGACCGCTGCATCGTCATCGACGCGTCGGCGCCTCCCGATACGGTGGAGGATGTCATCACCGCGGCCGTGTTCGCAGCACTTGAGGCGAGGGCGCCCGCGCGCAACAGACAGGCGGCGCCCGCATGATCTTCGAACGCATTGCTCCCGAACAGCACGACACGCTGGACGGCGTGCCGGAGCCATCCGAGACGCTGCGCCTGGTCGGCCATGAGCAGGCGGCCGCGATGCTCGCCGCCGCTTATCGCTCGGGAAAACTGCCGCATGCGCTGATCTTTGCCGGGCCGGTCGGCATCGGCAAGGCAACGCTTGCCTTTCACCTTGCGCATCATCTGTTGAAGCATCCGTCCTTCGAAACGGCGCCGGAAATATTTGCCGTTCCCGACCCGGCCTCATCGCTGTTTCGCCAGATCGCCACCGGGGCGCATCCCGGCGTGCTGCATCTGACGCGGCCGCTGAACGACAAGACCAAGAGCTTCAAGACGGTCGTCACCGTCGATGAAATCCGTAAGGTCAACCGCTTCCTGTCGCTGACCTCGCATGACGGCAGCTACCGGGTGGTGATCGTCGATCCGGCCGACGACATGAACACCAACGCAGCCAATGCCTTGCTGAAGAATCTCGAGGAGCCGCCGACCCGCACACTGTTCATCCTCATCGTCCATGCGCCGGGCAGCCTGTTGCCGACGATCCGCTCGCGCTGCCAGATGGTGCGGTTGGCGCCACTCGATGCCGGCAGCCTGATGAGCGTTCTGGAAACTGTGGAGCCGCCGCCGCCAGCCGATCCGGCGGCGCGCGCGGCACTGGCCGAACGGGCAGGGGGCAGCGCCCGCAATGCGATCCTGTTGACACAATATGGCGGGCTGGAGATCGCCGGCACGCTCGACGCCCTGGTGACCGCAGGCAAGAGCGACGTCGCCGGCGCCTATCGCCTTGCCGAGGCCGTCGCCGGCCGCGACCAGGCGATCCAGTTCGACATCTTCAACCGCCGCGCGCTGGATCTGCTCTCGGCGGGCGCCAGCGAAGCAGCGCTCGCCGGCGACCTCAAGCGGGCGAAAACCCTGTCGGACACTTGGCACGAGGCGCTGAACGCTATATCTGAGACCGACACCTACAATCTCGACAAGAAGCAGCACGCCTTGACCATGATCGACCGCCTGAATTCCGCAATGCGAATGTGACCGGATCCGGCTTCGGGTCGGGATGGCAATCGCCGTCTCGATGCGATATCCACCGCCTCACATTCAATTCGGACATTCATGACGGTTCATTCATGTCACGCGCCACATTCTACATCACGACCGCGATTTCCTATCCGAACGGCAAGCCGCATATCGGCCATGCCTACGAGCTGATCGCCACCGACGCGCTCGCCCGCTTCCAGCGGCTCGACGGCAGGGACGTTTTCTTCCTCACCGGCACTGACGAGCACGGCATCAAGATGCTGCAGACGGCCAGGCGCGAAGGTATTTCCGCGCGTGAGCTCGCCGACCGCAACGCGGCCGAATTCAGCAAGATGGCGACCGTGCTCAACGCTTCCAACGACGATTTCATCCGCACCACCGAAGAGCGGCATTACGCGTCCTCGCAGGCGATCTGGAAGGCGATGGACACCAATGGCGACATCTACAAGGGCGGCTATGCCGGCTGGTACTCGGTGCGCGACGAAGCCTATTACGGCGAGGAGGAAACCGAAGTCCGCCCTGACGACATCCGCTACGGGCCGCAGGGAACGCCGGTCGAATGGGTCGAGGAAGAAAGCTATTTCTTCCGCCTCTCGGCCTATCAGGACAAGCTTATCGCGCTCTACGAAAGCCAGCCCGATTTCATCGGGCCGGCCGAGCGGCGCAATGAGGTGATGAGCTTCGTCAAATCCGGGCTGAAGGATTTGTCGATCTCGCGCACCACGTTCGACTGGGGCGTGCCGGTGCCGGGCGACGAAAAGCATGTGATGTATGTCTGGGTCGACGCCCTGACCAATTACATCACCGGCGTCGGCTATCCCGATGAAAAGGATGAGAAATGGAAGTTCTGGCCGGCCGATGCGCATATCATCGGCAAGGACATTGTGCGCTTCCACGCCATCTATTGGCCGGCCTTCCTGATGTCGGCTGGCATCCCGCTGCCGAAGCGCGTCTTTGGGCACGGCTTCCTGTTCAACCGCGGCGAGAAGATGTCGAAGTCGGTCGGCAATGTCGTCGACCCGTTCACCATGGTCGAGCACTACGGTGTCGACCAGGTGCGCTATTTCTTCCTGCGCGAGGTGCCGTTCGGTCAGGACGGCAGCTACAGCCATGAAGCGATCGTCAACCGCACCAATGCCGACCTCGCGAATGGCCTTGGCAATCTGGCGCAGCGCTCGCTGTCGATGATCGCCAAGAACTGCGGCGGCGTGGTGCCGCAGCGCGGCGAGCTGACCGAAGCCGACAGTGCGATCCTCGACCAGGCGGTTGAGGCGCTTGCCACTGCGCGCAAGGCGATGGCGGAGCAGGGCATCCATCTGGCGCTGGCGGCAATCTTCGGCGTGGTGGCTGAAGCCGATCGTTACTTCGCCGCGCAGGCACCCTGGGCGCTGAAAAAGACCGATCCGGCGCGGATGGAAACAGTGCTGTGGACGACCGCCGAGATCGTGCGGCGCGTGGCACTGCTGAGCCAGCCCTACATTCCGGGTTCGGCGGCCAAGCTGCTCGACCTGCTGGCGGTGCCGGCGGACACGCGCCAGTTCGCGCATGTCCATGCCGACTATGCCCTTGTGTCCGGCACGCCATTGCCCGCACCGGAAGGCGTGTTTCCGCGCTACGTCGAAAAGCCGGAGGCGAGCGCCTGATGCTCGTCGACAGCCATTGCCATCTCGATTTTCCGGACTTCGCCGAGGAGCGGGCGGCCATCGTCGCCCGCGCGAAGGCCGCCGGCATTGGCCGCATGGTGACCATCTCGACACGTGTGAAGCGGTTTCAGCAAGTGCTTGAGATCGCGGAGAGTTTCGAAGAGGTCTACTGCTCGGTCGGCACCCATCCGCACAATGCTGGCGAAGAGCTGGATGTGACGTCCGAGGAGCTTGTGCGCCTGTCCGCGCATCCCAAAGTGGTGGCGATCGGTGAGGCCGGGCTCGACTATTTCTACGACAAGGCGCCGCGCGATGCGCAGGCGCAGGGCTTTCGCACCCACATATCAGCCGCGCGCGAGACCGGCCTGCCGCTGGTCATACATTCGCGCGATGCCGATGACGACATGGCAGCGATCCTCGAGGACGAAACAGGGAAGGGCGCCTTCCCCTTCATCCTGCATTGTTTTTCCTCCGGACGCCGGCTGGCCGAAGTGGGCGTGGTGCTTGGCGGTTATGTATCCTTCTCGGGCATCCTGACCTTCAAGAACTCGGCCGAATTGCGCGCCATCGCTGCCGATGTGCCGCATGACCGGCTGCTGGTCGAGACCGACGCGCCCTATCTCGCGCCGGTGCCGTTTCGCGGCAAGCGCAACGAGCCGGCCTACGTCGCGCACACGGCCAAGGTGCTGGCCGAGACGATCGGCGTTGACGAGGCCGAGATCGCGACGCTGACGACGGCGAATTTCTTCCGGCTGTTCGGCAAGATGCCGCGGCCTGCCGGCCTCTGACGCATGAGCGACCGGCTGCGCCTCACCATTCTCGGATGCGGCTCGTCGCCCGGCACGCCGCGCATCACCGGCGACTGGGGCAATTGCGACCCGGCCAATCCGAAGAACCGGCGCACACGCTCGGCGGCACTGGTCGAGCGAATTGCGGCAAATGGATCCAAAACCACCGTCGTCATCGACACCGGGCCTGATTTCCGTGAGCAGATGCTGATGGCGGCGGTCCGGCGCATCGACGCCGTCGTCTATACGCATCCGCACGCCGACCACATCCACGGCATCGACGATCTGCGCGGCTACGTGCTCGAACAGCGCCATCTGATCGATGTCCACGCTGACCAGCCGACGATGCTTAGGCTACGCGAGGCCTTCAGCTATTGCTTCGAGACGCCGCTGGGCAGTTCCTATCCGCCGATCGTCAGGCCTCACATCATCGATCATGCAAGACCGGTGACGGTCGAAGGCGAGGGCGGTGCCCTCACCCTTGAGCCGCTGCCGCAGATCCATGGCGACATTATTTCGCTCGGCTTTCGCATCGGCAAGCTCGCCTATTGCCCTGATATCAGCGACTTCCCCGACACTACCGCCGAGCGGCTGCGCGGGCTGGAGATGCTGGTCATCGATGCCTTGCAGTACAACACCCATCCCAGCCATTTGTCGCTCGGCCAGGCGCTTGGCTGGATTGAAAAACTGACCCCGAAACAGGCCGTGCTGACGCATATGCATGTGCCGCTCGACTATGCCACGGTGATGGCCGAGACGCCGGACACCGTGGTGCCGGCCTATGACGGCATGGTGATCGAAATTCCTTATGAATCAGCGTGATACGAACGACTTTTCATAAGGGCGGTCGGCTCTTCGGTGCGAAGATCAGCAGCGTTCCAATCCGCTCATAGCCCATGCGGGGATAAAGCAGCGCTCCGGCATGCGTCGCCAACAGCATCGAGCACCGCGATCCGCGCGCCCGGTCGTCATGCAGCATTTTTGACATCAGCGCCTGGTCAATGCCGCGGCGCCGGTGCGAGGGCTCGACATACATGGCCGCGCACCAGGTGGCGCCGACGGCGTCTATGCTGCGCACGCGCCCGACGATAGCGTCACCATCGAGCGCCACATATTGGCGGAACGGCGCGCTGTCGCCGAGCAGATCGGCCGCGATCGGCCGCCTGCGCACGATCTTTGCCAGCTGCGCCGCCCGTTCGACTGTCCGCACACGCTCGATCGAGATAGCGGCTGGCGGATCCGGGATCTGACGCAATGGCTGGACGAAGAAACCTTCCGTCCGCAGCAGCCGGTAGCCGAGAGCCTTGTAGGCGGTTCGCACCGGCTGATCCGGTTCGTCACTGGCGATCACGACCGAAACAGCAAAGCTTGACCGCGCGTGCTGCCGCGCGATCGCATCGGCTTCCTCGGCAGCGACATCATGGACGACCCATTCTTCGCCGCGATAGTCGCGAGGATTCTTGCGCTCGGCATCGCGCATCAGCCACAACGGTCCGACGCGGCTGGCCTCGTACGGAAAGGTGCCGCTTTTGTCGGTGCTGAAGCCATGCACGAACACTTCGATCGCCGCTTCGATGTCACGCTTTGCTGTTGTCATCCATGCAGCGTAGCGTTGGCTATCAGCTCAAGGCAACACGGATCGATCGTGCCAAGCCCATGAAAATCAGCGGCAATTCCCGGCCACGGCCCAACGCATAAGTTCCATAATCTATCTTATGCGACTTTCAGATGTGGTGGCGGCCATAGCCAAATGGAGCTTTGGCGGCAGCGGCAAACCGCCCCTTCACTATTCGCGCCGCACTGAGCTTTCGCGCATTGTCGAAACAGCGAGGTTCGCGAGGCGCGGATAATCGCAATCCACCAGATTTGAGAGATGCTGGAGGTCCTCGATATCGAACCAACGAATCTCGGTGTGTTCCTCGCAGATGTTGCGGGGATCGCCACCGTCCCAGCCGGACACCTCGAAAACGTGATGCAACGCGGCGCCATAGAGCTGCGGATGGCGCTCTTCGATGCATTCCATCCAATGGAATTTTGTTGGTGTCACTCCAACTTCTTCCTGAACCTCGCGCACGAGTGCCGCTTCCAGCGTCTCGCCGCCTTCAACGCGGCCGCCAATCGTGTCCCAATGCCCCGGCCATGCTTTCTTCCAGGCGGCACGAAGACCCATCAAGACCTTCCGGTCATGGTTCACCAGCAATGCGCCGACGGTAACGGTACGGTTTTTCTTCGTCATATCACTTATGACTTTCGGCGATTTCATCGCGAAAAACTTTCTAGAGCGCCGCTGAACGCCGCTACGATTGCAGCAAGGTGGAAGACGCCCAGCGCCGGCCACCAGAAACGCCCGCCCCGAGCAACAAATGCCCCGTAGGCAGGAAACTGCAGCGCCGCCAATCCGATCGAAAGGCCGGTGATGGTTGTGTCGGTCAACAGCGTTGCCAGCATGGGAACCGGGTAGAGAAGCCGCGCCAGCACATAGTCTCCATGCCCTGATCCGGCCGAATAGAGTGCCAAGAAGAAGGCGATGGGCGTGATGCCGAGGCCGACAAGGAACCCTGCCCGCGAGGAGAATTTCGGCAACATTGTTCCTCCAGAAGGCAATGCAAGAACCAAATGTGCACGGCCAACTCATGTCCGCAATGGACCGCCCTTCGCACCGAGGAAAGCGCGTAGATCAGTGCGGCGTGACGGCCTCCGGCTCTCCGTTACCCGACAGGATTTGCAGCGTCCCGCGCACAGCGTTGCGGAACGCGTCGTCGAAGCTGACGCCGCGCACCTGCCAGCGGTATTCCTTGCCCTTGGAGGCAAGCCGCCAGTCGCCGACCCAGCCCAGCGCTTCCGGGCGCCACGCCAACGTGCCGGCAAGCAGAGCATCGGCATCCAGGGTTTGGGTCACGTCGGCAAGCGCGACGTCTTGCGGTTTGGGAAGCTCCAGCGGCAAGCCGGTCCGGTATGCGGCGTCCGCCAATGCGACACGCATATCCGCTGCGAGTTCGCCCCCGCCATCGCGCACCAGCGTAAAGCCGTCGCCTTTCATCGGCTTTATGTCGAGCAATGCGACGATTGCCGGCCGCGGCACCGGCCACGGTTTGCGCCCGAGTGACGCCAGCAAGGCATCGATCTTGTCTGGATCGAAATCGGCGGTGATGTATTTTGGCCGGTCATGGGTGCCCTGCTCGTCATGTGGCGGACGGTTGTTGAGAAGGTCCCGGTAGTCGATATCAGTGACGTAGTCGGCTGCGTGCCGGCTCATCTCCGTCACACGCGGATCACCGATCAGCCGCGGGTCACCGGAAACCTTGACCAGCACTTCTTCAAGGCACGGCGCCAGGCCCCAGGTCCGGTTCTCCTCGCCAGTGCCGCTGGTCACCGATTGCGCGCGGTAGAGGCTGGCGCGGCCGATATCGGCGGCAGCGACCGGAAAGGCAATCAGCCCAGCCAGCACCGCTGCCACAACCCTGAATTTCAAGCATTCAGGCATGAGCCGTTCCTCCCGAAAGCTCCAGAATATCCGTTGGATGTATATTCCGGACCATTTCAGGGAAATTCAAGCGCTTGGGAGCGCAACGTCAGTTCAGGGGGACGTCAGCCTTATCTGGTAGCTCAGCACACGCTTCTCTCCAGGCGCGATCAGCATTATTCCCGGTTTGTCCGAGAACTCGCCGTCAAAATCGACGGGGCTGGAAAGGCCGTGCCAGGGTTCGATGCACAGGAACGGCGCGCCGCCGGGCTTGGACCAGATCCCCAGTTCCTTAAAGCCTTGCCACGCCACCTCGATCGCCGGACCGTGCGCGGCGGCATAATGCACGCTCGCGCTGGCCGGCCGGTCGAGGATCACGGCGTCTGCATCGAACAACCGTTCGGAGAGCGCCAGCGTCTTGCCTTCGATGGGCGTCGGCTGGGGTGCTGCAAGCACCAGGCCATCCTTCAGCCGGCGGATCGGCGCCGGCTCGTCCTGGGCGAAGGTCAGGTGGTAGTCGGTCTTGGCGAGGTCCGCCTGCAGTGGCCAGTTGAAGGCAGGATGCGCCCCGACCGAGGCCGGCAGCGTCTCGTCGCCGGTGTTAGTAATGTCGAAGGAAATATCGAGCCGCCGGCGTTCCAGCGTGTAGGTGACCGCCAGGCGAAACGCGAAGGGATAGCGCGCACGGGTGTCGGCATCGCCGGTCAGCACCAGGGTGCAGGACCGGGGACCCGTCTCAGCCCAAGCAAACGGCTTGTCTCGAGCGAAGCCGTGCTGGGTCAGCAGATAGACCTGGCCGCGATGGCGCAGTTGGTCGCCCTTCAGCCGGCCGACGATCGGAAACAGCACCGGCGAATGCCGCCGCCATTCCGGTCCGGCCTGCCACAAAAGCTCCAGGCCCTCGGCGTTGCGCAAGGAGACCAGTTCAGCCCCCTGCCCGACGATGGTTGCCGAGATGCCGTCGCCGTGAAGCGTTACTTGTTCCATGCGTCCCCGCGGAGAGCTGCGTGCAGCCGGCAAGTTAGCAAAAGCCCGCGTGGACTCAAAGGGTGGCAGGGACACTGCACTTCCTCACAGAGCCGCGATGAATGACTCTACGCAAAACAACAGTGGCCGGAGGGTTCCCCGGCCACTGCAAGATCGAGATTGTTGCCTGCTACGGTCCGGACTATTCGCGTTCGCCGGTGAAATTCAGCAACAGCTGAAAGATGTTGACGAAGTTCAAATAGAGCGACAGCGCGCCGAAGACGGCAAGCTTCTGCTGCGATTCCGCGTCGAAATTCTCGGCATACTGCTCCTTGATCGTCTGCGTGTCCCAGGCGGTCAGGCCGACGAACACGGCGATGCCGATCACCGAGATGGCGAACTGCAGCGCGGTCGAGCCGAGGAAGATGTTGACGACGCTGGCGATCACCACGCCGATCAGACCCATGATCAGGAACGACGAGAACTGGGTCAGGTCACGCTTGGTCGTGTAGCCGTAGAGGCTGGTGGCGCCGAACATGGTGGCGGTGATGAAGAAGGTGCGCGCGATGCTGGTGCCGGTGAAAACCAGGAACACCGAAGCCAGCGACAGGCCCATCACCGCGCAGAAGGCCCAGAACATCGCCTGGGCGCTGGCCGCCGACATCGTCTGCATCTTGAACGAGAACAGCAGCACGAAGGCGAGCGGCGCCAGCATCACCACCCATTTCAACGGGCTGGAAAAGATCGGCACGTAGAGAGCCGGCGTCGAGGCGACCATGAAGGCGACGAGGCCGGTGACGACGAGGCCGATACCCATATAGTTGTAGACGCGCAGCATGTGGCTGCGCAGGCCTTCGTCATAGACGGCGCCGGCGCGGGCGCCAGCGCCCATGCGATAGCCGAGATCAGGGGTATTCATGCGGGTTCTCCTTATGTGAGGTCTCAGTAAAGCGTTTTGGCGAGCGTTTCGGCGGCACGGTCGAGGTCATGGACATCGCTGCGCGCAACGACCGCGTAGGCGACCTCGCCGATCTGGAAATAGGCCGAGGAAATGTCGCCCGAGGGTGCGATGGCAGGCTTGACCACGTCGAAGGTTCCGGGACGGATCGCAAACAGCGAGACCAGCCCCATGTCCTTCGTCTCCAGCGCCACCTCGACGCTTGGCCCGAACCGCGACGGATAGATCTGCACGTCGCGGATCTTCCAGTCTTTCGGCAGCGACGGCATGACGATCGCGGTCGCGGCGCGAATCTCATCGGCGTTGTAGTTCGGCGCCTCGAGCTGCGAGGGCATCGTCTCGCGCATGAGTGTCGTCCTGTGCGCCCGGATCGCTTCTTCGACATAGGCGGGCGGCGTCGGCGAAGCCACCACCTTGGTCACCAGCAGCGGACCGAACAGCCCGTTCGCCAGCCAGCCGGCGCCGACAAAGACGGCGACCGCGGCCGCTCGTTGCAGCACGGCGAAGACGCGGCGACTGGCCAGCCCCCTGCCCAGCCGGCGCGCGACTTCAGTCGTCGCCGGCCGCGCCATGCCTGTGGAAGCGGCCAGCGCGAGGCGCAACTCGTCGCGCGTCCTCAAATCGGACATCACCCGCGCCGCTGCCTCCGGACGAGCCGACAGAAACGCTTCGACCTCGATGCGGCGCGCGACATCCAGCTGGTCGTCGACATAGGCGTCGAGGTCGGTATCGGTCACCGGGTCCCGCAACAGTTCGGTCATGACGGGTCTCCCACGATCCTCAGATGGTTCTTGGTCGGCGAAGGGAGAGCGCTCTCCATCGAGCGCAGCGCCGCGCGCGCCCTGCCGATGCGCGACATCAGCGTGCCCAGCGGCACCCCGCTGGCGTCGGCAGCCTCCTGGTAGGAAAGGCCCTCGATGGCGACCAGATGCAGTGCCGAACGCTGCTCTTCCGGCAGGCTGAAAAAGGCCTCGCGCACCTGCGCCAGGCGCACGGAATGTTCCTGCGGCGCCGGCGTGCTAGAATGGGTGAGATAGCCGGCCTGCTCGACGCGCGCCGCTTCCGAACGGCGCGAGCGCATCTTGTCGATGAATGCGTTGTGGACGATCGACAGCAGCCATGCCCGCAAATTGCCGCCAGAACGGAATGTGCCGCGCCGCTCATAGGCGCGCACCAGCGCGTCATGCACCAAATCCTCGGCGTCACTGCTGTCGCGCGTCAGCGAACGTGCATAGCGCCGCAGCGAACCCAGCTGTCCAACTATATCGAAGCGTGGCATCGATCGTTTCATGCCCTGTTTACGGAGCATGTGGAGATCTTAATCCCTCGCCCCCCAAATCTTTTTACGTCGTGGCTGTACGCCATGGCAGCTGACTCACATGAAAGCGCTGGCGAAACGCGGCCGCTTTGCGTATCAATCCGCCGCCATTGGAGCCGTATTGATGTTCGAGACCCTGCAACCCGCCCCCGCCGATAAGATCATCGCCCTGATCGGCCTCTACCGCGCCGATCCGCGCCCCGGCAAGATCGACCTCGGCGTCGGCGTCTACAAGGACCGCGACGGCAAGACGCCGGTCATGCGCGCTTTGCGCGAGGCGGAGAAGCGGCTGCTGCAGGGCCAGGACACCAAGACCTATCTCGGTCTTCCCGGCGACACCGGCTTCAACACGGCGATGGTCAAGCTGGCTTTCGGCCCCGCAGCCGACATGACGCGCATTCGCGCGGCGCAGGCGCCGGGCGGCTCCGGCGCGCTACGGCTGGTGGCCGAGCTTTTGAAGCGGACCCGCACCGACGCGACCGTCTGGCTGTCGGACCCGACCTGGCCAAACCATCCGCCGGTGATGCGCGGCGCCGGCCTCAAGGTGCGCGACTATCCCTATTTCGATGCGGCTTCCGGGGCGGTGCGTTTCGACGACATGCTGGCGGCGCTGGGTACAGCCGAGGCCGGCGACATCGTGCTGCTGCATGGCTGCTGTCACAACCCGACCGGCGCCAATCTCGACGCCGCGCAATGGGCCAAGGTCACCGACCTTGTCGCCGAGCGCGGGCTGTTGCCCTTTGTCGACATTGCCTATCAGGGCTTTGGCGAGGGCCTCGATGCCGATGCCGCCGGTCTGCGCCTGCTGGCCTCGAAGGTTCCGGAAATGGTCGTTGCCTCGAGCTGCTCGAAGAACTTTGCCGTCTACCGTGATCGCGTCGGCGCGGCGATGATCCTGGCCAAGGATAGCGTGCAAGCCGATGTGGCGATGAGCCAGATGCTGGCGGCGGCGCGCGCCATGTATTCGATGCCGCCGGACCATGGCGCGGCGGCCGTGCGCATGGTGCTGGAAGACGATGGCCTTCGCGCCGACTGGGAGGCGGAGCTTGAGGAAATGCGGCTGCGCATGCTGAAACTGCGTGTCCAGTTCGCCGACGCACTGCGCCGGCAATCCAATTCCGACCGCTTCGATTTCATCGCCAGCCATCGCGGCATGTTTTCAAGGCTTGGCCTCACCGAGGCGCAGGTCGAACGGCTGCGGGCCGAGTACGGCGTCTACATGGTCGGCGACAGCCGCATCAACGTCGCCGGCCTGCCCGAGGACGGTATGGACGATCTCGCCAAGGCGGTTGTCTCGGTGCTCGACTGATACGGCTCGGCTGTGGACAAGGCTAGGCTACCGGCTGACAGCGTTGGCCGAGCGACGGGGAGCGGGATAGCATTCGCCGCATGACGCCATCCAAAGACATCTCCCGGCTGATCGAGATCATGGCCGCGCTGCGAGCGCCGAAGACCGGCTGTCCCTGGGACATCGAGCAGGATTTCTCGACCATCGCGCCCTATACGATCGAGGAGGCCTACGAGGTCGCCGACGCCATTGCGCGCGGCGACCTCGACGATCTGCGCGATGAACTCGGCGATCTCCTGCTGCAGGTCGTCTACCATGCGCAGATGGCGCAGGAGACGGGTGACTTCGCCTTCGGCGATGTGGTTGAGGCCATCACCACCAAGATGATCCGCCGCCATCCGCATGTCTTCGGCGACGAAGAGGCGCGCAGCGCCGGCATGGCCAAGGGCATGTGGGAAAAGATCAAGGCTGAGGAGAAGGCTGAAAAGCGAAGCGCCCGGCTCGCCCGCGGCCTCGACCCGGAAGACAATGGCAAGGGGTTTCTGGACAGCGTGCCGGTCGCCCTGCCCGCCCTAACCCGGGCCCTGAAACTGCAGGAGAAGGCAGCCCGGGTCGGCTTCGACTGGAGCGAGGCGGCACCCATATTGGACAAGATCGAGGAAGAGATCGGCGAATTGCGCGAGGCGCTGGCCAAGGGGGAAACGGCTGAGATCCAGGACGAGTTCGGCGACATGCTGTTTGCCGTCGTCAATCTGGGACGTCACCTCAAACTCGATTCGGAAGCAGCGCTCAGCGGCACCAATGAAAAGTTCCGCTCGCGCTTTCACTATGTCGAACGCGCGCTGGAGGCTTCGGGAAACACGCTCGCAAACGCCACGCTGGACGAAATGGAAGCGCTCTGGCAGCAGGCCAAGGGCGCGAAATAAACCCGCTTATTGCTTGTTTTTACGGTGCAATCGGCTCTCGATCTCTTCCCGGGCGGCGTGCGTGGCCTGGAGCGAGATGGTCGCGCTGCCGTCGTCATTGTCGGTGCGCGAAACGATGTCGCCGTTGCGGTACAGCCAGTCGACGAGGCCAAACTGGGCCGGCTCGATCGTCACCGTCAGCTCTTTCAGCTCGCCCGACATCCTGGTCTCGATCAGCGCCTTCAGCGCATCGATGCCTTCGCCGGTGATGGCCGAGATGGCGATCGGCGGCGCCTTGTTGCTGTCGGCGCCATCGGCAAGCAGGCGCTCCCGGTTGCCGTCGTCGAGCAGGTCGACCTTGTTCCACACCTCGACGACGCGCTTGGTATCGCCGGCGTCGACGCCGAGATCGGCCAGGATGCGTTCGACATCCTCGGCTTGCGCCGCTGTGTCCGGATCGGAGATATCGCGCAGATGGATGACCAGGTCCGCCTCGACCACCTCTTCCAGCGTGGCGCGGAAGGCGGCGACCAGATGCGTCGGCAGGTCGGAAATGAAGCCGACCGTGTCCGACAGGATGATCGGCGTGCCGTGCGGCAGCCGCACGCGGCGCAGCGTCGGGTCGAGCGTGGCAAACAGCATGTCTTCGGCCAGCACGTCGGCTCCGGTCAGCCGGTTGAACAGCGTCGACTTGCCGGCATTGGTGTAGCCGACGATCGCCACCACTGGGAACGGTACCTTCTTGCGCTTGGCGCGGTGCAGGTCGCGGGTGCGGCGCACCGTTTCCAGCTCATGCTTGAGCTTGATGATCTTTTCCTGCAACTGCCGCCGGTCCGACTCGATCTGGGTTTCGCCGGGGCCGCCGAGGAAGCCGGCGCCGCCGCGCTGGCGTTCAAGGTGGGTCCAGCTCCGCACCAGGCGGCCCTTCTGGTAGTTGAGATGGGCAAGCTCGACCTGCAGCGTGCCTTCCTTGGTCCGCGCGCGTTCGCCAAAAATCTCTAGGATCAACCCGGTGCGGTCCAGCACCTTGGCGTTGAATTCCTTCTCGAGATTGCGCTGCTGCACCGGCGTCAGCGGATGGTCGACGATGACCACCTCCGCGTGACCCTCTTTGACGATCTCGGCGAACTCCGCGACCTTGCCGCTGCCGAGCAAGGTTGCCGGGCGTGGATCGTTGACGGTCACCACCGCCGTGTGGATCAGATCAAGGTTGATGGCGCGGGCAAGGCCGACAGCTTCGTCATGGCGGGCGTCCGCCGAACGCGTCAGCCGCGGACGGTTTGTTTCGTCATCGCTGCGCTGGTGCCGGGTAAGCACCGGCACAATGACAACCGCCCGGGTCGGACCATTGGCTTCCGTCCCGGGGTGATGCGCTGGTTTCCCGCGGACGCTGCGGTCCGCGTCTTTCTCACGTGCCAATCAGGCGCCCTGGCTTTCCTCGCCATCGAACATCTGAACCGGCTGGCTCGGCATGATCGTGGAAATGGCATGCTTGTAGACGAGCTGGGAGTGGCCGTCGCGGCGCAGCAGAACACAGAAATTGTCGAAGGAAGTGACCACGCCGGTCAGCTTGACGCCGTTGATGAGAAAGATGGTGAGTGGATTTTTGCTCTTGCGAACAGAATTCAGGAACAGGTCCTGAAGGTTTTGCGATCGTTCCGCCATTGTTCTTGTCTTTCGCCGATCCCCTTCGGTTTGCAGGCCAATGCGCCAAATTAACGGGCACATGTCAAGCTTGCAAACACCCCTTTGCCGTCAGTAACGACAACCAGAACGAGATATATTGATGTGCAGTCCGTCTGTGCGGTTATCAGGCTGGACTTTTTTCCGCAACGTCAAAAAAGGCTTGCCGCAATGAAAGTGTTATAGAGCCGGGATGGCCATTGGCGACCGCGGCGCCGTCGATTGCCACCACCGGCATGGCGATTGTCGTTGCCGAACTGATGAAAGCCTCGCGCGCCGCCTTGGCCTCGGCGACCGAAAACCCGCGCTCCTCGATCTTCAAACCAAGCTTCGCCGCCACCTCGAACATGGTGGTGCGGGTGATGCCGCGCAGGATGCCGTGCTCGGCCGGCCGGGTCACCAGAACGCCGTCCCGGGTCACGATCCAGGCATTCGACGAGCCGCCTTCCTTGACGTTGCCTTCTGTATCGACGAACCAGGCTTCCTGCGCGCCGGCCTCTTTGGCCTTCTGCTTGGCCAGCACATTGGGCAGCAGGCCCGTGCTTTTGATGTCGACCCGGTCCCAGCGGTTTTCCGGCACAGTAATGACCTTGATGCCGGTCTCGGCCCGCTTTGCGGCCGCCGCCGGGTCGGCCTTTCTGGCCGTAATGACCAGCGACGACAGTGTATCGGCCGGGAAAACGAAGTCGCGGCTGGCGACGCCGCGCGTCACCTGGACATAGACCAGGCCGTTGACGACCTGATTGCGCCGCACGACTTCGCGCAGCAGAAGCGGCAGCACGCCCTTGGTAACCGGCCAGTCGATCGACAGTTCGCTGAGCGAGCGGTTCAGCCGTGCAAGATGGCGCGGCATGTCGACGATAAAGCCTTGAGCCACCTCGCAGACCTCGTAGACGCCGTCGGCGAATTGGTAGCCGCGATCCTCGATATGCACGGCAGCGTCGGCATGGGCGACATAGCGCCCGTTCACATAGGCAATGCGCGGCATTCAGTGATCCCTCAGAAAAGTCCCGGTATTTTTAGGCGATTCCGCCGCTGCCGTAACCGGCAATTGCACAGGCCACAGCGTGCTGGCCCAACAACAATGGGGATCAGACCCCCAGCGACTTCAGCTTGCGGTGCAGCGCGGAGCGCTCCATGCCGATGAATTCCGCCGTCTTCGAGATGTTGCCGCCGAACCGGTTGATCTGGGCGATCAGATAGTCCTTCTCGAACTGTTCGCGGGCTTCGCGCAGCGGCAGCGCCATAATGTGCTGATCGGACTGGTTCGGCGTACGCGGCATGACATCGCCGATCTCGGATGGCAACAGGTCGGCGGTGATCGGTGAATCGACATCGTCGCCGCGCGCCAGGATCATCAGCCGTTCGACATTGTTGCGCAGCTGGCGGACATTGCCCGGCCAGTTGTGCGCCTGCAGCACGGCAAGCGCATCGTCGCCGATTCGGCGCGGCTTGATGCCGGCCTGACGCGCAATCTGCTTCATGAAATTGTCGACGAGATAAGGGATGTCCTCGCGCCGCTCGGCCAGGCCCGGCACCATGACCGGAACCACCGCCAGGCGGTGATAGAGGTCTTCGCGGAAGCGACCGTCGGCGATCATCGCTTCGAGGTTCTGCGAGGTCGAGGAGATGATGCGCACGTCGACCTTGACCCGCTTGGTGCCGCCGACCCGCTCGAACTGCTGCTCGACCAGCACGCGCAGGATCTTGTTTTGCGTCTCGCGCGGCATGTCGGCCACTTCATCGATGTAGAGAATGCCGCGGTGCGCCTCCTCCAGCGCGCCGACCTTGCGCTCGGTGCCGTTGGATTCGGTGCCGAACAGCTCGATCTCCATGCGCTCGGGCGTGATGTTGGCCGCACTCAGCGTCACGAACGGCGCGCCCTTGCGCGCCGACAGCGTGTGGATGGCGCGCGCGGCGAGCTCCTTGCCCGAACCGGACGGACCGATGATCATGACGCGGCTGTTGGTCGGCGCGACGCGCTCGATGGTTTGGCGCAACTGGCTCATCGCCGACGACATGCCGATTAGGTCGAAGGTTTCGCCGCTGCGCTGCTTGAGGTCTGAAACCTCGCGCCGCAATTTCGAGGTTTCCAGCGCCCGCTCGGCAATCAGGATCAGCCGGTCGGCCTTGAATGGCTTCTCGATGAAATCATAGGCGCCGCGGCGGATGGCCGACACTGCCGTCTCGATATTGCCGTGGCCGGAGATCATCACCACCGGCAGGCTCGGATGCATCGTCTTGATCTCGTCGAGCAGCGCCAGCCCGTCCAGGCGCGAGCCCTGCAGCCAGATGTCGAGGAAAATCAGCCGCGGCGCCCGGTCGGCTATTGCCGCCAGCGCACTGTCGGCATCGAATGCCGTGCGGGTTTCATGCCCCTCGTCGCTCAGTATGCCCGCGACGAGTTCACGGATGTCTTCCTCGTCATCGACGATGAGAATATCAGACGCCATTACCGACCTTTTCAGTTTCTCTTTCGAGTTCAGTTTCGCCTTGACCGCGTGGCGGCGCGGTTGCGGCAGCGGGTGGCAGGATGATCGAGATCATCGCGCCGCGTCCACCGTGGAAGTCGGCAGGCGCATCGTGCAGTTCGAGCCGCCCGCCATGGTCCTCGACGATCTTCTTGACGATGGCGAGGCCGAGCCCGGTGCCCTTCTCGCGCGTCGTCATATAGGGCTCGAGCAGCCTTTGGCGATTCTCGCGCGGCAGGCCTTTGCCATTGTCGATGACGTCGATTCTGATCGCGCCATTCTGCCGGGCAGCTTGAATCCGGATTATGCCGTGCGAACCGTCCTTTTGTTCCAGTCCGTCAATCGCTTCGGCGGCGTTCTTGATGACGTTGCCGAAAGCTTGCGCCATCAGCCGGCTGTCGAAAGTGCCCTTCAGTGGCTCGTTGCCGAAGACGCGTTCGAAAGCGATGTCTGCACGGCTGACCTCGACCAGGAACGACGCCTCGCGCAATGATTCGCGCAGATCGATGGCCTTCATCTCGGGCTTCGGCATGCGGGCGAAAGCGGAGAATTCGTCGACCATGCGGCCGATGTCCTCGACCTGGCGGATGATGGTGTCGGTGCACTGATCGAAAATCTCGCGGTCCTCGGTGATGACCTTGCCGAAACGGCGTTTGATGCGCTCGGCCGAGAGCTGGATTGGCGTCAACGGGTTCTTGATTTCATGCGCAATGCGCCGTGCCACGTCCGCCCAGGCCGAGGAGCGCTGCGCCTGGACCAGATCGGTGATGTCGTCGACCGTCACGACATAGGATTTCTCCTCCGAGCCGTTGTCGCCGGCCTCGATGGTAATCTGCACGTTGAAGGTCCGCTCGGCGCCTGTACGGTAGAAGGTGACCTGCTCGCGATAGACCGGCTTGCCGGATTTGCGGCCGATCTCGAAGACGCGGCCGACATGCGGGAGCACGGCCGACAGGTTCTGCCCGAGCGCTGCCGTCGCCGATATGGCCAGCATCGTTTCGGCCGACTTGTTGACGATGGTGACGATACCGTAGGGATCGACGCCGATGACGCCGGCGGTGACGCCGGCCAGCACCGCTTCCGAGAAACGCCGCCGTTCGTCGATCAAATCCTTGGCCGACAGAATCTCGTTGCGCTGCGATTTCAGCTCCAGCAGCATCTTGTTGAACGTATCGCCAAGCGAGGCGACGTCACCGTCGGAAGGCCGCACTGGCACGGCGACGTCGAGATTGCCGGTGGCAACCTCGTCCGCGGCGCCGATGAGCTGGCGGATGGGCCGCACCAGGCGGTCAGCGACCGCTATGCCGGTCCAGATGGCCGACAGGATGATGATCAGCGTCAGCGACAGATAGGGCAGCGCGAACGCCACCTGCGAGGTCCGCCTGTTCGCTTCCAGGCCACGATATTCCGCGGTGTTGGACTGTACGATCTGCCGCGCCTTGATGACCTCGGGATCGACAAGGCGAATGGTGTAGAGGTAGAGCCCTTCGATCTCGCGCAATTTCACGATGGCGCCCATGATGTTGCGCGTCTTCGGCTCGATCAGCACCGGTTTGCCGTCGGCCGCACTCGCCACGGCCCCTTCCGGCGGCTCCGGCATGGCGAAATTCGTATCGGTCTTGGCGCTCATGACGAAGGAGCCATCCGGCTTGATCAGCGCCGCATGCGCCAGGGTCCTGCCCACGGCTTCCTTGTTCATCAGGTCGAGAAAGCCGGTTCGATCGAGGCCGTAAAGCGTGCGTGACGCGTCAAGATCGTAGGCCATCGACAGCGTCGTGCCCTGAAGATTGCGAGCATTTTCCTGCACATAGGCATCGGCGATCGACAGCGACGAGTTGACGATCGTCTTGGTGCGGATCTCGAACCAGCGGTCGAGGCCTATATCGAGCGTGATCGAGGCAATGATGGCCACCATGATGGCGGGGATGGCGGCGACCAACGCAAACATCGCCACGATGCGCACATGCAGCCGCGATGCCGCCTTTCCGTGCCGGCGCGCCATGACGATGCGATGCACCTCGCGGCCGACCAGGGCGATCAGCGCAAGCACGAACACGGCGTTGACCGCAATCAGCGTCAGCGTCGTGGCTGCGTCCGGCGTGATCGGCGTCGCACCAACGAGGATCGCAAATGAGATTGCCGCCGTAACCAGCGCACCGGCGATTGCGACAACGCCGGGCAGCGCAAGCAACCGGCGTCCATCCCTTCCGCCGGGTCTGCTGAAAAGCGGTTCGTTTGATGTAAGAGCCTGCGAAGCCATGTCGCCGTCTAAGAGCCAGTGATTGCGTCGGATGTATGCAACGCATTGTGGCGATTATGCAACAAGTGTGGCCGCGAGGGAAACTTTCGGCCACCGATCCCCTGAAAAGGGGATGACCAGGCGTCACTTCGACCAGTACGCGCTCACGATCTCGACGATTTGTAGACGTTGACCCCGAGTTCGCGAATCTTCTTGCGCAGCGTGTTGCGGTTCAAGCCCAGCAATTCGGCCGCCTTGATCTGGTTGCCGCGCGTTGCCGTCATGGAAGCCAGCACCAACGGATATTCGACCTCGGACAGGATGCGCTGATAGAGGCCGGCCGGCGGCAATTCGCCGGCGAAAGAGGCAAAATAGCGCTGCAGGAAGTGCTCCACCGCCTGGCCGATGGACAGATCGTCCGGGATCAGGTTGCCGCCGCCGGGAACGACCGGCCTTTCGCCTGTCTTCAGCTCGGCTTCGATGATCTCGGCGGATATTTCGTCCTGCGAATAGAGCGCGGCAAGCCGGCGCACCAGGTTTTCTAATTCGCGCACATTGCCCGGCCAGGGATAGCGCTTCATCAATTCGATGCCGCCGGTCGAAATGCGCTTGGTCTGCAAGCCTTCGCTGGCGCCGATCTTGAAGAAATGCCGCACCAGATCGGGAATGTCTTCCGACCTCTCACGCAAGCCCGGCAGCCGCAGCGGCACGACGTTCAGGCGATAGAACAGATCCTCGCGGAAAAGCCCCTGGTTGATCAGCGTGCGCAGATCCTTGTTGGTGGCGGCGACGATGCGCACGTCCGTCTTGATCGGCGTACGCCCGCCGACCGTGGTGTATTCGCCCTGCTGCAGCACGCGCAGCAGCCGCGTCTGCGCCTCCATCGGCATGTCGCCGATCTCGTCGAGGAACAGCGTGCCGCCCTCGGCCTGCTCGAAACGGCCGGTCGAGCGGTTCTGCGCGCCGGTGAAGGCGCCCTTCTCGTGACCGAACAGTTCCGATTCGATCAAATCGCGCGGGATCGCCGCCATGTTGATGGCGACGAACGGACCGCCGCGGCGACGGCCGTATTCATGCAGGGCGCGCGCCACCAGTTCCTTGCCGGTGCCGGACTCGCCCGAGATCATGACCGTCAAATCGGTCTGCATCATACGCGCCAGCATGCGGTAGATGTCCTGCATGGCGGCCGAGCGGCCGACCAGCGGCATGGCGTCAGGCTGTTCGTCCGGCCGCGTATCGATTTTCGGCCGCCGCGGCTCGGACAGCGCCCGGTTGACGATGCTGAGCAGCTCGGTCAGGTCGAACGGCTTCGGCAGGTACTCGTAAGCTCCTGTTTCGGAAGCTCGAATCGCGGTCATGAAGGTGTTCTGCGCGCTCATCACGATGACCGGAAGTTCCGGTCGCGCCTTCTTGATGCGCGGCAGCATGTCGAAGGCGTTTTCGTCCGGCATGACCACGTCGGTGATGACCAGATCGCCCTCGCCCGCCGCCACCCAGCGCCATAACGTCGAGGCGTTGGAGGTGACGCGCACCTCATGGCCGACGCGCGACAGCGCCTGGTTGAGCACGGTGCGGATGGCCGCATCGTCGTCGGCGACGAGAATATTGCCGCGAACCGTCATTTGCGGTCTCCTTCGCCTTCATCTGCAGTGTCGTTCGGTGCTTCTTTCCAGGCCGGCATCAGGATGCGGAAGGTGGTGCCGCGCGGCGTCGAATCGCATTCGATGATGCCGCCATGCTCGCCGACGATTTTCGCCACCAGCGCCAGGCCGAGCCCCGAGCCGTTCGGCTTGGTGGTGATGAACGGGTCGAACAGGATCGGCAGGATGTCTTCCGAAACACCCGACCCATTGTCGCGCACGCAGAATTCCAGCGGCAGCGACACACGGTCCTGCGTGCCCGGGACGGAAACACGGATGCCGGGCCTGAACGCGGTCGACAGCACGATCTCGCCTTGCGGGTCGCCGCCGATGGCTTCGGCAGCGTTCTTGACCAGGTTGAGAAACACCTGGATCAGCTGGTCGCGGTTGGCAAAAACCGGAGGCAATGATGGATCATAATCCTCCAACATCCTGATTCTTTTGGCAAAACCGTTCTTGGCGATCGCCTTCACATGGTCCAGCACGACATGGATGTTGACGGGGTAGCGGTCGATCGGCCGCTCGTCGGAAAACACCTCCATGCGGTCGACCAGCGACACGATGCGGTCGGTCTCGTCGGTGATAAGCCGGGTCAGCGCGCGATCCTCGTCGGAAGCCGACAGTTCGAGCAGCTGCGCCGCACCGCGTATGCCCGACAGCGGATTCTTGATCTCGTGCGCCAGCATGGCGGCAAGGCCGGTGACCGAACGTGCAGCACCCCGATGCGTCATCTGCCGGTCGATCTTGTCGGCCATCGAGCGCTCCTGGAACATCACCACGATCGAGCCCGGGAATTCCGGCACCGGGGCAACGTAGAGATCGACGACCTTCTCGATGCCGAGACGTGGCGACGACACGTCGACACGGTATTCATTGACCGGCGCGCGGCGTTCGCGGACCTGGTCGACCAGTTGTAACAGCGGGCTGCCGAACGGGATGAGCTTGGACAGCGTGTTGCGCGCCAGCATGGTCGCGCTGGAGCGGAAGAAGTCCTCCGCGTCGGCATTGGCGTAGGTGATGAACCCGTCCGGATCGACCATGATCACCGGTCGGCGGATGGTGTTGAGCACGATATGGGCGGCATCCGCCATCTCGGTGCCCGGTGCAGCAGGCGCGTTCATGCGGCACTCCGCAGGGGCGCGGCGTCGCCTTCGCCGGAAAACGCTTCGCGCAGCAGGGCAATGACGCGGGCAGGCTCGAACGAGGTGAGGATGGCTTTGCGGCGGTCGTCAGTGACGCCAGCGGCGTGGCGGTCGAGATACCAGCCGAGATGCTTGCGCGCCTGGCGCAAGCCGCTTTCGACGCCGTAGAGCGTCAGCATGTCCTCGTAATGGGCGGCAATGTAGTCGGCCATGGCTTTCGGGCTGTCCGGCACGCCGGAGGTCGCCTCGCCCGCAGCCGTCGCCGCGATGCGGCCCGCCGTCCACGGCGCGCCGTAATGCGCACGGCCGATCATCACCGCATCGGCGCCCGACTGTTCGAGGATTTGGGCTGCCTCTTCCGGCGAGCCGACATCGCCATTGGCGACTACCGGGATCGAAACGGCATCCTTGATTCGCGCGATCGCACCCCAATCGGCCTTGCCTTGATAGAACTGGCAGCGCGTGCGGCCGTGCACCGTGACCATTTTGACGCCGGCCTCTTGAGCACGGCGCGCCAGAGCGGGCGCGTTCAGCGCATTCTCGTCCCAGCCGAGCCGCATCTTGACCGTGAGCGGAACCTGCACCGCGCCTACCACCGCCTCGATCAACGACAGCGCGTGGTCGAGATCGCGCATCAGCGCCGAACCGGCATAGCCTCCGGTCACCTTCTTGGCCGGGCAGCCCATATTGATGTCGATGATGTCGGCGCCCTCGCCGGCAGCGATGCGCGCGCCCTCGGCCATATGCGAGGCCTCGCGGCCGGCAAGCTGGACCATATGGACAGGCAGCCCGGAATGACGGATGCGCAGGTCGCAGCCGGCCCTGCCCTTGGCAAGCTCGCCGCTCGCCACCATTTCCGACACGACCAGGCCTGCGCCATGCGCGTAGGCGCGCTGCCGGAACGGCTCGTCCGTTATTCCCGACATCGGCGCAAGGAACACGCGGTTGCGGATCGTCACGCCCCCGACATCGAGCGGCAGAGCCAATTTTGTCACTTCAGGCATGCACAAAAACCAAGCATATCGGATTGCTGCACATTCTCTAGCCATAAGAAAGGCATTGTGCAACGCGCAATGACGTCACATTGCGGCGCATTTGGGAAAATGCTGGCCTTCGGCTTTTACCCCGACTACCACCAATCGCAATGACAGACACAAGTGAAAATCGGGCTCTGGGCGACGACGGCAAGGTCGGCGTGGTCATCGTCGCCGCCGGCCGCGGCGCGCGCGCCGGACGGGCCGACGGGCCGAAACAGTATCAGCGCATCGGCGGCCGCACCGTTATTGCGCGCACGCTGGAGACATTCCTGGCGCATCCTGAGATTGGCCCTATCGTCGTCGCCATCCATGCCGATGACCGCGCGCTTTTCGACAAGGCAGCCGGCGCGCATGGCGAGCGGGTCATCGCCGTAGTCGGCGGCGAGTCGCGCCAAAGTTCGGTTCGGCTGGGACTGCTCGAACTGAGGGGCCACGCGCCCGGCCGTGTCCTGGTGCACGATGCGGTGCGGCCGTTTGTCGATGCGGCTCTCATCGACCGTACCATCGCGGCCATTGGCGAGCGCCAGGGTGCGCTGCCAGCGCTGCCCGTCGCCGATACGCTCAAGCGCGAATCGGCCACCGGCATGATCAAGGAGACGGTGCCGAGGGCGGGCCTTCATGCTGCACAAACGCCGCAAGGCTTTCCGTTCTGGCCGCTGCTCGCGGCGCACGAAAAGGCCCATCATCTCGGCAAGACGGATTTCACCGACGATGCCGCGATCGCCGAATGGGCGCATATTCCGGTCAAAATCGTCCAGGGGTCGCCGGACAATGTCAAACTCACCTGGGCAAGGGATATTGCGATGGCCGATCAGCGGCTTACCGGCGAACGTTTTCCCGACATCCGCACCGGCAATGGCTATGATGTGCATGCCTTCGAACCCGGCGACCATGTCACTCTGTGCGGCGTCGCCATTCCGCACGGCAAAAAGCTGTCGGGACATTCGGATGCCGATGTCGGCCTGCACGCGCTGACTGACGCGCTGCTTGCCACCTGCGGCGCCGGCGACATCGGCACGCATTTCCCGCCCTCCGACCCGCAATGGAAAGGTGCGGCATCGCGCATCTTTGTCGAACATGCGGCGAAACTGGTGCGCGCGCGCGGCGGCCGCATCGCCAATGCCGACATCACTCTGATCTGCGAAGCGCCGCGCGTCGGCCCGCATCGCGACGCCATGACCAAGGCCTTGTCGGCGATGCTGGGCATTTCCAGCGACCGCATCTCCATCAAGGCGACGACCAATGAAAAACTCGGCTTTGTCGGCCGCGAGGAAGGCATTGCCGCCATCGCCACCGCCAGCGTCGTCTTCCCCGGGGACGTGCCGGCGTGAGCAATAGCGATCTCGCCAACGCCCTGCTCCACGCCTGCCAGCAGCGCGGCATCATGTTGGCGACCGCCGAAAGCTGCACCGGTGGCATGATCATCGCCGCCCTCACCGACATTGCCGGCTCGTCGGCCGTGGTCGACCGCGGCCTCATCACCTATTCCAACGAAGCCAAGATGGAGATGCTCGGCGTCTCGGCGGCCACGCTTCAAGCGCACGGCGCCGTCTCGCGCGAAACGGTTCTGGAGATGACTGCGGGTGCGCTGGCGCGCTCGCGCGCCGGGCTGGCGCTTGCCGTCACGGGCATAGCCGGCCCGGGCGGCGGCTCGCCGGAAAAGCCGGTCGGTCTGGTCTGGTTCGGGGTGGCGCTCAGGGGTGGGCCGGTGGCTGCAGAGCTCAATATGTTTGCCGACAATGGCCGCGACTTCATCCGCCGCGAGACGGTCAGGCATGCGCTGGAGATCGGCCTGCGTGCGCTCGGCGACACTCACGAGATGGGCGTCGTTCCGTAGATGACGTCGGCGCGTTTCTCGAACGCCTCGGAAAACATGCGGAAGGCGCGGTCGAACATGGTGCCCATCAGTGCGCCGAGAATGCGGCTCTTGAATTCGTAGTCGATGAAGAAATGGACTTCGCAAACGCCGTCAGCCGGATCGAAGCGCCAGATATTGCTGAGATATTTGAACGGCCCATCGATGTATTTGACGTCGATGGTGTTCTCGTCCGGCTTCAGCAGCACTTGCGTCGTAAAGGTCTCGCGGATCGCCTTGTAGCCGATGCTCATATCGGCGACGAGAATGGTGCGGCCGTCGCGCTCCTTGCGCGAGCGCACCGTCAGCGCCTCGCACAGCGGCAGAAATTCAGGATAGGTCTCGATATCGGCGACCAGCGCAAACATCTGCTCCGGCGTGTGGGCAACGCGGCGAGTGGCTTCGAATTTCGGCATTATTGCATGTCGCTCAAAAGTGGCCCCGGTTTTGAGAAAACGACATGCATCACTTAAAGCAGGATTAGCTGGCTTTTTGGAGCTGCGCCTCGCGCGCCGCCCGCAATCTGGCGAAATCGTCGCCGGCATGATGCGAGGAACGCGTCAGCGGGCTCGACGCCACCAGCAGGAAACCCTTGGTCTTGCCGATCGTGGCGAAGGAGTTGAACTCTTCCGGCGTCACGAAGCGGATCACCGGATGGTGCTTCTTCGATGGCTGCAGATACTGGCCGATGGTCATGAAGTCGACATTGGCCGAGCGAAGATCGTCCATCAGCTGCAGGATCTCGTTCCGCTCCTCGCCAAGGCCAACCATGATGCCGGACTTGGTGAAGATCGACGGGTCGAGCTCCTTGACCCGCTGCAGCAGCCGGATCGAGTGGAAATAGCGGGCACCCGGCCGCACCGTCAGATAGTTCGACGGCACGGTCTCGAGATTGTGGTTGAAGACGTCGGGCTTGGCCGCCACGACGATCTCCAATGCGCCTTCCTTGCGCAGGAAATCGGGTGTCAGGATTTCGATCGTGGTCAAGGGCGTTGCCGCGCGGATGGCGCGGATGACCTCGGCAAAGTGCTGCGCGCCGCCATCGGCGAGATCGTCGCGGTCGACGGAGGTGATGACGACGTGGGTCAGCCCCATCTGCTTGACGGCGTGCGCGACGCGCGCCGGCTCATCGGCATCGAGTGCCGTCGGAATGCCGGTGGCGACATTGCAAAAGGCGCAGGCGCGCGTGCAAATCTCGCCCATGATCATGAAGGTGGCGTGCTTCTTTTCCCAGCACTCGCCGATATTGGGGCAGCCGGCCTCTTCGCACACCGTGACCAGCTTGTGCGACTTCACGATCTCGCGCGTCTCGGCATAGCCCTTGGACACCGGCGCCTTGACGCGTATCCAGTCGGGCTTGCGCAGCACGTCCTGGTCGGGCTTGTGCGCCTTCTCGGGGTGCCGCAGGCGCGGCGCGGTGGCGATCGTGTCGAGAACAGTGACCATCTCAAACCTGACTTGTTGGCGTCCGCCCGTCGGCGTCAGCCTTTAGAACGTCACTTAAGACTTTTCGGAGCAAAGAAAAAGGCTGCAGCAGTGCATGCCGCCACAGCCTTTTTCGCATAGCGCAGATCTAGCGGCGTATCAGCCGCCCTGCAAAGATCAGCAGGCAGGCGCCGATGAAGCCGGTGATCAGATAGGCGAGCCAGCCGACGCCGAACGGCTCGATGTTGAGGGCTCTGAGAATGGCGTTGAGCACCACCGCGCCGACAATACCCATAATGATGTTCATCAAGATGCCGGTGTTGCTCTTCATGACCATCTCGGCCAGCCACCCGGCCAAGCCGCCGATGATGACGGCTGCAATCCAGCCCACGCCATTCACGTCCATATGCCAACTCCTCCAGTGTCAGGTGAAAATGCATCCGGAAACGAACTGTCTTGCCGCAAGGTTCCTCCGGCCCACGCGTCTGAGTCTCGCGGCAGCAATTTATCATGCGTTGAGCGCGCGCCCATAGGCGTCGAGCACGCTTTCCTTCATCATTTCCGACAGCGTCGGATGCGGGAAGATGGTGTGCATCAGCTCTTCTTCGGTGGTTTCGAGGTTCATCGCCACGACAAAGCCCTGGATCAGCTCGGTCACTTCGGCGCCGACCATGTGGGCGCCGAGCAGCTGGCCGGTCTTCTTGTCGAAGATGGTCTTGATGAAACCCTGGTCCTCGCCAAGCGCGATCGCCTTGCCGTTGGCGCCGAACTGGAAGCGGCCGACGCGAATGTCCTTGCCTTCGGCCTTGGCCTTCGCTTCGGTCAGGCCGACGGAGGCAACCTGCGGGTTGCAATAGGTGCAGCCCGGGATCTTCAGCTTGTCGGTGGCATGCACGCCGGGGAAGTTGGCGATCTTCTCGATGCACACCACGCCCTCATGCTCGGCCTTGTGGGCAAGCATCGGCGGTCCGGCGACATCGCCGATGGCGTAGATGCCGGGAACATTGGTCTTGCCATAGCCGTCGACGACGACGCAGCCGCGGTCGGTCTTCACGCCGAGCGTTTCGAGACCGAGATTCTCGATGTTGCCCTGTACGCCAACGGCCGAAATCATGCGGTCGGCGGTGATCTTCTCGACCTTGCCGTCCTTCATCTCGACATGTGCGGTAATCGAATTGGCACCCTTCTCAACCTTGGTCACCTTGGCCTCGAGGATGATTTTCATCCCTTGCTTCTCGAACTGTTTCTGCGCGAATTTCGAGACCTCGGCATCTTCGACCGGCATCACCGCCGGCAACAGCTCGACCACCGTCACCTCGGCGCCCATGGTGCGGTAGAAGGAGGCGAACTCGATGCCGATGGCGCCCGAGCCCATCACCAGCAGCGATTTCGGCATTTCCTTCGGCACCATCGCCTCGAAATAGGTCCAGATCAGCTTGCCGTCCGGCTCGATGCCGGGCAGCGCGCGCGGCCGGGCGCCGGTGGCGAGAATGATGTGCTTGGCGGTGTAGGTGCCCTCGCCCTTGACGCCCTTCGGCACCGGCGGCTGCGGCTCCATCGGCTTCTTGGCCGTCTTGGAGACGACGATCTCGCCGGGCTTGGAGAGCTTGGCCTCGCCCCAGATGACGTCGACCTTGTTCTTCTTCATCAGGAAGGCGACGCCGCCGTTAAGCCTGAGCGACACTTTGCGCGAGCGGTCGACCACGGCAGCCGTATCGGCGCTGACCTTGCCGCCTTCGAGCTTGAGCCCGTAGTCCTTGAGATGATCGGAATAGTGCATGATCTCGGCCGAGCGCAGCAGCGCCTTGGTCGGGATGCAGCCCCAGTTGAGGCAGATGCCGCCGAGATGCTCGCGCTCGACGATCGCCGTCTTGAAGCCGAGCTGTGCCGAGCGCACCGCCGTGACATAGCCGCCCGGGCCGGAGCCGATGATGATGACGTCGTAGGATTCTGCCACGGGGTTTCTCCCTGATTGTCTTGTCTAGAGTTCCAGCATCACGCGCACCAATGGCGCCAATGCCTCACCTATACTGCGCGTGTTTTCCGCATCGAGATGGACACCATCGAGCGGTGTGGTCGTGGCCACGGTTCCGGCATCGAAAAAGCCGCAGCCGGCCTCGTCGGCGAGGATCGAATATTGCGGTGCCAGCCGCTTCGACGCCTCGTCGCCGCCGGCAAACATTTCCTTGAATTCGGCATTGTCCGTGCGGCTGACCGCTGGCGGCGCCACGAGCAGGATTTGCGGCGCGTCCCAATCGAACGGGTAATCATGGCCGCGCACGATGTCGATCAGCCGCGATATGCCCTGCTTGGCCGCGACCGGATTGCCGTGGATCCACGGCTTCATGTCGTTGGCGCCGAGCATGATGACGATCAGGTCGATTGGCGCATGCGTCGTCAGAATCGTCGGCAGCAGTCTTGCGCCGTTGCGGTCCGCGCCTGCCAGATGGTCGTCGAAGGCGGTGGTGCGGCCGTTCAACCCCTCGGCAATGACCTCGATGCCATCGTCGTCCAGCGCCGCCTTGAGCACGCTCGGCCAGCGGTCTTCCAAAGCATGGCGGCCGAGGCTCGCCGCGTCATAGCCCCAGGTCAGGGAGTCGCCGTAGCAGAGAATTGTCTTCACGCCCTTGCCTCGCCTCTGCCAAAACCTGGCTGCCCGCGCATAACCCGCCACCGTACGAACAACCATTGCACCACAATCGCAACCAGGCTCGGCAGAACCAATCCTGCGATGATTGGCAGGTTCCCTCCCCAATCGCGTCCTTCGGGCGGGTGGGAAAAAGTCCAGCCGATCAAGCCGAAACCGATCAGCACGAACAAGGCGAATGTGCCGATCCCAACCCAATTGATGGCCTTGAGCGGATTGGGAAAAAACTGTGCAATGAAAAACAATATCGTCACGACAGTGGTGACTAACCCGCACGCGAAGAACACAAGAATGTATTCCTCGTGCGCGTCTGTATTTATTGCCAGTCCCACCGCAACGACGGCGCCAACAAGCAAAGACAGGAAGAAGGCTATGAAGGAGGTGAAGAATTTCCGCACCGCCCTTTTCCTTCCCTAGACCAGCATGCCCATCGGGTTTTCGATCATGCGCTTGAAGGCGCCCAGAAGTTCGGCGCCGAGCGCACCGTCGACGGCGCGATGATCGGTCGACAGCGTCACCGACATGACGTTGGCGATTTTGATCTCGCCATTCTTGACCACCGCGCGCTGCTCGCCCGCACCCACCGCCAGGATAGTCGCATGCGGCGGGTTGATTACGGCGGCAAAGTCCTTGATGCCGAACATGCCGAGATTGGAGACAGCCGTGGTGCCGCCCTGATATTCCTCGGGCTTCAGCTTGCGGCTGCGGGCGCGGCTCGCCAGATCCTTCATCTCGTTGGAGATGGTGGACAGCGTCTTTTCATCGGCGTGGCGGATAATCGGCGTGATCAGGCCGCCGGGGATCGACACGGCGACGCCGACATCGGCATGCTTGTGCTTGACCATGGCGGTATCGGTCCAGGATGCGTTCGCATCCGGCACCGCCATCAGCGCCATCGCCATCGCCTTGATGACCATGTCGTTGACCGACAGCTTGTAGACGGGCGCTTCGCCCTTGTCGGTCTTCTTCGTCGGCGCGGCGGCATTCAACTGCGTGCGCAGCGCCAGGAGCGCATCAAGCTCGCAGTCGAGCGTCAGGTAGAAATGCGGAATGGTCGACTTGGCCTCGACCAGCCGCCGCGCGATGGTCTTGCGCATATTGTCGTGCGGGACGAGCTCGTAGGAGCCTTCGGCGAACAGTTTCAGCACCTGCTCGTCCGACATCGCCTTGGGTGCGGTGCCAGGAGCGGCAGGCGCCGGAGCGCCAGCAGATGCTGCTTTCGCGGCAGGTGCCGCCTTGGCGCCACCACCGGCAATCGCTGCCTCGACATCGGCCTTGACGACGCGGCCATGCGGGCCGGTGCCGGTCACGGCGGACACATCGACGCCGGCATCCTTGGCGATGCGACGGGCCAGCGGCGAGGCGAAGGTACGCTCGCCTGCGGCGTGACCGTTAGCAACTGGCGCGGCTTCTGCTTTCGTCGACGCAGGCGCCGCGGCAGCGGTTGCCGGCTTCGGCACTTCGGCCTTTGGCGCATCGGCTTTCGGAGCCTCAGCCTTGGGCGCGGCATCGCCGCCACCCTTCGCCGCAGCCCCGGCATCCTCGCCTTCGCCGGCCAGAATGGCGATCAGCGCATTGACCTTGACGCCTTCGGTGCCGGCGGGAACGACCAGCTTGGCGACCGTGCCCTCATCGACCGCTTCGACTTCCATTGTCGCCTTGTCGGTCTCGATCTCGGCGATCACGTCGCCCGGCGAAACCTTGTCGCCTTCCTTGACCAACCACCTGGAAAGATTGCCCTCTTCCATCGTGGGCGAGAGCGCCGGCATGGTGATGTTGATTGGCATGATGTCCTCCCGACCGGCTCAGCGATACGTGACGGCTTTGACCGCCTCGATGACCTCACCGACATTGGGCAGGGCCAGCTTTTCGAGGTTCGCCGCGTAGGGCATCGGTACGTCCTTGCCGGCGATGGTGATGACCGGCGCGTCGAGGAAATCGAAGGCGCGCTGCGACACCTGGTTGGCGATGTGGTCGCCGACCGAGCTCTGCGGGAAACCCTCTTCCACCACGATCAGGCGGTTGGTCTTCTTCACCGAGGCGATGACGGTGTCGAGGTCGAGCGGACGGATGGACCTGAGATCGATGATCTCGGCATCGATGCCCATGCCGCGCAGTTCGGCTTCCGCCTTGATGGCGTAGGTCATACCGATGCCGAACGAGACGATGGTAACGTCCTTGCCCTGCTTGTGGATGCGCGCCTTGCCGATCGGCAGCACGAAATCGTCGAGCTTCGGAACGTCGAAGGACTGGCCGTAGAGGATTTCGTTTTCGAGGAAGATGACCGGGTTCGGGTCGCGGATCGCCGCCTTGAGCAGGCCCTTGGCGTCGGCCGCCGTATACGGCATCACCACCTTCAGGCCGGGGATGTGGCTGTACCAGGCGGCGTAGCACTGCGAGTGCTGGGCGCCGACGCGGGCGGCGGCCCCGTTCGGTCCGCGGAAGACAATCGGCGCGCCCATCTGGCCACCCGACATATAGAGCGTCTTGGCGGCGGAGTTGATGATCTGGTCGATCGCCTGCATGGCGAAGTTGAAGGTCATGAACTCGACGATCGGCTTCAGGCCGGCCATTGCCGCACCGACGCCGACGCCGGCAAAACCGTGTTCGGTGATCGGGGTGTCGACGACGCGGCGTGGCCCGAATTCCTGCAGCAGCCCTTGCGTGATCTTATAGGCGCCCTGGTATTCGGCGACCTCCTCGCCCATGACGAAGACATCACCGTCGCGGCGCATTTCCTCGGCCATGGCGTCGCGCAAGGCTTCGCGCACCGTTGTTGAGACCATCTCGGTGCCGGCCGGAATATCCGGATCGGCGGCGACTTCCGTTTTCGGCGCGGCCGCCACAGGCGCCGCGGCCTCGCTCTTGGCTGCAACCGGCGCGGGTGCGGCTACTTCAGCCTTGGCGGGCTCCTCGCCGATGCCTTCGCCGGCCGTGTCGACATCTTCGCCGTCGACCGCAAGCACGGCGATCACCGCGTTGACCTTGACGCCTTCGGTGCCGGCCGGAACCACGATCTTGGCCAGCGTGCCTTCGTCGACGGCCTCGACTTCCATCGTCGCCTTGTCGGTTTCGATCTCGGCGATCACGTCGCCAGCGACGACCTTGTCGCCCTCGTTCTTCAACCACTTGGAAAGATTGCCCTCTTCCATGGTCGGCGAGAGAGCGGGCATGAGAATTTCTATCGGCATGTCCTTGCCCTCCCGTTACAATACGATATCGGTCCAGAGCTCGGACGGATCCGGCTCGGCGTCGTGCTGGGCGAATTCGGCGGCGTCGGCGACGATGTCGCGGACTTCCTTGTCGATATTCTTGAGCTCGTCCTCGCTTGCCCACTTCTTGGCCGTTAGCCGCGCCTTGACCTGCTCGATCGGATCATGATCCGAGCGCATCTTCTGCACTTCTTCCTTCGAGCGGTATTTTGCCGGGTCCGACATCGAGTGGCCGCGATAGCGATAGGTCTGCATTTCGAGGATGATCGGCCCGTTGCCGGCGCGGCACCATTCGGTCGCCTGATCGCCGGCGGATTTGACCGCACGCACATCCATGCCGTCGACCTGAATGCCAGGTATCTTGAACGAGGCGCCGCGGTGCGAAAAATTTGTTTCGGCCGACGAGCGCGACACCGACGTGCCCATGGCGTAGCGGTTGTTCTCGATGATGTAGATCACCGGCAGCTTCCACAGCGAGGCCATGTTGAAGCTTTCATAGACCTGGCCCTGGTTGGCCGCGCCGTCGCCGAAATAGGTCAGCGACACATTGTTGTTGTCGCGGTAGCGGTTGGCGAAGGCGAGGCCCGTGCCGAGCGACACCTGCGCGCCGACAATGCCGTGGCCGCCGTAAAAATGCTTCTCCTTGGAGAACATGTGCATGGAGCCGCCCTTGCCCCTCGACAGGCCGCCGCGGCGACCGGTCAGTTCGGCCATGACGCCGCGCGGCGAAAGCTCCATCGCCAGCATGTGGCCGTGGTCGCGATAGGCGGTGATCATCTGGTCGCCGTCGATCAGCGCCATCTTCATGCCGGTGACGACCGCTTCCTGGCCGATATAGAGGTGACAGAAGCCGCCGATGAAGCCCATGCCGTAGAGCTGGCCGGCCTTTTCCTCGAAGCGGCGGATGAGCAGCATGTGCCGGTAGGCGGCAAGCTCCTCGTCCTTGGTGAATTCGGCTGGTTTGGGGGCGGAAAGCCCCGTGGATTTGGCGGATGTCGATTTGACGGATTTGGCAGGCGCTTTTTTGGCGGCGGTGGCCATGCATCACTCCCTGTTGGCGTCTCTTTGCGGACACGAGAGCAGCACGAAAATCTGCTCCGAGGGAGATCAGCTCTCCCCACCGATTTGAAAGAGGCTAACACGCGAGAAAGCGTTTCGCCATGCTGAAAAATGCATGGCTGTCATGCGTCTAAGCGATTAAAATCATTGGAAATAACAGTGATTAACTGAATTCAGGTTATTTCGAGTTAGCCGGCAGCATGATGGTAATTTCATCCGCCTGGGACAGATTGAGCGCCCTGCGCGCCTGCTCGTCGAGCATATCCTTCTCAAGCGTGCCCTCATGCATCAGCTGGACGCGCCGCTCCAGATCGACCCGGCGCGCTTTGATGGCATCGTACTTGGCCTGCAATTCGACGGTCTGCGCTTCGAGCTGGTATTTCGAATAGATGCCGAACTCGCCATGATAGGCATGGAAGCCGAAATAGGTCAGGAACGCCACGCAAAGCGACGGGATGATCAGCCGGCCGGTGTTTCTCTGCTTGTGCTGGCGTGTCCACATGGTCGCAATCCTATGACCTCCTTATCTCGCCCGATTGTGCTTAATGGACGGTTACGGACCCTGGGATTTTGCGAGCGGGAAATGACCCACCCGGCAGATTGCGTCCACCTCGTCGATTTTTCTTCTCCATCCTTTGCGGTCGCAGTTTGCATGCGCGAAAAGCAGTTGACGTTCTCCTGAAGTTATATATGCATATGCTATGCAATTGTTAGACGCCAACAAACTCGGCGCGCTCGGCGCCATGATTCGCGACAGGACGGAAGCGTCCTTGAGAGAGCTTTCACCGAGCGCGGCGGCGGTGCTGTCGATGCTGCACTTCAAACCGGGGTTGACGACAACGGAGCTCGCCGAGGTCGTCGGCGTCAGTCAACCGACTGCCGTGCGTTTGATCGACGGGCTGGAACGGCAGGCGCTGATAGGGCGCGGCAAACCGGAGGGTCGTGTCACTCCGCTAACTCTGACGGAGACTGGCCACGCACAGGTAAGGGAAATGCAAGCTCTCCGGCTCGCCGCTCTCGACGGATTGCTGTCTGTGCTGCAACCGGATGAGCGGCGGCGCTTTGTTTCCATGCTGGACGAGATTCTTGCGGGCGCGACTACTTCCCGTCCTTTCGCGAGAACAACCTGTCGCCTCTGCGAGCATGATCTTTGCGGACCCAAAATTTGCCCGATCGGCTGCCGAGCGGCTGAGATCGAGAGGAAGGAGAGCGAGCGATGATCATTTCCTATGCGGGGCATTCGCCTGCCATCGATCCCGATGCTTGGGCCGCTCCGGATGCGACAATATCCGGCGATGTCGTCATTGGCGCCGGCAGCCGGGTCATGCATGGCGCGCGCCTTGTGGCGGAGTCTGGCGGATCGATCCGCATTGGCCGCAACTGTATCGTGTTGGAAAATGCGGTGATCCGGGCCACGGCAAGTCATCCTTGTACTATCGGGAATTATTGCCTCGTAGGCCCCAACAGCCACATGGTTGGCGCAGAGGTCGGCGATGAAGTTTTTATCGCTACAGGTGCGGCGGTTTTCCATGGTGCGCACATAGGGCGCGGATCGGAAGTCCGCATCAATGGCATCGTTCACCTGCGCACCCGCCTCGAACCTGGCACGGTCGTACCGATCGGCTGGATTGCCGTGGGCGATCCGGCTCAGGTCCTGCCTCCGGACCAGCATGAGGCCATCTGGTCTCGGCAGAAACCGCTCGATTTCCCGGGCTTCGTCTACGGTGTCGACCGAAACTTGCCGGATGTAATGCAGAAAATCACTGCAAATCTCTCGGTGGCGCTGGGCGTACATCGCACGGGAAACGCTTGAGCGCTTTCCGCCGCAGCAGAAAGCGTTCCGGTTCAAGCTCGCTGGTGCATGTCGCTCAAATCTTGCCCAAGGGCCGGACCGAGGACGCGCAGATCAGGTTTTCACCACCGACTTGCCGGCGTAACGCGCCTGCTTGCCGAGCTCTTCCTCGATACGGATCAGCTGGTTGTACTTGGCCATGCGGTCTGAGCGCGACAGCGAACCGGTCTTGATCTGCCCGCAATTGGTGGCGACGGCGAGATCGGCGATGGTCGAATCCTCGGTCTCACCCGAGCGATGCGACATCACAGCGGTATAGCCGGCCTTGTGCGCGGTCTCGACGGCATCGAGCGTCTCGGTCAGCGAGCCGATCTGGTTGACCTTGACAAGGATCGAATTGGCAACGCCCATGCGGATGCCGTCGCGCAGACGCGCCGTGTTGGTGACGAACAAATCGTCACCGACCAGCTGCGTCTTCTTGCCGATGAGGTCGGTCAGGTACTTCCAGCCTTCCCAGTCGTCCTCGGCCAGGCCGTCCTCGATCGAGATGATCGGATAGTCGGCGGCAAGCTTGGCCAGATACTTGGCCTGCGCCTTGGGATCGCGGGTCTTCTTCTCGCCTTCATAGACGTAATTGCCGTCCTTGAAGAATTCGGTCGCCGCGCAATCGAGGCCGAGCGCGATCTCTTCGCCCGGCTTGAAGCCGGCCTTCTCGATCGATTCCATGATGAAATCGAGCGCCACCGGCGCGCTCTTCAGGTTCGGGGCAAAACCGCCCTCGTCACCGACATTGGTGTTGTGGCCGGCATCCTTGAGCTTCTTCCTCAGCGTGTGGAAAATTTCCGAACCCCAGCGCACGCCTTCGCGCAGAGTCGGCGCGCCGACCGGCAGGATCATGAATTCCTGGAAATCGATCGGGTTGTCGGCGTGCGCGCCGCCATTGATGATGTTCATCATCGGCACCGGCAGCACATGCGCCTTGGTGCCGCCGACATAGCGGTAGAGCGGCAGGCCGGCGGCTTCCGCCGCCGCCTTGGCCACTGCCAGCGACACGCCGAGGATGGCGTTGGCGCCGAGCCGGCTCTTGTTGGGGGTGCCGTCAAGCTCGATCATGGTCTGGTCGATGTGGATCTGGTTTTCGGCCTCCATGCCGCCGATCGCCTCGAACAGCTCGCCATTGACGGCCTCGACTGCCTTGAGCACGCCCTTGCCGAGATAGCGGGCGCCGCCATCGCGCAGTTCGACGGCTTCATGGGCGCCGGTCGAGGCGCCGGACGGCACTGCGGCGCGGCCCATTGAGCCGTCTTCGAGAACGACGTCGACCTCTACGGTCGGATTTCCACGGCTGTCCAGGATTTCACGCCCGATAATGTCGATGATGGCGGTCATTGCGATGTCCCCGATTGATCGATTAAGCGTCGCGCCCCTCTTAGCCAAAGTGCCGCAAAAGGCAATCGGGGCGCTTGCAAATAGTGCCGCGTCAGCGATTCACGAAGCGCAAATTTCTGTCATCATAATTCATGCGTGGCGTGGCGGTTTCTGGTTTATGGTTACACCCGCGCGGGGCGAAACAGGAGGAGTTTCGCCATGTCTGAGTTGAGCGGTATCGTGAGTTTGTTCTTGATCGCGGCGGCGTTCCTAACGTCATGCGACAACCAGCAGCCGCCAAAGGCCGCAACGCAGTTGTCGACGCTTTACGCCGCCGAATAGGAACCATCCCGTCCCATTGAAAGGCCCCCGGTTTCGGGGGCCTTCTCACGTCAGGCGTCGGCGCGCCGGATCAATGCCAATAGGGCGTGACCTTGTAGTAGTCATAGGAAGCGTCACGTGCGGCCTCGCCATCGGCGCCGGCCAGTTCATTGATCGAATAGGACGGAGCCGCTTTCAGCTGGTCCTTCGAAAACGGCACGACATAGCCGCCCTTATCCTCGTCATAGTCGAGGCTTGCCCACGGAATGGCGTGATATTTCTCACCAATACCAAGAAAACCGCCGAAGCCAATCACCGCGAACATGATGCCGTTCGACGTCTTGTCGAGCATGACGTCCTGGATGCTGCCGATGCTCTTGCCTTCGGTGTTGTAGACCGACGTGCCGATCACGCGCGAAGCGGCGATGGCTTCGGTGTGGCCTGTCTGAGTGGTCATGTCTGATGCTCCTCTTTGTCGTTGGTCGTGCTTTGACAATGAGGGGCGCGGGCGAAAGTTCCCGACTTTTTTGAAACGTTGGACGGTCACTCCGCGAGGATGAACGTGACCTTCATGTTGACGCGATAGGCCGCGATCTTGCCGTCCTCGACGACGATCTTCTGGTCCTGGATCCAGGCGCCTTCGACGTTCTTCAGGGTCTTTGCGGCGCGCGCAATTCCCTTCTCGATGGCATCCTGAAAGCTCTTTTTTGAAGACGATGTGATTTCGGTGACGCGGGCAACAGACATGGCTTCCTCCTGCCAAGGCGCTCATTTGCAAGGGGGAGCCTACAGCCGGCCTTTACCGACTACAAGCTGGCCACGGTGGCCAGTCAGGCAGCGTTCTTGGCGATGCGGTCGAACGCCATAAGTCTTTCGAGCAAGGCCGGCATGTCCTTCAGCGGCAGCATGTTCGGACCGTCTGAGGAGGTCGAATTGTCCGGATCCTGGTGGGTCTCGATGAAGACGCCGGCGACGCCGACGGCAACGGCAGCGCGGGCAAGTGTTTCGACGAAGCGGCGCTCACCGCCGGAAGAACCGCCCTGCCCGCCCGGTTGCTGCACCGAATGGGTGGCGTCGAAAATCACCGGCGCGCCGATCTCGGCCATCACGGGCAAAGCCCGCATGTCCGACACCAGCGTGTTGTAGCCGAAGGAAGCGCCGCGTTCGGTGGTGAGCACATTGGCGTTGCCGGAGCCGGTGATCTTGGCGACGACATTCTTCATGTCCCAGGGGGCGAGGAACTGGCCCTTCTTGACGTTGATCACCTTGCCGGTCTTGGCGGCCGCGACCAGCATGTCGGTCTGGCGCGACAGGAAGGCCGGGATCTGCAGCACATCGACATGCGGCGCGACGATCGCGCACTGCTCCTCGGTGTGGACGTCAGTCAGAATGGGAAGCGAAAATTCCTTGCGCAACTCGTCGAAGACCGGAAGTGCTGCATCCATCCCGGCGCCGCGCGTTGCCGACAGCGAAGTACGGTTGGCCTTGTCGTAACTGGTCTTGTAGACGAGGCCGATGCCAAGCTTGCCGGTCAGTTCCTTCAGCGCGCCGGCCATGTCGAAGGCGTGCTGGCGCGATTCGAACTGGCAGGGGCCGGCAATCAGCGCCAAGGGCCCGCTATTGTCGAAGACGACGTTTCCGACGGTTACCGCCGAATTGGGCGCCATCGAATTGGACGCTTGCGGCTTGCTCATGGGATCTCCCGGAGGATGAAAGCCGCGCCCTGCCCGGATGCCGGCTGCACGACAATATCATTGCACGCTATATCGTGCTGGATGGCGTTATCTGCAAGCAGCCTTGCGGTAGCGTGGATGCTGCGAACTGAAAAGACGATCGCCGCGAAACGAAGCTCTGCCGGCTCGCTGGCGGCAAAACCGAAGCGCGCGATGAAAGCCGCCGGCTCGAGCACAGTTATGGCAGCATTGGGAAGGTTGAAGACCGCGCCGCTCTCCTGCTTCACGCCTGCCACCGTCGAGATCAGGCCAGCCTGTTCAGACGGCGCATCGCTGACCGCGACGATTTCGGCAATGCCGGTCACGCCATTGGCATGAGCTTGCAGCGCCGTGCGGTCGATTTTAGGGGCGTTGATCCGCTCGCAAGCGAACAGAAACGCGTCCGTCGCCCCAGAACCGGACGCGAAAGCCAATTTGAACGATGCCATGTCGCTCTTTCCGGCATTGTCGGTGAAGGCGCGCGAAAAACTCAGCATGTCTCCGGCCGACAGGCCGGCCGAGGCATAGCGCGCATGATCCGCGTCGGCGTCGCCGGTGCCCAGCACTACGGCGGAAAAGCCCTCATCGCCCAGGCTCGCGCGATAGAGCCGGTCTCGCGCGACAAAGACATTGCCGTCGGCAATCGCGCGCGCTGCCGTCTGTTCGTCGCCGATCGCCAGCGGTTCGAGATAGGTGCCGTCGGCGAAGAAGACGCAGCAATTTTCGGTGCCGAAGGGGTGTATGCCGGTTGGCGCGACGATGAAGCCAAGCGACGTCAGCCGCGCCCGCGCCACGGCGAGGCTCGCCGTCGGCAGCACCAGATGGTCAAGCGAATGGGTTGCGCTGGTCATGCCGGCGCGGTGTGCATCATTCCGGAAATTGGTTCAAGCGTTTCCGCCGGTGGCATGCGATTCGTGCAGCCTGATGTATGAATTGCCGCTTGTGAAAAACAGGCGATGTCTCTTGCTGGCCCGATCAGGCCACCGCCACGACATCGGCCGAATAGCGCAATTCGCGCAATGGTTTGACCCGGCTGGTTGTCTCGGCATAGAGCGGGTGCGCCTTGTAGGCGGCAAGCGCAGCATCGTCTTCGAACTCGGCATAGACGACCACGTCGATCGCGTCCGACAGCGGGTCGACCTTGGTGTTGAGCGTCACCTCGAACAGGTTTGAATGCGGAATGTTGCCCAGGTTGAGCAAGCCCTTGCGCACAGCCTCGACATCGTCCTTGCGCCGCGCGCTGAAGAAAACGATATGCCGGATCACGCCTGTCTCCACGTTCGATTTGCCGGCATGTTTTGTGTGAGCGGAACCGTCGCGTCAACCGCCACGATGTCGCGCCCGGCAGCGCCGGGAGGCGACTTTGCAGAGGCGCAAAACTAGCCCCCGCCGGTGACGTAGCGCACGATGCGCGACATCTCCCTGACCGTCGTGTCGAGATAGCGGCCCTGATTATAGAGGCCGTCCCAGATCAGGAAAAAGGCGATGGCCATGATGACGACGACGTAACGCATGACTGAAGCTAACGTATGTGGCTGCTCGGAACCATAGTGATTTCGCCGAGGGCCGCGCTCTCCCGCGGATTCTGGCCTCAGGCCGGCGACCTGGGTCAGTGCCGCGCAAAGCTTGCCTCTTGAAGTTTCGGCCAATGCCATGGAAGATTGTGGCGAAAATCCACGCGGGCAGCGGCGTTCGCGCCTGCGAATGAAATGCGGAGGATGTGGAGGCCGGCAGATCTTGCGCCGTCGCCGCGGAAGCCCAGGGGGATGTGGGATGGCTGCTAGGGAAAACAAGGGCGTCGGCGACGCCATCAGGCTGGACGAGCTCAACTTCGCCGAGATCGTCAAAGGCTTGCCGGCCAAGGCGCGCATGGTGCTGTCGGCGGCGATGAAACTGCCGCGCGGCTCGCTCAAGGTAAGGATGCCGGACGGCCGCGCCGTTCTTGTTGGTGGCAATGCGCCCGGTCCCGACGCCGAACTGGTGCTGAAGAACTGGCGCCTGCCCGGCCGCGCCTTTTCCGGCGGCACCATCGGCGTTGCCGAATCCTACATGGACGGCGACTGGGAAAGCCCTGACGTGACCAGCTTTCTCGAACTGTTCGTCGTCAACTCGGCCATCGGCGAACGCGTCGCCGGCGGCGCCAGTTGGCTCATCAACACCGTCCAGCGCATCCGCCACTGGTTCAACGAAAACACCCGCACCGGCTCGAAGCGCAACATTTCGGCGCATTACGATCTCGGCAATGCCTTCTACAAGCAATGGCTCGATCCCAGCATGACCTATTCGTCGGCGCTCTATGCCACCGGCGCCAACGATTTGGAAAGCGCGCAGGCCGCCAAATATCGCGCTTTGGCCAAGGACACGGGCATCGGCAAAAAGGACCATGTGCTGGAGATCGGCTGCGGCTGGGGCGGTTTTGCCGAATTTGCCGCGCGCGAGATCGGCTGCCGCGTTACGGGACTGACCATCAGTCGCGAACAGCACGACTTTGCCAAGGAGCGCATCCAGAAGGCCGGACTGTCTGACAAGGTCGACATCAAGCTCCAGGATTACCGCGACGAAACAGGCACTTACGACCGCATCGCCTCAATCGAGATGTTCGAGGCGGTCGGTGAAAAATACTGGCCGGAGTTTTTCGGCAAGATGAAGGCCTGCCTGAGACCCGGCGGCACCGCCGGCCTGCAGATCATCACCATCAACGAGGCCGCCTACGACACCTATCGCGCGCGGCCGGATTTCATCCAGCGCTATGTTTTCCCGGGCGGCATGCTGCCGACGCCGTCGATCCTGAAGTCGCTGGGCAAAGACCATGGTCTCGCCCATCTGCGCGAGCGCGTCTTTCCGGACGACTATGCTCGCACACTGGCCGAATGGCGCAACCGCTTCTGGCAGTCGTGGGAAAAGATCGTCCCGCTCGGCTTCGACGACCGCTTCAAGAAGCTCTGGGAGTTTTACCTCCACTATTGCGAAGCCGGCTTCCGCGCCAGCTACATCGACGTGCGCCAGGTGGTCTACAAGGCGTAGTGCGAGCGGGTATTTGCCCGCCCGTTTCCTCAAAGCAGGATACGATACTTTGCAAACCCGGCTTCGCCCTCGCCGACCGGTTCGATCTTGAGCGATTTCACCCCTGAAATAAAATCCTTCGCTTTGGGACCGGTCTCGAACAAGACGCTGGTTCCGGGCAGCGGCGTGAACGACCAATTGTCGTCGGCCGACGGATTGATCGTGCCCTCGCTGACGACATAGCGCACGATCACATCGCGGTTGGTGTCCGGCGCTTCGTAGATGATCTTCGAGGCGTTGATGTCAGGGAAATTGCCGCCACCGCCAGCGCGGTAATTGTTGGTGGCGACGACGAATTTCGCTGCTGGATCAATGGGCTTGCCATCGAAGCTAAGGTCGACGATGCGGCTGGAGCCGGCATTGGCGACGCCACCCTTGGCATCGTATTTCGGCGGCTGCGACAGGTCTATCTTGTAGCTGACGCCGTCGATCACATCGAAATTGTAGGACGGGAATTCGGTGTCGATCAGCGCCTGGTCGGCCTTCCCGGCCTCGATCTTCTTGAAAATGCCGGCCGACATTTCCAGCCATTCCTTGACCTGCGCCCCGGTGATCTCAACCGCCCGTACCGTATTCGGATAAAGATAGAGATCGGCGACATTCTTGATGGCGATGTCGCCCACCGGCACGTCGGTGTAGTAGTCGGCGCCGTTGCGCCCGCCGGCCTTGAAGGGCGCTGCCGCCGACAGCAGCGGCACATCCTTCCACTGCGTGCTCTTCAGAATGTCCTTGAGATACCAGCGCTGCGCCTGGTTGACGATCTGCACCGACGGATCGTCGGCCACCAGCGCGAAATAGGAATAGAGCGGCGCCGAAGTCTTGCCGACCGGACGGCGGACATAGGCCAGTGTCGCCTCATGGTCCGCCTTCAGCGCATCGACGATGCGCTGGTCGTCCGCCACCGTCGGCTTGTTTGCCTTGTCGACGCGTTCGTAGATCGGCCGTGCCTCCGAGGTCGCCGAGACCACGCGCCATTTCGATCCGTCGCGTTCCAGAAGCAGGTCGATCAGGCCCATATGCGAGCCCCAGAAGCCGCCCATCACCGCCGGCTTGCCCTGCAGTGTGCCCTTTTCGGTGTCGACCCCATCAAGCGCCTGAAAATCCTTCTTGCCGGGGAAGACGAGATGCTGATGGCCGGTGAACACCGCATCGATGCCCTCGACGCCGGCAACGAAGAACGAGGCGTTCTCCATTCCGTCGCCTTGCTTGATATCGATGCCCGAATGCGAGAGCGCAATGACGATGTCGGCGCCCTCCTCCTTGATCTCAGGCACCCAGGCCTTGGCCGCCTCGACAATGTCGCGCGTCCGGACATTTCCTTCCAGGTTCTTCAGGTCCCAGATCATGATCTGCGGCGGCACGAAACCGATAATGCCTATTCTGATCGGCTGCTCGGCGCCCGACCCGTCCTTGATCTTCTTGTCCAGGATAACGTACGGCTTGAGATAGAGCTTGTCGTCGCGCGGGCTGGCGGCGAGCTCGGTGCCGCGGATCAGATTGGCGCAGACGAACGGAAAATTGGCCCCGGCCAGAACCTTGTCGAGGAACGACAGGCCGTAATTGAACTCGTGGTTGCCGAGCGTCGAACATTCATAGCCGAGCAGGTTCATGCCCTTCATGATCGGATGCAGGTCGCCGTCCTTCAGTCCCTTCTCGTAGGCGATGTAGTCGCCCATCGGATTGCCCTGCAAAAGGTCGCCATTGTCGATCAGCATCGCATTGGTGGCTTCCTGGCGCACCGCAGCGATCAGCGAGGCCGTCCGCGACAGGCCCATCGTGTCGTTCGCTTTGTCGGCGTAGTAATCGTACGGCAAAACATTCACGTGGATGTCCGTCGTCTCCATGATCCTCAGATGCGCCTGATTGGCCTCAGCGCGGGCGGAAAATGGATGCAGCATGATCAGCGCCCCGCTGGCAGCGGCGCCGGCAAGAAAACCACGACGGGAGACGGGGTGGAGCAAAGGCGACATTGGTTTTCCTTCCCAGCGACGTGAACATCCCAGCCCCGCCGAAACCTTCGCGCCGAAAACTGGCCATGTCCATCGGGAAGTCAGTCGATCAGCAAAAGGTGACGGCTGGATGAATTGCCGGGGCCGAAAGGAAGACCTCAGCCCTTGTCGTCGTCGCCTTGGGTGATCAGCCGCGCGCTGCGCTGGCCGGTGAAATATATCCATAGCCAGCTAAGCGATACCGACAGCCGGTTGCGGAAGCCGATCAGGAAGTAGATGTGCGCCACACCCCACAGCCACCAGGCGAGCCAGCCGGTAAGCTTGATCCAGCCGAAATCGATCGCGGCTGCCCACTTGCCGATCGTCGCCAGGTCGCCGGTATGTTTATAGCGGAAGGGACGCGGTGCGCTATCGCCTGCCAGCCGCGCCTTGATCGTCGCGGCGACATGTTTACCCTCCTGCTTGGCGGAGGGCGCAACGCCGGGCACCGGCTTGCCATCTGGCCGCAACACATGCGCGGTGTCGCCGATGACGAATATCTCCGGGCTATTCGGCACGGTCAGATCGGGTTCGACCATCACCCTGCCCGCCCGGTCGACCGGCGCCCCCAGCCATTCTCCCGCGGGCGAAGCGGCAACGCCGGCGGCCCAGAGGATTGTCCGCGCCGGCAGATGCGTGTCGCCAAACACGACACCCTCGGCATCCAGCCGCGTGACGGCGCGGCCAAGCTCGACCGTGACGCCCCGCCGTTCCAGCGCCTTGCGCGCATAGTCGGACAGTACCGGCGCGAAATTGGCCAGGATGCGGTCGCCGGCCTCGACCAGCACCACGCGCGCATCACGCGTGTCAATCTTGCGGAATTCGCCGCGCAGCGTCTCATGCGCGAGTTCGATAATGGTGCCGGCAAGCTCGACGCCGGTCGGGCCGCCGCCGACGATAACCAGCGTCAGCAGCGCCTGGCGCGTGGCCGGATCGGTCTCGCGCTCGGCCTGCTCGAAGGCAAGCAGGATGCGCCGGCGAATGGTGGTGGCGTCCTCAAGCGTCTTCAGCCCCGGCGCGAAAGGCTCCCATTCGTCATGGCCGAAATAAGCGTGGCGGGCGCCGGTGGCGAGCACCAGCGTGTCGTAGGGAACCGAACTGCCGTCCTCGAGCAGCACGCGTTTGCCGGCGCGATCGACGCCGCTGACATTACCCAGGAGCGTCGTCACGTCCTTGCGCTTGCGCAACAAATGACGGATCGGCCATGCAACTTCCGATGTCGCCAGCAATGTGGTTGCCACCTGGTAGAGCAGCGGCTGGAAAAGGTGGTGGTTGCGCTTGTCGATCATGGTGATGCGCACGGGCGCACCGGCCAATGCGCGGGTGAGTTCGAGACCGCCGAATCCCGCACCGACGACAACGACATGATGGCCCGTTTCGTTCATCGCACTCACCTCGTTTTCACCGTCCTTATCTAGTGATTTTTGTGCACCGCAACAATGTCGTGGAGCGCAAGACTGCCATGCATCACGGCTGCCCCGGACTCGCCGCCCAATGTCGCGAATGCCCATGTCGGCAGGCTCAGACGGGTATAGCCTCGCAGGGGAAGGAACCACGGGAGTGAGGCATGGCCAACGATAGTCACGGCGCGAAAGACGGCGAAGGCCCGGCGCAATATTCTTCGCCGCCTTGCTTCATGCACGAACTCGATCCGGAATTTCGCGCGCCATTGACCGACTGGACCGACGTACGACGTTGGCGCAAGGCCGAGCGCGAACGGCTGATCGCGGCGCGGTTGGCGGTTTCCGCCGACATGCGGACGGCGATGTCGCAGCGTATCGCCGAAAGTCTCGACGCGGTGATCGGCGACATTGCCGGCCGCATGGTCAGCCTCTACTGGCCGTTTCGCGGCGAGCCGGACCTGCGGCCTTGGATAGCGTCGATCAATGAACGCGGTGGCCGCACGGCGCTCCCCATCGTCATCGAGAAGGGCCAGCCGCTGATCTTCCGCGCCTACGTTCCTGGCGACCGGCTGGAAAAAGGCGTCTGGAATATCCCGATGCCCGCCGAAGGCGATCCGGTGCTGCCCGACATCGTCATTTCGCCGATCGTCGGCATCGATCCGCAAAAGTACCGCCTGGGCTACGGCGGCGGCTTCTTCGACCGCACGCTGGCGGCAATGCCGTTCAAGCCATTGGTCATCGGCGTCGGCTATGAACTGCAGCGCATCGCGACCATCTACCCGCAGCCGCATGACATCCCGATGGACCGGCTGGTGACCGAGGCCTGAGAGCCGGCACGAAAAAAGAGACCGGCCGGATTTCTGTTTCGCAGTGACAAAAATCCGACTTGGTCGATAAGCAACATGATCTTTGCTGCGGCGGACCGTTTCGATAGGCGCTTTGGGCGGATCCAACAGTGTCGCTGTTGGCCAGAGGATTGATTGCTTCGCAACGGGTGACAAAGATGATCGGACGAACCACAACGATTGCCCTTGTAATTGCGTTTTCCCTTTCGCCTTTGCATGCGCAACCACAGCATCGTTTGCCGAGCGGCTACAAATGGGGCCGCTGCCTGCTTGTTGTTGACGGTCAGACCCGCATATCCGGAAGGTGCTCCTATCAAATCGAGCAGGGAGGCGATTTTAATATCCAGGGGCCCCGGCAAGTTTTTGCAGGGATTGACTATCCCGACACGCATAGTGGCGCCGGTGAAATGTCCGAAGATTACTGGGCGGTTGTCTACAAGGACGAGGATGTCTGGGCGGGCTATGGGAACTCCGACATTCGCGCAACGCACGGTGATGAACGCTGGGAAGAACTTCGCCGCGAAGGCGCGTGCTATATCGGGAAGGACGTCCGGGTGTGCCTTTGGCGTTAAGCCAGTTCCGGCTTCATCCCCATGGCCGTGCGATCGACGATCTCGCGCAAGGCAAATGACGAGTTGATCTTGGTCACATGCGGCATCGCCGACAGCCATTCCTTGTGGATGCGCTCATAGTCGACCAGGTCCTTGGCGGCGATGCGCAGGATATAGTCGTATTCGCCTGACATCAGGTGGCAGGACAGTACATTCGGGCAGCGCTTGATAGCCGCCTCGAAATCCGACAGTGTCTTTTCGAATTGTCCCGACAGCGATATATGCACGATCGCCGTCATCTGGTGGCCGAGCGCGGCGTTCGAAAGCCGGGCGTGATAGCCGCGGATGGTGCCGGATTTCTCCAGATTGTCGAGGCGCCGCGAGCAGGCCGACTGCGAAAGGCCGACCCGCTCGGCGAGCGCCGCATTTGGTATGCGCCCATCCTTCTGCAGTGCCTCGAGAATGGCGATATCAATCCTGTCGAGCGGCATTTTTCGTGATTCCTGCGAAAATCCTGCGATTTCGCGCAACGATTATCGAAACGTTCAATCCCGCGCAAGCGCATTCGCAAACACCTGCGCAACGATTCGTGGTTCACTGTGTTCATACAGGGAACGAGCCCCAAGGGCCGGATCAGGAGAAGAAGAATGCGCGTCGGTTGCCCCAAGGAAATCAAGAACCACGAATACCGCGTCGGCCTGACGCCGGGCTCTGTCCGCGAATATGTCGCGCATGGCCATGAGGTGCTGGTCGAAACCGGCGCCGGCGCCGGCATCGGCGCCGATGACAATGCCTATCGCGCCGCCGGCGCCACCATTGCCAAGACCGCCGCAGATGTGTTCGCCAAGTCGGACATGATCGTCAAGGTCAAGGAGCCGCAGCCCAATGAATGGGTGCAGCTGCGCGATGGCCAGATCCTCTACACCTATCTTCACCTGGCTCCCGATCCCGAGCAGACCAAGGGCCTGCTCGCCTCCGGCGTCACAGCAATCGCCTATGAGACCGTGACCGACGACCGCGGCGGCCTGCCGCTCTTGGCGCCGATGTCGGAAGTCGCCGGCCGCCTGTCGATCCAGGCCGGCGCCACGGCGCTGCAGAAGGCCAATGGTGGCCGCGGCGTGCTGCTCGGCGGCGTGCCCGGCGTGCTGCCCGGCAAGGTCACTGTGCTCGGCGGCGGCGTCGTCGGCCTGCATGCGGCCAGGATGGCGGCCGGCCTCGGCGCAGACGTCACCATCATCGACCGCTCGATCCCGCGCCTGCGCCAGCTCGACGACCTCTTTGCCAGCCGCGTCCACACCCGTTATTCCACCGTCGAGGCGCTGGAGGAAGAATGCTTCTCGGCCGACATCGTCATCGGCGCAGTGCTCATCCCGGGCGCGGCTGCCCCCAAGCTGGTGACCCGCGAAATGCTGTCGGGCATGAAGAAGGGCTCGGTGCTGGTCGACGTCGCCATCGACCAGGGCGGCTGCTTCGAGACCTCGCATGCCACCACCCATGCGGATCCGACCTACGAAGTCGACGGTGTCATCCACTACTGCGTCGCCAACATGCCGGGCGCTGTGCCGGTCACCTCAGCGCACGCGCTCAACAACGCGACGCTGCATTATGGCCTGCAGCTGGCCGACAAGGGTCTGAAGGCGCTCGTTGACGAGCATCATTTGCGCAATGGGTTGAATGTCCACAGGGGCAAGATCACCAATCGCGCCGTCGCCGAGGCTCTCGGCTATGAGCTGGTAGAACCCAAGGTGGTCCTGGCCGCCTGACCTGACTTAATCAGTTCTGCCTCCTTCACCCGCCGGTTGTACCGGCGGGTTTTTCTTTGTCCAAGATCCTGACATCGGAATTGAACAGGCTGGCAGACAACAAAAAAGCGGAGCCAAAGCCCCGCTTCCTCAGTCGCCGAGATTCCCGCCGGTTCATCCGCGGTCGGCAAATCCATCGACATCTCCCTTTTAGCGTATGAATGCGACGGCAGTGCGACAGCTCTCAGCCAGCTCTGGCTACGCACCGCCATGTTCCGACGATCGCTGGGCGCTGTGTGACGTGCTTCACATCAGGCAATCGAAAAACCTGCGCAGACAGATATCGCCAACTTGACGGCCCCAGCCGCCTCCCGAACGCCTGATGTCTCCTATGCAGGCCTCTTCGGCAGCAGCTTCCGTCACACGGCTCCCAACTGCCCGCCAGACGACCGGCGGGCATTTTTTTGCGTCGCCGTCACGCGCGCTCGATGCGGCACTGATAGCAATTGTTGCGTGCAGAGCGGACATGGACATAGGCGATGTCATCGCGCTCAAACAGCGTCTTCGCCCGCGCCGCAATGGCGTCCGTCGGGATGACGCCGCCACTGCCATAGACGATGCGGTCATCTACTCCATAGCCGCGCACGATATAGTCGCTGCTCTCCAGCATATCCGGCAGCGCTTCTGTTTCGGCGGCGCGTTCGCACTCCTGCGCATGCAGGAAGATGGGTCCGGTCTCGGCGTAGGGCTGCAACTCAGGAAACGGCCGGTAGGCCAGGATCAGATAGCCATCGCCTTCGGCGACGTTTCTCAGGCAATGCCGGCAAGGCACGCCGTCACCATCGGAAATCCTGCGTTCGGGCGTCTGCCCATAGGCGTCCGGACCGCCGCGCTGCAGCGCTCTGACGTCTTCTGTCGGCAAGGCTTTGAACTGAACGGTCATGGCTGAATCTCCGGTGTCTTTGACCTGAGAATATGCCGCCACGCAGGTGCCTCCCACCCGATTCCTGCCAAGGCTGCGAGACGGCCAGCAGCCAGGCCATTTCAAGCCGGACTGCTGAAACATTGCTTCAGAAATCTGTGCTGGTCAGCGGATGAAATCGTCGAAGCGGCGCAGCGTAACACGACGGTTGCGCCAGTTCTCGTCCTGGGTCTGCACCAGCAGGAATTCCTCGCCGTAGCCGACAGTTTCCAGCGCATAGCCCGGCACGCCGAATTCGCGCACCAGCGTGCGCTTCAGCGAGGCGGCGCGTTGCTCCGACAGGATCTGGTTCGACTGGAAGGAGCCAACCGCATCGGTGTGGCCTTCGATCAGCACACGGGCGCGGGGATCGCGGCGCAGGATGCGCTCCAGCGCGTCGGCGATGTTCTCGATCTTGCCGTATTGCGAACTGGAAATGGCCGCCGAGCCAAAGGCGAAATTGATCGACTGGATGTCGATCGAGCGCGCCTGGCGCCTCAGATCCGGCCGCCGTTTGAATTCGCGGATGGTGACGCGCTGGTTCGGGCGCAATTTCACCCGGGGCGCCGCGTCGAGCTGTCGCTCGATCGTTGCCGCCGACGGCGTGGTCGCCTGTGCGGCGGCCAAGGTCGGCCCAAGGGTCGGCACGGCAAGCACTGCAATCAACGCTGCGGCAAATGTGCGTCGGCTCAGCATATCTTTCTCCTCGGCAACGGCCCCATCAGTGTTGACGCCACCATGGCAAAGGCAGCCTGAAGCGCCGATGAACGGCTGGTTCAGCTTTCGGAGAGATTAGGGCCGCATGACGCTGGCCGAGCGCTCGGCAAAAGGCAGCGGATGCACGGTCTCCTTCTTTTGCGCCACCGGCGCAAAGCCGAGCTTCTGGTAGAGCGGCAAGGCGGCCGGATGGTCGAGCGTGCAGGTCTGCACCGTCACCCGTTTCGGCCCGTAGGACCAGGCGGCGGCGATCGCCGCGCCCAGGAACCAGCGGCCGATGCCCTGCCCGGTCGCATGCTCCATCATGCCGAAATAAGCGAGCTCGACCTCTTCCGGCAGATGCGGCTTGAGGTCGAAGAACCCCGCCGGCGCGCCGTCAAGATAAAGCACCCTGATGTCGCGGTCCTCGCGGTGAATGCCGGCCGCAAGCTCGTCATCGTCCAGCCGCAGCACATTGACCCAATGCCATTTGCGCCCCACCCGATCCATCAGGTAGCGGTAGAAATGCAGCGGAATGTCCTTGGTCTTCAACAGCGCGATCTGCTTGTTGTAGGGCACCGGCGGCGAATAGGCCGGTGGTACATGCATTTCCAGAAACGTCACCGTAACCTCGATGTCGTCCAACACGCCGTTTTCCATCGCCATCATTCCTTGCCCGTTGCAACGGGCGTATCGGCCAGCCCGCCCCATTCGGTCCATGAACCGTCGTAGAGCCTGTTGTCGGTGTGGCCAAGCGTCTCCAGCGCCAGCGTGACGACAGCTGCGGTGATGCCAGAGCCACACGAGGTGACGACAGGCTTCGACAGATCGATGCCGGCATCCTCAACGGCCTTGCGCAGCCTATCCTTCGACAACAGCTCGCCATCTTGCGACAGCGCCGAATAAGGCAGGTTGCGCGCGCCAGGCATGTGACCGGAGCGGACACCGGCGCGCGGCTCGGGTTCGGTTCCGGTGAAGCGGCCGGCGCCACGGGCGTCCGCAATCTGGCTCTCTTTCGTTTCGACGATGCGGCGCATGTCGGAGAGGCTGGCGACCCGGGCGGCATCGAAATCGGCATGAAACACATTCGGCGCGATCTTCGTCGGTTCCGCCGTCACCGGCCGGCCCGCCGCCTTCCAGCGGTCGAAGCCGCCGTCCAGCACATAGACCTGGAACACGCCCATGACGCGGAACATCCACCAGGCGCGCGGCGCCGAGAAGAAACCTGGGCCGTCATAGACGACGATGGTGTCGTCGGCCGAAATGCCCATCGTGCCGACATATTGCGCGAAATGCTGCGGCGACGGCAGCGTGTGTGGCAGCCTGGCATCCGGGTCCGAGGCCGCATCGTGATCGAAGAAGCGCGCGCCCGGAATATGCGCCGCCTCATACTCGGCGCGCGCATCGCGCTTTTGCGCCGGCAGATACCAGGACGCATCTACGATCGTCAGGCCGGGCTCGCCAAGCCGGCTCTGCAACCAGTCCGCATCGACGGTGAAAGGGCTGTCATCGGCCATTGTTTTTCTCCTGCTTCGTCTTCGGCAAAACTTGTTTGGCTTGACAATCTGGATGCGTTCCGAGCGCGCGACATTCGGTTTGGATACGCGACATAGTCAGCCGCCGCAGTCCCTTGATTCCGATTGTTTTCATGTTTCGTGGCGAGTACGGATGATCGTTATGATCTGGGGTGGGCGGGGTCAATAATCTCGGCATGAGCAATCTTTTGTTTTCTCGTATTCCCAGCAATCCGCTTTCGCTCGGACTTGTCTGCAACTTCATTGCGCACTATCCGCCTTTCGACGGCTATGAGTTCGGCCTGATGGTGAAGACGCTTCGTTACCAGCTGGATCAGCAGACACACATGATCGGCTCGATCGACGATGCCATCGTCGCTTATGTCGGCTGGATCCAGACCAGCCGCGAGATAGCCGAGGCCTGGGCAATAAATGGTGGGCCGCTTAATCCCTTCCCCGATGGCGATGCCACAGCGGTGACGGTGCTGGCGACGCGATCCTCGTCCCATATCCTGCCGCTGATCAAAAAAGCCAAACTCATCAACCTCGACAGATCAGTATTCTGGAAACGCGACTTCATCGACAACCGCGGCTCGGTCAAGCGAGCCGTCCGCAAGCGCGACGTCTGATGCAATCGGTCGAATCCGCCGAGGCGCTGATGCAAGAGATACTCATCCGGCTGGATGACCGCTATGCCGCAATGTTTGTGCGCATCTGGCGGCCTGCCGGCACGCCGCGTGCGACAGTCTTCTGCCTGCACGGCTTCACCGGCAACGGCGCCGACTTTGACTACCTCGCCACTTTCCTGTGCCGCAACGGCTTCCTGGTGATCTGCCCGGACCTGTTGGGACGCGGACGCAGCGCCTATCTGGGTTCAGGATACGACATCAACCTCTACTCCAAATGCCTGCGTGCACTCGGTGAGTTCGCTGGTACGGAGAACCACTTCATCGGTACTTCGTGGGGCGGCACGATTTTGCTTCTGTTTCTGCACATGACACGCTCCAAGGCCGCGAAAATCGTTCTCAACGACGTGCCAATGCTTGGCGGGCCGAAGGTCGACGCGATGAGAAACGAAGTCATGAAGGAAAGTACGCTTGCGTTCGAGACCCGCGCAGCGGCGAAGAATTATCTGAGCGCCACCAGGGCCGTCATGGGCCCGGTCGAGGAAGCGGTATTTAACCGCTATGTCGAGAACAGGATCGCGGCCAGTCAGGATGGTTTCCGGTTGGCCTACGACCCGGCCACGACTGGGAATTTCGGAGCCATGACCGGACGCGAATATGATCTGTTCCCAATCGCTGCCCGGATCGACGCCCGCATCCTGCTGATGTACGGCCGTGGCAGCCAGGTCATTGACAGGCAAGCCATCGACCGCACGCGGCTGACACGGCCTGATCTATGGCTTGTCGACAATATCGATGCGGGCGATCCTCCGTCATTGATGACACTGGACCAGGCCCTGCTCATCCTGGGTTTCCTGTCTGCCGTCTGAAACTGGATCTGTCGTGGCGGGGGTGATTCCGGAGATGCAATTCGACGATTTATACAGCAAGTTTATCGCCGAGACCTATGACCGCCAAAGCTTGGTCGAAGATCCCGCCAAGATCCTGGTTTGCACGACGCCGCGAACGGCCGGGCATTCCTATTGTCGGGTCCTGCAGCAACTCGGTCTGGGAATACCCACCGAGTATTTTCAGTGGCAGTATGCCTTGCCGTTGATGAGACGGTGGTCGATCGACGGCACAATGGACGTTGAAAAACTCAATCAGCAGGCGCCGGCCTACGGTCGCCATCTCTTGGAGAAGCGGACCGAGAACGGCGTTTTCAGCGCCAAGATCTTCCATGAGAACCTGCCATTCGCACGCAGTTCAATCGGCGATGACGACGACAACTCGTTCTACGTTTTCCTCTCGAGGCGAAACAAGGTAGATCAGACCATCAGCCTGCTTTCGATGCTCCACACGGGCCAGCCGTTCGACAGTCAGGAGAAGCTGCCTGGGATTCCCACGGTGACAATTTTGAGCGAGAAGGTTGTCCGAGACACCGCGCAGTATATTTTCGATAGCGAAATCAGGTGGAAAAATTACCTGAACACTGTTGATCGCCGCAGGGTGGCTCATGTGTTCTACGAGGACTTTATCGCGGACCAGCAGGAAAACGCATCCGCCACAATGAGCACCTGGTTCCCAGGCTTCGCGCTGAAGTCAAAAGCCATATCGACAAGCAAGCGTTATGCGCATGATGTCGAGTTCAAGACCATGATCGGAAGGCAATTCGGGGGTTATATCCGGCGGTTCTGGCAGGAACATGCCTGACCTTGAGTCATCTACGCGAAACACTGATCGAAGCTCCTTCCGCCGGCCGTAGCGCCAACCCATAGTCGAACCTGATCACATCGTCAGCACGGCTGAAGGCGAACTGGCGGATTACCGCGAGAACAGCCTCTTTGACTTCCAGCCGGCCGAGACGCGCGCCACCACACATGCGCGGTCCGGTTAGGAACGGAATAAAAGCCCGTCGGTCGAAGCTGTTCTCGATGAATTCCTTCCTGCTGGCGTCGAAGGTACGCGGGTTTTCCCAGAAGGCTGGATGCTGGTGCACGCCGATGATCGACACCATGATCAGCTGCCCGGCGCGTAAATCGCGGCCGTCGAGTGTCGTGTCAGCGCCCACTTCGCGGGTCAGAAACGGTATCGGAGGGAAATAACGCATCGTCTCGTTGATCAAGCAATCGGTGTACGGCGTATGCGCGTCGCCTGAGAGGACCTCGGAATGGATGCGCTCCTGCACCTGCTGGTTAGCCCCCAGCCGATCGATCACCCAAAGTGCGGTCGTTACCGTTGTCTCGACGCCGGCGAAGAAATTCATGACGAACTCTTCCACCGGCGAAAAGCCATCAACGTCGCGGGCCTCGCTTCTAAAGCGGTCCATCTCGGCCGCCGCCTGGGAATCCGCCATCAGCAGCGATGCGAAATCGGCAATCACCGCGCGGGCATCCTGGATAGCATTCGCGCGTTCGGCGGTCGTCGGAGTCACCCAGGAATAATATTGGAGACGCCTCAACACATCGCGCACCCTGTCGAGCAGCAAGAGTGTAGCCGCCATATCGGGAACAAGGCCGAAAGCCCGGTAAAATATCGTCATCGACGCAGCGAACAGGGCATGCTGAATCGCAGTTAGCGTAGCCTCGGTGCCGGAAAGACCTGCAGCATAGATTTCCGCCACTGGACGCTGCTGCGCCGGCCTGGCGGCCGCCAGGTAAATATCCTGGGTGATGGCGCGCCGGACAGACCAGTCCTCGTCATTGGTGTTGAAGCGGCTAAACCCGAGGGCCGAGATCAGGGAGAAGTTCTTTCGGAAGAGCGCCGGCGCCTTGACGATGACGTCGACGGCCTCGGGATCGTCGAAGACAGTCAGATTGCCGAGACCTCGGGCCTTGCCATTCGGCCCCACCTCCCCGCTCTGGGCGAAAAGCGCATAGACGAGGTTGTTGAGCACACTTTCGATTTGCGCTGGATTGTCCACCAAAACCCCTGTCAGCCGCGGCTCGGTCAGCCCTGGAGCGACGCTTACCACATCTGTCCACCCGCGCTACCGAGGCACCGTGGCAAAGCCGCAACACTACAGCGCAAAGTTGCTGGCCGGACTTGCTGCAATATGCCGTTAGGGTATGTCTGCAATGTTGGATCTGGGGCAAGATTCTAGACGGGGGTAAGTATGCGGGCTCGGGCACCTGGTAAATTGTTGGCGACTGTCGCGGCATCCGCTGCTTCGGTGACTTCGGTGGGCGTGATTGCCGCGCATGCAGAGGATGCGAAGGCCACAGACCAGTCGGTCATCGATTCACGCGTCAAAATCGCCTTCGAGGGCGCGTTCTTTCAAAACAACGTCCATGAGGACGACAAGACCGGCGGCACCGACAAGCTCGGAAATAGCAACGGTGACTTCTCAGGTTCGATCGCGCTGACCAAGCAGATTTCGTCGGACATGGACTGGCGCCTTGCAGGTGCGTTTCACTTGGGCAAGAACCGTTCCTGGGAAGAGAGTGGCCAGATACCACAAGGCTTTTTGACCATAGGCTACGGCGACGACTACAGTTTCCAGGCGTTCGATTTCGATGTCGGTAAGCACGTCAAGGTTCAGGCCGCCGATATCCGCTTCTTTGGCGGTCTGCGACTGGTGCATTCGGATGAAAGAGTTGTTGCCTCCGAAGGCTTCAACCCGGACGATCCAGCCGACAAGGGCGGCACCGTCGATAAGATAGGATCGTCGGAATATTGGGGCATTGGCCCGCGTGTCGGCGCCGAGGCATACTACCCGCTGAACGAAACCTGGGGGCTGACAGGCGCTGTTTCCGGCTCCGTCATGTGGGGCCGCCGCGAAAACCGCGAGGGATTCAAATACGACTTCACAACAGGTGAACACGGCTCTGTCCCGTTGGGGAGCGAGTCCGAGAACCAGACAGTGACAAATCTCGACGCCTCGGCCGGCCTGAGCTGGATGCCCCTCGAAGGCGCGACCTTTACGGCCGGCTACAAGATCGAGCAGTGGCACAATCTGCTTGTCAATGCGGACAGCACCACCCAGACCTTCCACGGCCCGTTCCTTCGTCTCGAAGTCAAGATGTGACGGTATTAGCCGGCACGCGGTGAGCTTGGGCGCGATGTTCGAATCCAGGATCGCGGTCAACGGCAACGTCAAATTGCACTACACGGCGGCGGGCTCTGGCCCGCCGATCGTCTTCCTGCATGGCTTTCCCGATCACGGAATGGGTTGGCGCCGGCAGATGCAAGCGCTTTGCGGCCGCTATCGCGTGATCGCGCCGGACCTGCGGGGCTTCGGACAAAGCGATGCGCCACAGGGCCACGGCAACTATGTGCTGACGCATTTGGTCAACGACGTGCTGGCCGTTCTTGCGGCGGAAAAGCTGACCCAGGCCGCGATTGTCGGCCATGACTGGGGCGGCATCATCGCATGGTGGCTGGCTATGCGCGTGCCGCAGGTCGTGCGCCATCTCGTCCTGCTGTCGACGCCTCACCCCCGCAACCATCTGCGTGCTATTGCCGATCCGGCCAATGCCGAGATCACCGGATACATACGCCGCTTCCAGGTCCCAGGCGCTGCCCAGATGCTGGACATCGATGAACTCGCCACCTGGGTCACCGATCCGCAGGACAAGCAAGCCTTGATTGATTCGCTCAGGCGATCCGATCCGGAAGCGATGCTGGGCTACTACAGGGCCAACATACCGCTTGGCAGAGTGCCGGATCTGGGCCAACTGCCTTTGGTCAAGGCGCCGACCCTTGTGCTGTTCGGCACCGACGATCCCTATGTGCCGGCCAGCGCTTTTGACGGGACCTTCCGAGAAGTCGACAACGTTACCGCCGTGATTGCCTTGCCCGGAGCGGGCCACTTCATCCAACATCAGGCAGCCAGGTTCGTCACCGAGCAGATCGAAGCATGGGTGGAGCGACCGCCTTCCAGTTTCCGACACCTTGGCTAGGCCAAGGTGTCTTAGGACCGCCTGAGCAATATAGAGGCCAGGTGCTGTTTGACCCTAATTCGCCGGCATCGGTCCGAAGCGAATGCGAAAACGCCGGTTCTCGCGGCCCTTCTTCTCGATCTTGCCGATGTGGATCTCGCCGATTTCGCCTGTGCTTTTGACATGCGTGCCGCCGCAGGGCTGGCTGTCGACCGAAGCGTTGTCGCCGATGCAGACCAGGCGGATCTTGCCGGTGCCGACCGGCGGGCGGACATTCTTGGATTTCACCAGGCCCGGATTGGCCGCCAATTCCTCGTCCGAGATCAGCCTGATGAAGATTGGGTGATCGGCACGCACCAGCGCCATCAATCCGGCGGTGACATCTTCCTTGGTGAAGCCTGCATCTGGAGCGTCGAAGTCGACACGGCTGTCATCTTCGGAGACCGCGGCGCCGGTGATCGGAAACGGACAGACGACGGTGAGCAGGTGGCAGGCTGCGTGCATGCGCATCAGGAGATGCCGCCGCTCCCAGTCGACGACGAGTTTCACCCGCTTGCCAATTTCGGGCACCGGCTGCTCCGGCGCCGGCACATGGATGATCTCGTCCTTGGTCTCGCCGGTGATGGTGGCGGCAATGGCAATGCGGCTGCCGTCGGCGCGCTCCAATGTGCCAGTGTCGCCGGGCTGGCCACCCGATGTCGCGTAGAAGATCGTCCGGTCGAGAATGATGCCGCCACGCTCGTTGATCGCGACCACCGTGGCTTCGGCCGTCGTCAGATAGGCGTCGTCGCGAAACAGCGCTTCGGTCTTGTGCGCCATCAGGCAACCTTCTCGTACGGCACCGAAATTGTGCTGCGCTCGTCCATCCAGCCCGGTACCGGCAGCTTCTTCTCGCGCAGGAAGTCCGGGTTGAACAGCTTCGATTGGTAGCGCGTGCCGTAGTCGGCCAGGATGGTCACGATGGTGTGGCCTGGGCCAAGCTCGCGCGCCAGCCGGATCGCGCCGGCAATGTTGATACCGGTCGAACCGCCGACGCACAGGCCCTCTTCCTGGATCAGGTCGAAGACGATCGGCAGCGCTTGCTCATCCGGAACCTGGAACGAGAAGTCCGGCGTGAACCCTTCGAGATTGGCCGTGATGCGCCCCTGCCCTATGCCTTCGGTGATCGAGCTGCCGTCGGACTTCAATTCGCCGCTGGTATAGAAGGAGTAGAGCGCGGCGCCGAGCGGATCGGCGAGCGCGATCTTGACGTTTTTACTCCGGGCCTTCAGCCCGAAGGCGACGCCGGCCAGCGTGCCGCCCGAACCCACCGCCGAGACGAAGCCGTCGACCTTGCCGCCGGTCTGCGTCCAGATTTCTTCCGCGGTGGTGCGGATATGGCCGTCGCGGTTGGCGACATTGTCGAACTGGTTGGCCCAGATCGCGCCGTTCGGCTCGGAACGCGCCATCTGCTCGGCCAGCCGCCCCGACAGTTTCACATAGTTGTTGGGGTTCTTGTAAGGCACCGCCGGCACCTCGATCAATTCCGCGCCAAGCAGCTTGATCGTGTCTTTCTTCTCCTGGCTCTGCGTGTCGGGAATGACGATCACGGTGCGATAGCCCAGCGCCTTGGCGACCAGCGTCAGGCCAATTCCGGTATTGCCGGCCGTACCTTCGACGATGACGCCGCCCGGCTTCAACAGCCCGCGCTGTTCGGCGTCGCGGATGATGAACAGGCCAGCGCGATCCTTGACAGATTGGCCCGGATTCATGAACTCGGCCTTGCCCAGGATCTCGCAGCCGGTCAGCTCCGAAGCCTTGTTGAGGCGGATCAGGGGCGTGTTGCCGATCGCTTCGATCACAGAACGGGGCATCCGGGATTCCTTCATGTAGCTGCGGCGAGACCCTAGAAACCCGAAGCTTGCGTTTCAAGGCAAGAATTCGCCTGGTCCAGTCGCATTTCGGGTACTGCAATCTCCTGCCGCCAGATGACGCGCGATGACGATCATTTCAACCTTGTGCGGAAAAGCGCTCTTTTCATTCGATTTTTTCACCGCTAGAGCACTAATGACAGATCGGCAGGGCGCAGAATGACACTTTACCGGGCCAACCCGAAGCATGGCGTCGCCTGGATCACCGGCGGCAGCAGCGGCATCGGCCGTGCTCTGGCCAAGGACCTTGCGGCAAAGGGCTTTGTCGTCGCGGTGAGCGCGCTTGACGAGCATCCGATCGACGCGCTCATCGTCGAGACGGCACAGATGCCGGGACGCGTGGTTGCCTACCCTTGCAACGTCACCGACGAGCCGCGCATGGCAAGCACTGTGGCGGCGATCGAAAAGGATCTCGGCCCGATCGTGCTCGCTGTCTTCAACGCCGGCAACTACATCGCCACGCCCGGCGAAGACCTTAGGGTCCGCGACTTTCGCCAATCCTTCGAGGTCAACTATTTCGGCATCATCAATGGTCTCGTCCCGCTGATGGAGCGCATGCGTATCCGCGCGCGCGGCCATATCGTGCTTGTCGGCTCGGTGACCGCCTATTTCGGCTGGCCGACCACGGCCGCCTATGGCGGTTCGAAGGCGGCGATCAACATCCTGGCCGAGTCGCTGAAATACGATTTCGACAAGATGAATGTCCGCGTCCAGGTGATGAATCCGGGATTTATCGACACACCGCTGACCGAAAAGAACATGCTGCCGATGCCGGGATTGATGCCGGTCAACCGTGCCTCGCGGCGCATGCTGCGCGGCATTGAAAAGGGCGGCTTCGAGGTCACCTTCCCGCGCCGGCTGAGTTGGGGGCTGAAGCTGCTGGCGCTGCTGCCGAGGCCCTTCTGCCGCTGGTTCATCAGCACCGCGACCCGCTGGACAGGCCGGCCACTGAATTTCGATCGCAAGCCGCCGAACGAATAACTGTCCACAGGCCGGCTGTTGCTTGGGTGCAGCGGCCGCCATAGGTTGAGATTTGTTGCGTGGAGTCTGCGATGGGGCGACGGATCGTGCTTGCGGTGCTGGGCGTCGTCGTCATCCTTGTCCTGGCCTTCCTGCTTGGTCCGCGCGCTCCCGTCGACACCACGATCCGTTTCGATCCCAAGGTGATCGGCGACGATCCGCAAGCCTATCTGGCGCGTGAAGAAGCTGCCGTCCCCAACATCCGTGACGGGCTCGAGAAAGAAATCATCTGGGCCGATCCGATGGTCCACGCCAAGACGCCGCTGGCAATCGTCTATATTCACGGCTTCTCGGCGTCGAAGGGCGAAGTGCGACCGCTGGCCGATGAGGTCGCCGACCAGCTCGACGCCAACCTCTTTTACACCCGCCTCACCGGCCATGGGCAGGACGGCGCCGCAATGGCGCAAGGCAGCGTCAACGCTTGGATCAACGACTATGAGGAGGCGCTCGCCATCGGCCGGGCCATTGGCGACAAGGTGATCGTCATCGGTACCTCGACCGGCGGCTCGCTGGCGGCATGGGCAGCCACTGAACCTGGCGCGTCGGACGGCGTCGCCGCAATCGCGTTCATCTCGCCGAATTTCGGCGTCAGGGCCTCGGGCGCCGAGCTGCTGACCATGCCCTGGGGTAGGCAGATCGCCGAACTCGTCGGCGGCAAGGAGCGCAGCTTTCCCACCCGCAATGCGCTGCACGAGAAACTCTGGACGCACACCTATCCGATGGCGGCCGTATTGCCGATGGCGGCACTGACCGAGCTCGCCTACGCAGCACCGGTGGAGAAGGCTGATATACCGGCCCTGTTCATCTTCTCGGATTCGGACAGTGTGGTGCGCGAAGACCGCACCCGCGATATCGCCGGCCGCTGGGGCGCCGCGCACGAACTGGTGCCGGTCGACGACAATGGCGATCCGGACAACCACGTCATTGCCGGCGACGCGCTGTCGCCCTCGACCACGGCTTTTCTGGCGCAGCGGATTGTGGTCTGGGTGAAGGCAATTACCGAGTAGCCGCAAAACGAAAAGGACGGCCGGAGCGTTGCTCGGGCCGTCCTCATGTCTACAGTCAGTAATCAAGCCAGGGGCGACGCACCTGGTCGATGTGTCCGATCAGGCAGCCCGCGCCGCGGGGCGCTTGCCGCCGAAGCGGCGCTTGTTGTTGCCCTTGAAGGCCTTGGCGCCTTCCGGCTTGCGCTCGCCCGCACCTGCAAAGGCCGGCTTGTCGCCAAAGCGCTTCTTGCCGAAGCCGTTGTTCTGGCCACCGGGGCGCCTGCCGTCGCGACGGCCATTGCGGTCGTTGCGATCATTGGCCGGCTCGAAGCGCTCGTTCTTTTCGGCCGGATTGCGCACCGGATCGGGGCTGCCGAGATGATCGGCAACGATCGGCAGCTTGCTGCGGATGATGCGCTCTACCTGGCGCAGCTTGCTGTTTTCCGAAGGATCGCAAAGCGTGATCGCAATGCCGTCCATGCCGTTACGGCCGGTGCGGCCGATGCGGTGGACATAGCTTTCCGCTTCGTCCGGCAGGTCGAAATTCACCACATGGCTGATGCCGGGGACGTCGATGCCGCGGGCCGCGATGTCGGTCGCCACGAGAATGCGCACCGAACCTTCACGGAAATCGTTGAGCGCCTTCTGGCGGGCGTTCTGCGACTTGTTGCCGTGGATGACGGCAGCCTTGAAGCCGTCGCGCTCAAGGTCCTTGGTCACCCGGTCGGCGCCATGCTTGGTGCGCGAAAAGATGATGACGGACTTCATCGCTTCGTCGGCGAGCATCGTCGACAGAACCTGGCGCTTCTGCTTGGTGCGGGCAAAGACGACGCCTTGCACGATCTCGGCAGCCGCGGTGCTCTGCGGCGCGACTTCGACGCGGATCGGGTTCTTCAACAGGCCCTTCGCCAGCTCGGCGATTTCATTGGGCATGGTGGCCGAGAACAGGACGGTCTGACGGTCGGGCGCGGTCGCCTTGGCGATGCGCTTGACGTCGTTGATGAAGCCCATGTCGAGCATGCGGTCGCCCTCGTCCAGCACCAGCCATTTGGTGTCGGAGAGAATGAGGTCACCCTCGCGCACCAGGTCGGTCAGGCGACCGGGCGTGGCGATCAGGATGTCGACACCGGGCGCAACCTTCTTCACCTGGCTGAAGCGCGAAACGCCGCCAAGCACGAGCGCGGTCGAGACATGCGCGCCCTTGGCGAGGATCTTGATGGTGTCCTCGATCTGCACGGCGAGCTCGCGCGTCGGCGCCAGGATCAGCGCACGGGTGGTCTTGGCCCGGCGCTTTGTGCCGAGCGCGATGATCTTCGACAGGATCGGCAGCGCGAAGGCCGCAGTCTTGCCGGAGCCTGTCTGGGCGATACCGAAAATGTCACGGCCTTCCATCTGCGGCGGGATCGCCTGCGTCTGGATCGGCTTCGGCTCGGTGAAGCCAGCGCCATGCGTCGCCTTGAGCAGCGCGCCGGTGATTCCAAGGGCTGCGAAACCGGTGAGTTCCGCAGTGTTGCCGGTCACAATGTTGCTACCGGTCATAGTGTTTTCGTTGGTCAAAATAGTCTTCTTTCACGCGGCCTTAGCCGCAAACATCGATGCGGCAGGGCGCAACCTGCCGTCGAAAAAATTGATATGAAACGACAAGGCGGGCGGACGGGAACGTCCACTCGGCTGCGCTGTCGTGCCCGCAGGCATCATGCCACGGGGCTCTTTCGCCACCTTGCCGATCAACCGGAAAGAGGGAAAACAGACGCAACCAGTCTCATTTGTCGAGAAGGCCGGAATCTCCCGGCCCAAGCGCCTATGGGCTGCATATGGCTGAGTTCGCCCAGGAATGCAAGGGGCGTCATGTTGCGATGCAGCAAACGAAGCGGCGCTTGCGCACGCCTGCAGGCATCATTACGACAAAGGCAGCTTCCATTCTCCGGGGACCGAGTGATGAAGGACGTGCTGAAGGAACTCGAGCGCCGCCGCGACATCGCCCGCATGGGCGGCGGCAAGGCGCGCATCGACGCCCAGCACAAGAAGGGCAAGCTCACCGCGCGCGAACGCATCGAGGTGTTTCTCGACGAAGGCTCGTTCGAGGAATTCGACATGTATGTCGAGCATCGCTCGACCGATTTCGGCATGGAGAAGACGAAAATCGCCGGCGACGGCGTCGTCACCGGCTGGGGCACGGTCAACGGCCGCCCGGTTTACCTCTTCGCCAAGGATTTCACCGTGTTTGGCGGCTCGCTATCGGAAGCGCATGCCGAAAAGGTTATCAAGGTGCAGGAGATGGCGCTGCGCAACCGCGCGCCGATCATCGGCCTTTACGATGCCGGCGGCGCCCGCATCCAGGAGGGCGTGGCGGCGCTTGGCGGCTATGCCGAGATCTTTCAGCGCAACGTCCTGGCCTCCGGCGTCATCCCGCAGATTTCTGTCATCATGGGCCCTTGCGCCGGCGGCGACGTCTATTCGCCGGCGATGACCGACTTCATCTTCATGGTCCGCGACACCTCCTACATGTTCGTCACCGGGCCGGATGTGGTGAAGACCGTCACCAACGAAACGGTGACCGCCGAGAGCCTGGGCGGCGCCTCCGTCCACACGACAAAATCCTCGATCGCTGACGGCGCCTATGACAATGACGTCGAGGCGCTGTTGCAGATGCGTCGGCTGGTCGATCTGTTGCCGGCCTCCAACACGTCGGAGCTTCCCGAGATCGAATGCTACCAGTCGGTCACCGACCACGATCTGTCGCTCGACCGGCTGATCCCGGACAATGCCAACAAACCCTACGACATCAAGGAGCTAATCATGAAGGTCGCCGACGAAGGCGATTTCTTCGAGATCCAGCAGAGCTTTGCCAAGAACATCGTCACCGGTTTCGGCCGCGTCGAAGGCCGCACCGTCGGCTTCGTCGCCAACCAGCCGATGGTGCTGGCCGGCGTGCTCGATTCCGACGCCAGCCGCAAGGCAGCGCGCTTCGTGCGCTTCTGCGACTGCTTTTCAATTCCGATCGTCACCTTTGTCGATGTTCCGGGCTTCCTTCCCGGCACCGCGCAGGAATATGGCGGCCTGATCAAACACGGCGCCAAATTGCTGTTCGCCTATGCCGAGGCGACCGTCCCAAAAATCACCGTCATCACCCGCAAAGCCTATGGCGGCGCCTATGACGTGATGGCCTCAAAACATCTGCGCGGCGACATGAACTATGCCTGGCCGACGGCGCAGATCGCGGTGATGGGGGCGAGAGGCGCGGTCGAGATCATCTATCGCAAGGACATCGGCGATGCCGAAAAGATCGCAGCCCATACAAAGGCTTACGAGGATCGCTTCCTGTCGCCCTTCGTCGCCGCCGAACGCGGCTATGTCGACGAGGTGATCATGCCGCACTCGACTCGCCGCCGCATTGCCCGCGCGCTCAGGATGCTGCGCAACAAGGACATGCAGAACCCCTGGAAGAAGCACGACAACATCCCGCTGTAATACTTCCAGACAACCCTTGAGAAACCCTACTCCTCTTCCGCCGCGCCGAACCCCGCATCCCTTGTAGCTGCGGTAGCGCTGGCCCAGGGCGTTGCGTGGTTGTCGATGCGCATCTGGAAGATGAAATAGGTCGGCGAGCAGAAGCCGATGCCCTTCACCTTGGCGGCGCCCGGCGTGTCCGGCGGCAGTGACTGGCACATGTAATCCTCGCGGCAGAAATGATCGGCCGAGCACGCCGGGCGGTTGCCGCGATTGACCGCGCCGCCGAGACACTGATCGAAATTGTTGGTCGCCACGCAGGTGTCGAACTTTTTGCCGCCGACCAGCCCGCAAATTCCCGACGGCATCGGCTTGCCCGCCTTGAAAGCGGCGAAGCTACGGTCCTTGTCGTCGCAGGCCCTGTAGGCGATGCCTGCCGGCACACCGATCTTCGGCGGCCGGCATGTGTAGGCGGTCCGCGAAAAGGTCGGTGCGAAAGCGGCGAACTGGCCGGTGATCTTGTAGCGGTCGTTGAAAGGCTGCGACGGGTTGCTGGCGATCGACCCGGTCAGACAGGGATGGCCGGAGAACATTTTTGGGCTGTCCTTGGGCAGCAGACATTGCGCCAGGGTGGTGCGCACGCCTGATGCGGTCGCCAGCGGCGTGCAGATGGTGCCGCCGCCGCATTGCCAGGTCGCGCCGAAGCGTTTTTCGTCGTCGGGCATCAGGCACGGCATCGCCATCTCGGCCGGCGCGTACTCGACATCGCCGGCATCGGTCCAGGTGGCCGGCGGGGCGAAGGACAGCGGCCGGTAGCGGTTCGGCTGCTTGCCTTCCTGCATTGCGCGCAACCAGGCCTCACGCCGCGGGATCTCGGCATGGAGATGCGGCGAGATGCCGACCTCGATGCGGTTGAGCGGCGATGTCGTCTTGTCGTCAAGGCCGATGAAGTGAAAACCAGCGGTGGAGCCCGCTTGGTGACAGCCCTGGCAGGCGCCATTGTCCAGCCGTTCGACCAACGCCTCAGGCGTGCGCACCAGTTTCAGCGCCGTATAGTCGAGGCTGGCGAAATCTGCTGGCTGGAACAGCGGCGTGAACGGATGGTTGGCCTGCCTCGCACTGCCGAAGGTCGACCACGAGATCACCTTCTTCGCCAGAAACTCGTCGGGGATTTCGTAGACGCCGAGATCGACCGCCGCGACATTGGCGCTGACATAATCGGCGAGCCTTTTCTTCAGCGCCGCATCGTCCGAGAGCCGTGCGACATCAGGCGTGTTCTCCAGCGGCTTCTCGCTGACGGTAGCGCCATCGATGCCAAAAATCCGCATGAGATAGGCCGCCTGCCCGCCGAACTCGGTCTCCTGTCCCGAGGGAAAGCGCACCACTTGCGCGTTGAGCTCGAGCTGCTTGAAAGTCAGTTCCTCCGGTGCCAGCGGCCCGCCGGCCAGCCAGCCGGCGTCGACGTTTTCGTCGAGCTGCGGCGTCCAGCGCCCGGCAACGCCGACGCAGCCGCCATCGGCATCGGGCTCAACGCTGTAGACGGCGCTGAAGTTGAATGGCAGGCGCGAGGCCAGGACCTTGCCGTTCTTGCGAAAGCTGTAGGCCAGGCGGTAGATGAAGCGCACCTCGCCGCAGCTCTTGTCGCCTTGCAGCGCAGCGAAATCGCGCCGGTCGAGCCGGTTGACGACACCGACCAAGCGGAAGCGCGCGGCCTCGGTCTGCAGCCAGCGCATGTCCATGATGCGGCCGACATTGCCATCGGTCACCTCGTAGAGCGTGCGCCCGCCGGCCTTCATCTCGGCGCGCAGGGCCGCAATGTCAGCCGCCACCATGTCTACGATTGCATGATAGGCCGGCGCCTCGCTGTAGAGCGATTTCAGATCGTCTTCGCCATCGACGGCGAAAATGCCGGCGAAACCAAAACCCTTGGCATCGAGGGCAGCGAGCACCGCCGGATCGTCGATGATGGTCACCGGCTGCTCGGCGCGCGCGCTGTGCGATGCGAACAGCGCCATTACGGCGGCAACGACGAGCGCGAAAAGCTTCATCCGATCAGCACCTTCTGCCGTGCCTCGACCAATTCACGCAGCATCGGCACCAGGGCCAGCGGCAGATCCTCGGCTATAAGCCCCGGACCGAAGCGGCTGCCGGTTTCCGCATGGATCCAGACCGCGGCGCAGGCTGCTTCGAAGCATGGCATGCTTTGCGCCAAGAGCCCGGCAATGATGCCTGCCAGCACATCACCAGAACCGGCGGTGGCAAGCCATGGCGCCCCGTTGGCGTTGATTGCCGCGCGGCCGTCCGGCGCCGCGATCACCGTGTCGGCGCCCTTGTAGATGACAATGGCATTGGCGCGGGCTGCGGCCGCACGCGCCTTGGTGAGCTTCGAGAGGCTTTTGTCACCAGCGGTGTCGGGGAACAACCGGCCGAACTCGCCCTCATGCGGCGTCATGACCAGTGCTGGGGCGTCCGGCCTGCCGGCTGCGTCGAACAGCGTCGAGGCCGCGTTGCGGAACGACGTGATCCCGTCGGCATCGAGCACCAGCCCTTCGACACCGCCTTCCTGCCGTTTTCTGGCAAGCACGGCGAGAACGAAATCGCGCGCTTTGTCACCGACACCAAAGCCCGGGCCGAGGACGAAGCTCGACGACCGGCGATCGCCGAGAAAGTCGTGCACGTCCTCGATAGCGTCGGTCTTGCGCAGCATGATCGAGGTCAGATGCGCGGCGTTGACCTGCATGGCATTTCCTGGCGACAGCACGGTTACCGCCCCTGCCCCGCTTCTTGCAGCGGCAAGTGCCGCCAGCCGCGCCGCGCCCGTCGCCGACGGTCCGCCGGAGAAGACGCTGACATGACCGCGCCTGTATTTGTGCGCATCGACTGCCGGCACCGGCAACGTCTCGAGCCAGAACGCCGGCTTGTTTTCGAATGTGCGCGGCGCGACCTGTGCGATTATGTCGTCGCCAATGCCGATGTCGGTGACGACGGTCTCGCCGCATCGCTCGCGCCCGGGCAACAGCAGATGCCCCGGTTTCTTGCGCGCAAAGGTGACGGTGATGTCGGCACGAAACGCCGCGCCGAGAATGTGGCCGCTATCACCGGAAACACCTGAAGGCAAATCGACGGCAACGACAGACAGGCCGGCGGCAATGTCTACGGCACGCGCCGCATCACCCGAGAGGTCCTTGGACAGCCCCGCGCCATAGAGAGCATCGATAATCAACGAGCCCGGCTCAGCGGCGAAAGTCGCCAGGGGCCGGCGCTCCAGCGAGCATTCGGCCGCGGCAATCGCCGCATCGCTGCCTGCCCTCGGCTCACCGGACACCCACAGCGTGACATCGACACCACCTTCACCAAGCAATCGCGCCACGACATAGCCGTCGCCGCCATTGTTGCCGGGGCCGCACAGCACGTGGACGCGGCTCGAAGCGGGATAGCGCGCCAGGACCACGGCAGCGACCGCTTCGCCAGCACGCTGCATCAGGCCGTAGCCGTCGAGCGGACCAGCGGCGATTGCCAGCCGGTCCGCCTCGGCCATCTCGGCCGGCGACAGGAGTTCGTTGCTCATGAATTGCCAATCCGCATTTCGCCCAAGGCCTCTTTGTCCCGGTCGAGCATTGTCCAGTTTCGGGTTCGAGGCAAACGGCCAGCCGCCGAGATGGCGTGCGGCCAATCCTTTCGCAGACTGGCGCCACGGATCCGCGCGCCCGCAAAATACGCGACCTGCCTAATAATCGTGCAGACGTCAGGAGCGGCAATGTGTAGGCTCCGAACACCCGCGCCGCTTCCGAAGCAGTGGATGACGCGAATGTGCATCCCGGCCCGGCGCGGCATTGGAATTGCGCGAAACCGCTTCTCGTGGGCTGAAATTGGCACAGTTCGTGCTTGATTGAGGCGCAAGCGGGGCGCACAACCCGTCTTTTTTGGCAGTGGAGGCCACTTTTTACATGAAAAAGATCGAAGCGATCATCAAGCCGTTCAAGCTAGACGAAGTGAAGGAAGCGCTTCAGGAGGCCGGGCTGCAAGGCATCACCGTCACCGAGGCCAAGGGTTTCGGCCGCCAGAAAGGCCATACCGAACTCTATCGCGGCGCCGAATATGTCGTCGACTTCCTGCCCAAGGTGAAGATCGAAGTCGTGCTTGGCGACGATGCGGTTGAAGGCGCGATCGAAGCCATCCGCAAGGCGGCGCAGACCGGCCGCATCGGCGACGGCAAGATCTTCGTCTCCAACATCGAGGAAGTGGTTCGCATCCGTACCGGTGAAACGGGGATGGACGCCGTCTGAGGTTTCTGATTTCAGATATCTCGGTATCTGATTTCCGACAACTCCTCGAAACGTCATCAGACAGGGAAGAAATGACATGACGACAGCCAAAGACATCATGAAGCAGATCAAGGATAACGACGTGAAATTCGTCGACCTGCGCTTCACCGATCCGAAGGGCAAGCTGCAGCACGTGACGATGGATGTCATCGAGGTCGAGGAAGACATGTTCGCCGACGGTGTCATGTTCGACGGCTCCTCGATTGCCGGCTGGAAGGCGATCAACGAGTCCGACATGGTGCTTATGCCCGATCCCGACACCGTCCATATGGATCCGTTCTTCGCCCAGTCGACCATGGTCATCCTGTGCGACATCCTCGATCCGGTCTCCGGGGAATCCTACAACCGCGACCCGCGCGGCACCGCCAAGAAGGCCGAGGCCTACATGAAGGCCGAAGGCATCGGCGATCAGATCTTTGTCGGCCCGGAAGCCGAGTTCTTCGTCTTCGACGACGTCAAGTACAAGGCCGACCCCTACAACACCGGCTTCAAGCTGGACTCCACCGAACTGCCGTCCAACGACGACACCGATTACGAGACCGGCAATCTCGGCCACCGCCCGCGTATCAAGGGCGGCTACTTCCCGGTGCCGCCGATCGACAGCGCGCAGGACATGCGCTCCGAAATGCTGACCGTTCTTGCCGAAATGGGCGTGCGCGTCGAAAAGCACCACCACGAAGTGGCGGCCGCCCAGCACGAACTCGGCATCAAGTTCGACACGCTGGTCCGCAACGCCGACAAGATGCTGATCTACAAGTATGTCGTGCACCAGGTCGCCAATGCCTATGGCAAGACGGCGACCTTCATGCCGAAGCCGATCTTCGGCGACAACGGTTCGGGCATGCACGTCCACCAGTCGATCTGGAAGGGCGGCAAGCCGACCTTCGCCGGTAATGAATATGCCGGCCTGTCGGAGAGCTGCCTGTTCTACATCGGCGGCATCATCAAGCACGCCAAGGCGATCAACGCCTTCACCAACCCGCTGACCAACTCCTACAAGCGCCTGGTGCCTGGCTATGAAGCGCCGGTGCTGCTCGCCTACTCCGCGCGCAACCGCTCGGCCTCGTGCCGCATCCCGTTCGGCTCGTCGCCAAAGTCCAAGCGTGTCGAGGTCCGCTTCCCTGATCCGGGCGCGAACCCCTACCTCGCTTTCGCCGCCATGCTGATGGCCGGTCTCGACGGCATCAAGAACAAGATCCATCCGGGACAGCCGATGGACAAGGATCTTTACGACCTGCCGCCGAAGGAGTTGAAGAAGATCCCGACCGTCTGCGGTTCGTTGCGCGAAGCGCTGCAGAGCCTCGACAAGGACCGCGGCTTCCTGAAAGCCGGCGGCGTCTTCGACGACGACCAGATCGACTCTTACATCGAGCTCAAGATGGCCGAAGTGATGCGCTTCGAAATGACCCCGCACCCGGTCGAATACGACATGTACTACTCGGTCTGAGCGATCGGTTCAGCGACAAAGAAAAACCCCGGCGCAGACGCCGGGGTTTTTGTTTGACCAGACGACTGATGTCTGGCGTCAGATGTCGGAAGGCTGAGGCGGAGACCAAGTCTCCGCCTCAACGAATGCTCAAGCCGCCGCTGAAACCTGGGCGCTGGTCGAAACTTCCGCGATCGTCTTCAGGATCTGCGAGGCGATCTGGTAGGGGTCGCCTTGCGAGTTCGGGCGGCGGTCTTCCAGATAGCCCTTGTAGTCATTGTTGACGAAGGAATGCGGCACGCGGATCGAGGCGCCGCGGTCGGCGATGCCGTAGCTGAACCGGTTCCACGGCGCGGTCTCGTGCTTGCCGGTCAGGCGCTTGTCATTGTCCGGGCCGTAGACAGCGATGTGGTCCATCAGGTTCTTGTCGAAGGCACCCATCAGCGCTTCGAAATAGGCCTTGCCGCCGACTTCGCGCATATAGGCGGTCGAGAAGTTGGCGTGCATGCCCGAGCCGTTCCAGTCGGTGTCGCCGAGCGGCTTGCAGTGATACTCGATGTCGATCTCGTACTTTTCGGTCAGGCGCTGCAGGAGATAGCGGGCCATCCACATCTGGTCGGCGGCCTTCTTCGAGCCCTTGCCGAAAATCTGGAATTCCCACTGGCCCTTGGCCACTTCGGCGTTGATGCCTTCATGGTTGATGCCGGCGGCGAGACACTGGTCGAGATGCTCCTCGACGATCTGGCGTGCAACCGGGCCGACATTGGAGTAGCCGACGCCGGTGTAGTAGGGGCCTTGCGGGGCCGGGTAGCCGCTCTCGGGGAAGCCGAGCGGACGGCCGTCCTTGTAGAAGAAATACTCCTGCTCGAAGCCGAACCAGGCGCCCTCGTCGTCGAGGATGGTGGCGCGCTTGTTGGAGACATGCGGCGTCACGCCATCGGGCATCATCACTTCGCACATCACCAGCACGCCATTGGTGCGGGCCGGATCGGGGAACACGGCGACCGGCTTCAGCACGCAGTCGGAGCTGTGGCCTTCGGCCTGCTGTGTGGAGGAGCCGTCGAAGCCCCACAGCGGCAGCTGCTCGAGCGTCGGGAACTCGGCGAACTCCTTGATCTGGGTCTTGCCGCGCAGATTGGGGACCGGGGTGTAACCATCGAGCCAGATGTACTCGAGCTTGTATTTCGTCATTCTAGAGCCTCTCGTTGCTTGATCACCGAAGCTGGATGACGCCGGCGCGCGCCGAGCCATCCGGCAGACCGGCTGCCGGTCGATAAAATGCAAGTCATGTGCCATTTCCGCTGTGCGGGGTGCGTCAAAATTGCCCTTTCATCGCGGCGATCCGGCCAAGCCGCCTAAGCAATGCGCCGGGATCGATCAAAGGCAGATTTTGCTTAAATAACAGGCAAATGCCGATCTTTCTTTAGGCATCTTGCCTAAACAGATTGCAGGACCTACTTTGATGGAAAGATGAATCGCCAAGCCTCTCCAGAAGAAAGGAGACCGACAATGGAAATCACGTCAGCCCGTCCGTCGGCAAAAATCCTGATGTTCCCGCTGGCAGCGCGTGCGGCTGCCTCAAATTTAGGCGTCAAGGCCAAGTTCGCGGCAGAGCTTGCCTCATTGCGCGATCACCCCTTGGGTCATGGCGAGGCCTGGTACCATGAGGCCGCCATCGCGGAAGCCGAGCAGCCTCGCAAGAGCTAGCCGTTTTCCGGGCTAGCAAGCTGAAAGCAGGCCTGACCATTGAAAGACCCGGCGCGATCGCTCGCGCCGGGTCTTTTGTTGAGCGCAGGAACAGCGCCTACTGCTTGGTGTGCAGGTCGGTTCCCAGCGTATCCCTGACGAAGATCATGCCGATGATCAGCGACATCGCCGCGATCACCACCGGATACCAGAGGCCATAATAGATATCGCCCTTGGAGGCGCTGAGCGCGAACACGATCGCCGGCAGCAGGCCGCCGAACCAGCCATTGCCGATGTGATAGGGCAGCGACATGCCGGTGTAGCGGATGCGGGTCGGGAACATCTCGACCAGGATCGCCGCGATCGGGCCGTAGACCATGGTCACGTAGACGACCAGGATGAACAGGATGCCGATGACCTTTGCCCAGTTCACGGCTGCCGGGTCGGCAAACATCGAGAACGCACCGGCCGCCGGAACACTGTAGACCGTCACGTCGGTGGCGCCGGCGGCGTCATCCGCCGTCAGCAGCTTGTCCTTGACCGCCTGGGCGAGCGGGACAGTGGCTTTTTCACCGGCGCGAATGGCTGCCGCGTCGAGCTTCAGTTCGGGATTGGCCGCGACAAAGGCGTCGAGCTTTTGGTCGGCAACCTTGGCGGCAGCACGTTTCAGCGGATAGCCGCCGTCCTGAAGCGCGAGGTTGACCGCCTTCTTGAAGGCAGCATCGTTTGAAGCCGCCTTGTCCGCGGCTGCCACGGCATCATAGGACGCCACCGTTTCGGTGCCAATCTTCACACTGGCCGCGGTTCCCGGTGCCGCCGTCGTAACGATGTCGTAGGGTACGGAGCTCTTGGCAAGGAAGTCGGTCGCAATATCGCACGAAGTGAGAGGCTTGCGTGTTCCGGTCGGATTGAACTGGAACTTGCAGTCTCCCGGTGCAGCGGTCACCGTGGCACGCGTGTTCTGCTGCGCGGTGGCGAGCGCCGGGTTGGCGGCCCAGGTCAGCGCCTTGAACAGCGGGAAGGTGGTGACGATCGCCAGGGCCAGACCGGCCATGATGATCGGCTTCCGGCCGACCTTGTCGGAGAGCCAGCCGAACACGACGAAGAAGATCGAGCCGAGCGCCAGCGCAATCGCGATCATGATGTTGACCGACTGCGGATCGACCTTGAGCACATTGGCCAGAAAGAACAGCGCGTAGAACTGGCCATTGTACCAGACCACGGCCTGGCCGGCGGTCAAGCCGAACAACGCCAGCAAGGCGATCTTGGCATTCTTCCACTGGCCGAAGGCTTCCGTGAGCGGCGCCTTGGAGCCCTTGCCCTCGTCCTTCATGCGCTGGAAGGTCGGCGATTCGGCAAGCGACAGGCGAATCCAGACCGATATGGCGAGCAGGATGGCCGAGACCAGGAATGGAATGCGCCAGCCCCAGGCCGTGAAATCCTCTTTGCTCAGCGAATTCTGTACGATCAGGATGATGATCAGCGACAGGAAAAGGCCAAGCGTCGCCGTCGTCTGGATCCACGACGTATAGAACCCGCGGCGGTCGTCGGGAGCATGTTCGGCGACATAGGTCGCCGCACCACCATATTCACCACCGAGCGCCAAACCCTGCAGCATGCGCAGCCCAACCAGGATGATGGGGGCCGCAATGCCCCAGCTCGCAGAGCCGGGAAGCAGGCCGACCAGGAAGGTCGACAGGCCCATGATCGTGATGGTGACGAGAAATGTGTATTTGCGGCCGACGAGATCGCCGATGCGGCCAAACACCAGCGCGCCGAACGGACGCACCAGGAAGCCGGCGGCGAAAACCAGCAATGTGAAGATGTTGCGCGTCGCCTCAGGATAAGTGGCGAAGAATGTGCTGCCGATCGCGGCCGCCAATGCGCCATAGAGATAGAAATCATACCATTCGAAAACGGTGCCGAGCGACGAGGCGAAGATGACTTTCTTCTCCTCTCGCGTCATGCCGCGGCTGCTTCCGCCGGCGGTCGATGCCATTGCCATGGAAATGTCCTCCCGTGAGATCCCGTCTGTCTTCGATGCCGGGCGTCACGGTCGGCGTTCCCTCTGAACGCGACTCAGCCCGGCCATCGACGTAAAAAATGACAGAAAGCGGCAGCCGGAGGCAGAGAGACCTTGGGTTTATGACTTTCGTATTAGGTGCAGTGCGGCAAAGACTGGAGATCAGGCTTTGAGCGCTTCCAGCAGGCTGACGGCGGCCATCATGTCGCGCTTGCGGGCCGAGCGGCGTGCCACCGCCTCTGCATCCTGGCCCCAATGCTCGGCCTGCCAATCCTCATCGACATGGCCGGCGGCCCAAGCCGCATCGCCATCGAGCGCACCGTAGTCGACCGCAAGCGCCAGCAGCGCCGACCCGGTCAGCGACGTCATGACATGGATTGCGGCCAGCCGCAGCGGCTCGACGCGCTGGGCAAGATGGGCGCCGAGCACCGCGATGCTCTCGCGCGGCTGTTCGACATGGATAATGCCCTCGGCGAGGTTGAACCGAGCCCCTAATGTCGCCCTCACCCAGTCGAGGACCGGATCCCAATGCTGGTTCTGGCGCTCGACCAGCCCCTGCGGCGCGTCGGCGCGGTAGCAGGTGAGATCGGACGACGCGAAACGCAACACGTCCTCCAGCACCGCCTGCGGGTCGCTGGCGACGCCGTCAATGGCGGTGTTAACCAGACGCAGCACCGGCATCGTGACGGGATCGATGGTCTCGCCTTGCGCTGCGAATTCGCTGGCTACCAACTGTGCCGCCGTCTCGGTCGGCAGCGCCAACAGCGCCTTGCCCGGCGTGCGCACCGGCTTGTCGTCGAGATGCACGGCAAAGCCGTCGTCCACCGGCACGACGGAAACGTCCTTGTAGAAACGCTTCGGCAGGTGCGTCTTCATCTGGATCTGGGCGCGGCGCACCGGATCCGGATCGGACAGTTGCTTGCCTGCTTCGAAATCATTGAGGATGTCGCGCATGGTAGAACTTTCTATCCAGGTAGCTGCTTTGCCGGCCGGTTGACCATGATGAGACCGACGGCAATCAACCCAAGCGCCACAAAAATCCTGACTGTCGGCGCCTCGCCCAGAATAATAGCGCCACACAGGACGCCGAACACCGGCGACAGGAAGGCGAAGCTCGACAGGCCCGATGCCGGATACCGCCTGAGCAGCCAGAACCACAGCACATAGGTGAAGGCAACAATATAGAGCGACTGGAACAGCAGCGCCAATGTCGGCAAGGCAGTGACGTCGCGGATCGGCGGGCCGGCGAAAGGCATCACCAGGACACCGACAATGGCCGCACCGGCGAGCTGATAAAGCAGCAATTTCTCGGCACTGGTCTCTACCAGTTTCGAACGCTTGATGACGATGCTGGTCGCCGCCCAAAGGATGCCGGAGCCGAGGCTGAGCAGATCGCCCATCAGAGTCACTTTGTTGCCACCGACAATCCCGTCGGAAAACACCGCCACCAGGCCGCAGAAGGCAAGAACGAGCCCGCCAAGCTTCCTCGCATTGATGCGTTCGCCAAGCAGGAAATGGCCGCCGATCAGGACCCAGAACGGCATGGTGTTGACCAGCAGCGTGTTGCGGGCAACGGTCGTGTATTCCAGCCCGATATAGAGGCACAGGAACTCGACGCCGAAGAGCACGCCGACAATGATGCCTGCGACCAGCGACCCGTCGGCCATGAACAGCCTGATGCCGCGCAGCCAGCACCAGCCGAGGACACAAAGCCCGCCAATGATCGAGCGTGCGATCGAGACGAAAACAGGGTCGAAGCCGGCATAGGAAATCTTGGCGGCGACATAGTTCAGCCCCCAGGAAAAGGTCAGCCCGACCATGATTGCAGCAGCCGCCAAATCGACCGCGTCGCGGCGATCCAATGCAATTGAGGCGGTCATTGTTTCGGTTGACTGTCCAGCTTCGCCAACAGGGCTTTCAGCGCGTCGGTATTTTGCCTGACCGCTTCAGTGTTCTCGCGGCCGATCTCGGCCATCGATCTCTGACGTCGGGCAGCGCCGCTGGTGAAAGCCAGCCAGACGACAAAAATCACAAAAAGTGGCAGCCAGTAGATGAACTGAACAATGAACTCTCTCATTCAGTCCTCCGCACTGGCGTCGTCGAAGCCGATCAGGTTCCAGCTCTGGCGCATATGCGGCGGCATCGGCGCGGTGACGTCGATGACGCCCTTGTCCGGGTGCGGAATGACGATGCGGCGCGCGTGCAGATGCAGGCGGTTTTGAATGCCGCCCGGGAAATCCCAATTGGTGTCGGCCTCGAAATATTTGGGGTCGCCGATGATCGGGCAGCCAATATAGGCGGCATGAACGCGAAGCTGGTGGGTGCGGCCGGTGTAGGGCTCCATTTCCAGCCAGGTCATCGTCTGCGCCGCCTGCTCGATGATCCGGTAGTAGGACACGGCATGGTCGGCGCCTTTTTCACCATGGGCGGCCACACGCACGCGATCACCGTCCTCGGTCGGCTCCTTGATCAGCCAGGTCGAGATCTTGTCCTCGCGCTTGGGCGGCACGCCCTTGACCAGCGCCCAGTAGGTCTTTTTGGTCTCACGTGCGCGAAAGGACTCGGAGAGCTTCATCGCCGCAAGCCTGGTGCGGGCAACCACCAGCACGCCCGACGTGTCGCGGTCGAGCCGGTGCACCAGGCGCGGCTTCTCGCCCTTCTGGCTGCGCCATGCCTCCAGCATGTCGTCGACATTGCGGGTAACACCCGAGCCGCCTTGCACGGCCAGGCCAGCCGGCTTGTTGAAGACGAAGACCTTCGGGTCTTCGTGGATCAGCATCTTGGCCAGCACATCGGCGTCGCCCTGATTGCGGATCGAGTGACCGGTAAGCGCGCTCTCGCCCTTCTTGTCGACTTCGAGCGGCGGCACGCGCACCACCTGGCCGGGCTCGACACGGCTGTCGGCCTTGACCCGGCCGCCATCGACACGGATCTGGCCGGAGCGCAGCAACTTCTGCAGATGGCCGAAGCCGAGGCCGGGGAAATGGGTCTTGAACCAGCGATCGAGCCGCATGCCCGCCTCGCCGGCCTCTACTGTGATCTGTTCAACGCCTGCCATAATTCCAATCGCCGTTCCGCGGCATGCAACGGCATTCGCCGACACCCGCAACCTCATACTGGGTCATTCGTTGTCGGTTCCATATTGCAGAACCTGAACTTTCTCCAGCGTGATCAGACCGCTTGTCATGATTGTCTCAAGTATTGGCAGGAAAGCGGCTATCTTTTCCGCGCCATCGACGATCTCGATCACAAGGGGCAGATCCTCCGACAAACGGAGGATCTTCGTGGTATGAAGCCGGCTGGAATGGCCGAACCCCATCGCTCCGCGCAGGACGGTCGCGCCGGCAATCTGCATTTCGCGAGCCTTGAGCACGATTGCCTCATACAGCGGACGGCCGTCTGCCCTGTCGTTCTCGCCGATGAATATGCGCAGCAATTGCGCCTGTGTCGGTATTTTCATTGCCCGGACCCTCTCAGTCGGTTGAGGCGCATTGCACAGATGTGGCCAAGCCAGACGGCGGCAAGCCACGCCACCACGGAGATCGCGATATTGAGCCCCGCCGCCACAAGCTCCCCGCCTTGCGCGAGGATGAGCGTTTCAAGGCTGAACGCGGAAAAGGTCGTCAGGCCTCCACAGAAGCCGGCCATGAAGAACTGGCGCTGCAACGGGCTGGCGAAGACGCGGCCTTCCGGCCCCGTCAATGTAGCATAGAAGCCGATGAGGAATGAGCCGACAATATTCACGAGGAGTGTGCCGAAGGGGAATCCACTGCCCCACAAGGCATCGCTCGCCAATGAGACAAGCGCCCGCAGCACGCCGCCGATCATGCTGCCGGCTGCCACGGTAGCATAGATCCGAACCGTTTCGCTCGTTTTGCGCCAGCCAATGAGGCGCGCCGCGTGCCCTGCCGCGGCAGCGTCCGTTCCGCCGGAGCGAAGCTTCCGCGGACTGCTCATGGCGCCCCGTTGCCGATCAGGAGACTTCCCGCGGCAAAGCCCAGCGTAACGCCGCCGAGGCTCAGAACAACCGAAAGCAGCACATTGCCGCCGGCGCGCAACCATTCACCCTCGCGCGCCAGCGCCAGCGTCTGCAGGCTGAAGGAAGAGACCGTGGTATAGCAGCCGAGGCAGCCGGTAACTGCAAAGGCCCAGATGCCGGGCATTCCGTCGCGCGCCACGGCATGCGCGATGACGCCGATCGCAAACGCCCCCGAGACGTTGACGACCATCGTACCCCAGGGAAAGGTCTCGCCGACCCGGCGGGCGATGAAGCCGGACAGGAAGAAGCGGGCAACCGCGCCGATCGCGCCGCCAAGACAGACAAGCAACAGGTGATACATCGCGCTCCCTCTCGCCGGTCAAGACTACGCGTCAGGTCGTCTCGACCTTCTTTGCCTTGCTCGAGCCGATCATCTTCCAGTTCTTGTAGAACATGGAATTGATGCGCTCGACGGTGACCGAAACGATGGCGAGAAGGCCGGCGATGAAGCCGGGGAATGGGGACGGACGGATGATGTCCATGAACACGCAGTAGCGGCGCCCGTCATATTCGTTGACCGAGCGGTGCAGCAGCGTGTCGTCGAAAATATAGAGCGGGTTGTCGTGCCAGTAGTTTCTGGCGCCGTTGCACTCGACGAAAACCTCTGCCTTCACCGGCAGGAGATTGTAGAGGATGCGCAGGCTGAGCCGCAGCGGTCCGAAATGCCAGGAGGTCGATTCCTTGCCCCTGAAGACCGAGACGGCAATGGTCTTGATGTATTTGAAATCCTTGTTGAATTCAGCGACGTTGTCGATCTTGTGCTTGCCGTACCATTGATAGACATACATGCCGCGACGGCCGGTGCCGAAATTGGCGTCGATATCGGCGATGATCTCGTCCTTGCGCGCCTTGAAGACGTCGAGAACCTCGTTGACCTCGCGCTGATAGTCGGCGGGAAACTGCTCCAGCTTCCACACGCCCGGGTTCCGGTAGCAGAGCAGGTCGACCAGAAGGTTGAAGGGCGATAGCAGCCAGGTGAAAATGCCGTTGCCGAGGAAATAGCCGCGCAACAGCGACAGGTCCTTGTTGGCGTTGCGCAGCACATCGATCAGGCCGCAGACGATCCAGATCGTAGTCAGGATCGGGATGAAATAGAAGCCGAGCGCAAGCAGCGGCAGCGCAATCACAGCCTGGCGAAGGGATTTGCGAAGGGATTTTTTCATTTTTTTCTCGCGCCGTCGGGCGCGATTCCTGTTGCGACGACAATCGCCAAGCATCTTGGCGACGGCCACCCCCGAGGCCGTGCGCCTTGATAGGGTCTTTTGTCCCCACGCACAATGCCATCGCGCGGCGCTGGGGTGGGCGACAAACCACAGGCGCGCGCAAGCCTATTTTTCCCGCTCGCTGCGCAGCTTCGCCCAATAGTCCAGCCGTTTCCGGATGTCGCGCTCGAAGCCGCGCTCAGGCGGATCGTAAAAGGTCTGCCGGCCCATCTTTTCCGGAAAATAGTCCTGGCCGGAAAAGGCATCAGGCTGGTCATGGTCGTAGCGGTAGCCGGCGCCGTAGTCCTCCTCTTTCATCAGCTTGGTCGGCGCGTTGAGGATGTGCTTGGGCGGCAGCAGCGAACCGAACTCCTTCGCCGCCCGCGTGGCCGCCTTGAAGGCGGTGTAGACGGCGTTGGATTTGGGCGCGGTGGCGAGATAGACGGTCGCCTCGGCAAAGGCGAGCTCGCCTTCGGGCGAGCCCAGATAGTCATAGGCGTCCTTGGCTGCGTTGGCCACGACCAGCGCCTGCGGGTCGGCCAGCCCGATATCCTCCATCGCCATGCGCACCAGCCGGCGGCCGAGATAGAGCGGATCCTCGCCGGCATCGAACATGCGGGCAAGATAATAGAGGGCCGCGTCGGGATCGGACCCGCGCACCGATTTGTGCAGCGCCGAGATCAGATTGTAATGGCCGTCCTGGCCCTTGTCGTAGATCGGCGCGCGGCGCTGGACGATGCGCTGCAGCCCTTCGGGGTCGAAAACTTCGCCAGGTTTGGCGGCGCGCCAGACTTCTTCGGCCAAGGTCAGCGAGGCACGACCGTCGCCATCGCTCATGCGGATGAGCATCGCCAACGCCTCATCGTCGAGCGGCAGCGCCCTGCCCTCGGTCTCCTCCGCTCGCGTCATCAGTTTGGCGATGCTCTCCTCGCCCAGCGAATGGAACACCAGCACCCGCGCCCGCGATAGAAGCGCCGCATTGAGCTCGAAGGAGGGATTCTCGGTGGTGGCGCCAACCAGCACGACCGTGCCGTCCTCCATGACCGGCAGGAAAGAATCCTGCTGGGCGCGGTTGAAGCGATGGATCTCGTCGACGAACAGCAGCGTCTGGCGGCCATTGGCGCGGCGCAGCTTTGCCGCCTCGAACACTTTCTTCAGGTCGGCGACGCCAGAAAACACCGCCGAGATCTGCTCGAAGGCAAGACTGGTCTCGCCGGCCAGCAGCCGCGCAACGGTTGTTTTGCCTGTTCCCGGCGGCCCCCAAAAAATCATCGAGCCGAGTGAGCCGGAATTGATCAGCCGCGTCAGCGCGCCATCGGGCCCGGTCAAATGCTCCTGGCCAACGACCTCGCCAAGGTTTTTCGGGCGCAGCCGATCGGCGAGCGGCCGGCCGGGTGGCGCTCTTTCCGGTTCATCGACGCTGAACAGATCGGCCATGCAAGTCTTTTTGTTGGACGACCCTCAAGATGGGAAGAGCGCCTCAGTAACGCAACACCTGGCGCAGTATCTGCCCGCCGCGCTCGACGGTAAAGCGCCACCAGCGCGTATCCTGCTGGGCAAGCTGCGCCAGGGTAGCCGCCGTATCGACAGTCGTGCCGTTCACTTCGCGCACGATATCGCCGGGTTGGAAGCCGAAATCGGCAGCCGGCGAATCGCGGTTGATGTCGACCACGGTGACGCCCTTGAGGTCGGTGCGCAGGCCAAGCCGCTGTGCAAGCCTGGGCGACAGTTCGGCGACCTTGGCGCCCGAGAACGGGCTGCGGCCATGCAGCGTGACTTCCGAAGCCTTGGCGCCCTCCGGCGCACGCTCCAGCGCAATGTCCATCGTCGCCTGCTGGCCTTTGCTCAGGACAGCAAAGCTGGCCTTGGTGCCGATCGACAGCGTTGCCATGCGGTAATCCAGCGCCTCGATGCCTTCAACGGTCGTGCCGTTAAGTTGCAGCACGACATCGCCGGGCTTCAGCCCTGCCTTGGCTGCCGGTCCAGCCTCCTCGACAGACGAGACCAGCGCCCCGGTCGGCTTCTCCATGCCGAGCGATTCGGCGATCTGCGGTGTGACCGCCTCGAACTCGGCGCCGATATAGGGCCGCTCGAAGAAATCGAGCCCGGCCTTGGCCGCATCGGCGAAGGCGCGCACCATGTTGGCCGGGATGGCAAAGCCGATGCCGATCGAGCCGCCGCTGCGGCTGTAGATGGCGGTGTTGATGCCGACCAGCTGGCCGCCCATGTTGATCAGCGCGCCGCCGGAATTGCCGGGATTGATGGCAGCGTCGGTCTGGATGAAATAGCCAGAATCCGAAACACCGATATGGCTGCGGGCAAGTGCCGAAACGATGCCGCTGGTGGTGGTCTGGCCGACGCCGAACGGATTGCCGATCGCCAGCACCAGATCGCCGACCTCGAGCGCGTCGGAATCGCCGATGGCGATCACCGGAAACGGCTTGTCGGAGGTGATCTTGAGCACGGCAAGGTCGAGCGTCTCGTCCTTGAGCATGACCTTCGAGGTGAATTCGCGCCCGTCGGCGGTCGCGACCTTGACCTCGTCGGCGTCCTTGATGACGTGGAAATTGGTGACGACCACGCCACTCGGGTCGACCAGCACGCCCGAGCCGAGCGAAGATTGCGCGCGCGGCTGCGCGCGACCGAAGAATTCCTCAAAGAAAGGATCGCCGTCGAAGGGCGACGTGACCTTGGCCGTCTGTGAGGCATAAACATTGACCACCGCCGGCGCCGTCTGCTTGACCAGTGGCGCAAACGAAAGCTGCACCTCTTCGCGGCCGAACGGCACGCGCTTGTCAGGACCGGAGGTGCCGTTCTCGCCCTCGACGCCATGCAACAGATCGGTCAGCACATCGGAGAGGCCCGGATCCGCTGGCTTGGCGGCGTCCTCGGCCAGGGCCTGCCTCACGGCCGGTGCCGCGGCAAAGGCGGCCAGCGCGCAAAGGGCAACAAGAAACAGCCGTTTGAAGTGCATTCCGAATCCTCCAGATCGGGCGTCATTGTCCCGACGATTGTGCAGAATGAAAGGCTAATGCACTGAAATACGGCGATTGTCGTGCAAAAGCCCTCAGCCGGCAGGCAAAAAACGCCGGTCTAAGCATGGCATCGAGACGAAACAAAAAGGGGCCCGCGGGGCCCCTTTTGAACGCTTTGTGAAATACCGAGCCTTATGCGGCCGCGGCTTCCTCATTGACACCTTCGGCCTCGAGGCGAGCGCGGTCGCCGGCGCCCTTGGCGTCGGGGTCGCGGTCGACGAACTCGATGACCGCCATGGCGGCATTGTCGCCGTGGCGGAAGCCCGCCTTCATGATGCGCAGATAGCCGCCATTGCGGTCGGCGTAGCGCGGCGCAATCGTATCGAACAGACGCTTGACGACGCCTTCATTGCCGATCTGGGCAATGACCTGGCGGCGCGCATGCAGGTCGCCGCGCTTGCCAAGCGTCACCAGCTTCTCGACGATCGGACGCAGGTCCTTCGCCTTCGGCAGTGTGGTGACGATCTGCTCATGTTCGAGCAGCGACACGGCGAGGTTGGCGAACATCGACTTGCGATGGCTAATGCTTCGGGCGAAGCGGCGGCCTTTAAAACCGTGGCGCATGGCTCTTTTCCTTCTTCAGTTGTTCAAGAGGCCATGGCCTCTGATGGTTTTCCGCATGACCGTCGGATCGGGTGGCCCACGCCGCCGATCCTTGGAATTCATGCTCAATATTGATCTTCGTAACGCTTGGCGAGGTCTTCGATGTTTTCCGGCGGCCAGTCCGGCACTTCCATGCCGAGGTGCAGGCCCATCGCCGCGAGAACTTCCTTGATCTCGTTCAGCGACTTGCGGCCGAAGTTCGGGGTGCGCAGCATCTCGGCTTCTGTCTTCTGGATGAGATCGCCGATGTAGACGATGTTGTCGTTTTTCAGGCAGTTGGCCGAACGCACCGAAAGCTCGAGTTCGTCGACCTTCTTGAGCAGCGCCGGGTTGAAGGCGAGCTCGGTGACGGCTTCGGTCGCGACTTCCTTCTGCGGCTCGTCGAAGTTGACGAACAGGCCAAGCTGGTCCTGCAGGATGCGGGCAGCGAATGCCACCGCGTCCTCGCCCGAGATCGAACCGTCGGTCTCGATGGTCATGGTCAGCTTGTCATAGTCGAGAACCTGGCCTTCGCGGGTGTTTTCGACCTTGTAGGAGACCTTCTTGACCGGCGAATACAGGCTGTCGACCGGGATAAGGCCGATCGGCGCGTCTTCGGCGCGGTTGCGGTCGGCCGGCACGTAACCCTTGCCGGTGTCGACGGTGAATTCCATGCGGATTTCAGCGCCCTCGTCCAGCGTGCAGATGACGTGGTCGGGGTTGAGGATCTCGACATCGCCAACCGTCTGGATGTCGCCAGCCAGAACCGCACCCGGGCCCTGCTTGCGAACGACCATGCGCTTGGGACCATCGCCCTCCATGCGGATGGCGATTTCCTTGATGTTGAGCACGATGTCGGTCACGTCTTCACGCACGCCGGCAATCGACGAGAATTCGTGCAGAACGCCGTCGATCTGCACGGCGGTCACAGCCGCACCGCGCAGCGAAGACAGAAGCACGCGGCGCAGCGCGTTGCCGAGCGTCAGGCCAAAGCCACGCTCGAGCGGCTCGGCGACCAGCGTGGTCAGCGTCTTCTTCTTCGACGAGAACTCGATCTTGTTCGGCTTGATCAGTTCCTGCCAATTTTTCTGGATCATGATGCTTTCCTTCCGTTGACCCGCCACCATCCAATCGTGGCGGGCGACCTGGAGTGCCGTGGAGGAGCGCCTTGGGGCGCTCGCGCGGCGTTCGGTAATGTCTTAGACGCGGCGCTTCTTGCGCGGACGGCAGCCATTGTGCGGGATTGGCGTCACATCACGGATCGAGGTGATGGTGAAGCCGGCCGCCTGCAGGGCGCGAAGCGCCGATTCACGACCGGAGCCGGGTCCGCAGACCTCGACTTCGAGCATGCGCATGCCGTGTTCCTGGGCCTTCTTGGCGACGTCTTCGGCAGCCATCTGGGCAGCGAACGGGGTCGACTTGCGCGAACCCTTGAAGCCCTGGGCACCGGCCGACGACCAGGCAATCGAATTGCCCTGCGCGTCGGTGATGGTGATCATCGTGTTGTTGAAGGTCGAATTGACGTGGGCAACGCCCGACGAGATGTTCTTGCGTTCGCGACGGCGAACACGAGCGGCTTCCTTGGCCATGATAGTCCTTTCAGTTGATCTCTACACCGCCGTAATGCCAGCGGCTCCACCTAGGAGAAAGGCAGTAGGGGAATATGGCAGTAGGGCAGTAGGTCTGCCGGTCCTATTGCCTTACTGCCCTACTCCCTTACTGCCCTAAATTACTTCTTCTTGCCGGCGATCGACTTGGCCGGGCCCTTGCGGGTGCGTGCATTGGTGTGCGTGCGCTGGCCGCGAACCGGCAGCGAGCGGCGGTGACGCAGGCCGCGGTAGCAGCCGAGGTCCATCAGACGCTTGATGTTCATCGACACTTCGCGGCGCAGGTCGCCTTCGACCTGATAGTCGCGGTCGATGGTCTCGCGGATCTGCAGCACTTCCGCGTCGGTCAGTTGGTTGACGCGGCGTTCGGCCGGGATGCCGACCTTGTCGACGATCTCCTGGGCGAACTTCTTGCCAATGCCGTGAATGTACTGAAGCGCAATGACGACGCGCTTGTTGGTCGGAATGTTGACGCCGGCTATACGAGCCATATTCTTCTCTTCTCCATGTGGGCTGGACGAACCAGCGCTATCCAAAATTCCCCGCGTCCGGTGGAGGCCGGCCCTTGCGGGAGTTTCCCAGTTTCAATGCGGCTGCCTTGCCCTTGCGGACAAGCAAGCCTCATGCCTGATAGGAAGACGGGCCGCCATAACCCAGCGAACCGTTCCAGTCAAGTGCAATCTTTACTTTGCCGTAACGGTCTCCCGCGTCACCGCGGCGAGCAGAGCTTCGATCTCTCCCGTCACAGTGTCGATGCCGGCCATGCCGTCGACGCTCTTCAGCGTGCGCTTGGCGTAGTAATAGCCGATCAGCGGGGCGGTCTTCTTGTAATATTCCCGCAGGCGCTCTTCGAACACCACCGGATTGTCGTCCTTGCGCACCGGCTGGCCGGCGGCGTTGGCGTCTTCGGCCCGCTTGACGATGCGGCCGACCAGCGCCTTGTCGTCGACGACGAACTCAATCACCGCGTCCAGTGCGATGCCACGCTCGGCAAGCATCGATTCAACCGCATCGGCCTGTACCAGCGTGCGCGGGTAGCCGTCGAGGATGAAACCGTTGGCGCAATCGCGCTGATCGATGCGCTCGGCCACGATGGCGTTGACGATGGCGTCGGAAACCAGCTCGCCGGCATCCATCACCGCCTTGGCGCGCTTGCCGACTTCGGTGCCGGCCTGCACGGCAGCCCGCAGCATGTCACCCGTCGACAGCTGCGGTATGCCGTATTTCTCCACCAGTCTTTGTGCTTGCGTCCCCTTGCCCGCCCCTGGCGGCCCAAGCAATATCAATCTCATCTGGCCTTCTTCCCCCCGCGCAACTTCGACTTCTTGATCAGGCCCTCATACTGGTGCGCGATCAGGTGACCCTGAATCTGCGCCACCGTATCGAGGGTTACACTGACCACGATCAGAAGCGATGTGCCACCGAGGTAGAAAGGTACGCCAGTCGCCGAAATCAGGAATTCGGGCAGCAGGCACACCAGCACCAGATAGATGGCGCCGACGACGGTGATGCGCGTTAGGACATAGTCGATGTAATCGGCGGTGCGCTCACCCGGACGGTAGCCCGGGATGAAGCCGGAATGCTTCTTGAGCTGGTCGGCGGTGTCCTTCGGATTGAACACGATGGCCGTGTAGAAGAATGCGAAGAACACGATCATCCCCGCATAGAACAGCATGTAGAGCGGCTGCCCATGGCCGAGCGAGGCGAGCACGGTGCTTGCCCAGGCCGGCAGGTTCGTCGTCTGCGAGAAGCCGGCGACCGTTGCCGGCAACAGCAGCAGCGACGACGCGAAGATCGGCGGAATGACGCCCGACGTGTTGAGCTTCAGCGGCAGATGCGAGGTGTCGCCCTGGAACATGCGGTTGCCGACCTGGCGCTTCGGATACTGGATCAGCAGGCGGCGCTGTGCGCGCTCGAAGAACACTATGAGCGCGATCACGATGATGGCCAGCACGATGATCGCCAGGATCAACCCGGTCGACAAGGCGCCGGTGCGGCCGAGTTCCAGCGTGCCGGAGATGGCGCGTGGCAGGCCGGCGACGATGCCCGAGAAGATGATCAGCGAAATGCCGTTGCCGATGCCACGTGCGGTGATCTGCTCGCCCAGCCACATCAGGAACATGGTGCCGCCAACCAGCGTGACGACGGTCGAGATGCGGAAGAACATGCCGGGATCGTTGACGATGCCGTTGCCGCCTTCCAGGCCAACCGAAATGCCATAGGCCTGCACCAGCGCCAAAAGCACCGTGCCGTAGCGCGTGTACTGGTTGATGACCTTGCGGCCCTGCTCGCCTTCCTTCTTCAGCGCTTCCAGCGACGGAATGACCGAGGTCATCAGCTGCATGATGATGGAGGCCGAGATGTAAGGCATGATGCCAAGCGCGAAGATCGCCATGCGCTGCACGGCGCCGCCGGCAAACATGTTGAACATGCCGAGAACACCCTTGGCCTGCGAGGAGAAGGCCTGGGCGAACGCGTCCGGGTTGATGCCGGGCAGCGGGATATAGGTACCGAGACGATAGACGAGCAGCGCGCCGACGGTGAACCAGATTCGCTTCTTCAGGTCCTCCGCCTTGGCGAAGGCCGCAAAATTCAGATTCGAGGCTAGTTGTTCAGCAGCCGAAGCCATGCCTGATTCTCCGCTTGGTCACGCTCGATGCCCGCAGCTCAGGCGGCGCGTTTCACCGAAGCTCACGAGATAAGCTCCGGGCTCTCAACATGCAAGCGGCCGCGTTGACGCGGCCGCTCAATTGATCGGATCAAAGCGCAATCGTGAGCAAAAACGGAGGCCGTCCCTGCCAAGCGCGCTTCAAATTGCCGTTACTCGGCAGCAGCCTGCTCCGGCAGCTTGACCGAACCACCGGCCTTTTCGATCTTCTCGATCGCAGCCTTTGAGGCGCCGGCGACGTCGAAGGCAAGCTTTGCCTTGAGCTCGCCATCCGAAAGGATGCGCACGCCGTCCTTGACACGGCGGATGACGCCGGCGGCAACGAGTGCCTCGGCCGTCACGGTCGCCTTGGCGTCGAGCTTCTTGGCATCGAGCGCGGTCTGGATACGGGCCAGCGACACGACGACAAAGCTCTTGGCGAAGATGTTGTTGAAGCCACGCTTCGGCAGGCGCCGGTAGAGCGGCATCTGGCCACCCTCGAAGCCGTTGATGGCGACGCCGGAACGCGCCTTCTGGCCTTTGACGCCGCGACCGCCGGTCTTGCCTGAGCCCGAGCCGATGCCACGGCCGAGACGCTTCTTGGAGTGCGTCGCGCCGTCCTTGTCACGCAGATCGTTGAGTTTCATCTGGGTTCTCCTGCGCTTTTGCTCAGCCCTCGTCCACGACGCGGACGAGATGCTGGACGGCAGCGATCATGCCGCGCACCGACGGAGTGTCCTCCAGCGTGCGCTGCTTGTGCATCTTGTTGAGGCCGAGGCCGACCAGCGTTGCGCGCTGTTCCTTCGGGCGGCGGATCGGCGAACCGATCTGCTCAACGGTGATGGTCTTGGTTGCTTTCTTGGCCATGGTCAAAATCCCTGGTCAGATCGACTATTCTTCAGCCGCAACGGCGGTGCCGCGGCGGGCCTGAAGGGTCGAATACTTGATGCCGCGCGCAGCAGCCACATCCTTGGGATGCATCTGGCTCTTCAGTGCGTCGAAGGTGGCGCGAACCATGTTGTAGGGGTTCGACGAACCCATCGACTTGGCGACCACGTCATGCATGCCGAGCGTCTCGAAGACAGCGCGCATCGGGCCGCCGGCGATGATGCCGGTACCCTGCTTGGCGGCGCGCAGCAGCACGCGTCCCGCACCCCAGCGTCCCTCGACGTCGTGGTGCAGCGTGCGGCCCGAGCGCAGCGGCACGAAGATCATGTCGCGCTTTGCCGATTCGGTTGCCTTGCGGATCGCTTCCGGCACTTCGCGCGCCTTGCCGTGACCAAAGCCGACGCGGCCCTTCTGGTCGCCGACGACGACGAGTGCTGCAAAACCGAAGCGACGGCCGCCCTTGACGACCTTGGCGACGCGGTTGATGTGGACGAGCTTGTCCACCATGCCGTCATCGCGCTCTTCACGATCGCGGCCGCGGCCGCCATCCCTACGTTCCTGTGCCATATCCTGTTCCTTGTTTTTTTCCGGAAGCACGGTTGCTGATAAGATCCGGTGCCTCTGTGGGTCACCGGGGGCGAAAATTGTTTAGAAGCTCAGGCCACCTTCACGAGCAGCCTCGGCCAGCGCCTTGACGCGGCCGTGATAGATGTAGGCGCCGCGGTCGAAGACGACTTCCTTGACGCCAGCCTTGGCGGCGCGCTCGGCGATCAGCTTGCCGATCGCGGCCGCAGCCGCGGTGTCGGCGCCGGTCTTGAGCGAACCCTTGAGGTCCTTCTCGAGCGTCGAAGCAGCGACAATGGTATGGCCCTTGGCGTCGTCGATAACCTGCACGTAGATGTTCTTCGACGTGCGGTGGACCGACAGACGCGGACGCTCGCCGGCGACCTTCTTGATCTGGCGGCGAACGCGCTGCGCACGGCGCTGCGTGGATTCCTTGGTACCCATGATGGTCTTCCTTGCCTTCAAAAAACGGGGGCCGCCTTGTGCGGTAGGCGAAAGCGCCTCCCGCGACCGCTCCCCGCGGCGTTAAACTTACTTCTTCTTGCCTTCCTTGCGGACGATCTTCTCGCCGGCATAGCGGACACCCTTGCCCTTGTAGGGCTCGGGACCGCGATACTCGCGGATCTCGGCGGCAACCTGGCCGACCTGCTGCTTGTCGATGCCGGTCACGGTGATTTCCGTCGGCTTCGGCACAGTGATCGTGATGCCGGCCGGCGTCTCGTAGACGACGTCATGGCTGAAGCCAAGAGCCAGCTGCAGGTTCTTGCCCTGAAGGGCGGCGCGATAGCCGACGCCGGTGATCTCGAGCTTCTTCTCGAAACCGTCCTTGACGCCCTGCAGGATGTTGACGATCTGCGTACGCGACATGCCCCACTTGGAGCGGGCGGTCTTGGTCTGGTCGCGCGGCTGGACAGCGATCTCGCTGCCTTCCATCTTGACCAGCACTTCGTCGTTCACCACGAACTTCAGCTCGCCCTTGGGCCCCTTCGCCGTCACGGTCTGGCCGTTGACGGTCGCGGTCACGCCCTGCGGCAGCGAAACGGGTTTCTTTCCAATACGAGACATTTTGTTGTCCTCGTCACTTCTCTTGTTTCAGGTCTCTGTCTTCGGAACGATCCGAAGACCGGATTCCACTTTGCGGTCAGCTGCCAGATCAGAAGATCTGGCAGAGGATCTCGCCGCCGACATTCTGTTCGCGTGCTTCGTGATCGGCCATCACGCCCTTCGGCGTCGAAAGGATGGCGATGCCGAGGCCGTTGGCGACGTGCGGGATCGACTTGGCCGAAACGTAAACGCGGCGGCCAGGCTTCGAGACGCGGGCGATTTCACGCACGACCGGAGCACCGTCGAAATACTTCAGCTCGATTTCGATCTCGGACTTGCCGTTGTCGAAGTCGGTCTGGCTGTAGTCGCGGATATAGCCTTCAGCCTTCAGCACGTCGAGGACGCGGGTACGCAGGCGCGAAGCCGGCGTCGAGACGCTCGACTTCTTGCGGCCGTACGCGTTGCGGATGCGGGTCAGCATATCGCCGAGAGGATCGCTCAATGACATGTTATGTCCTCCTTACCAGCTCGACTTGACCAAGCCCGGGATCTGGCCGTTATTGCCAAGATCACGAAGCGCGATGCGCGATACTTTGAGCTTGCGATAATAGGCGCGCGGACGGCCGGTAACTTCGCAGCGGTTGCGGATGCGGATTTTGGCCGAGTTGCGCGGCAGGGCAGCAAGCTTCAGCTGAGCGCGGAAGCGCTCCTCCATCGGCTTGGACTGGTCCATGATGATCGCCTTCAGAGCAGCGCGCTTGGGACCGTACTGGTCGGCAAGCTTGCGGCGCCTGTTGTTCTTCTCGACTGAGCTGGTCTTTGCCATTTCAGATTTTTCCTTTTCTCGCTGCCGTTACTGGCGGAAGGGGAAGTTGAAGGCCTTGAGCAATGCCCTGGCTTCGTCGTCCGTCTTCGCAGTCGTACAAACGATGACGTCCATGCCCCAGATCTGATCAACCTTGTCGTAGTTGATCTCCGGGAACACGATGTGTTCCTTGATGCCCATGGCGTAGTTGCCACGGCCATCGAAGCTCTTCGGATTCAGTCCGCGAAAGTCGCGAACGCGCGGCAGTGCGATGTTCACGAGGCGGTCGAGGAACTCGTACATGCGTTCCTTGCGCAGCGTGACCTTGGCGCCGATCGGCATCTTCTCGCGGACCTTGAAGCCGGCGATCGAGTTGCGGGCGCGGGTGACGACGGCCTTCTGGCCGGCGATCATCGCCAGGTCTTCGGCCGCGATCGAAGGCTTCTTCGAATCCGCGGTCGCTTCGCCGACGCCCATGTTCAGCACGATCTTGTCGATGCGCGGAACCTGCATCTCGTTGTCGTAACCGAACTGCTCCTGCAACGCCTTGCGGATGGTCTCGTTGTAGACCTGCTTGAGGCGCGGCGTGTTCTGGGCCTTGGACTGTTTGCTTTCAGCCTTGGGCTTCGTGGTTTGAGCCTTAGCCATTGATGACTTCTCCCGAGCGCTTGGCGACGCGCACCTTCTTGCCGTCCTTCTGGAAGATGAAGCCGACGCGGGTCGGCTTGCCATCCTTGGGGTCGGCCAGCGCGATGTTCGACAGCTGGATCGGCGCTTCCTTGGTGATGATCCCGCCCTCTTGGGACTGGGACTGCTTCTGGTGACGGCGGATCATGTTGACGCCGCGCACCAGCGCGGTGTCTTCCTTCGGCTGAACCGAGAGGACTTCGCCCGAACGGCCCTTGTCCTTGCCGGCCAGCACGACGACCTTGTCGCCTTTTCTAATCTTTTGCATTGGTCCGGCTCCTTACAGCACTTCAGGCGCGAGCGAGATGATCTTCATGTGGTTCTTGGCGCGGAGTTCGCGCGGAACCGGTCCGAAGATACGCGTGCCGATTGGCTCTTTCTTGTTGTCGACGAGAACGGCCGCGTTCTTGTCGAAACGGATCACGCTGCCGTCCGGGCGGCGGATGTCCTTGGCCGTGCGAACCACGACCGCCTTCATCACATCGCCCTTCTTAACGCGGCCGCGCGGAATGGCTTCCTTGATGGACACCACGATGATGTCGCCCACGGAAGCGTATTTCCGCTTCGAGCCGCCCAGCACCTTGATGCACATGACACGACGCGCGCCGGAATTATCCGCGACGTCGAGGTTTGTTTGCATCTGAATCATGACTGGCCGCCTTCTTTTTTTCTAACGGGACGGGCTCAAAGCCCCTCCCCGGTCTGTCCAAAATTCGTTGTTTACGCCTGATCCGAAGATACGACGATCCAGCGCTTGTCCTTGGAAATCGGCTTCGATTCCTGGATGAACACCTGATCGCCGACCTTGTGGGCGTTGTTCTCGTCGTGCGCCTTGTACTTCTTGGTCATGCGCACGGTCTTCTTCATCACGGGATGCGTGAAGCGCCGTTCGACCTTGACGACAACCGTCTTCTCGTTCTTGTCGCTGACGACGGTGCCCTGCAGAATGCGCTTTGGCATGGTTTTCGTCCTTAAGCCTTCTTGGCCGCGGACTTTTCCGCAGCGATGGTCTTGATACGCGCAATGTCCTTGCGGACCTGCCTCACGCGCGCGGTCTTCTCGAGCTGGCCGGTGGCCTTCTGGAAGCGCAGGTTGAACTGCTCCTTCTTCAGGCTGGCCAGATCGTCGGTCAGCTGGTCCTGGGTCTTGGTCCGGATGTCTTCGGCTTTCATGATCAGCCCGTCCTTATTCTGCGATGCGCTGTACGAAGCGCGTCCTGACCGAGAGCTTGGCCGCGCCGAGACGCAGCGCCTCACGGGCGGTTTCTTCGTTGACGCCGTCGATCTCGAACATGATGCGGCCCGGCTTGACGCGCGCCGCCCAGTAATCGACAGCGCCCTTGCCCTTGCCCATGCGCACTTCGGTCGGCTTCGACGTCACCGGCACGTCTGGGAAAATACGGATCCACACGCGGCCGGCACGCTTCATCTCACGAGTGATCGCGCGGCGGGCCGCCTCGATCTCACGCGCGGTGACGCGGTTCGGCTCAAGCGCCTTCAGCCCGAAACCACCGAAATCCAGGTTGGTGCCGCCCTTTGCGGTACCATGGATACGGCCCTTGAACTGCTTGCGGAACTTTGTGCGCTTTGGCTGCAGCATCGTTCTAACTCCAAATTCCTAAATAATCAGGCGTTTTCGCGACGACGACCGCGTTCGCGATCACCACCACCGCCATGCGCAGCATCACCCTCGGTCGCGCGACGCTCCGAAGCCATCGGATCATGCTCGAGGATTTCGCCCTTGAACACCCACACCTTGACGCCGCAGATGCCGTAAGCCGTGTTCGCTTCGGCCGTGCCGTAATCGACATCGGCACGCAGTGTATGCAGCGGCACGCGGCCTTCGCGGTACCATTCCATGCGCGCGATCTCGGCGCCGCCGAGACGACCGGCGCAGTTGATGCGGATGCCTTCGGCACCAAGCCGCATCGCCGACTGAACGGCGCGCTTCATGGCGCGGCGGAACGCGATACGGCGCTCGAGCTGCTGGGCGATCGACTGGGCGACCAGCGTCGCGTCGATTTCCGGCTTGCGCACTTCAACGATGTTGAGGTGCGTCTCGGACTTCGTCATCTCCATCAGCTTCTTGCGAAGCTTCTCGATGTCGGCGCCCTTCTTGCCGATGATCAGACCCGGACGCGCCGCATGGATGGTGACGCGGCACTTCTTGTGCGGACGCTCGATCACGACCTTGGAGATCGCAGCCTGCTTGAGTTCCTTCTCAAGATACTTGCGGATCTTGATGTCCTCATGCAGCAGCTTGCCGTACTCGCCGGTGTTCGCGAACCAGCGCGAATCCCAGGTGCGGTTGATGCCGAGGCGCAGACCGATCGGATTGACTTTCTGGCCCATTATGCGGCCTCCCCTTTTTCTTCGACTTCACGAACGACGATCGTGAGGTGCGAGAACGGCTTCTCGATACGGCTGGCGCGACCGCGACCACGAGCGTGGAAACGCTTCATGACGATCGACTTGCCGACATAGGCTTCCGCCACGATCAGCGCATCGACATCGAGGTCGTGGTTGTTTTCCGCGTTGGCGATCGCCGATTCCAGCGTCTTCTTGACCGTGCCGGAAATCCGCTTGGCCGAGAATTCGAGGTCGGAAAGCGCTGTCGCGACCTTCTTGCCGCGGATCAGCGCGGCAACCAGGTTCAGCTTCTGCGGGCTGATACGGATCGTGCGCAGAACGGCGCGCGCTTCGTTGTCAGCAAGCCTGCGCGGAGCTTTGGCCTTGCCCATGATTATTTCCTCTTCGCCTTCTTATCCGCGCCGTGACCGTAATAGGTCCGGGTCGGAGCGAATTCACCGAACTTGTGACCGACCATGTCCTCGTTCACCGAGACGGGAACATGCTTCTGGCCGTTGTAGACACCGAAGGTGAAGCCGACGAACTGCGGCAGGATGGTGGAGCGACGGCTCCACATCTTGATCACCTCATTGCGACCACCTTCACGAACCTTGTCCACCTTCTTGAGAAGGTAGCCGTCGATGAAGGGGCCTTTCCAAATAGAACGAGTCACTTGGCGTTACCTCTTCTTAGCTCTTGCGCTGATGGCGCGAGCGCAGGATGAACTTGTCGGTCGCCTTGTTGGACCGCGTCTTCTTGCCCTTGGTCGGCTTGCCCCACGGGCTGACCGGATGACGGCCACCGGAGGTGCGGCCTTCACCACCGCCATGCGGATGGTCGACCGGGTTCATGGTCACGCCGCGATTGTGCGGGCGCTTGCCGCGCCAGACCGTGCGGCCGGCCTTGCCGTCGTTAATGTTGCCGTGGTCGGGGTTCGACACGGCGCCGACGGTGGCCATGCAGGAGCCGTGAACGACACGCTGCTCGCCTGAGTTGAGGCGCAGGATCGCCATGCCCTGGTCGCGACCGACCAGCTGGCCGTAGCCGCCGGCCGAACGAGCAACCTGGGCGCCCTTGCCTGGCTTCAGCTCGATGTTGTGGACGATCGTGCCGACCGGCATCGAGGCCAGCGGCATCGCATTGCCCGGCTTCACGTCGACGGATTCACCGGCCACGATCTTGTCGCCGGCGGCAAGGCGCTGCGGGGCGATGATGTAGGACAGCTCGCCATCGTCGTACTTGATCAGCGCGATAAAGGCGGTGCGGTTCGGATCGTATTCAATGCGCTCGACCGTGCCGACGACGTCGAACTTGCGGCGCTTGAAGTCGATGATGCGGTACGAACGCTTGTGACCGCCGCCGATGAAGCGGGCCGTGATGCGGCCGTGATTGTTGCGGCCGCCCGACTTGGTCAGGCCTTCGGTCAGGCCCTTGACGGGCTTGCCCTTGTAGAGGCCCGAGCGGTCGACGATGACCAGCTGGCGGGTGCTCGGCGTTACCGGGTTGAATTTTTTAAGTGCCATTGTCCTGTCCTCGCGGCCTAGCTCAGAGACCCGTCGCGACGTCGATCGACTGGCCGTCGGCCAGCGTCACTACCGCCTTCTTGACGTCGCTCTGGCGGCCGATCGTGCCGCGGAAGCGCTTGATCTTGCCCTTGCGGACAAGCGTGTTCACGGCCGTAACCTTGACGCCAAACAGCGCTTCGACGGCGGCCTTGATTTCCGGCTTCGACGCCTTCTTGGCGACGTTGAAGACGACCTGGTTGTTCTCGGAAGCCATGGTCGACTTTTCGGTGATCGCCGGCGAGACGATCACGTCGTAATGACGAAGGTCGGTCATTTAAAGCGCTCCTCGAGAGCCTCGACGGCGGCCTTCGAAAGGACCAGCGTGCCGCGGCGAAGAATGTCGTAGACGTTGATGCCCTGGATGGGCAGCACGTCGATGTTCGGGATGTTGGTCGCTGCCAGCTTGAAGTTCTGGTCAAGCTCGGCACCGCCGATCACCAAAGCGTTGGTCAGGCCCAGCGTCGCGAAATTCGCGATCAGCGCCTTCGTCTTGGCCTCGGTCAGCTTCAGCTCGTCGATGATGATGATCGACGCGCTCTTGGCCTTGGCCGAGAGAGCATGGCGCAAGCCCAGGGCGCGAACCTTCTTCGGCAGATCGTGCTCGTGGCTGCGAACGACCGGGCCATGGGCCTTGCCGCCGCCGCGGAACTGCGGAGCGCGTGCCGAATGGTGGCGGGCGCGGCCGGTACCCTTCTGCTTGTACATCTTGGCGCCGGTGCGCGCGATTTCGGCGCGGCCCTTGGCCTTGTGCGTGCCCTGCTGGCGCTTGGCCAGCTGCCAGCGCACGACGCGCTGCAGGATGTCCTCGCGCGGATCAAGGCCGAAAATCTCCTCGGAGAGTTTCACCTTGCCGGCGTCCTTGCCGCCAAGCGTTGTGATCTTGAGATCCATTATTCTGCTCCCTCTGCGGCCGGAGCCTCGTTCTTCGCGCCACTCTCGGCAGCAACGGCGCGGATCGCGGCAGGCTTCGGCGCATTGGCCGGCAGTGCCACCTTGGCCGCATCGCGGACCAGGATCCAGGCGCCCTTCGATCCGGGAACCGCACCGCGGATCAGGATCAGGCCGCGATCGGCGTCGGTCGAAACGATCTCGACATTCTGTGTGGTGACGCGGGTGTCGCCCATGTGGCCAGCCATATGCTTGCCCTTGAACACCTTGCCCGGGTCCTGACGCTGGCCGGTCGAGCCGTGCGTACGGTGCGAAACCGAGTTACCGTGCGTCGCGCGACCACCACCCATGTGGTGGCGCTTGATGACGCCCTGGAAACCCTTGCCGATCGTCGTGCCCGTCACATCGACCTTCTGGCCGGCGACGAAGTGCTCGACGGTGATCTCGGCGCCGACATCGATCATGTTGTCGGCGGAGACGCGGAACTCGGCGACCTTCGCCTTCGGCTCGACGGAAGCGGTCGCGAAATGGCCGCGCATCGCTTTCGACGTGTTCTTCACCTTGGCAAGGCCAACGCCGAGTTGGACGGCCGTATAGCCGTTCTTCTCCTGCGTGCGCTGAGCCACGACCTGGCAGTTCTCCATCTGGAGAACGGTGACGGGAACATGTTCCCCGGCATCATTATAGACGCGGGTCATTCCCACCTTCTTTGCAATCACACCTGAACGCATCGGTTCAATTCCTTTAGAGTTCCGGGCCAGGGGCACCGCCCCTTACCGCGCTCTCATTCCCTTAGAGCTTGATCTCGACGTCGACACCGGCGGCCAGATCAAGCTTCATCAAAGCATCGACCGTCTGCGGGGTCGGATCGACGATGTCGAGCAGACGCTTGTGCGTGCGCATCTCGAACTGCTCGCGGCTCTTCTTGTCGACGTGAGGCGACCGGTTGACCGTGAACTTTTCGATCCGCGTCGGCAGCGGAATGGGGCCGCGGACGTTTGCTCCGGTGCGCTTGGCCGTCGACACGATTTCTTTTGTCGAGGCGTCGAGCACCCGGTGATCAAACGCCTTCAGGCGGATGCGGATATTCTGTCCGTTCATGCGTCACTTCCTTGTTCTGGCGCGGCGCGGGCAACTCCGCGCCCGCGACAGATCGGTTTAAGTCTAATTATTCTTTGATGGTGACGACGATGCCGGCACCGACGGTGCGGCCGCCTTCACGGATGGCGAAGCGCAGCTTCTCTTCCATGGCGATCGGCACGATCAGCTCGACATCGACCGTGATGTTGTCGCCGGGCATCACCATTTCCGTGCCTTCCGGCAGCGACACGATGCCGGTCACGTCGGTCGTGCGGAAATAGAACTGCGGACGGTAGTTGGTGAAGAACGGCGTGTGACGGCCACCTTCGTCCTTGG
>NZ_JBFUEG010000016.1:0-127182 GCF_056404315.1 Mesorhizobium sp. P2_D6 | reverse complement strand
AGGCAAATCGCCTGCACAGCTTTTCCGCTATCTATCGGCCAAGTGGCCTGCGGCGTTCAATCCGAAAGCGCCCAGGCCGCTCAAGATCGGCATCCATCATGACATTCGGGTGCTCGACGGCGAACTGTCCGATGATGAATTGAGGAGAGCCCTGCTGGCGTATACCAAGATGGCCAAATACTTGGCGAGACTGGATGCCGGCGCCGCACGGATTGATCTCGATGGCAAGCCGGCCGGCGTGGTCTCGGATGCGGACGCCGCGACCGCCAAGGCTTTGCTTTGCGCCCGCAAGGACAAACAAAAAAGCAAGCAAACACCGGAGCCAAGGGTAGGGCCTCGAGCGCCACCCAAACCAAAACCGAAGCGAACCGCCGTGTACAAGGCGAAGAATACGGCCGACAGCCCGACCGGCATAGTCGTTGAGACGAAGCGTCGCCGGTCATTCCGAAAACCGATGACTTGATCGCCGCTGAGCGATGGGTCGTGCCGACCGGGACAGCCCTCAGGGTCGGAGCACATGGCGCCCTGCGCCAATCCGAATTGCCGCGATCGCAATGGAGTTGCCGCATTCGCGCTGGCGAAACGGAGTGGTCGGTCAACCCTTCTTCGGGATGAACGAAGGCCGGATGCTATTCCGATGGTCGTTCTGGCCACCGCCGCGACCTCTATCGTTCGGGATGGCAGTTAGGTCGATGCCGGCCCAGATTGACTGTGGCCGCTTCACGAGCCCACGCTTCTGTTTGATCTCGACGGCAAGGGGCCGCTGCTGCCTCATGCTCTCGGCGACTTGGGGAGGTGCGAACATTATCTAGGCCGATTGCACGTTTTCGCCACCGCTCCCTCATACTCATGAAAGGGTTCGAATCGTTGATTGTCTTCGAAGCCCCGACGCCAGCGGCTCTCCGCCGTATCCGTGCCCGCGCTCGCTTCTAGTCCAGCTTTCACGACCAGCGCTACTACGGCCATACGGTCGGTGTACGCGCCGAACATTTCCGGCCGGATCCGACTTCAAGGAAAAGGGCGGCATCGCTGCCGCCCTCGAGATTGTTGAGGTGCGTGGACCTTAGAAATCCATGCCGCCCATACCACCCATGCCGCCGCCAGCCATGCCGGCAGGCATGCCGCCGCCAGCCGCCTCCTTCTTCGGAGCCTCCGCGATCATGGCTTCGGTGGTGACCAGCAGGCCGGCGACCGAGGCCGCGTCCTGGAGAGCCGTGCGCACGACCTTGACCGGATCGACGATGCCCATGGCGATCATGTCGCCATACTCGCCGGTCTGGGCGTTGTAGCCGAAGGTCGCGCCCTTGTTGTCGAGGATCTTGCCGGCAACGATCGAAGCTTCCGCACCGGCGTTGGCCGCGATCTGGCGGGCCGGAGCCTGCAGCGCGCGACGCACGATGTTGATGCCGGCGGCCTGGTCGGAGTTGACGCCGGTGGCCTTGAGGTTGGCCGAAGCGCGCAGCAGGGCCACGCCACCGCCCGCGACAATGCCTTCTTCCACGGCCGCGCGGGTCGCGTTGAGGGCGTCATCGACGCGGTCCTTCTTTTCCTTGACTTCGACTTCCGTCGCACCGCCGACGAGGATCACCGCAACGCCGCCGGCGAGCTTCGCCAGACGTTCCTGCAGCTTCTCCTTGTCGTAGTCCGACGTGGTCTCTTCGATCTGCTGCTTGATCTGGGCAACGCGGCCCTGGATCTCGGCCTTCTTGCCGGCGCCGTCGACGATGGTGGTGTTCTCCTTGGAGATCGACACCTTCTTGGCGCGGCCGAGCATGTTGAGGCCGACGTTCTCGAGCTTGATGCCGAGGTCTTCCGAGATGACCTGGCCACCGGTCAGGATGGCGATGTCTTCCAGCATGGCCTTGCGGCGGTCACCGAAGCCCGGCGCCTTGACGGCGGCGATCTTCAGGCCACCGCGCAGCTTGTTGACGACGAGCGTAGCCAGAGCCTCGCCTTCGACGTCTTCCGAGATGATGAGCAGCGGCTTGGAGGTCTGCACGACGGCTTCGAGAACCGGCAGCATGGCCTGGAGGTTGGAGAGCTTCTTCTCGTGCAGGAGGATGTAGACGTCCTCGAGATCGGCAACCATCTTGTCGGCGTTGGTGACGAAGTAGGGCGAGAGATAGCCGCGGTCGAACTGCATGCCTTCGACGACTTCGAGTTCCGTCTCGGCAGTCTTGGCTTCCTCGACCGTGATGACGCCTTCATTGCCGACCTTCTGCATCGCTTCCGCGATCATCTTGCCGACCGACTCGTCGCCATTGCCGGCGATGGTGCCGACCTGGGCAACCTCTTCCGAGGTCTTGATCTTCGTGGCGTTCTTGATCAGCGTCGAGACGACGTCCCTAACCGCGAGGTCGATGCCGCGCTTGAGGTCCATCGGGTTCATGCCGGCGGCAACCGCCTTGTGGCCTTCCTGGACGATCGACTGTGCCAGAACGGTCGCGGTCGTGGTGCCGTCGCCGGCGATGTCGTTGGTCTTCGACGCGACTTCGCGGATCATTTGCGCGCCCATGTTCTCGAACTTGTCGGAAAGTTCGATTTCCTTGGCGACGGTGACGCCGTCCTTGGTGATGCGCGGGGCGCCGAACGACTTGTCGATGACGACGTTGCGGCCCTTGGGGCCGAGCGTGACCTTCACCGCGTCGGCGAGGATGTTGATGCCGTGAAGCATGCGTTCGCGGGCATCACGGGAGAATTTTACGTCTTTGGCAGCCATGTTTAACTCCTGGGCATTTCGCCCGAAATTCAGATTGGATGGTGCGGATGAAGGGCGGCGGCGTGTCAGCCGATGATGCCCATGATGTCGGATTCCTTCATGATCAGAAGGTCTTCGCCATTGAGCTTGACTTCGGTGCCCGACCACTTGCCGAACAGGATGCGGTCGCCGGCCTTGACGTCCAGCGGGACGAGCTTGCCGGCTTCGTCGCGGGCGCCGGAACCGATGGCGATGATCTCGCCTTCCTGCGGCTTTTCCTTAGCCGTATCGGGGATGATGATCCCGCCCGCGGTCTTGGATTCGGATTCGACCCGACGAACGACCACGCGGTCATGAAGCGGCCGGAAATTCGACTTTGCCATTTTGGATATCCCTGGTGCGGAGGTTGAACGGTTCTTCGTTGCCGAAGCCTGGGTTAGCACTCGCCAGTGGGGAGTGCTAACGTGGCGGTGAGATAGGCTGTAGGTTCGTCCTGGTCAAGACGGATGAGCGGACGGCCGAAGAGCCAAAAGATTTGGAATCGGCCCGGAAGCCTGGCCCCCATTGCGGCGCATCCCAATGCCTTAGCGCGTTTCGGCCGGCAGCTCTGGGCCGACTTTTGTGTCTTATTTGGAATGTGAAATTATGTGAAATTAACGGCCGAGCAGTCGGCCGGAATCGACGGCGAGCCGAACAGTCTTGAGCTTTTTGCAATTCATCCCTAACCTGGAGTTGCATCGCCAAAGGAGCGTTTCTCGCTTCGAGCGGGCTCTTGCCGACGATGATCGGAATGTCGCCTTGAGGATGATATTCCCCTCGGTCCGGGTAGCCTGTCGAAGCGAAATCTTCGACCAGTTTCCGGAGCCCGATATCGTGATGAAATACACAGACGTTGAACCAGGTCTTAAAGATGAAGTCCCCTGGTCGGAAAGCCTAACCGCCTACGACAAGGAGCACTTCAAGACCTACTTGAGGTTCCTGGACGCCTCCGCCGACGATGCCAGTTATGAGGAGATGGCGCAGGTCATCCTCGGCATCGATCCGGCGGAAGAGCCGGTGCGCGCGCGGAAAGCCGCGAGAAGCCATCTCGATCGGGCGAACTGGATGATGACCACCGGTTACAAGGAGTTGTTCGCGTAAATAAGGGTGAACGGGCGGCGACACACGCTGCTTGTTCAGACGTGATCACGGCCGTCCGCCACAAGAATGGCATGACATCCGGGCCTGCGGGATACGTCTATTCATTGTCAAACTCCGCTGCTCGTACAGGCAGAATGTTCGCTGCGCCGATGCGTCTGGCGTGGCCATGCAGGTCAGCGGCGGCCGCTCGTCATACCTGGCCGGCGCAGCTAAGGCGGAGAAGATGAAGCCGTGTTCTGAGGCTGTGCTCGGCTTCTTCTGTCATGAAATTCTCCGGTTGGCTTGAAGGCAGCAGGCGAAGCCTCGCGACATAGTAATGGTTGTGGCGGAAGGCAATAAATGTCTCGGCAGCATAAGTATCGTCATAAACTATTACTAATACGCGTTCGCCCCGGAAATCGTTTCGGCTGCTAGGCGCCGGAACCGATATATGCAGCCATGCCGTCTTGAGCTTTTGTAATTCCGAAAGCAACGTGAAATGAGGTTTTTGGCAAACGCCCGGGCTCGCAAGCTTCAGTGCACCAAGATGATCAGGCCTCGTGGTCTACTGGCATGTCGTTGAGATGTCATCCTTGCTGACCTATATGCCGTTGTGCGTCGGGCGTTCTCCTCCCATTGCGTCCGGCGCGTTCCCCTCTGGAGGTTTTTGCCCTCTTGCTTGGCCGGGTGCTGCAAGCCCGGCCCTTTTGTTGCGCGCCAGAGGCGATGAAGCTCATCAGCGGCTACGAACACGGCGTACCCGCCCAACTTGCGAACCGGAAGGGATCGCCTGCACGTCCGCACTGCAACCCGCTCTGTGGTCCAGGGCGGATACATCATTTGCCGGGAATATCCGCTCAGACGAGCGAATTGGATGATAATACCAGCGTACCTGAAATACCGGCCGCGAACGGTGCCTCATATGACGGGCCCACCGTCTTGCTGACCAGGCAAAGTCGGCATCTCACTATCGGCCGTCCGCCAGATCCAGGAATCGAACTCCGGTCGCGACGCGATCAGTTCGCTCAGCGTTTCCTCCTATGTGCCATCGGAAGACGGGGGGACGATATGAAGGCCAACCGGCCGCGGCTGTGTCTGCAATATCGCCGTCGCGGTTGGCCTGTCCAATGGTAGATTGTAGCGCAGTCCTTTCATGCTTCGCTCCCTGGTCCTTGCAAGGGCGTCGACCAGCTTCTTTTCATAGGCGGACTCGTAAGGCACCCAATTCTCCGCCACGACCATGATGGCCATTTCCTCGATCACCGCCAGCCCCGCCGGGGTCAACCCGAAGGTGGCAATCGCGACTAGATGCGATGCCTCATCCGCGCTCCAGAGTGCCATCTCGGTTTCAAAGCGGGTTTGAAGCCGACGATGAAGACTCTCATCCAACAGGAACACGAACCCCGGCATGTGCTTGACGATCAACTTGTGACCGCCCCGAGCCGGGCTGAACTCCTTGACCTCGCCGACCAGGATCATCAGCTTTCTGGGGCCGCTCTTCGGGGGCAGCGCAGGTGCAAGCGCCTGCCCGCGCCTTTGCTCGATCGCGATTTTATCGGCGGACCGGAACGGCTCGGGCACGAACAGGATTTCGGCGCTCCGCCCTTGACCGTCATCTGGCCAGCGGCCTCGACGAGGTGCCAACGGATATTCCACCAATGCCGTTTGCCAGCCCATCGTGACGTCCAGACCGTCAGCTCCGCTTCGTGCCAGAGGCAATGGAGCAGGCCTCGCAGCGAGAGTTTCCTGGTGTCTCCGACCACGCTGTTCGAGCCTACGGCGCCAGCTGCCGGCACAGATCGCGTGCCGACCTTCGACAGCCGAAAGTCCAGCATCAGCTCGGCCATGCCGCTCTCGGAATCGACCTGGATAGCGCTGCCCATCAGCACGCCGAGGCCGGACAGTTCGTCGGGCGGCTCGTAAGAGGAACAGGACGGATCATGGCTGCCACCCGACAGCGGCATCGGCTTGACCATGTATTGGTCGCCAACCTGCGCAATATACATCGCCGGGCAGGGCTCTTTGCACACAAGCAAAGCGGCGGTCGCAGCTTTCTGCGGTATGCATCCGCAAGCGCAGCCTGTAGATCAGGCGGCAATGCGAGGTTTCAGACTTGCTGACCAGGTGATCGAGGAGGCGGCCCTCCGTTGCTCCGGACGCCGCCGCATCCCCACGCCCATTGAGTCATGCTTTTGCCATCGAAACGGGCTGTTTGCCACGGCATACACGCGCATCACCGCCGAGATCATCGCTGCAATCGAAGAAGGTGCAGGTGATTGGGGCGCGTCGTGGTTCCAAAACGGAAACCAGCGCCGCCGGCCCGACCAACGTCGCATCAGGCAGGCGCTGCCGCGGCATCAACACCGTGGCGCTGCGGGTCGCAGCCATCGTCAACGGTTACAGCGATGGCCTGTGGACACCTATCGACAATGGCAGGACGCCGGAGCGCAGGTGTCGGTTCCGGCATGTGAGGACCGGCGCCGCCCTTGCCTGGGAGAGATTACCGGCGCACACGGGACGGCTCAGTCTGGCTTCCGCGCGGGCCGGCGCGATGCTGATGACAAGGAAGGCGACGCCCCTGCTTCAGGGCGTATCCTCGGATGGCGGGCGCCGGTGACGGCCTCGAAGATTGAAGTGCCCCCGCGCGCGCATTCGTTGTGTCGCGACAGCCACGCTCCAACCAGGAACGGCTACCGGGCGGCCCCTTTGTGGGGACGCAGATAGATAGGACATCGCGGCCGTGAACCAGCGATCGGATTAGGGCAACGTGAGTCTCAGAATGCAACAAGGCCAAGTCCTTCACGGAGGCCGGCAACAGACTTGAGGCAGAATTCCTAGGCTTGCGTCGCGACATCCCGGATAGGGAGCATCGTGTCTTTCACTATCTTCGAATTCCGGAGCCCTTTGGTTTCCCCAACTGGGCTGTCCAAATTTGCCGTCGAAATTTACTTTTTCCGAATTGTTCGGTGCTAGGAGATCAACACGCAGCTACTACTCTAGGGCGGGAGTGAAAGAGTGATGCAGCGTCTGTCAGCCGCAAGGCTCGGTGACCTGTTGGCGGGAGACCTGCGTGTTTTTGGCGGGCCCTCGACGATCGAACCACTTGCCGGCCGTATCAGGGCGGAGCAGGTCAGTATCGTGCTTCGCAACACGCTTCTTGCCATGGTTGCGAACATCCTCAATGCGGCCACTTTTGTCATGGCGTTTTGGGGCTCGCCTGACCAAACCAAAGCCATCCTCTGGGCGAGTGTGATCATCGTCGCCGCTGGTTTCGTCGGCCTAAGAGCGAGATCATCATTTCAGTCCGTCAAACCAAGATCGGTGTCTCGCCGGACAACGCAAAACCTGGTGCGGAACGCCTTCTTGTTCGGCACCTGGTGGGGAGCACTTCCCGTTCTGTTCTTCAGCGGGGCAACAAGTGCCGCCCAGGTCGTCATTACCTGCCTGAGCGCGGGGATGATCGCAGGCGGCGCCGCTTCCTTTTACACGATTCCTATTGCGGCCATCGCGTATACGCTACCGATCTTCGTCGGTTCAGCGGTGGCGATCGTGTGGGTGAAAGACGCGGTCAACCTGCCCGTCGCAATCCTGATGGTGAGTTACGCCATCACGCTGTTTCGTGCCGTGCTTGCTCACGCCTTCGAATTTACCCAGCGCTTTATTCTGCAGGCGGAAAGCGAAAATGCCATTCGCAGGGATGTTCTGACGAGACTGCCAAACCGGTTCAGCTTCAACGAGCGGCTGGAGAACGCGTTGGTGGACGCAAAGCAGTTTGACCAGCACTGTGCGTTGCTTTTGTTCGATCTTAACAATTTTGCCGAGGTGAATGATCGCTTTGGCCGAGCCATGGCGGATGCCCTTTTGGTCGAAGTGGCTGCGAGACTTCGGAGATCGACGCGGGAGAGCGATGGCATTGCCAGATTGGAGGGCGGCGAATTTGCAATAATTGCTACGCGCGATATCAGATCAGATCAGATCAGGTCCTTGGCCAAACAGATCGTAGATGCCATGTGCGCGCCGTTCTTGATCGAAAAGCGCGAAATATATTGCAGGGCCTCTATAGGTATCGCTTTGGCCCCCGCTGACGGTTTGGATACCAACCAACTCCTGCGGTGCGTCGACACCGCGCTATACAGGGCCAAGACGCCGGGGGCGGGCTCCATCCAGTTTTTCAGCCCAGGCGACGATGAAGCTGCTGCAAGGCGCCATGCCCTTGCACGCGATCTCCCATCTGCGCTGGCCAATGACCAGCTTTGGCTCGCATTTCAACCCTTTCTCGACCTCGGGAGCGATCGCATCCGAGGTTTTGAAGCGCTTCTGCGGTGGCAGCATCCGACCCTTGGCCCTATCCCTCCGTCGGAGTTCATATCCATCGCTGAAGAAACGGGTTTGATTCACGCCATCGGACACTGGGTCGTCAAAACAGCTTGTTTGGCAGCGGCGCGCTGGCCGCGCGACTTGCGGGTATCCGTCAACTTGTCGGTAATGCAGCTTAAGAACAAGGCCTTGCTGGATGGAATTGTAGCGGCCTTGGCTGAAGCCGGTTTGGAGCCCCGAAGACTCGAGGTCGAGATCACAGAAACGGTGCTGATTTCGAATTTTGAAGAAACGATTTCGTTATTACAGTCGTTAAGTTCATTATCTGTGACAGTTGCTCTTGACGATTTTGGCACCGGCTATTCATCCCTCACTTACCTCCGTAAATTGCCTCTTTCGCGGCTCAAGATCGACCGATCTTTTGTCCAGGATATGCTGGCCGATGCGGATTGCGCCGCCATTGTAAGATCATTGATTGAGTTGGCGCATGAGCTTCGAATTGAGGTGACAGCCGAAGGCGTGGAAACTCTCGACCAGCTCGACTACCTGCGCCGCGTCGGATGTGATGAAGCTCAAGGCTATTTAATCGGGAAACCTGACCGGATTGACGACATTCCTGGCATTGCTGCGAAGCAGTTTGGTCAGGAGCTAGGTGTTTGAATAGCAGGACCGGCATCTTAACCGGCGATGGTCTGGTTACCTCCTATCTCGATGAGAACGGCCGCCTTGGCCGTCGCCCACGTATGTGACGCTGGCGCGACACATCGAGAAGGCATTGCGTCGAGATTTCGCGATCACGGCCGGAATTGCGCCCGGCTCGGGAAGAAGACGAACCTTGCCTAGGCCGCGTAATCGCCTTTGAGGGCGCAAGAGATGACCGGATTTGAGAGACGAGATGATTCAAAGCGGATTTGCCGCTTAAGCGCTTTATTCAAGTTTTGGGCGTAGATTTCTCCCCAACGGGGTGATCATCCTGCCTGGGGGAAGAGCATGTTGAAAGTCTACACTTGCATTGCGACGCAGCATGATTTGCGTCTGGTTGCGCTGGCCGCCTTCATTTGCGCCCTGGCTTCCTTCACGGCCGTGAACCTCCTCCACCATGTCGGGCGCAGTGAAAGCGAGATGCGACGGATCTGGCTAGCCGTCGCCGCGGTCGCCACCGGCTTCGGCATCTGGGCGACGCATTTCATAGCTATGTTGGCCTTCCAGCCCGCCGTACCGAGCGGCTACAACATCGCCTTGACGATCATGTCGTTGCTGGCCGCGATCGCTTTGACCGGCACGGGTCTCACGATCGGCATCTCGCCACGCGTTCCACATGGACGCTGGATCGGCGGTGCTATCGTCGGAGGCGGCATCGCGGTGATGCACTACACTGGCATGGCCGCATTCGAGATCGCGGGCCGCGTCGTGTGGGATGTGCCGCTCGTCGCCGCCTCAATCATTCTTGGCGGGCTGTTCGGCGCGGCCGCATTGCCGGTTGCCCTTCACTCCAACACGCTCAAATGGAAGGCGCTCGGTGCCCTCGTGTTGACGGTAGCGATTTGCAGCCACCATTTCACCGCGATGGCCGCGGCGGCAATCATGCCAGACCCGCGCATTGTTCTTTCCGCAACGGCGTTGCCCGCGGACTGGATGGCGGCTGGCGTAGCCCTCGTTTCGATCCTCATCATCCTTTTGGCCATCATCGGCCTCGCCCTCGATGTGCGCGATCTCCGTCGCGCTGGCGAGGCAGCGCGTATGCAGGAGCTGGCCGACGCGGCCGTCGAGGGGCTGATCGTGTGCAACGAAACCGAGATCGTGGCAGCCAATCGCAGTTTCGCCGCGCTTGCCTGCGTCGACGGCTCTCAGCCGGTCGGACGCCCGCTCGCGTCCTTCTTTCCCACCGTTTCCCAAGGCGAGTTCACGGGCACTGCGCAAACGCCGCTTGAGGTGGGGCTCCGCGCGACGGATGGCAGCATGGTCCCGGCGGAGCTGATCCGGCACAGCATCCTCTATGCCGGCAAGCCGCATCAGGTGTTTGCCGTGCGCGATATCCGCGGGCGCAAGCGGGCGGAGGAGGAAATTCACTTCCTTGCCCACCACGATCCCTTGACCAAGCTTCCGAACCGCACGAGCTTCAACGAAAAGCTGGAGGCCGAGCTTACGGCACATCTCGACACTGAGCGGTGCCTTGCCGTGCTCTTCCTCGATCTCGACCGCTTCAAGGAGATCAACGACCTCTTCGGCCACCTTGTCGGAGACGCCGTGCTGCAGTGTGTGGCCGAGAAGATCAGGGGCGTCCTTAAGCCCGGGCAAATGGTTGCGCGCTTGGGCGGCGACGAGTTCGCTGTGATTGTTCCCGGTCTGCCGAGCGCGGGCTATGCGACGCGCACTGCTGAGGCCATCCTGGACGCATTCAACGACACAGGCGGCAACCTGCCCGCCGGCGTCACCATCGGCACCAGCATCGGCATCGCCGTATTCCCGAACGATGCACCCGATCGGGAGACGCTTTTGAGCCATGCCGATGCTGCGCTCTATGAGGCCAAAATGCAGGGGCGCGGCCTTTATTGCGTTTTTGAGCCGGCCATGGGTGAGCATCTGCGCGATCGCCGTCAGTTCGAGCACGACATCCGTCACGCGATCTCGCGCAAGGAACTCCGCCTCGTCTATCAACCGCAGGCGCAACTCGTGTCCAACGAGGTCTTCGGTTTCGAAGCGCTGCTCCGGTGGGATCATCCTGAACGCGGCGCCGTTCCGCCGGCCGTGTTCATCCCGATCGCTGAAGAGTGTGGCGCCATTCTAAAGATCGGTGAATGGGTGCTGCGGACCGCCTGCGCCGAGGCGGCAAGCTGGCAACAACCGCTAGCAATCAGCGTCAACGTTTCGGCCATGCAACTCCATGGCGGGAATTTGTCCGAGTTGGTCGGCGCAGTGCTGAAAGAGACCGGTCTCGATCCATTCCGCCTCGAGCTGGAAATTACCGAAACTTGCCTGATCAAGGACATGGGGCGCGCGCTCGCCGCGCTGCGCCAGCTCAAAAGCCTTGGGGTCCAAATCGCAATGGATGATTTTGGCACCGGGTACTCGTCGCTGTCGAATTTGCGGGCCTTCCCGTTCGACAAGATCAAAGTCGACCAGTCTCTAGTGCGGGCGGTCGATAGCAGCGTCGAGGCGGCTGCCGTCATGCGTGCTGTCTTTGGCCTCGCCCGGGGCCTCAAGCTCCCCGTCTTGGCAGAGGGCGTCGAAACGGACGCGGAATTGACCTTCCTTCGTGGAGAAGCCTGTGATGCGATCCAGGGTTATCTTCTCGGCCGACCTTGCCCGATTTCCGACTTCGCTCAGCACACGATCGGCAATGGTAGGGCAGCCGCTTCCCGGCGGCTGGGGAACCACGAACTGCGCGTGATCAAGAACAGCGCGGCTTAATGCGGCAGCGGGTCGCACGCTGCAACGTCACGCGCTGCTACAAGCCGCTCGAGCTGCGGGAGGTGATCGGCAAGGTCACGATCAATGAGGTGAGGGAAAGGTTCGATGCCAGCAGTGCAAGAGCCGCGAGTGCGATGAGCGCAGAGCTATTCCACCCAACCGGAGCAGCACACGATCTGCCTCCGGCACTCGGCGTTGGGAGATCTGGCGGGACGAATAGGAAAAAGGGCCGGCGCCGTTTGGTGGAGGTTGCCTGAAATGGACGCCGGCTAGCTGGGAGTGTACGCAGCACCCTTAGCTGAGTCTTGACGCTAAGTCACCTGCGCCAATTGGGATGGACCGGCCCTCTAGCGGGGTAGGTCAGCACGCGCCGGGCTGACCGGGGGGCTCGGAAGCGAAACATGGCACCGGCTGACGATATACAATACGCCATTGCTAATGCCACCGACCATGTCCCAGTGGCAAAACTGTTCCGGGTCAGCAACCTGGCTTCTCACCCAAATCGACGCCGACGGCGACACCCTGTTCGGCCCGTGCGACCTCGGCTTAGGCTTCCCCGAACTCGCGCATCGGGCGCAGAAGTGCTGCGGCATCAGTTCGGTCTGGTCGAAGGATGCAATCCCGCTTCGACAGGCGGGACATCGATCACGCAGACCGCAACCATGCACGAAGCACGAGATCCGCGTCGCCAGCCGCCAGTCGCAGCGAAAGTACGGAGCGTCATCGCCGGCGAAACACAGAGGGCAGTACTGCATCCAGGTCGAACGGTTCCGCCCGGCTTTCTCGCGCAACGGCAGCAGGAGCGGAGTCAGAACCCGGCCTTCCATCGTCATTGCCGACAACGTTTCCGTCGCAACATCCGCCTGTTGTTGGAGCACGGTTGCGACACCATGCGGTAGCCTGTGGTCGAGGCGGGCCGACCACATCCCCTCGCCGAGCCCAAGGACGCCGGCGAACCATCGCGGCGCGACACCGTTCGCGATCGCGAGGCGGTGGAGCCAGCTTGACAGCAATTCATCGGGCTGTGGGTCAATGGCCATCGGCCACCGATCCCGAACAACGTCCCGGTATCGCTCCCGGACCTCGATCGCAACGCCCGAACCGGCCCTTTGGCCGCTGCTCATAGCAGGGCGTCGCGGAGCCGTGCCTGGCGACGCTTCGAGACCGGGACGTCGATTGCTGCCTTCGTGATCCTTGCCGGATCTTGCCGCCGTGATTGTCGCCGCCGTGACGATGGCGATGATCTCGCCGATCAGTCCTTCGGAGAGTTGGAAGATTGTTCGCGCCAGGGGTTCATCGGACAGATCGGAACCACGGGCGAGCGGCATGGCCCCTTCGAGGCTGTCGAGGAGCGTCAGAAACTCCTCGCCATATTGCCATCGCGGCACTGCGTGCAGGTCGAACCGGCTCGCCATTTCGCTGGTCGCGTTGATGAAGTCGAAGACAGCGACTTCCCCGATCAGGACCGGCGAGATATCGTACTGACGGCCGATCCGTCTTAGGAAGGCAAAGACCGCCTCCGCATCGCGAGTCCGGCCTCGCAGAGCATTGTGGAATTCGTCGAAGATCAGGACTCTCGGCCTCAGACTGTGGAGCAGATGATCGAGTTGCTCGGCCTTACGACCGACATCCCGGCCGTTGCCAATCGGCGCTCGCAATGCGTGCAAGATACTTCCATAGAAATGGGTGAGACCGGCACCCTCGTGCGTTTGAACCACCCATACCCGCTGCTGCTCGGCGGTTTCAGATGTTCGACGGCAAACCGTTCCGCGATCATCGTCTTGCCGTTGGCGTAGGGCCCGAGAAGCATTAGGCCGCGAGTCCGCAACGCCGGCGGCCGGGACAGCAACTCGGCAAGGCGTTCATGCGCTTGGACTGCCACCTTATGTCCGATCCATCGCGGCGCCTGGATGTAGGCGATCCGCTCTTCCATGCTGCGGTCAAGAACCGGGCGAACGTGGTCGAGCAGATGATCCGCCATGTCACCAATCCTCGACCGGCAGGCGGCGTTTCTGACGCACGGGATGATCGGCAGGCGCTGGCGTCGCCGGACGCATCGCATCATAGGGTTTGGGCGCTTCGGCCGCGTGGGTTCGGCGCACGGCATTGCGCAGATCGACTTTTAGAAGGTTTTTGTCCCCCAGCGATCTCCGCGATCCGCCGGCGGAGCGTCACCTTCTCCACTTCCGATCGCGCGTTCGTAGCACGTCGGTGCGTGCGATCACCATCGTGCTCCCATAACGTCATCGGCGAGAGCGCACCATCGCGCCTCTCGACCGCCCGAAACCCTCTGGTCTCCGGATCCCGGACGTAGATGTGGCTAATATCGCGGGGATCGTATCGCACCTCGACCCTCCCCAGCCGGTCTCGCTGCGGAACCAGGCCGCCCAGCCACGGTGAAAAATAGTCCAATGCGAACATGCTGACGCCCTGCGGCGAGATGCGCCTCTCCGTCCCAGGCATGAATGCCAGCAAGACCCCTATAGGATCATCGTCGAAGCGGGGCAAATCGTGCGCCAGCCGGTTCCATTCTGTCGCCGGCACCTTCAATGTCCTCGCGTTTTGCTGAAGGTTATGGTCGATCACCGCAAGCGCGACGCATCGCTCCAGATCGGCGAAGCAGAGACGGGCTCGGCGCTCTGCGGGATATTCGTCGCGGTCCGCTATTAGTGCTCGCAGTCAATGTCTCCCCGGTCCAGTTCCGCAAGGCTGAAGACCTTGTCGGTACCGCTGCGCTGGCCCTCGCCAGGAGCGGTCTCGAGCCGCAACGGCTGGAGATCGAGATCACGGAATCGGTCCTTCTTGCCGGCAACAGCGCTAACGTGGCTGTTCTCGAGCAGTTGCGCGCCCGTGGTATTCGCATTGCCCTCGACGATTTCGGCATCGGCTACTCGAGCCTGAGCTATCTCAGGCAGTTCCCGTTCAGCAGGCTCAAGATCGACCGCTCCTTCGTCCGCGAGATCAATAGCAGCACGGAGTCGCTCGCCATTGTCCGAGCTATCATCGGCCTTGCCACCAGTCTAGGCATCGACACGCCGAGGGCGTCGAAACGGTCTCGCAGCTCGATACGCTGTGTGCCGAACGCTGTGGCGAGTTGCAGGGCTTCCTATTCAGTCCGCCGGTCGCAGCCGAAGACATCGCAGGGGTCATCGGCGCGTTTTTCGAGTATGGGCTGGTGCGTTCAGCCTGATCAGCATTTTAAGGCGTTAAAGGTTGGCAAGTCAGAAGGCCTATGATCTTGAGTACGGGTTCCCTCATGTTCCCTGTCAAGGCTGACGGCTAAAGCATCGGCTGCTTGGGCCGGCGCGCAAAGGAATCTGTGGCTAAAGGTGCACTGAGCTGGCGCTCAGAGACGACAGTTGATCAGATTCTTATCCGCGGGTTGGATATCGCCTTCCGTGTCTTCGTACCGGGGCTCTCCTCGGCCTGGAGGGCGGGCGTCGGGCGGATTTGGCGCGGCCGCATAACTAGCGATGGGAGTCCCCCGCCGTGGCGGGCACTGTGCGGCGGGCTGGGCGTGCGACCTCCCGCCCGATCGCCACCGAATGTCGAGGGCCCGCCAAAAACTCGCAGGTCTCCCCCGCCAGAGGTCACCGAGCCTTGCGGCATACAGACGCTGCTTCCACGCCTGCTAGGCGGTCTCAATATCCAGCAGACACAGATGTCCTTCTCGACCATCGTGTTGGCAACGCTGCAGGATGTACCGTTTCGCCGCCCAGCGCCGAGCGATCACGTGCGGGCGGGAGGGGCATCGGGGGGTACTGACCGTGTCGTTAGCGATAGAGGCCAGCGTCGGCCGCATCCATGCGGGCGGCAGGCTGCGGGCGTTGAGGTGCCGCGACCCTTTCGGCAGCGCCGGAGATTCCAGGTCGGGACTGATTGTGATGAGCGAACGCGAGCAGCGCATCGAGGTTCTGTCAAATGTCATTGAGCGGCGGATGACAGCAGCGTTTAGCCATCGGGTCGTGGTGTTACGGTTATGCTGGGAACTCGGTTCCATGCGTAGCCGGGGCAGGTGCCGGCACCGGCCGGCTCGAGCACTGCATCAAGCCCAAAAACAACCGTCACGACTTCTCTCCCGTCCGCGCGATCCGCCTCCGCGTCGCCTGCTGGCAAGAGGTGCTGGAACTTCGTCGGTCCCTGTGGTTCTGCATGCTGCCTCAACGCCAGAAGCGCCTCGTGTTGACAAAGGCGTCATGCGCTTCCTCGGCGTCCTCAAGAAGCTTGAACTTGTCTTCGGTGCTGAAGAGATCCTTCGCACCAGCCACATCCGAAAGCTCCAGCGCTGCCAACATATCGGGCGCGGTGGCGATATCGTTTAGGCTGCCGAGCTGATCCTGCAGGCCCTTCATCGCCTCGATGAACCATCGATGGCGTTTGGCTTCCGCCTTGCTCTCGTAAAGCGGCTCGAAGAACTCCGCCGCATAGCGCAGCTTCTTTGCGGCGATGCGCACTTCATGGCGAGTCTCGTCATTGGCATCGATGAGACTGCTGCCGCCTTTCGCCACCTTTTTCCAAAGTTTATCAAATACACCGGAGGCGAAATCCCGTGATGACTGCTCGTGCCAGGTTGTGTCCGTTTGGTCGGTTCGCCAGTCCCTGATGGAAATCCACTCGGCGGCATCGATCATCAACGAGCGGGCGCGCACCGAGGAGAGCGATGCTTCGACCGCCGCATAGGCGTCGTCGCGCGCGTCTTGAAGACGGCTTGAAAGAGCCTCGCTCGAAGTGCGGTCGATCATCACGTCGATATTGCGCGCATCGCCAAATTCCGAAGCGAGCCATGTCAATTCTTCGCGCAGGCGGTCGAAACGGCTGTCGTCGAACAGCGACTTGCACATCGAGCACAGCGAGCGCAGCCGTCGCAGCGACACGCGAGCCTGGTGCAGGACCTCGGCATCGCGGGACCAGCCCAGCGCCGTTTCATTGAGACGAAACTGTTTGAGACAGGCCGCTGCGATGCGCGCGAAAGCCGTTGCCGCGCTCATCTCGGACGTGAGTGGGGTCGAAGCCGCGTTCACAGCACCGGGCGCCGAGCCAAGTAGACGATAGCCCCGTTCCGCTTTGCTCAGCACCCCGAGATGCGCCGGTGTGATCAAGTCGACTTTCCGGGCGAGCGCAAACAGCGCTGTCGGTGAGCCCGCCTTCTTTTCCAACTCGATCTCGCATAGCGGCGCCTCGCGATCGGCTGCAACGACCTTGCCAAGATCCAAAGCAACTTCGATCGTAGCGTCGCCATCCATCACATTCCAGGAATACCGTTTGACGTGAACCTCGAACACAGGCGCGAGGCTTGGGCCAGCCCCTGCAAGCAGGTCCTGGACCTGCGGATCGTCAAGTATCGGTGTATCGCCGGCAACCGGTCGCTCCCATTCCTGGCGTGTGAACGATCCGGCCGCGGCGCCATCGCTGGCTTTGAGGGTTTGGATCTTTTCATTTCCCGATTGCCGAATGCGAAGCGACAGGCCACGCTCGGACAGATCCCGTCCGCGGGTGTCGAAATAGATGGATCTCTGCTGAAGAATGGTGGGCGAAGACCCGAACGGATTTTTCTTGAGGAGCGATCCCGCACCCGACCGCGAAAGCTCGAGCTTCAGTTCCGTTTCCTGCATGATGTCCTCGCGCCGCGTCGCTTCACGGCAATCGAAGGGGTCCCCGCATGGTGCGTCATAAAGCTGTCACAAACAACCGCCCGCCTCGAGCAACTGCGGCCAGACCTCGAACCGGCGACCATAATGCGCGAGACGGAACCACACTTCTCAGTCCTCGTTGATCCTGGGATGCGGGAGAAGGACACAGAGATGGCTACCAAGGAAAAGAAAGAAGAGAAGCAGGCGAGCCGCGTGGTGAAGGGGCAAGAGCTGGAGGTGGAGCACCTGACGGAAGTTACCGACGTCTCGCCGAAACAAGCGCGCGATTTGTTGCGTAAGCATGGTGCCGACTGGCCCAGGCTCAAAGATGAAGCCGAAGATTTGAAGGAAGACTGAAATTCTCGGCGCGGCTTCTTCTTTCTGTCTCTCCGCCTCATTGCGGAGCGGCACTGACCGGCCTGGCTGGTTATGTCAGCGAAGGGCCGCTTCGCCCGTATTAGACAGCGGGCCAGCCGGAACGCGCGCTGGCGAGGCGCCTCATGAGCGTGAATTTAGCTTCAGCTAATAAAGGCGCTCTGCTAGACTTGCTAGTGGGGAGCCAAGGGACGGAGTGTCTCCTAATGGATGCGACCGAATTGCAGGCGATCAGCGACGCTCTGATGCGGATCGTGACGCCGGATATGACGCCCAAGCAATTGATCAAGGCGGCACGGAAAGAGCGCCCGAACGCGTCAAAGAAAGACATCGCCCGCGCGGCGTTCTTCTCGATTATCGCCAATGCCGACCAAGACCACGGAAAGGTCAAGAACCTACAGGCCTTCGCCATAGCCGAGCGTCTAGACGGCGGCTCTTGATCAGGAGCATGGCGCTTGCGCCCAACCAATGCCGACCGAATAGCAATCCGCGAGCAACAGATTGAGATTTGCCGCGACATGATCGAATCGGAAGCGTCACACGATTGGGGCGATGCCGTTCAGTTGGCGCGTTTCTCTCCCGATATCATCGAGGAATACAAGCGCTTGATCGCCACTCTGCAACTTATTGCGGACGGGCTGAGAAACCTCGAAACCAGCGAATGAAACAGGCGTCGCGCGATAGGCCGAACTCCTATACGCGTTATCGCAATGCATTGGAGAAAGCAGCGTGCCGTCGAGATCCTTCGAGAAGGACGTTCAGATACCGCTACAGCATCTTGCTGCCGCGACGTTGGTGCATTGGCAGGAGATCCCCGAAGCGGTGCGCTGCGCGATTGTCGAGACGGCGACAAGCGGTGCATTCTCCGACTTGCCGCGAACCACCTTATTGCATGAACAAATCGCGCGGCTTGTCCGCTACAGCGGGGAGAACCGCGACTAATGCCCACCGGACCCAGAGGACAAGAAGCGCCGAAAACCGTGAGGCCGACGTCATTGCGATGCGGTCGGGCAGGCAAAGCCGTCCGACCAGATGGAAGAAGACCGGCGCCAGGTTCCTGAGCGTAGAGAACTGTCCTCCGGTCTCGGTTGCATGAAGCAATCAGGCGGCCTTGCGTTCCTTCAAAGCCTTGTCAAAGGCATCCTTGATCGGCTTGGATACGTCCTCGCTAGCTCTCAACATCAATGCCTGAATGGCCTTGGCCTGCTCGGCGGACTTCTCGATCTGTTTGCGCAGGAATGCGGTCTGCAGTTCGAAAAACTCGGACGGCGACTTCACGGCAACCAGTGCTTCGAGGAGCGTGAAGCCGGCTTCGGCATTGGCTTGCAGAGCGGCAATCGTCTGCAGGAGCATCTCGTTGCCGGTGGTCTTGGCCATTTCAAAGGTCGACTCGAAAGCCCCTTGAGTCGTTTCGGCGTCCGAGCTCAATTTGGAAAATACTTCCTTCGACTGCTCAACGCTTTGATCGGCGACAGCGCGGATTTGGCCGGCAACCTTGGACGGGTCGACGGTAGGGAATTCGACGTTCTCGATCGTTTCAGTCTTGCCGGTGATCTTGGACATTCTTTCCATCCTTTTCCAGGGGCGACCGCAAAGCAAAGCCGCCTCCTTCATCTACGAAATCGCCGCAACGGATTTATGAAGCTGCCATGAATTTGCGCGAGCGGGCTGCCCCGGTGCTGCGCGAATGGAGATCAGCGAGGACATGACCACAGAGCCGGGATTCCTTGGCGCCCCGGCACTCCAAATGTCCCGTTGCGACCCGTTTGACGACTCTCACGCGATTCGCAGCCACGGTCTGCTTCGGGTCAAGCCTGCCGTTAGATGTTCTCCGAACGAAGGGCAGAGAAGGGTCGACTGCAGCCCTTGTATGCCTTGTCGAGTCTGGACAGGGCCGGGTCAACCAGAACCAGGCCAGTCTCGGATTGCTAATCGCCGCCAACACCTCGCTTATGCCCATGGCTGGCCGACCGTCGACCAACTGGGCGAGCGGGAAGACATGTTTGCGACCGCCCTTGCGCAGCGCCACAACTTCGCCCTGCGCCGCTGCCAGCGATGCAGCGTCGAGCGAGGGATGCGGAATTTCTCCTCCAGATAGGTCGACCCGGCAACCTCACCGGCCCAGTCTTCGATGAGCACCACCTGGAGGTCGGAGGCGCGATCGGCAATGTGTCTGGATACAGGCTTCCCATCCGTCGGTGCGGTGCTTTCACAGGCGCAATCAGACGCACCCGAATCGCAGCGGGAGATCCTTTTCGCCATCATGCCGAAGAACTCGGAGGTGAGCGCGGGCAATCGCCTCTGAACGAGCCGAGCGCGAGCCACTGAGGCTGTGGCAGGAAGGGAAGCGCGGCAGCAACGCTCCCGGCGATCATGCTGGCGGAAACGAGCGCTTCTGCGTCCAGGGAGAAGCCGCGCTGCATCAATCCCTTTTATACCGTCTGGGTCATTCATGATCGACTTGAACGCCACGCAGGCGGCAAAGCGGCTACAGCGAATTGACGGCCCAGGGGAGGGATCGCGCCAGATAAATAACCTTGGCCGGCTTCAAGTCTGCTTCGACGTTGAGCCAGTTCCACTCGACATGATCTTGTCCTGGATTGCCTAGGCTTTCTAGGAAGCATGCTTGTCGGCTCTAAGATCTTAGAAATCCCGGAACACCAACGGTGACGTGCGGTCAGGCGACTCGGTTGGACGGCTTGGCGGGGAAGAGTTCGGCGTCTTGTTACGCGGCGTGCGCAAAGAGCAGGCCGGTACGATTGCGGAGAACATCCGTCGGCTTATTGAAGGCCTTCCTCGGGTCAAAGGGCAACAAGACGGCGTGAAGGTGACTGTCAGCATCGGAGGCGCAGAGATCGCTCGCGATGCAGACACTCAGGATGTCCTGCGCACTGCCGGACGCTGCCTTTTTGAAGCGAAACAACGCGGGTGCGGAACCGCGTTTCGTTCGACTATGAAGCAGCCAAGTTGCGGGTCGTGACACCGTAGCCGGTCGCGTGGGGGCGGCGGAAAATGCACCCGGCAGGCTGTTTGCACCGACAGTGGGGCGGCTTCTAGTGGCGCGCGGGTGCCGGCAGAGGAGGAGGGCGGGCGGGTTGCGGTGGCGGGTAAAGGTCCGGGAGAGAGTCTTCCGGCGCCCGCCGAGGAGCGACACCCATGACCCAGATGGAAATTCATACGCCCAAGCGCACCGAGCGTGCCGGTTACAAGGTCGACGTCAGCCGCGGCCAGCGCATCGGCCGCGTGTCGTCAGAATGGTTCAACCGGCCGGCGGACGAGCGATACCTGTCACTCACCGACCTGCGGAATTCGGTGAAGAGCGGGTCGGAGCGCAGCAAGACCCGCATCGTCGAAAGTGAGCTGATCCGCGTCGAGGCCAGCCGCGACGATCCGGCGCGCCTGAGGCTGATGTTGCCCGATGCGTCGGCCCCAGTTGCCCCCACGCATTGGAGTTTTGGCCAACTCGCCAGCCGGGTCGGCGCGCCGGCCACCTATCTGCGCCAGCTACCGGCTCCGCTCGCGGCGATCAACCTACAGCATGGTCTCCTCAACCATCGCGCCGAGCAGGTTAAGACGCTGGAGATCGAGAACGGACGCCTCGAGTTGCGGGCGGTAACAGGCCCTGACTACGGCAGAATATTTGACTCAGAGCTGGTGGACGCCGTGCAGAAGATCGCCGGCAACGGTACCGGCGACACCCGCTGGAAGGTGCCTGGTGTGCTCGACTGGTCGACCGGTATCTACAATCCGCACGTCGACATCTCCCGCGACACCACGACGCTCTATGCGTCAGATCGCGATGTCTTTGTGTTCCTCGTCGACGATCTGAACCCGATCGAGGCCGGGCGGCTGCCGAATGGGGAACCGGATCTCTATTTCCGGGGCTTCTACTGCTGGAATTCCGAGGTCGGAGCCCGCACCCTCGGGATCGCCAGCTTCTATCTGCGCGCGGTTTGTCAGAATCGCAATCTGTGGGGGGTGGAAGATTTCGAGGAAATCACCATCCGCCATTCAAAATACGCGGCCTCCCGTTTCGCCCTGGAAGCCGAGCCGGCCCTGATCCAGTTTGCCGATTCCTCGCCCATGCCGTTCGTCAACGGCATGAAGACGGCGCGGCAGCGGATCGTTGCGAGAGACGACGAAGATCGCCAGGGCTTCCTGCGCAAGCGGGGCTTCTCCAAATCCGAGACCACGAAGATCATCGATACTGTTCTCCTTGAGGAAGGCAGACCACCGGAATCGATCTTTGATTTCGTGCAGGGCATCACGCGGGTCGCGCGCGACAAGCCGCATCAGGATGTCCGCTTGGAAATGGAGGGCAAAGCCAAGAAGCTTCTCGATTTTGCCAACTGATCGGGCAAAGGCCGGCGGCGAAAACTTTCGTCGCCCGGCCTCGTCTCCGGACCGTCTCCATCAATCCCAGGGCGGCCCGCCGGGCTGCTCGGTCGCGTGAGATCCGCGAGCCGGGGCCAAGGGGCGCGAGGCCTGGAGGCAGAGGGGGGAGGGGAGGGTTTTTGACGGGCTTGGAGGTTCGGGGAGAGGCCCCGGGCCGCCCGTCATGGAGAACCTGACCATGGCAAAGAACGCCATTCAGAAGATCGCGATGAACGCTGCGGAGAATATTCCCTATGACAAGCTGATGCTGTCGCAGAAAAATGTCCGGCGCATCAAGGACGGGGTGTCGATCGAGCAGCTGGCCGAAGACATCGGACGGCGAAAGCTGATCCAGAGCCTGAACGTCCGTCCCGTGCTCGAAGGCGAGGGCGAGGAGACCGGCACGTTCGAGGTACCCGCCGGCGGCCGGCGTTATCTCGCGCTCGGCATCCTCATCAAGCAAAAGCGCCTGGCGAAGAACGAGCCGATCCCCTGCATCGTCAACCGCGGGCAGGAGACCTCGGCCGAGGAGGATTCGCTTGCCGAAAACCTGCGGCGCGCCGACCTGCACCCGCTCGACCAGTTTCGGGCCTTCAAGACACTCAGCGACCAGGGCCTCGATCCGGACGAGATCGGCGCCCGTTTTTTCGTGTCGCCGGCCACAGTGAGACAGCGTCTGCGGCTGGCCTCGGTGTCGCCGAAACTTCTCGATCTCTACGAGAAGGACGAAATCCGTCTCGAACAGCTCATGGCGTTTTCGATCTCGGACGATCACGCGCGCCAGGAGCAGGTCTGGGAGCGGATTTCCAGTTCGCACATGCAGGAACCATATTACATCAGACGCCTGCTGACGGAGACGACGGTGCGGGCCGATGATCGCCGGGCCGTCTATGTCGGTGCCGACGCCTATGAGGCGGCCGGCGGCGTCATCCTGCGCGACCTGTTCGAGCAGGATTCCGGCGGCTGGTACCAGGATGCCGCACTCCTCGAGCAGCTTGTCTTCGACAGGCTGAAGGTGGATGCCGACGCGATCCGCGCCGAAGGCTGGAAATGGGCCGAGGCGGCGATCAGCTTTCCCTATGGCCACACCTCCGGCATGCGGCGCATCTACGCCGAGGCGCAGGAGCTCAGCGCCGAAGAGATCGCACGCTACGATGCGTTGAAGGCTGAATATGACAAGCTGGATGCGGACTATGCCAAGGCCGAGGATGCCGACGAAGCAATCGAGGCGAAGCTCGACCAGCTGGGTTCTGATCTCGATGCGATCGATGATCGTCCTCAAAGCTACGATCCCGCCCAGAAGGCCACTGCCGGTGTGTTCGTTACCCTTGCCGCGAATGGCAAGCTCCAGGTCGACGCCGGTTTCGTGCGGTCCGAGGACGAGCCGCGGACCGAAACCGGCGATGTCGATGAGGGCGAGGAAGGAGGCGCTGCCGGCGGAACCCGCTCCAATGGCGACGACGATTGCGACGGTGTTGTCGTCAACGGCAAGCTGGTGAACGACGCCTCTGGCGACGACGGCGAGGACGACGGCATCAAGCCACTGCCCGATCGGCTCGTCTTCGACCTGACCGCGCAGCGGACGCTGGCACTGCGCAACGCACTCGCCGGTGACGTCGACATCGCCTTCGTCGCCGCACTCCATGCCTTCGTCCTGCAGGTTTTCTATCGCTTCGCGCCGGACACGTGCCTGGAGATCAGCCTGAAGAGCGCCAGCTTCAGCCAGGTCGACGGGCTTGCCGAGACATCCTGGGCCAAGGAGATCGCCGAGCGGCACGAAGCCTGGGACCGCGACTTGCCCGATGAAGCGGAAGCCCTGTGGGACTTCCTCCTCGGTCTCGACGAAGCGAGCCGAAAGGCGCTGTTCGCGCATTGCATCTCGCTGACCCTCAATGCGGTGGTCGAACCCTGGAACAGGCGAGTGAAGGCGCTCGATCATGCAGACGTGCTTGCACGCTCGCTCCAGTTCGACATGGTCGACGCCGGCTGGACGCCTACTGTCGAGTTCCTCGGGCGACTTACCAAAGCGCGGATCCTGCAGGCTGTCCGTGAAGCCCGTGGCGCAGACTCCGCGCAGCTGATCGACCACATGAAGAAGGACATCATGGCCCGCGAAGCCGCCCGTCTTCTCGAAGGATCGAACTGGCTGCCCGAGCCGCTGCGCCTCGAGGTCGATCAAGTGGCTGCCGATGCTGGTGACGCGGTCCCCGGCAACATGTCGGACGAGGCGGCTCTTGACGGCGATGCCGCCGAGCTGCCGGCCTTCCTTGCCGACGATGCGGATCAGTCCTCCGACAAGCCGGTGACATTCGACGGCGACGAAACGGACCAGCTGCAGGCCGCCGAATAATCAGGCTCCCGCTCCGAACGGGTCCGGCACCTCCGCCGGACCCGTTCCAGTTGCAACTCACTCTCAAGCCCGGGATCGCCATGGTGCGCCCGGGCGCTTTCGTTTCATGGAGGTTCACATGTTCGATTGGAACAGAAGCTGCTCCTATGACGAGCAGCAGAAGAGACGCTTCCACACGAACCGAACTTTGCCCTGCCGCAGGGAAGCTTTGACCTGCGCTCAAACAGGGCGGGCATGGCCGTTTCCGGTGAGATTACCCTGCACCATGAACGCGCCTACATCCAGGTCGGCCAGTTCGGAATGTCCTCAGGTCACGGCATCCTGATACGCACCTGCAAGGGGCGCAAGGACTACACCGGCGGATCCAATCATTTCGTCGCACTTGGTATGCTTGAGGACATTCCGGCGCTCGCGGCGGCTGTCCGTGCCATCACCGGGGTTGGTCGAGACGCTTTGCGTTCCTCCAATCACCGCGCCGCCTGAATCCGCAAGCCCCATCGACGCTGATGTACGCGCCGACCGCAAGGTCGAACAGTCGACACCCACAACACCATCACGCAGTTGCGATGACGCGGTCATGCCGCGCGTGGCCTACCTGCGTTCAGGAGAGCCCCATGACCTCACATCCACCCTTCAGGAAGGTGCTCGACGGCGTCGCCACCCGCGAGCAGATGTTCCAACTGTTCAGCCGACACAAAGACACACCCGGCATCGATCCGCTTTCCGGCACACCCTATTCAGGCGAGTGGTTCCAGATTCCCGCGTCAGAATACCACTTCATGCTCGATTTGCTGCCGCCGCTCTTCATGCGCACCGGCATGTTCGGCATGTCGGAGTTCAAGGCCGGCAACGTGACCAGCGTATTCTTCGCGATCCGGATCCGAGGCCGCGAATGCTGGTTCCACGGCTTTTGCGACCTCACGGATCGGCAGTCCCCAGACAAGATGCGAGCCGCCATTATCGCCCACGAGACCGGCGCGAGCGACAGCATGACTCGCGAGGAAAAGATCGAGGCGATCTGGAACATAACTCCTGTCGAACTCAGGGGGATCCCCCGCAATGCAGAGCCCGAGACCGGGTGGGCCGAACATCGCGGTAAACGCACAATTCTCGTTAACGCCGGAAGGCATGATGCTGTCTTCAAGCGGCTCGATGATCTGTCGGATCTCGAGATTGACGAGCTCCTGTCCTCCGCGAGATCAAGCCAGAGCTCCAAGAAGGGAGGCGACGATAGAGGTTATCCCTGAGAGCGCCGCTCGGAAGCGAAACGTCCCTATAGCATGGTCCACCTTCTCCACTGAAATGGGCGCGCATCGGACTGGCTCGACGATATGATCGCCGAACAATACTTCGGATCAGGACCTGCCGCGCGGGATGTATCCGGCATTGCGCAAGGCGCCGATGAAGAGGCTGGCCGGGCCGGCGATACTCGTTCTGGCCTGCATCGGCAGCGGCAGAGTGTTCCAGTCCTCCAACGGAGCGATAAAGCTGGAGAAAGTGCCATTGACCATGAAATGGCTGATGGCCGCGCCCTGCTTGTCCAGCGCAAGAATGCCTGTCTGGTTGCTTGGATATCGGACGGCGGCGATCCGCTGCATTTCAAAGTCGCCATCGATGCGCAAATCAAAAATCAGGACGCCGTGGCTTCTGATGGCAATTTCTGCGACTTTTTCCGTGAATCCAAGAGGAAGCGCACGAACGCTTTCGACTGCCATCCCGAAAACAATCGCGTCCAGCTCATCCGCCGCCATGAGAAGATTTGCACCCAAGAAAATCAGGATTGCAATCGATGCAGCCGGTTGTGCACAGTCCATCGGATGCCGGCGGCTGTTAGTCCCTTGTGCGTTTGCCCGCCGGCAACGAATGATGGCGTGGGCGGCGCTCGATGCGGGGAGGGGTTCTTTACCGAACCTGGAGCATGCGAGCCTTGTCAGCGTGTCGAAATTTTTCAGCTGCCGGTGGATCGAGCGAAGTGGCGCCTATGGATGGCGGGCATGGATGCGCTCTGGAGGTCGCGTCAAATGAGACCTCGGCTCGCAATAGACTGTTTGCGTCGCGGTGATCGAGCCAGTCCCCGAGATCAGTGGAATCTCGCTTGCTCGTCGCTTGCCTTCTCCAATAAAGCTCTGCAAGAGCGATAAGATGCCTAGGCGCAGGATACTCGCTAACGCGAAACAGCGACTTGGCTTGCAAGTCGTCCTCACATCAAGGAAGGGACTATGAAGCGCCAGATCCGGCCATTTATCGTGGAACTGAAACAGAGGCGCGGTAAGCAGAAGCCAAGCCATTCGATCTGGGGCGATCTCGACCTGTCCAAGATTGCCACGGAGATGACGCAGCCGGGCTATGCTGCTCCGCTCCCAAATTCGGAGGTCATTGACTTCAGTATAAGACCACTTGATGCTGAAGAAGGGGATAAACCACAAGCGGAGTATATGATGGCCGATTTTCAGGACGCTCAGACTGTTCAGACGACAGTAGCGCCAGCCAAAGTGGAAGTGCCTGAATCGAAGAAGAAAGTTCCGCGAGCAAAGAAAGCGAAGTCAGAGCTCGTAAAGCCGGTCCGCAAGAACGGAGCGAAACCTGCGCCCCAGGCGGCCGAACCTGCGGTGGCAGTGAAGACCGCCCGGAAGACCTACTCTGAGAAAGAACGCGCCCAGAAGCTCGCCCAGATCGAGAAGTCGATCGCTGGCGGTGCGACCAGCAAGATTGCGGTCGGCCAGGCCGGCATATCGGAGCAGACCTACTATTATTGGAAGAGGGCTGTGGCGCCCGCTTCGGACAGCGGCGATCTCCGTGATCTTGTCGCGCTCGAAGAAGAAAACAAGCGCCTCAAGAACCTGCTTGCCGACCGTCTGCGCAAGGAAAATGCCGAGCTCAAGAACAAGCTGGGCCTTGCGTAAGACATACTGAGCCACGTTGGAAATTCCGCCCGACGCTCAAAGGGGTAGCGGCGGCATATCGCCTTCGCCGACCCGCCACACCCAAGAGCCGATCTCCGGTCGCGCGGCGATCATTTCGTCGAGCGACGCTTCGTAGTTTTCGTCCGCTCCGGCCGGAACGACAAAGAGCGCTATCGGGTCGTCCCTGTTCTGAAGCAACGCATTGGCGATCGGCTGGTCGGGTTGCAGGTCAAAGCGCAATCCCTTCACGCTCTTCTCGCGAAGGCGGGCGAGCCCATCGACGAGCCTTTTCTCCGGGACCGTCTCGTAAGGAAACCAGTTCTCGGAGACCACCATCAACGCAATCTCCTCGACAATGGCGAGGCCGGCCGGGTTCAGTCCGAACGTCGCGATCGTCATGAGATGCGAGCTGGAATCCGCTGCCCAAAGGGACAATTCTTTTTCAAAACGCGCCTGCAAGCGGCGATGCAATGCATCGTCGATCATGAAGGGAAAACCGGGCAAATGCCTGATGACAAGTTTCTGACCGGAACGAGCAGGAACAATCTCTTTCACCTCGCCGACCAGGACGAGCAGTTTTCGGGGGCCGGATTTCGGCGGGAGCGCCGTGCCGAGAACCGCGTTGCGACGGTGCTCAATGGCTTGCTTGTTCTCAGCGCGAAATGGCTCGGGCACGAACAGGATATCCGCGAGCGGGCCGCCCCTCACCGTCATTTGCCCGGCAGCCTCGAGGAGATGCCAGCGGACATTCCACCAATGTCGCTTGCCAGCCCACCTCGATGTCCAGACAGTCAGTTCGGCCTCGTGCCAGAGATAATGAAGCAGGCCACGCAGCGACATCCTCGTGGGATCGGCGGTTAGACTGGCGGAACTTTGCCCTGCAGGCACGGATGCGGCCCGGCTCCCCGTCTTCGACAGGCTGAAATCCAACTTGAGAGCCGCCATGCCGCTTTGCGGATCGAGCAGTATCGCGCCGCCCAACAGTGCGCCCAGGCCGGACAGTTCGTAAGGCGATTCATAGGAATCACAGGATGGATCATGCCCGCCGCCGCTCAGCGGCATGCGCTTGATCAGATGAAGGTCGCCGATGCGGGCGATGTACATCGGGCAGCCCGGCTCGCGGCACAGGCATAGCGGACGCTCGGCGCGGGTATAGGCGTTCGCCAGCGCCGACTGCAGGTCAGGCGCTGCCTCCTCGTAGACCGCACTGCCAATTCTGAACCGTCGCATCCCCTCCACAGCTCCAGGTCGCCGCCGCCCTGTGCGCGCATTCAAGTCATGGGTTTGCAAAGAGCGCAACCCCTTTGGTGCATCGGCGCCAGAGGCAGAGGGGAGCAGGGAGGAGCGTGGCCCGGCTGGCGCGGAGAGAGTGTCGGCGCGGGCGCCACTCCCCTCTCGCGAAGGACATTTCCATGAACATTGTTTCGACTACCTCGACCGTCGCATGTACGGCTGGTTCCCTCGACGCGCCGACGCCGGCCTCCATCAACAACGCAGAGGCGATCCATCAGGCGGGAAGGCTGCTTCTGCCTTTCCTCGAGCAGGGCAAGCCTGTCACCACCGCCGCACTGCGCACCGCCATGGCGACCAGTTTTGGCGGCAGCGATGCTCAGGGGTTCTGGGTCTGGAAGGACGCCTATGAGGCGCTCGAAGTCGCCCAGGTGCTGTTCTTGCGCCGGTTCGGCCCTGCGATCCTGTCCCGGTCCACCACGCCCCAGGCAACGCTGGCGATGATCAAGCGCATCGCCGATCTTCTTCCCACCCATACGCGACGGTCCGACGAGAGCCAGGCCATGCAGCAGCTGTCGACGCCCTTGCCGCTCGCCTTCGTCACGGCGCACGCCGCGGCGATCGCATCTTGCGACCTGGTTCTCGAACCTTCGGCCGGCACCGGTCTGCTCGCCGTCCATGCCGAGATGGCGCGCGCTTCGATCGCCCTCAATGAGCTTGCCGCGACGCGGGCCGATCTCCTCGGACTGCTGTTTCCAAGGGTCCCCGTCTCGTGGCACGACGCGGCCCATATCGACGATCATCTCGACGCGGCCATCGAGCCGTCCGTCGTCTTGATGAATCCACCGTTCAGCGTCGGCGCCTATGTCGACGGCCACGTCACTGACGCGGCATGGCGGCATCTCTTTTCCGCATTCGCCCGCCTGCGCGCCGGCGGGCGCCTGGTCGCCATCACCGGCACCGGGCTGTCTCCCGAAAACCCCAAATGGCGGCCGGCCTTCGAACGCCTGCAGCAGCAGGGCATCGTCATCTTCACCGCGGCGATCGACGGCCGTGTCTACGCCCGCCATGGCACCGCCACTGAGACCCGCCTGACAGTTATCGACAAGGTACCGGCCACCGACCCGAAAAGCTTCGTCTGGTCGCCGAGCAAGGCCACTGAAGTCGAAACGCTGCTCGCCTTGATCACGGATCTGCCGCCCCGGACACCGGGTGGCTTTCCGGATTCGATCGGCACCCTATCGAACGGGATCCTGCGCAATGCCGCCATGCAGAGGGCCGCCCGATCCGCGGCGAGAGCCGGACCCGTTGCGGCCGTTGCCGCCGTTCCGCAGGTCATCCGGCCAGTCCGCCCTGTTGTCCTCCGGGCAAAGCCCACCCGCCCCATCATCGCGAGCACCCCCCCGGCTGTTCCCCTCGCCTATGAGCTGCGCGACTGGATGCCGGAGGACGGCGGCCGGCTCACCGACACGATCTACGAACCCTACGCGCTCCAGTCGATCGATATTCCCCGCGCAAAGCCGCATCCGACGCCGCTCGTGCAGTCAGCCGCAATGGCCGCCGTCGCGCCGCCAAAACCTTCCTATCGGCCGCTTCTTCCTGATGCGATCATCGACGAGGGCCTGCTGTCGGACGCCCAGCTCGAAAGCGTCATCTATGCCGGCGAAGCCCATTGCGGCCATCTCGCCGGCGCCTGGAGGGTTGACGAGACCTGCGAGGTCGTCTCGGCCGCACCAGAAGGGGCTGCGAACGCTGTCCGCTTCCGCCGTGGATGGTTTTTGGGCGATGGAACCGGCTGCGGCAAGGGACGGCAAGTCGCAGGCATCATACTCGACAATTGGCTGCAGGGGCGCCGCCGTGCGATCTGGATTTCCAAGTCGGACAAGCTACTGGAAGATGCCCAGCGCGATTGGGCGGCACTTGGTCAGGAAAAACTTCTCGTCCAGCCGCTGTCGCGCTATCGGCAGGGCACGCCGATCTGCCTTGCCGAGGGCATCCTGTTCACGACCTACGCGACGCTGCGCTCGCAGGAACGGGAAGGCAGGAAATCCCGGATAGCCCAGATCCTCGACTGGGTTGGCCAAGAGGCGGGGAGGGCCGAAGGCCCGACAGGGAACGGAGAAGAGTCGGCAGGGAGGGCCGAAAGCCAGACAGGAATTGGAGAAAACCCGTCGGGGGCGAAAAAATCGTTCGATGGCGTCATCGTCTTCGACGAGGCCCACGCCATGGCCAACGCCGCTGGCGGCAAAAGCGAGCGTGGCGACGTCGCGCCGTCGCAGCAGGGCAGGGCGGGACTGCGGCTGCAGCACGCCCTTCCCGACGCGCGCGTCGTCTACGTCTCCGCGACCGGCGCGACAGCGGTCGAGAACCTGGCCTATGCGCAGCGTCTCGGCATCTGGGGCAGCGAGGATTTTCCATTCGCCAACCGCGCCGAATTCGTCGCCGCGATTGAGGATGGCGGTGTCGCGGCGATGGAAGTGCTCGCCCGCGATCTCAAATCGCTCGGCATCTATGCGGCGCGGTCGCTCTCTTATGACGGGGTCGAATACGACCTGCTCGAGCATGCATTGAGCGACGAACAGATCCGCATCTACAACGCCTATGCCGATGCATTCCAGGTCATTCACAACAACCTGACCGCTGCACTCGAGGCGACCAACATCACCAGCAAGGCCGGCACGCTGAACCGCGACGCAAAATCGGCGGCGCGTTCAGCCTTTGAGAGCACCAAGCAGCGCTTCTTCAGCCATCTCATCACCTCGATGATGACGCCGACCCTGATCGGCGCGATAGAGCAGGACCGCGCCGACGGTCATTCGGCGGTCGTGCAGATCGTCTCGACCGGCGAGGCGCTGATGGAACGACGGCTGGCCGAAATCCCGACCGAGGAGTGGTCGGACCTGCATGTCGACATCACGCCGCGCGAGTACGTCGGCGGCTACTTGATGCACTCCTTCCCAACCCAATTGTTCGAGGAATATTCGGACGCGGAAGGGAACGTCTATTCGCGGCCTGTCCACGACGAAGATGGCAATCCGGTTCAATGCCGCGAGGCCGTTCGCCGGCGCGACGAGATGGTCGAAAAACTCGCATCGCTGCCGCCGGTCGGCAGCGCGCTCGACCAGATCATCCACCACTTTGGCACCGACACCGTCGCCGAGGTGACCGGCCGGTCGCGCCGCATCGTGAAGAAGACCGGCCGCGACGGCATCGAGCGGCTGGCCGTGGAAAACCGCCCTGGCTCAGCCAATCTCGCCGAGACCCAGAGTTTCATGGATGACGACAAAAGCGTACTGATCTTCTCCGACGCCGGCGGCACAGGCCGCTCCTACCACGCCGATCTCGGGGTCAGGAACCAGAGGCTGCGCAAGCACTATCTGCTCGAAGCCGGCTGGCGCGCCGACAACGCCATCCAGGGTCTCGGGCGGACCCACCGCACAAATCAGAAGCAACCTCCGCTGTTCCGGCCCATGGCCGCGAACGTGAAAGCCGGCAAACGCTTCCTGTCGACGATCGCACGACGGCTCGACACGCTGGGCGCGATCACGCGCGGCCAGCGCCAGACCGGTGGTGCCGGGCTGTTCCGCGCCGAGGACAATCTCGAAAGCCTCTACGCGCGGGCCGCACTTCGCCAATTTTACATGCTGCTGCATCAGGGCAGGATCGAAGGTTGTTCGCTCACCACCTTCGAGACGGTGACCGGGCTGTCGCTGACGACCGACGAGGGCGGGCTGCGCGACGAACTGCCGCCGATCACGACCTGGCTCAATCGCCTGCTGGCGTTGCGGATCGAAACCCAAAACCTGCTGTTCGAGGTGTTCGAGCAACTAATGACGGCGAAGGTCGAGGGCGCGATCGCTGCCGGCTCCTATGACAAAGGCCTGGAGACGATCACGGCGGAGAGTATCGTCGTCACCGATCGCCGCACCGTCTACGCGCACCCAGTCTCGGGCGCGCAGTCGCATGTGCTGACCGTCGCGCGCAAGGACCGAATTCGGCCGCTCAGCCTCGTCGACGCGCTGGCCATCGTCCGGGCCGAGCCGCAAGCGGTTCTGCTGGTGAACGCCCGTTCCAACCGTGCGGCGATCCGGCTGCCCACTGCGAGCCTGATGCTCGACGACGGAACCATCGAACACCGAGTGCGCCTGCTGCGGCCGACGGACGAACAGCGCTTCGGGCTCGACGCCCTTGCCGAGACCCACTGGCAGCCCGCCGATCGGAATCTGTTCTGCGACCTGTGGCAGGCAGAGGTCACTGCCGTCCCGGAGTTCACCACCAGCACCTTTCACATCGTGACGGGCCTGCTGTTGCCGATCTGGCGTCGGCTGCCGGATCATGATTGTCAGGTCTATCGGATCCAGACCGATGCCGGCGAGCGCATCATCGGGCGTCACATCGCGCCGACCCTTGTGGCGACCATGTTGCGCAATCTGGGTATCGATCATGTACCGGCGCTCGCCCCGCAAGATGCCTGGACCGGGCTCGTGGAAGGCAGGATCGGACTGCAACTCGCCGATGGCCTGATCCTGCGCCGCAGTCGGGTCATGAACGACCACCGTATCGAGCTGATCGGCTTTACCGACGCTTTTGTTCCCCGGCTGAAGGCGCTGGGGCTGATCTCCGAAATCATCTCATGGAAGCTCCGGCTGTTCATCCCGACGAGCGAGAAAGGGCCGTCCATCCTCGCCGCGCTGCTCGACCGCCACACACTGGTCGGCGTCACCGACCGCGCGGCAGCGGCGTGAGGGGGAGACGATCATGACCGTCTCGGCCTCCGAGCTGGCACGCCGCCTTGGCGAACATGCCGAGGCGGTGTGCCGCGAATATCTCTCCAACGGCCATCGCTCCGGCAACTACTGGATGGTCGGCGATGTCCGCAACACGCGCGGTCGCTCCATGCATGTGCGGCTCAAAGCGGTGGGCGGCAAGGCAGCCGGAAAGTGGGTCGACGAGTCGTCGGGGGAACATGGCGACCTGCTTGACGTCATCGAGCTGAGCTGTGGTCTGGTCGACTTCCGCGAGGTCGCGGACGAAGCACGTCGCTTCCTCTCCATGCCGCTGCCATCGCCCCAGCCTGCGCCCCAGTCCCTTGGCGCGCATCGCCAGCCTGCCGCGGCACGCGGCTCCCCCGACGCTGCGCGTCGCCTGTTCGCCATGTCGCAGCCGATCGCCGGCACGCTGGCCGAACGATACCTCGCCGGCCGCGGCATTCTGCTCTCCGTGCATGAGCGTGCGCTGCGCTTCCATCCCGGCTGCTACTACCGGGATTTCGTGACCGGCGAGACGCGGACCCTTCCCGCCCTCATCGCCGCTGTCACCAGCTTCGACGGGCAGATCACCGGCCTGCAACGCACCTGGCTTGATCCCTCGGGTCAGGGCAAGGCGCAACTCGCCGATCCACGCCGCTCTCTGGGTCATCTCCTGGGCAACGCCATCTGGCTTGGCCTTGAGCCCGGTGCGCTCGCCCCGGTCATGGCCGCCGGCGAGGGGTTCGAGACGATGGCGTCGCTTAAGGTGGTGATGCCGGCGCTGCCGGTTGCCGCCGCCACTTCGGCCAATCACCTCGCCGGCCTGATCTTGCCGCCTGGCTGCCGTCGCCTCTACATCGCAGCCGATGCCGACGCCGCCGGCCGGCACGGCATCGAGCGTCTCAGCCAGCGGGCAGCCGAGGCCGGGATTCTCGCCTTGGTATTGCGGCCGCAGCTCGGCGACTTCAACGACGATCTGCGTCATCTCGGCCCGGCCCATCTCGCGGCATGGCTCAGCGACCAGCTTGTCCCGGAGGATGCCCGTCGCTTCCTGCCACCCGGATGAATGGGTCGGGCCGGCACGCGGGCCGGCGCGACGTCGCCGGATAGCCTGCAGGCATGGCGGCGGTCCACCGGAGAGGCCGCGCCAGCGGCCTGCCTGAGAGGCGACCCCTGCCACCCCCCGGTCACGGCCGCAACGGCTTCGCCGTCCTTCGCTCGCGCTCCGGCCTTCGGTGCGGCCGCGCCCGGCGCGCGGCCGGGATGCGCTGTCAGGCCGCGATAGGCGCGGCCACAACCGACGGAGACACCGCCATGACCTACGACCTTCCTCTCGACGACGCCTACGAGCCCTACCACGCCTCCTCGCCGACTGACCGCGTCATCCTCGAACTGCAGATGTACGGCCATCGCCCGCATCAGGACGAACCTGATCCTCGGCCACTTCCCGACGACGAAGTGATCCGGGCCGGCCTCGCCGGGATCGTGGAAACCTTCGCCGGCATGCTTGGTGACACGAGGCTCGAACCCGATCTCGACGACCTGCTCTGGTCCTTCGCAAACGTCTTCCACCGTGCCGCCGAGCGCGTCGTCCGCAGCCTCGACCGCAACGAGGAGGCGCAGCGCTCGAGTCAGCAGGAGCAGGACGGCTCGGAGGTAAAATCGGTCGAGCTGGAGCGGCTGACCGCGGAAGGCATCAGCTATATCGAGCGCCGCAACGTGCTCGAAATCATGCGCGATGAGGCCGCCGACCTCTACGAGGCACAAACCGGATCGGCATGGCGGCCGCGCACCGGCTCCAAGGTCTCCCACCAGGCGATGACCGCTGCGGTGATCGACTCCAGAGACTTCCTCGCCGCCCGCCGCCGCGCCGAAACCGAGGTGCTGGTGCCGGCCGGCACCAAGATCGCCTTCGCCGGCGGCCTCGACTGCAACGATCATGACCGGATCTGGGACGCGCTCGACAAGGCCCGCGAGAAGCATCCCGACATGGTCCTGCTCCACGGTGGCAGCCCGCGCGGCGCCGAGCGCATCGCCGCCTGCTGGGCCGAGAACCGCAAGGTCACCCAGATCGCCTTCAAGCCGGACTGGAACCGTCACGCCAAGGCGGCCCCGTTCCGCCGCAACGACCAGCTTCTCTCGGTGGTGCCCTACGGCCTGATCGTCTTTCCCGGCTCCGGCATCACCGACAACCTTGCCGACAAGGCGCGTCGGCTGGGCATTCCCGTCTGGCGGTTCGCGGAGGGCGGCGCGTGAGCGCCGTTTTCTTGCAAATCCAGAAAATCCAGATAATATGGAGACTGATCAAGGAGTCCAGCCATGCGCCAGTTCACGACGGGGGATCTCAACAAGCAGGTAGGCGACGTCACCGACGTTGCCAGCCGCGAACCCGTTATTCTCACCAAGCACCGGAAACCCCGGTTCGTGCTGATGAGCTACGAGCACTACGAACGGATGCGCATCGGCGGCGATCCCCGCCGCGCATATCATGTCTCCGAGATGCCGGAGGAACACACGGAACTCTTCGCCGCCGAGATCGACCGCTTGGCGCGCGGGGAAGGATACGATGATGAGCGGTAGATTTCTGCCTGGTCAGGTGATCTCCTACCCGTATCTTTGGGCATGGCAACACGAGCGCGGCGAAACGGAAGGCCGCAAGAGCCGGCCGACCTGCGTCGTCATCACTGTCCGCGGCGCAAGAGATGGCCTGACCCATCTCGCGCTCCTGGCGATAACCACCCAGCCACCGACCAGTGATCGGGTCGGTTTGGAAGTCTCCGCTATCGAGTGCCGCCGCGCCGGTCTGACCGATCTCAAACGCTGCTGGATCGTGGTTGACGAATACAACTACGATATTGCCGAACGCTCCTGGTACATCGAATCCGACGGCAAGCCCCTCGGTCGTTTCAGCAAGGCATTCATGATGAAGATCGCAGGCGCCTTTATCGAAGCGCGCAGCGAGGGCCGCCGCGTCAGCCGTCTGGATTGACGTTCTCTTTTTGCGGCCATGCGCTCGATCCAGGGCGTGAGCCTCTGGCGGGCTGACAAAGACAACTAGCTCCAAGCGCGAAGCGCCACTAGCCAGATGCGCGTAGCGCCTCCGGCAGCGGCAAGGTCCGGGCGCGCCGGCCTGCGGCCGGTCGGGCTCTAGTCGCGGCGTCCCGCCGCTCCCCGAGCCGGCTTGGCCGTCTCGGCCTTCGGGTGACGATCCCTTCTTCTGTAATCGGTGGTACCTAGTCAATGGTCAGATCAAGGGCATGACCTCTTAAAAGGGTTGTTTCGGTTGCCGTTCGATTTGCGCGGTTCTAACCGCATCCTGGATCTCTCTTCTGTTCGGGGTCCGTCGCTAAGCGCGGCCCCATGATGGGCTACGAGGGTCAGCCGTCCAATCTCGCAGGGGCGCGGTTTACATCGCAATGTGCCGCTAGGATCGTCACGGACTGGCTTTCCCGTCGTCCAGGCTGGGTTTTAGCGCAAGGTTGAGAGTGCGAAGGGTATCGGCTATGTCGCCGGTATCTGCACCTCATCCCCCGGCTCGAACCGGCTCCCGGATATCCAAATACGGTGCATGATGACCGCGAGTTTTCGCGCGACCGCAACAGTTGCCTTTTTTAGACCGCGACGGCGCGCGATTGCGATTCCCCAGGAGCGAAGCCGTGACTGTTTACCGATCCGGGTCATCAGGGCCGATGCAGCTTCGTAAAGCAAATGGCGCATCATCCCGTCGCCGGCTCGACTGATCCGGCCTGCTCTATCGATTTCTCCAGACTGATAAATCCGAGGGGTCAGACCAAGGAGCGCTCCTGCTGCCTTCGATGAAGAGATGCGAGCGGGATCATCAACTGTCGCTCGGTAAGCAAGGCTTGTGATGGGACCTACGCCGGGGATCGTCATCAGCCGCAAGCAGACGTCGTCAACGAGCTGCGCGTTGGAGGACCTTGTCCATCTCTTTCCGTTCGTTTCCGAGTTGTTCAGCCGATCGCAGAAGCGGCCCGATCGCGATCTCCAAAGCCGGCTTTTCGGCAAGCAATTCGCGTACGCGTTCAGAAAACTTGCTGTGATGCGTCGTTCCCATCTTCAGCCCGTGCATTCGTAGGAGCCCGCGGATCGTGCCCTGAATTTGAAGCAAGGCCGCCACGATTTGCCGCCGCGCCTGAAGTGTTGTTCTCACCATCTGCGCTTCGAATGATTTCACATGGACGGCTCTATAATGTCCGATGCGCATCATTTCGGCGAGGCCGCGAGCATCATTCTTGTCCGTTTTGACGGGCCGCGTGGAAAGAAACCGCTGAGCATGGTTCGTCTCAACGCAAACAGCCGTAAAGCCTGCTTCCGTCAAATGACGATGCAACCACTCAGACAAGGGGCAGGCTTCCAGCCCGACCTTGTCAATGTCGACCTGCCAAGCGGTGAGTTTGTCGATGATGGGACCAGGTTCGCTATCCACCTTCCCTTGCCAGACGATTGTGCCGTCAAGCTCAAGAATGCAGATAGAAGTTTTATTCAGGGAGATATCGAGTCCTACTACTTTGCGCATACCAGGCTCCTGTCTTGGGGAATCGGCAGAAACACTAGCAGGTGCTGGCGCTGACGACCGATTACCCCATCTCGCGCAGGGCCCGCGGGAGAGGGCGGCTAGCGCGGGGCGGGGGACGCTGGAGAGAAGGAAAGTCACCATGTCGATGATATTCATAGGTGGATCACGCGAGATATTCGAGCTGCCGGAACCTGCCATCGCTCGCATCGGCGCAATCGTTGCTGCCGAGCATGGCGTGCTGGTTGGCGACGCGCCTGGAGCCGATGCCGAGGCGCAGGGCCTGCTCGCCGGGTACAAGTATGAGCATGTCGGCGTCTTCCATGCCGACAAGGAACCCCGCAACAATCTCGGCGACTGGGCCGCCTACCATGTTCCTTCTCCTGAAGGAGTTCACGAGCACTGGTTCCACGCCGCCAAGGACCGGGAGATGGCGCAGCGCGCCGACTTTGGCATGATGGTCTGGGACGGCGCATCACCCGGTACGGCCGTCAACGTGTTTCGGCTCGCCATCGCGAACAAGCCGTGCGTGATTTACGATCTGACCAGGGGCCGGATGGCGACGACATACAATGTGAAGGACTGGTGCGCCATGCTCCGCCATGCCGGTCCGGACATTCGCCGCCAGGTCGAAGCCCGCATGATGCCGGACGAGCGTCTGGCGTTGCCAGGATGATGGATGCGGTCCAGCCGACAGCCCGGCGGGTTCCTTATGTTCATCCGGCTCCTCGCCGCCTAATCCACTTGTATGAGCGGGCGGAGCCGGCCCCTTTTCCACGCGCAGAGCGCCGGGCGTTGTGCGGATGATCATCTTGACCCGTCTCGCCTCTGAAGCGGGTGCAAGCCTGCCGAACAACATCCTGGCTTGCCGGGTCATCCAACCTGACTGCGCGGTATCGTCCCGAGGGGCGTGAAGTTCGCTGCCAGCCGGCTCCGATCTCGAAACCGCTATGCCGCCATTCCGAACACGCAAGGAGGTCACGCGCCGGGCTGCTGTTCGATGTGTTGGCAATGCCGACGACATGACCCGAGAGGCTGCAGCATGTTCCTGCGATCCGGCAGCGTTGCGTCGGCGGTCAAGCGATGGCGGCCTGGGTTCTTGTCCATCTGCCGCATCCGGGGCCATTCCCGTTTCATGTCGCCTTTGTAGACGACCGCCTGCTTTGTGCGGTCAACCCCCGTTGGGGGTACACTCGGCGAATATTCAGGAAAATTCGATTTCTGTTTTTGGTCTGCGGGCAGGCGAAGGGCCTGCCCGCAATTCTTCGGCAAATAGAATTTTCCAGAATTTTCGCCGAGATGACCGCAGCAGGACGGCCCTCTCCTTTGGCGCCATCGGGAATGGTCCCGATGCAACCGAAGGAGAACTACCATGGCCACCACGATCGCAAACCTCACCACCAAGGCCGACGGCTCGATGGAAGGCGTCTTTGCCACGCTCCGGGTCAATGCCCCGATCACCCTCATTCCGAACACCAACAAGTCGCGCGAGGACGCCCCCGACTACCGGATCGTCAACAAGCGCACGGGCTTCGAGATCGGAGCCGGCTGGCACCGCATCTCCCAGCGTTCGGGAGAGGAGTACCTCTCGGTCAAGCTGGAAGCCCCCGAGATCGGCGTGATCTTCGGCAACCTCGCTCCCGCCCCCGGCGGCGAGGAAAACAAGAAGGTCATCCTCTGGAACAACCCCCAGTGAGGCATCGGTGGCCGGCCCCGCAAGGGGCCGGCTCCCCACCGGCAAAAGGAGGTTGCAATGAGCCGCTACACCATCACTGTCACTGGCACCGTCACCGGACAGGGCCGCTCGGACCCAGACGCTGTCATCGGCTACGACCCGCCACTTCGAACCTACTTCCTTCAAGCGTTCCCGCACGAAGAAACCGACGAGCCCGGTCTTTGGCTCGGCACCCACGATCGCGCTTTCGAAACGCTTGAGGATCTTCACCGCGCTGCCATCTCACACGGCTACGACTTCATGCCGCTGTCGCCCAAACTGGCCGCAAAGCTGGCCGACGACAAAGCGGCAGCCAGCGGGCGTCCGGTGCAAAACGCAATCCTCGGCCAGGTGCTGAAACACCTCAACCAACCCAAGTAGGCAACACGTCTCAGGGCCCGCGACGGAACACTCCGTCGCGGGCCCTTTTTTTGCGCGTAGCAAAAGAGCCACGAACATCACCCGCTACAGCAAGAGACAGCGACTCCAAACCGCCGATTATTCCTTCGGCAGTTTGTGCTTATGAATGCGGATATAGTCCTGGACAGCCTTTCGCAGCAGTTCGGTCATGCTGTGCCCGTTGCTGATCGCCAGCAACTTGAACTGCCGCTGCTCCGCAGCCGTCAGGTAGTAGCCGCAGCGGATCATCTCCTCCTCGCGAATCTTCTTTCCGGCGATGGGGTCCTTTTTCTGACCCTGCCGCAGCAGCTTGCGGAAATCGGGCCCGACTGCCGGTGACGGCTTTGTCGATTCCTGCATCTGTGGCGCAGCTTGCTCCTTGTACCCTGACGGCTCGGCCTTCGGTGGGATGAACATGCTGGGCAGCGCCGGCGGCTGCGTGGAGATCGCCTTCATCATGCGGGCTTTCTTGTCGTCACCGGGTTTCGGTGCGGTTTCTTCGCTCATGCCGCGTTCCTTGTGGCTTCGATGAAGGTTTGCAGAAGGTCGTCAAAGACCCCTTCACTCTCGGCAATCGCCTTCGCATCGGGCACATCGGGGCTGTAAAGGGTCTGCCCGGTCTGGAGGTCACGGTAGGCAACGCGATTGTGCAGGACGTGTTCTGCAATCGGCGTGCCGTTGGCCTGGATGATGGCGCGCAGTTCGGTCAGGGCTCGCGCCCTGCCATCGATGATGGTCTGCTTGGTCAGCACGAATATCGCAGGCAGCGGTCTCCCCCGGCTCTCGACCGCCAGCGGGATGTAGTGGTCGGTGATCTGGATGGCGGCGGTCACATCGTCGAGGGCAAAATAGACCGGCACGACGACGATATCGGCGGCGAAGAGCCCGGCCATGAGGTTATCGTTTGTGGTGCCTTCCGTATCGATCAAGACGACCGAGCGTTCACCGTTGTGAGTGGCTGCCGCGCGAAGGATTTCCTGCGGGGTCATCGCGCTCACCATCTGGAGCCTGTCAGGACGATTGCCAGCTTCGCCCAGCATCTGGAACCAGCGGTTCATGTTCTGCCGCCGGTCGCCGTCGATGAGAGTGACCGAATAGCCCCTATGCAGCGCGACGGATGCGAGGGCACGCAGCATCGTCGATTTGCCAGTGCCGCCCTTGGGGATCGCAGCGGAGATGATCATGGGGGCCTCCTTCCGGCGTTGTCTCCTTGTCTCCATGTTAACATGGAGACAAGTCATCATGGACACATGAAACAAAATCACGGTCGAAACATCATGACATAGTCGACGGGGAAGCCTGGTTTGGCAACCCAGGCGCGCACAGATAAGGGCTCGCTAAAGATGCAGTTTTTGCGCAGCTGCTTTCGTCAGAAAAGAAGGTCCGGTGGCCCATCGACTGCGCATTTCCGACTAAGCTTTGCCGGCTGCGCATAGGGCCCGTTGTATCCATGTTAACATGGATACAAGTCGCCAACGCATCATAGACACATCGCATCAAATCACGATGGGAACATTTCGCCCGCGCTGCTGCCGCTATTGGCAGGATAGCCTATTTTGTGATACACACAAAATAGGCGGCGCGGCCCTGGCGGGCCTTAGCGCCCGCAAGCGGGCTTGAGAGATGGATGCAGACGCCCAGAAAGCAGCGGTGAAGAGCGCGTCACGACGCTACGGCGAGGTGACGCACATCCGATTTTCGGCTGACGAGCTGGCCAACCTCAAAGCCATTGCGGAGCGGGACGGCGTTACCGTCAGCGAGGTCGTCCGGCGTCTCGTGCGGGCAGAGGTCGGGCATCTACCTATCGCGTCAGAGGCGTTGCGGCCGGCGATCTTGGACATGACCGATCAGCTGCGGCGTGTCGCCATCAATTTCAATCAGGCCGTGCGCGCCATGAACGACGGCCGTGTTGCCCACGATGAGGATCTTGAGCAGGCGCTGATCGCGGTGGGCGACCTTGTGCGGCAGTTTCGCGATGAACTGAAAACGATGACCGTCGAGTCTCGCAAGGCGAGGGAGGCCAGGCCATGAGCGGTCGTCTTGCTGGCTACGGGGCCGAAATCGAACGCTATCTACGGGGCGGGTCCGGCGTGAAGCGCGGGGAACTGGACGACGACAAGTCCGCGACGGGCGCCCGACGCGAGGCCAGCGAATTCCAGGCGATGAAGAGTCATGAGCGGACCGGTGGCGGCGGACGCCTCGGGCAAGGACAAACCGGCGCGACGCCAGGTGGGCGCAGGAACGCCCCTCGTTCGTCGCCGGGAGGATTGGGGGCGGCGGGGAGCTCCATGTCCAGCAGGGCATCGAAGTCCGCTACGGCGGCGAGTTCGCCCAGGGCCGCTAGCGCGCCGATCATGGTCTATGGCGCCACGCTCGCCGGTTTCCGGCCGGAAGAGGAGGAGGAGGAAGACTGGAAGCGGCGCGGCGGCGGCGGCCGTGGTGCGGGTCGCGCGAGCGCTACAGGGCGAGCGGCGCGGGCGGGCTATCAGGCGCGGGCCGTGGCGGCACGGGCAGGCTATGCGGCGGGTGCGCAGCCTGCTGTGTTTAAAGTCATGCCCAATCCTCCGTCGACCAGGGAAGCCGCCGCTCGGCTGCTCAATTACATCGGAAAGCGCGAAGACGAAAAAGGCGAGAAACACGACATAGAGATTTTCGACGAGGATGGGCAGGTCCTTGCGACAGGCGCCGCACGAAAGGCGTTCCTGGAGACGTTTTGCGAGACGTTCGAATCGCCCTTGGAAAATACCAATTTCTTGGAGGTTCGTTTCGAGCTCGCCGGCGAGGTCACCGATGCCGCCTTGAGCGAGGCCTTGAACAAGGCCTTCGGCGGAAAACCGTTCATCTATGCACAGGATGGTCAGGCGGTGCAGGTTTACGCGCACACCGATGAGCGGGCAGGACCGCTCGCCAAGGCGCTTGCCGGTGGTCGGGAGAATTCGCGCAGTAAGGCTCTCGACAAGATCGAGGCGCGGTTGTTTGAGGCCATGGGCGCGGCGGGGGTGGTCGCCAAGGCAGAGGTAACGGCGGCCGTGAGCCGCGAACCCAAGGCGAAATACTTTTTGCAAAAGTTCATCCGTACGAACAAAGACGTCCGCACTGCGAACGGCGAGCCAATTCGGGGCGCGAGGAACCCCGCCAAGGCGGCGGCTTCGGTCTATGAACAATGGCGCCCGCAGTTTTCGGGACGTGAGCGCCGCAATGCCTATCACCTGCTTTTCTCCGCAAAGGCCAGCACCGATGCCAACGCCGTCATGGCCGCGGCGCGCGCCGTGATGGAGGAGCGAGCGCCAGGATACAAGTTCGTCCTGGCGCATCACAAGGACACCAAGCACGTCCATATCCATGCGATGGTGCAGGCGCGCTCTGCCGACGGTGAGCGCCTGAAATTCTACAAGCCAGATCTGGTCGCCTGGCGCGAGACTTTTGCGGAAAAAGCACGCGAGAACGGCATTGCGATGGTGGCGACGCGGCGCATGGATCATGCGATGACGCGGCCCTTCACGAAGGAGCATGCCGGAGCCTACAGCCGCGCCCAGAGCGATCCGCGCTACCAAGTCAGCGCCAGGACGATCGAGCGGGTGGAGGCCAAGCGGCAACGCCGTTTGGATGGACAGTCCCTTGTGGTGAACGGCGATGCAATCGCTGCCGCATGGCAAAAGACTGTGACGACGATGCGGACCGCGGGCGTGGTCGGTCAGGCTCTCACGGCAGCGGAGTCGATCGGCAACAATTTTCTGCAGTTCCGTCGCGATCGGACAGGGGAGGGGCAACCAGGTCCTGCCGCGGGTCGCGTGACGGATCAATTGGGGCAGAAGTCTTTCCTGTCCCATCCCGGTATGAGAGAATTGAATGCACTGATAGGAGATTTGAACATGGCGCAAACCCCCTTGGAAATGCGGCGTCAGATGGCCCGCGTCAATCAGGCTCTCGACAACATGCGCGAGACGCTGCCGCCGGCGCATCAAGGACAATTCGAGCAGTATCGTGAAGAGGTCAACGACAAGATGCACGACCGTCTCGCGCGGCTGCAATTCGAGCGGCAGCAACAGCGTCGCGGTGGTGGCAGTGGCGAACCGATCCCCGAGCGCGAGGCCCGGGGGCGAGACCTTCCAAGCCGGGCCGATTCCCGCCAGCCGGAGCAGCCGCGCACCGGCACCGAGCAGGAGATGACAGCCAAGCAGAAGAACGCGAACAAACAGAAGGCTCAGCAGGCTGAAGAGCAGGACCGCAAGACCCAGCGCTCAAATGATAACGATTACGAGCGCTGAACAAAGATTGCTTGCCGGCCCTTAAGGCGCGGGAGAGTGCAGGCAAATGTCGCTGAGGCTCGTTCGTGCCTCCGAGGTCCAGGATCGATAGCCACGCATCTCATTGCGGGGCAGTCAGTTGCTGGTCCCGTTTCAAGCGAGCCGAGGCATTTGTCTCTCAAGGTCACCCGTTGGGAAATCCAGCACCTGTGCTTTGTCGGGACAAGATAGCTGCTATTCGGATTTGGCCGCTGCAGCCGCGAGCATCGCCTGTCCCAACTCATCAGCGCCTTGCGCAATCAGCGTCTCCCCGGCGTTCTGGATGTCGCGCAGCTCCTTGTTCTGACTGAGTTTGAATTTTCCAACCAGGCTGGTGATCTCGATCTCCAAGGCCACGATCGCTTTTGTCATCGTGTCTATGAAATCCTTCGGTGCGTCGCCCATCTTCCACGGGGCTGGCTGGTTGGCCTCCTGCATGTGAGTAAGCTTCGCGACGTTGCGGCGCACATAGCGCTCATCATCACGAACAGTGATGCGACCATGGGCGTGGGCCACGAGATAGTTCCAGGTCGGCACCTGCTTATGGAATTCGTGCTTGCTGGGATACCAGTTCGGCGAGATGTAAGCGTCGACCGCTCGGAAGACGACGAGGACTTCGTCGCCATTGGCGACTTCCTCCCAGACAGGATTTTTGCGAGCGACATGGCAATTGAGGACGCCCTTGTCGCCCTTTGAGCGATCCAGCTCGAAGGGGATATGGTTCGCGTCGAGGGAGCCATTGCTGTGGGTGATCAGAATACCAAACGGGTGTTTTTCGATAAGATCGAAGAGGGCGTTCTGATCGGGTACGGCGAAATGCGGAGGAACGTACAAGGGGGAATCTCCTATTGAAGGGCAGTTGTCAGTGGTCAGCGAGGTCTTGGAGCAACAGCCAGGGGGACGTCGCTGCCTGTGAAGAGGGGGCCGGAACCCGCTGTCCGCCGCGCTCGAGAACGGCCATCGAGAAGTGGGCGGGCACGTCGGATGCCGCAGCATAAGAGTGGGGTTGATCGGTAACGAGGCGCGCACTCTCGCCTGCATCTAGAATGATCTCGTGGCTCCCCACCGTGACCTTGAGCGAGCCTTGGGTAACCGAGAGCAGTTCGCGGGTATCGGGACTGTGCGCATCGGCGGCAAATACATCACCCGGCATGAGCATCCAGCTCCAAAGTTCGAACATCGTGCGTCCCGAGGTCGATGTGTGAAGTTTTGCGTGGCTGCCTTTGGCGCTCGTCCAAAGCGTCCTGGAAATACTCCGTTCGATCGGGTGGTCGGGTGCTGTGGAAGGTGCGTCGTTCAGCAGATCGGCAACGGAGAGCGAGAACGCCGCCGCCAGACGGCAAAGGATGCCGATACTCGGGTTTGCCTTACCCTGTTCAAGCGCTACAACCGTCCCTTTCGACAGGCCGGTCAATTTGGCCAATCGATCGAGGGTCAGGTTTTGGTCGCGTCTCAGATTCTGGATCCGGGTAGCGATCGCCTGGCCAAGCTCGTGCTCGGTCTCCAAAGGTGTGGTGGTCTCGGTCATTATATTGACTTGGGTTTTCTCATCGCTTACGGTCAATATAATGACCGGCGCAAAATTGCAACCGCGCCTTAAAAAAGGAATTGGCCAGTGCGCTTTGAAACGAAGGCAATCCATAGCGGTCGAGCTGTCGATCCATCCAGCGGCGCAGTTTCATTACCGCTTCATACCAGCACGACCTTCGAGCGCGGTGCCGACGGCTCGTTTCCTTTTGGGTTCGAGTACATTCGCGATGCAAATCCGACGCGCAATGCATTCGAGAAGGCGATGGCCGCGCTCGAGGGAGGACATGAAGGAATAGCCTTTGCGTCGGGCATGGCTGCAATCGCTGCGGTCTTTGAAAGCCATCCCTCGACGGGACGGATCGTCCTTCCCGACGATATGTATTTTGGCATTCGCTCGTTGATTGACGAAACCGATATCGGGTCTCGCTTCGACTTCGCCGCCGTCGATATGCGCGATCTCGATGCGGTACGCCCCGCGGTCACCTCAAAGCCGACTGGCCTCGTCTGGGTCGAGACGCCGTCGAACCCGATGATCCGCGTTGTCGACATTTCGGCCATCTGCAAAATCGCGCATGACGCGGGTGCCTTGGCGGTGGTCGACAATACCTGGGCCACGCCTGTGCTGCAGCGGCCGCTTGAACTTGGGGCGGATGCGGTCATGCACTCGGCGACAAAGTACATTGGCGGCCACTCGGATCTGATGGCGGGCGTCGTTGTTGTCCCGCACGCGTCGCCACTCGGACGGCCGCTACGGATGGTCCAGAAACACAAGGGCAGCGTCGCAGCACCCTTCGACTGTTGGTTGGCGTTGCGGGGGCTGCAGACATTGCCGATACGCATGCGCACTCATTGCGAAGGCGCCCAGAAGGTTGCGGAGGCCTTGGCGTCCCATCCACGCGTCGAGAAAGTGCTCTTTCCTGGCTTGCAAGATGATCGGGGATACGATCTGGCTACGCGGCAAATGAGCGGTTACGGCGCGATGCTTTCCTTTATCGTCGAAGGTGGAGCCGATGCTGCGATGGCGGTGGCCGCCCGCCTCAAGCTTGTCGTGCGGGCGACAAGCCTTGGCGGGACGCACTCCCTGATCGAGCATCGCGCATCCGTTGAGGGTGCAAAGTCCAAAGCGCCGGGCGGATTGCTGCGAATGTCCGTGGGGCTCGAGCACCCTCAGGACATTATCGACGACCTGATGCAGGCTCTAGGCGCAAGCCTCAATGTGTAAAGCAAGACCAGATGGCCCTCGTCGGGCAAGGATCTGTGATGGGCCATAACCTAAGCCATCTCTTACTCGTCTCTGCCGCCTACGTTATCGCAGCCGGCAGCCCGGGCCCGAGCACCATGCGGATCATGGGAACGGCGATGCATCAAGGCCGCCAGGCTGCCCTCGCTCTGGCCGCCGGCGTTGTCACCGGCTCGGTTTTCTGGGGCGTCATGGCCGCCACCGGCGGTTCCGCCCTTCTAGCCAGCTATGCCCAGGCTCTCGTCGTTCTGAAAATTCTAGGGGGCTGTTATCTGCTCTTTCTTGCGTTCAAGGCGGCGCGGGGAGCTTTGACACCCGACAAGCCCGACAGTGCCACCACTATGGCCAACCGGCCGGTGGCCGGCTTGTTTACATGCCGCTGGCGAGGCTCGTGGTCGGCGATCGCCGTAGATTCTCGGCTAATCGACTAGATCAGGCAAAGCATCTTCGACGATGCTGAGATTTCGATCGAAAGTCTCGGTGTCGGCTGCGTTGGCGCGCAGAGACCGCACCTTGTTCAGGATGGCCGCAACCGCCGCTTCTTTGTCGGGCGCTATACGTGTTGTGACCGCTTTGGCCGCCAAAGCGGAAAAATCAACGGCGGCATAGGCTGGCACAGCTGCAGCGTCTGTCGCTTTCAGTCGTTCTTTTGCTATTGCGCGCCGGCCTGGAGTCGGTGCTATGCGGCCTGCTTTTGCGGCAAATGTCGCGCCGCGTCGCAGGCGGGCTTGCAGGAGACCGGAGCGGTACGCCGGTGCTGTCGGCACAATCGTCGGGACAACAGGAGATGGAACCGCCGCGGAAGCGTCCAATGCAGGGCTTTTCGTGCGCGAAGCGTCGTTAGAGGCGGGCAGGGGCAGGAACGCGCGTTTGGCGAGCTGGCCGTCGGCGAAATAGAAATTGCGGGTACCGAGGATCGGCAGTTCACCGCGCGGCAATATGATGACCTTGTTCTTGTCGAGCGTACGGATTTCATCTGGCCGCATCAGCGGCCGCCGTACTTCCTTGCGGTGTTCCGAGCGCGTGTAATAGGTGTCGAACAATGTTGCCTTGGTGCGCGTCACGTCCTTTTGCACGTCCGACGTTTCGCCGAGCTGCTCGGAAACATAGCGCAGATCGTCCGCGTCCTGCGCACCGAAAAAGATCTGCACGCGAGCGGCGTTGATGAGCGTCTTGCGTCCTTCCTGGCGATAGATCTCGTCTACGGCCTTCAGCGACTGCACGAAAAACCACATGGAAACGCCGTTGCCGCCGAGCACGCTCGCCATTTCGGTCACGTTTTCGAGCTTGCCGAGGTTCTGGAACTCGTCGAGCAGCACAAGCACCGGATGCTCGTCCGCACGCGGGATAGTTTCCGACATGAAGTTCATCATCTGCGTGATCAGGACGTTGAACAACGGTCCAAGCGACGTGATCTGCTCGCGCCGTACGTCGAGATAAAGAGAGATCCGGTCGCGCTTCAGATTGCGAATATCGAACGTGCTGCGCGAGGTAGCTCGCATCAGGCGCTCGTTGAGAAAGGGGGCCATGCCGGTCCGCACGCCGGCGTAGATTCCGGAAAACTGCCGCTCAGACATTTCAAAATAGGGCAACAGGGTTTGCAGCGTAAAATGCGAACATTCGCGGCGGCGTTCCTCGCGCAGCGAGCCGATGAATTCGAGGAGCGGCTGCTCGGCGCCGTTCATGATCTCGAGGATTGTGGCAAAGGTCTTCTTCTCGTTCGGGATCGCATGCGATTCCATGACGAAGGACGCGATGCCGGTAAAAAGGAGGCGGGCATCGTTAACCCAGTAGGGATCCGCGTTCGAAGGGGGGCGCGGAAACAATGCCGCAGCGATGTTGCGAAGGTCGATGTCGCGCTGTGCTGAGTCCAGCGAGATGAAGTCCATCGGATTGTAGCATGCGGTATTTCCGTCCGGATCAGCCGGCGCGAAACGCACCACGCGGCTCATGGTCGAACGGTAACCAGCAGTCGCCGCATAGGTCTCGCCCCGCAGATCGAGAACCACCAGCGAATGCGGCCAGGTCAAGGCGTTCGGGATGATGAGAGACGTACCCTTACCGGAGCGCGGCGGCCCTATCACGAAGCCGCCGATATCATCGCCATCAATCCACAATTTCTTGCCACCAATCAGCTTGCGCTGCGTCAAGTGGATTTTGCCGGAGCGCTGATCGCGCCTGGGCGACAGAATTTCGGCGAGCTTGCCGCCAGCTCGACCGACGAAGACGCCGCCCACTTTCGTAAGGCCGGTTTTCGATATGTCGCTCATAGTCATGAAGCGAGAGTCATTGCGCTTTCTCGGACGCATGAGAAACAAGCTGACAAGTGGCAAGAGAAACCCAACAAATCCCGCCGCAATGGCGTATTGCACCCGGTCAAAATTTCTTGCAGTCACGTCAGCCCAGGCCAGACGAACAACCGGCAAGGGATTGGCGTTCAGCTGGTCAAACAGGACGTGGGAGCCAGTCCGGTACCAATCTGTCGCGACATAGGCGACCGTGAAGAGCAGGGCGCCCATGGCCATCGCCATGAGCACCATGAAAATTGCTGTTGCGACTTTCTGCATAGGTGTCCCCGTTAGATTGTCTCCGCCTTGGTGAACTTGATCTCGCTGATGCCGCGCCGGCCGCCTTCGGTACGGACCATCTGGACGACCACCGGAATGACCTCGCGCAGGTAGTCGAGGATTTCGCTCCGTGAGAGGCCCGAGCTGCCCTGCATGACCATGAGCGCCAGCCGCTCGTAGGCGGAGCGGGCGGAATTGGCATGAACGGTGGTGAGCGAACCAGGATGGCCGGTGTTGATCGCCTGGAGGAACGCGAAGGTTTCGGCGCCGCGTAACTCGCCCAACAACAAACGGTCGGGTCGCATGCGAAGCGAGGCTTCGAGAAGCTGTTGCGCGGAGACTTTGGCAAGGCCCTGGTCGCCCTTCGAGGCTATCAGCGTGACGTTGTTGGGAGCCGGCAGCCTCAGTTCGCGGGTGTCTTCGATCGTGATGATCCGTTCATGAGGCGGGATCTCCTTCAGGAGTGCATTCAAGAACGTCGTCTTGCCGGTCGACGTGCCGCCTGAAACGACGATCGAGACGCGGTTGCGCACTGCATACTGCAGGAACTCCATCGGCGACGTGTCCTGCAACATCTCGACAAGTCGCTTTTCTTCGGTTGAAAGCGCCAAGCCGGCGCCCATCGCCGTGTTCTCGAAGGCGCCGAGATCCTTGTAGGCATCAAGGCTCATATCCATGATGACCTGCTTGCGGATAGAGATAGCCCCGCCTTCGGGAGCCGCGGGCGGCAAGATGCATTGGATGCGCTCACCTGAGGGTAGGGCAGCCGACAGGACCGGCTTTTCTTCGTTGATGACCTGATTTGTCGCCGAGGCGACACCCGTCGAGATATGCCTAATCCAGCCGGGCGTGACCTCGCGCTTGACGACGTGCTCCATTTCCTTGGCGCCAAGGCGTTCAACAAACAATTCACCTGGCCTGTTGATCGCAATCTCGGAAACCGAGTCTTCGTTCAAATACGACCATATTGGCTCCAGATGAGCGCGCAGGACCGGGGCTCTTGCCCAAGGGTCGGGGAGGGGATGCACGGCGTTCATTTCACCGGGCTCCCATAGCCGGGATAAAAATGATCCTTTGGCGTCGCGTAAAGGGGCGTCGGATCGATCGCGGCCTTCGGCCGCCCACCTGCCTTCATTCGTGCAACTTCTTCCTGAACGGGATCGGCGTACAAATCCGAGAAATCGAGATCTCGCCGCACCAGCACGACGACCGATGTGCCCTGGTCCACATAGACTGTCGGGCCAATGTTCTGCGTGTCGCGAAACGCCTCTTGAGCGAGTTGCTGCAGGGCGGTTGATGACTTATCGAACGCGATGCCGCGGGCGTCGCGCTGCGAACCATTGCCACCATAAGTTACGGTCGTGGTCTCACCGGTCACGGGATCGGTCGTCGACACCTGGCGCTGTTGTCCATCCTGGGTCTTATCGCCAAGCGAGGACAGATATTCAGAGACCCCGCCAACGACGGAAAGCATGATAGCGTTGCCGTACCGTTCAACCCAGTGCGTATCGACACGTCCGCCCATGCCGCCGCGGCCGAGTGCATCCGCACCGGGCGACGTGATATCGACGGAAATGCCGTCCGAGCGGATGACCCTGTTCCAGACGATGAAAACACGCTTTTGTCCGCGCGCAAGCCCCGAGCGGTATTCTCCGGCGAGGCGCGAGCCCTTCGGAATGAGGATCCGCCTGCCGTCGAGCGAAAACACGTCCTCACGCACGACAGCGCGCACCGCGCCGGGAAGGTCGGTGTTAACAGCGGTTTCCAAATAGCCGCGAAGGATCGTTCCTTCAGGGATCAACGCGTCGGTACGCCGGAAGACCCTGGCCTTGACGATGCCGGAAGAACTTGCCTCGGACTGCGCCAGGAACGCCTTGTTGGGATCACTGTCGGCGCCGGGGATCGGGACGATCTGACCGTCGGGCGCGATTTCGGCCTGTGCCGCCTGGGCGCCGGTATCTGTCGAGCCGGTTTCACCATTTGTCACCATCTGGTTGGATCGTAGGCGTTCCCACACGGCCTTTTCATGCTCGGCGGCCTCAGCCTTGCGACGAGCCTCGTCCTCAGCCGCGGCCTTGCGGCGGGCTTCTTCCGCCTCGGCCTTGCGGCGAGCTTCCTCGGCCGCCATTTGTGCCTCCAGCGTGCGCCGCTGCGCCTCGAGATCCGCACCCTCCTGCACGGTCTGATCGACATTGTCGGCTTGCTGCGTGCCGCTCTGGTCGGCGGCCGGTGGCGGCACCACGATCTGGTCGATCGTGCCGTCGGCAGGTTGCGGCGGTTCGTTCAACGCCGGCGGGCGGAACTCGGGCGGGTTGAAGTTTTCCTCGCCATCGCTGCGAAGATCGCGCGATACCGGCTCTCGAGGCCAGTTCAGCCATATCAACGCGCCTACGAGCACCACGCCGAGGCCGACCAGGGCGATTTTGGTACCCACACCCGCACCGCGGCGCGCCACCGTCGGGCTGCCGTCCAGTTGGTTGTAATCGATCTGGGTCATCACCGCCCTCCGCCGGATCCGAACAGGGTGGAACCGCCTGTCAGTTTCGTTGGACCGTAGACCTGCTCGACGGGATCGATGGCGTTGGGTCGAGCCCGGTTGTAGAGGCAGAGCGTCTTGCCATCGGCTCGCAAGGTGAATTGCCGTGCCACCTTGTCGATGACGGTGTATTTGCCCTGAGTGCGAACGTTGACCAGAGACTCATGGCGCTTGTCGTCGACCACGAAAATCGCCGGAATGTCACCCTTGAATTCCAGAAACACCTTGGTGCCGTCGTCGAATACGGTGCGTGGCTTCAGGCTGTCATCGCCTTTGTACGCATAGTCGTAATTGAGATCGGCATAGTTCAGGTCCTTCAAATCCGGATCGGCGGCGCTCTCCTTGGCCTGTGAGAGCAGGCGCGCGTTAATATCCTCGTCCGGGTATTTGAACCGGACCTGGAAGGATGCCCGATCGCGGCTATCGTCAGTCCCCTCCAGTAGCAGCGAGTAGACACGACGGTTGGTGACAACGTTGACATTGGTCCACGCATCGCGCTCCAGCGGCTTGACGAAGAGGAATCGCGATCCGCGTTTGGGGATGATCGACCAGCCTTTCGTGTCGCCGGCGGAGACGGTTTCGATGACTTCGGTCGGACTGAGTTCGACCATGGTTGAAATACCGAGAGCGGCGCGCACCGTGGTCACGTCGTCGTTGTTGAAGGTGACATATCGGATGCGGCCATCGCGTGCGGCCGCGCCGTGGATCGTCCCGAGCAGAAGGGCGGTCGCCAGGGCGAGTCTCACGCGCCATCTCATTGCAGGCTCCCCGCAGCCGGCGCCGATTCCTGGTCGCGGCGGTAATCCGTGACCTGAAATCCCAACGGGTTGTCGAAACGCCATTCGTTCTTGAGCGGTGTTGAGGTGTAGCGGAACTTTATCACCGCCACCCAATTGTCGGCGGTGGATGAATTGTCCCGCCGCGTCGTCGTGGCAAAGCGCACCGAGGCCGTGTTGCGATTGAGCAGGGAAACCGACTTGATCTCGACCGCTACAGTGACATTGCGGCCATAGGTCTTGTCGAGCGATTGCGGATTTGCTGGCGTGTACAGCCATGTCAAATCCTTGGACGCCGCGTCGGTGGAGTAGAGCTGCGCCAGGTCGTAATTCTGTTTCAGTTCACGGGAATCGTAGGTTTCGCGAGCACGAATATAGCGGACGAGATTTGCCGCCGTGACGGCTTCGTTCTGGGACAAATCTCCAGGCTTGAGCGCACGCATGATCTCGAGGTATCCCGTCGATTTGTCGACCTCGATAACATACGGTTCGAACTGCCGGAGCGGCAGGATCAGCACGAGCGCCAGCAGCGAAAGCACCGCCACCAGTCCGGAAACGCCGCTGACGATCCAGGCCAATGTACGCGATCGCCGCATTGACCTGTGCGTGTCGTCTTCCCACGTCGCGCCCGCCCTGTAATAGCGTCTGTCGACGAGCTCGCTGCCGCTGTTAGCAGCTGTTTCCGATGGTATTGACACTTACTATTGCCTCGTTTGCGTGACGCATCCTGGTCCAGGACCGCGATCGGTGATCGTTCTTGTCTTCTAGGCCAGAGGCCTGGCGTTATCGCGCGCACCTTGCTGGATGGCTGACCGGGCTGCGTCGTCCGCCCTTGCTGCTCGCGGAGACCGAAAACTGTTTGCCGCGAGCTGCCGGGCGCCCCGAGCGGCGCGGCCGGCGGCCCATCGTGCACCGGAGTAGCGCACGGCGTTTCTGCCGAAGTTTCGATAGGGGTTGTATGCGCCCACGGTGCTGAGATACCCGCCGCCATTCAGGATCGAAGCAATCGAGGGTATCTGCATGAGAACGTAGATCCCGATGATCGTCACCAAAACCAAGGGCAGTACCAGCGACATCTTGCTGTCCATGGTCGCTCCACCTGATGTGGCGGTGTTCAGCGCGGCATTAACGAGCGAAAAGTAGAAACCGAGAAAGCCGTAGATCAGGACTTGTTGGATCATCAGAAAGGTTGTCAGCGATAGGAAGCCTTCGCTCATGCGCGAGGACCAGCGGTAAAGCCAAAGAATGATCCATATCGGCGCCAGAGCGAGCGTGATGAACAACATCACCTTGGCGGCGATGATCGCGGCAATGGCAAGCGCTGCGAAGATGATGGCCGACAGCAGGACGAGCAACGACAGCAGCGCGCCAAAAATGTCGTAGAAGGATCCGCTATAAACCTGATTGGCGACGTCCTGCGCCCCTTGGTAGAGGTTGTCGATAAGCGCTGGAATTGCCGCCTGGTCGCTGAGCTGATTGCCGGTGGCTCGCGACACGGCGCCGACGATCACCTTACCGACCTCATCTGGAATGCTTTGCACGAGCTGATAGATCGTCGCGGAAAATGTGCCCCATCCGGTCAGCAGCAGATAGATGATGACGGCGCGGCCAAGGCGATAGGCCGCTTCGAGCGGCGAAATCGACTCCCGCCCGCTCAGGATCGAATAGCCCCACCACACGATATAGAGGGTCAGCATGAGGGTGAAGACGTTGCCCATCGCATTGCCCAACTGCGTATAGACGGTGCGGACGAAGTCCTCACCAATGTTGTCAATGCCACCCAGAATGCTTGCGGCGAGACCGTTCATGGATCCTCGTCAATGATGCTGGCGAACGGCGTTGAATTGACCGGTTTTAGCGCGCCGCATTCGTCGGTGTGGGCATACGCCAAAGGCCCGCACGGCGCTTTCCGTTCGCGATTTGCGCATCCAAACAGCACTGCGCCGAGCCCAATTACAGCGCATATGCGCAGCACTCGCCTCGACAAGCGCTAGCCTCCGCTCTTGCCAAATTCCGCGAACGGATTGATGTTGCGCGGCGTCATCATCTTCTGCACCTGGCTCTGACGAAGAAGGTCCCCCTTCAGCTTCTCATTCAGGGCCGCGACCGCGCCGTTCTGGACACCGATCAATTCGTTGACCGCGCGCGCGTTTTCCAGCTGCATTCGTGTGTTCTGGTCCACCGATCCCTTGACGTCCTGCGACTGCCCGATCTGCCCGCTCGCGGACTGCAATGACTGTTGGCGCTGGGTGACGCCCTGCGAGGCCTGCGAAGTCAGCGCGCTTAGCAGTGAGGCCACATTGACGCTGCCGCCATAGGCTGTGTTGACGGCGCTCGTTTCCTTGCCGGCGATCTGCTGGAGTTGCTTCACCAGCTGGAGCCCATTGATGACGGCGCCGGCGATTTTCTGGATTTCGGGGGAAAGGCCACCAAACGAAAGCGCGCCGCCATTCAGGATCGATCCGAACGACGGAGCCTGAGCAATCGACATGTTGCCGCCAAGGCCCATTTGTCCGATGCCGAGCGAACCGTCACGACTGCCGCTGAGAGCCTGCAGGATCTCCTCGCTCTTTTTCAGAATATCCTTGTTCGAATCCATGATGGAGTTGGTGTTCTCCGCATTCTTGCGGGCGACATCGAGATTGGCGCCATCGATGACCGCAATCTGTGCAAAGCCCGCGCTCGTCCAAAGCGCCATGCCGGCAGCAATCGCGAATTTCTTCATGTCAGCCTCCTATTGCTGTAGAGAATTGATCACGCTGGCAGCGCCGGCAGGATCACTGGTGATGATGATCGAGCGGCTGTCGGCCGAGCTTGCCCCCGCGTTCTCAAGCGCGCATGGAAGCCACCGGCCGCGATCGATCTTCAACCGCTCCAGTTCCGCGGGATCACAAGAGAACGGGTTTGGGGAGCCGCGCTTCGGCTGTTGCACCAGCTTGGACGACTGCGATGCCTGAACGTTCTGCAACGATAGAAGTTGAGCCAGCAACGCCGTAAAATCCCCGGCCTGGGCGAGGTACTGGTTGGTGACCCCAGCGTTGATCCCACGAGCCGACGAGTTCAGCTCCCAAGCGTCCTTGTATTCGGTCACCTGGCCAACAGAGCCCGACAGCGCGTCGATTGCCGCGCCGTTGGCGCCCATCTGCGATGAACTTGCATCGAGACCGCCAGCCGCCTTCCTCACCGCGCCCATGGCGTCGTCCTGGGCCGAGCCGCCCGCGCCGTCGGCCGTTACGATCGAGAAAGGTGGCGGCGCGGCGGCCGGAGCCTTGCCGCTCGATACATAGTCGTTGAAGTAGCTGTTCCAGCGGCCGACACCGCCGGCCCACCCTCTTTGCTCGGCTGCGTTCGATCCATTGTAGAAGGAGGCGAGACAGCTGTAATTCGTCGCCCCGCACTGCCTCACGCCCATTCCGAGATATTTGACACCGCCTTCGACGTTCTGCTCGTTCACGTCGCGGTCAAGTCCCATGGACTTGCCGGTGCCCTTGGTCAGTTGCATCACGCCTTTGACGCCGGTGTGGCTCCCGGCGCATGTGTCGAAGCGCGATTCCTGATAGGCAACGGACAGCGCCAGGCCTTCTGGTACGCCGTATTTTTGCGCGTAATAGCGGATCATCTTCACGTTGCCCGCGTCGCGCTGCAACGCTTCGGCCGGGGATCGGCGAAACATTTGTGAGCGGTATTTGTTCGAATAGGTGCAGACGACGCTTTTCTTCTTGTCGGTTTCGTCCTTCTTGGACTCATCTGACTTCGTGCTGTGCTGCTCGTCCTCTTGCCGCTTGTCGAGGTTCGGCCCGTCGATGACCGCGATCTGAGCGACAGCCACGGTCATGCTTTCCGCCGTCGCGAGAGCCACGGCCAGACAAAAGCTGCTAAGCCGCTTCGTCATGCTCGTTCTCCCATCCGCAGAAGTACGGCAACCACATCTCCGGCTCGTCGCCGAAGGTCTCCCGCAGCCGTGCGCATTCCTTGCTGTTGGCTTCGTTCGAGGACAAGACCTTGATGAGATCGGGCATCGCCGACAAATCGAGCTTGGCGACGATCGAGTCGCTGTCGTGCTTAACGAGGAAGGTGCGTGTTTCCTTCGCGGTTCGGCGCACGAACTCGAATTCCTTCGCTGTCAGCGAGAAGCGTTCCATGTAGGAGTCTTTGCTCGCCTTGGGATTGGGGAAGAAAATGTTGGTCTTCGTTTGCTCGATCAGTGACGACGAGATGGAGGAACTGACGACGTCTTCTGCTGTCTGCGTGCCAAAGCCGACCACGCCGTTGCGACGACGAATGGTCTTCAGCGTCTCATTGATGAAAGCAGCGAAAACCTCGTCGTCCAGCAGCTTCCAACCTTCATCGAGGAAAAGCATGATCGGCGAGCCGTCGATGACGTCTTCGAGACGATGGAAGATGTAGAGCAATGCCGCCGAGCGCAGCTTTCGATCGCCCAGGATCTTCGTCATGTCGAACCCGACAACGGGTTTCGAGAAATCAACGAGATCGACGGGATTGTTGAAAAGCCAGCCCTTGTCCTTTGGGTCGAGCCAGGGTTGTATCCGCGCCGCTAGATCATTCATGCCAGGCATGAGCGAGCCTCGCAGCACTTCAGGCAGCAGGTCGAAGGTCCGCTGTTCGCGCGGGATCTTGTAGATCATGTCGACGGCGGCGTTGGTGAYGCGCATCTCCGCCACGTCAAGCACGCCGCCTTCCGGTGTCAGAATATAGATGAGCAGATCTTCGAGGAACGAACGGTTTTCTGCCGTGTCATCAAGCTGCAATGGGGCGAACCCAGTCGGCTGAGAAGGCTCCATCACCTCGTAACGACCGCCAAGCGCTCGAACGAAAATTTCAGCGCCGCGCATATAGTCGAAATAGACACATCGCGGGCGCGGCATGATGCGCATGGCCTGCGCCATCAGGAACGACAGCACCACGGTCTTGCCCGAGCCGGTCGGGCCGAACACCGTGAAGTGCCCGACATCGTGAACGTGGAAATTGAAATAGTAGGCCGTCTGACTGGTCGTCTCGAGCAAAGCGATTGGCCGTTTCCAATGCAGCCGCTCACGCTGGCCGGACGGGAAATTATGTCCTGAAAAAAGACCGGCGAAATTCAGGGACGAAATCAAAGCACGTCGCGCGATGTAGCTGAAATTTCCCGGCAACTGCGCCCAGAAGGCCAGTTCAGTGTTCAGTGTCTCGCGTACCGGTACGATCGACATGCGCGAAAGCTCGGCCGTGATGTCGGATAGCGCACGGTTGAGGCCATTCATGTCCGGCGCCAATGCCATGACGCTCATGTGATGTTGCCCGAAGACGACTTCGCCGCCAGCCAGTTTATCGGCGCCATCATGGACAGACTCCTCGACCGTCGTGCCCGCCTCGTCGGAACCCTCAACCTGGTTGGCGATGGTGTTGATCTTGCGCATCGCCGTTACCCGGTCTTCGATCGCGAAACTCTGCGTCAGGACAAACTCATGTGGCAGGCGCAAGAGACCGTCCAATGAGCCCGGAGCGGTGAACGGCGGGTATTCCTTGATCGACACCATGGCACCGAGCTTGCCTGCGTCCGGCCCGCGAAGTTCCATGGCCGACTTTCCGAAAAACAGCTGCCGCGTCGCCAGCACATCGCCAAGGCTCATGCGCGGCAGAGGCATTTCCACGTCGACGCCGCCGGCGAGGATCTTCGCCAAGAATTCCGCGGGCTCGGAAAAGAAGCTGTCGCGGCGCTTCACGACACCGAGAAGACGCGCACCATAAGCCGTGAAATCCTTGACCATGCCGTCAAGGATGTCATGCAGTTCGGCCATTGCCTCTTCGCGGGTTTCTTCGCCTGCTGTGCTGATGCGGAATGCATTGAGCGCCTTGTCCACCCAACCGACACGGCCGACCATCGGGCGGCGTATGACCGTCAGATACGCCTCGTTGACGAAAAGGTTTTTTGATCCAAGCTCATCCATGTAGCGGGCGTCGAGCTCGGCCACGAAAGGATTGTCAAAGTCGCCTTCGATCTCCGGCGTCACGTGGCGGCGGATGATCGTTGTGTAGACGGCAAATCGAGAGGTCGACAGATTGCGGAATGTGGTGTTGCGGTTGAACATTCGGCTGTTCAACTCCGCCTGGTCCATTGTCTGGAACGGCAGGCCGCTGAGCTGGATTGCGCCGACCAGAAAGCCGCTCTTCGTCACGATCAGATTGTCATCGACATGGCGAAGGTAGGGGATGTGCATTGCAGTCGGCTTCTCCCGGCGCCGCTCGCGGCCGAATTTCAGATCCGCGTCGAGGCTCATGGCGAATAGCTCCTCGCCCCCCAGAAAGTGAGGTTCGCCACTGCTCCGCGTTTGGAGACGCGCCGCTCGAAAATATGAAAGATGTAGGGATCGCGCTGGCACAGATAGGCACTGACCAGATGCACCACGCCGAACACGCCAAGACCGAGCATGAAGCTGCTCGTGGCGATAAAGCCGATCACCGCCAGGATGCCGTTCAGTGCAAAAACTTCATATCGCACACCCCATTTCATCGGCGGGCGTGTCAGTGGCAGGCTGACCGGCTCGACATAGACTTCCTCGTCGTCCATGGCTCAGCTGCCTCCTGCCGTCGCGCGAACCGCGTCCACTAGCTGGGCAGCGCCGAAGATAAGAGCGATGCCAATGATGATGGAGAATGCCATCATCCATGCCAGCCGGCCTGTCATGGCAAGGAAGCCGAGAAAACAGACCGCAATGATGGCGAATGAACGCGCTATGTTGCCCTGCAGAACTCCGACGAACCACTCCAGCACATTTTCGACTGGAGCCGCCGACTGGGCGTACGCAGTGGCCGGCGCGAGAGCTATTCCGACCGCCGAGGCCAAGGCCAGTTTCAGGGCAAATTTGCCCGCTTTCCTGTATTCCACCCTTGGCTCCTTTCAGTTGCTGAAATCCATGACGTGACCATCCTGCCAGGCGTCCTCGCTTGCTGGCGGAGCGGCCGCGAGCATTTCGGATTTGGTCAGGGCGGACTTCTTCACGACACCGCCGAACTTCCAGCGGTTCAGTATCTTCACGATGTATTCAGCCGTCTCCGGATTCACCGGAATGCCCTGCGCCTTGTAGACGCTGTTGGGCCCGGCGTTATAAGCCGCCAGCATCAGCAGCGGATCCTGGAACTCGTCATAAAGGGACTTCAGATAGCGCAGGCCAGCCCGAACATTCGCCTGCGTATCGCAACGGTCGCTCACGCCGAGATCGGCCGCCGTTCCCGGCAACAACTGCATGATCCCAAGGGCTCCGGCCTTGGACGGACCCTGATTGGCGCCGAGATCGCTTTCAGCCCATGCAATCGCCTCGGCCAGATCAGCGTCGAAGCCTTCGTCCTGCGCGATTGAACGCACAAGTTCGGCGACTTCAGTACGGTTTCCGGTCTTGCACGCCCCAGGCCTCTGCGCCCCGCCTGAGGCATGGGCTTGCGCCGGCGTTGCAAAGGCGACTGCGACGCGGTCTGATGCCAGATCCCTGGCGTGCGCTTCCAAGGACATTGTAGCGGCACAAAGGGTCAACAGAAGAGCTGTTTGAGTGTTCATACTGTCGCCAAAATTTAACACTTTACTATGGCTACACGCAGCCCTAGTAAAGTGTCAACACCATATGCACCTCAGGGACGGATTTCGATGAAACAGATTGCCCTTTGCACGGTTTTGCTGCTCCAGGGCACCGCGGCTTATGCTGCCGGCGCTGACGCCCCAAGCGCCTTCGCGCAGCCGTCGGAGCACTACCTGCTCCAGTTTGCCAAGCCGGGCGAGAAGGTGTTCGTCTATGAGCGCTACGATGCGAAAGGCGCGCTCTTTCAGCGCGACGCGGCGACCCTCAGTTCGCCGGTTAAGGTGCCGTCGGCGACCGAGCGCGTCATCAACGGCGTGGCCTATCGACTGCGCGGCCTCGCGGCCTGCCCAAAACCAAAGATTACCTACAAGACGCAGGAGTGGGACTGCACGAAGGCCGCGCAGGACTATGAAGAAGGAATCTACAACCATCGTGCTTCTGTCGTGCTTTGCAAAACGCTTGTGCTGCAGAGCAGGAAGGGGGAGCCCGACGCCGTGTCGTGTTTTTCTCTCGTTGGTGCGGGCAATACAAACGACCCGTACAACGTCGCCTACGACGATGACGAAATGGTTTTCTTCGACATGGCCGCAATCGGACGCAACAAGGACGGCAAGTCGCTGCGCCCCGATCTGGAGCACTCCGCCGACCTCGGTGGACAGTTCCAGGAATGAAACAGGCGCGCTTTGCAGTGCTGGCCGTTTTTGGTTTGTGCGCATCGGCACAGGCCCAGGGTGCATCCGAATCTGCCGCGCCAACGCCCTTCGCGGTATCGAAATCGGCTCAACTGCTGACCGGAGATACCTGGCGTGACGGCGACCACCTTTTCCGCCTCTATGGTGTGCAGTCATGTCTTCGGGGCACGTCGGCTGAACAGCCAAATGGGAACAAACTCGATTGCGGGAACATCTCGCTGGCGCACCTGGCCGCCCTGTTCGATAGCGCGGCGGTGACATGCCAGCCAATCGGCTACGCCCTCGACAAGGCGGCCTTTGTCGTCTGCGGTGCGCAGCTGAATGGCGACACAATCGACGTCGGCACCGCGCTCATCGCGACCGGATACGCGTTCGCCGCAACGACAGCAAAGGGCAAAGTCGTCAATGAGAACTACCTCGTCGCGGAAATCAACGCTAAGATGAAACGTGCAGGTTTGTGGGGCACGACGTTTCAGCATCCTGTTCAGCTGCTGCTAAATAAGCCGTCGGAGAGACAACAATGAAGTACGACGATGAGGCGCACAAATATTACTATCCCGTGGAAGGACGCGGTGACGGCGCTATGGGCGGAGCCGCGGCGTTCTTGGCTATCATCTTGGTGCCTGCAGGGATCTATGCGGCCTGGAATACCGTGGCCTCCTGGATTTCAGCGCTCTTCTCCTAGGACTGCAGTTTCGCGAAAGAACCGAGCAACGCGCGAAAATCGTCGACATCGACCTCGCACCATTCGTTCCCTAACAACCGCCGGAAATGAGCTGCCTTCATTTTCATCTCAATGACATCGGCCACCGGCGCAGCGGCCGCGCGCCGACGCGCGATAACCTCTTCCGCCATGACCGAATCCAATCGCCGGCCGGTCAGGGTCGCGTCCGGCCCTTCGGCCCCCATCCATCGCTTGCCGAGACGTTCAACCATGGCGACTGCTTGACGATGCGCCGCGATCAGATTCGGGACCCCGTCGGCCTCTTCCACCACTTCGTTGTTACAGACCACTTGAATGGGCATCGATTGGCTCCACGCTCATGACAATTCGTAAATGATACTTGGGGAGGCGAGAAAAATAGGGATGGCTTCATCCCTCTGCTTCTCAGGCTCCCGAAGCCCTGGCTTCCCCTACTTTTCGCTCATGCGGTCGCGACCGATCCGGGCAGCTCAGTGCCTTGGCCGGCGGTTTGCGAAACATCTCCCCCGCAACAACCGTGTGCAGCCTCTCCAGCGGGTCACCAGTCATCGATCGTCTCCCGTGCCGGCCAAATCCAGTTGATAAAAGCGTTGATTGAGCACGAAGGCACGATAAGATACGAAGCCTAGCGAAGCGGAACGAAACTAGAGCCTATAAGTTGTTGTTTAAGAACGGAAAGTTATTTCTCCCTCCGCCCAGAGACGGGAGTGATTTCAAAGAATTATTCAAACGATTGGCGGCGGCGGGCGCGGGTCGACTGCTGGGCAAAGACGGGTTTCCTGCCGGCCCATGGACGCCCGAGCTCCTTGCAGAGGCGATTTCACAGATTGATTCCAACCGGGTTGGGGTCGATCTACGAACGGTGCAGCTTTGGTTTCAAGAGAACGAGAAGGGAATTAGCACTGCCAACATTCGTTGGCTGGCGAGGATTCTTGGATGCGATGATCCGGTCGCAACTAGCGAATGGCAGATGGAGCTTAGTGCGGCGCAATCGCGGCTATCGATCAAGAGACGAGGATGGAGGAGATCCGGAAGCAGCGTTGCACAGAAGATTCCAGATACGGCACTGACTGCGACCTTCGACGACGAGACAGACTCCCCAGCAGTGCTGACACGGGATACTGACCCCAAGGGGCCGAGCCGGCGTTTTAGTTTGGCGAGGAAATCGGAGGCGTTTTTTAGTCGCGGATCTCCCCTGAATTTACCGGCGTCGGTGTTTGCGGGTGTCACCGCTCTTGGGTTTTTGTCGTACCTTACGGGGATTCACAGCGTGACATATGGCCGGGCGGATGGCGTCGTCAAGCAGGTTGGGTTTCTTTGGACAGCGAATTGGACATTCGTCTTCATGGTATTTTTGCCACTGTTTTTTGCCTTCGTGACAGAGCTGGTCACCTTTTGGAAAGATGAAGGCCGCCGAAAGCTTGTAGCGCAGGGCGACAAGATGGAAAGCGACGATGCCTGGGCGCGCAGCGTACAAGCTTCTTCGTATTCATATTGGGCGGTTCTTTTGATTTGTGTGGTATTCGCCGGTCTTTTTCAGTGGATCGGCGTGTCTTTAATCCCGTTGCTCAAAGGTGGTGGCAGCTATGCGACAGACTGGGGCTCGTTAGCTATTGTACGCCCTGAAGTTATATCGGTTCCGGAAGCGATCGTATTCACGGGGCTCGCTTACCTATACATGTGCCTATGTTTTTATTTGTTCTTCGTAGGTCTAATTTTGCTTTATACAGTGATCCATGATCTTTGGAAAATTGGAAAAGCAGCGAGTAATCCGCCCGAGGTGGATTATCAATACGGGTTCCATGAAGTCAGCCTCAGGGTTATTCGTGCGATTTTTCGGTGTACTGTTTTGGGGCTTCTGATCGCCATAGTCATGAAGCTCCAGAGTGCTTACCTAACATCGCGTGGGGAGAATATTGTGGCGTGGTTGGTCGGCGATATGTCTTCCGCCTTCTATGGGCGAAATGACGTGAGCGCCGTGATCAGCTACCGTAGGCCGACCCATTATAGTAGCCTTCTTATCGCTATTTCGACCTGTGCTGTATTTCTGTACGGCTCCATCCGTTTAGGTGTCGAACCTCGGTTTCGTATGTCTTTGTGGAAGATGTCAGCGATCGTAGCGTTACTCGTGGCTAGCTACTTGCTGATCGATGCATTTGCTGGCTTTTCGATTCTTCTGGGCGTTGGAGTGCTGTTCGCAATATATGGCCTGTTTGATCCAGGGTTGGGGCGACGGCAAGCGATTAAGTTGGGAAACAATCAGAGTGTATCATAGTTGGCTTGATCATTGGGATGAGCGGCGGGCGCGACGCGGTGAGGAAGGGAAGAAATCAACCGATTTCGCCCTTGACGCGGAACGCGCCTTTCCAGGTGCGGATAAGATAACAAGTATGGAGGAATTCTGTGCCCTTGCGGACCAAGCCGTGGCTGATCCAGCCTTTTTCGATGACCCGAATGTGAGTGATCAGGGGTTTGAAAGGCTAGATGGGTGGCTCAAATTTCCATCGGACATATCTACTGATATCGAACAGAACAATGTCGTCTCGGCGAAAATCACAGAAAGCGGGTCGTTCGATCAGGCGATGGTGATTTTTCACCATTGGAATGCAACCTTCCGGAATCGTCAGATCGCCAACTTTTTCTCGCAACGTGGCATCACGGTTGTCGAGATCGCTATGCCTTATCACTTCGAGCGCAGCCGTCCCGGCTCCGCGCACGCTGACTATATGCTTAGCCCCAATCTCGGTCGAACGATTCAATCTGTAAGGCAGGCAGTGTTAGATGGGCGAAAGCTCATACGTTGGTTGAAGATCGAAGGCTATCGAGAGATTTCAGTTCTCGGTATGAGCTTAGGTTCCTGGGTTGCGGGCCTTCTCGCGGCGCACGACTCGGCTGTGTCGAAAGCCTCGTTGTTTCTCACGGCGGGGAGTCTAGCGGATATGGTTTGGACGGGTCGCGCGACACGATTGATACGTGCTAGTCTTGAGCCCGAGATTGAGCTGACCGATCTCAGAAGGGCCTGGGGTCCACTTAACTTGGAGAATCACGCACATAGTTTGGCACGGCCTGATCTCGATCTTCACGTTGTGTTGGCTAAGAGAGACAAAGTGGTGTTGCCAGAGCTATCGGAGAGGTTCATGCAGAGGCTGAAGGACGCCGGAGCTAGGCCAAATATTTTGGAATTAAACTGTGGTCATTATTCGCTCGCCATGCCGCCATACATTTTGTTGGCCGGTTTGAGCTTGAAGCGGTTTCTGTCGGGTGCTGACAAGTCTGCCCGGCGAGCATGAGTTTGACGTTGGCCGGTCAGTTCACCAGCAAATTCTCTGGTGGGCACCATGACACGAAAGTGATGAATCTGGGTCGCCCCCTACCGGAACCGACCCCTGGAAGTGGCCGACGACGGCGCAAGCGTGACACCGGCAGTTGTGGAAAAGGCCACGACACCCGTCTTCTCTACACGCGCCGGCAATCACACCGGGCTAAGTTTGACGGCTTGTCTCAATGGTTTCGACCCTCAAGGGAAAGCTCTTCATCAGCCGACGCCAGCACAGTCGTCCATGTCAACCCTTATCATCCCCGCCGCTGCAACAGGCTAGCAGCCGACGATGACAGCAGCGGCTCGACAGCCGCGGCGGGGGTGCTAGTCTAAAGTCGGCCGCCGGGCCTGACGGGCAGGGGCATGGGAGCGGTCGCCGGCTGGGGGCGTATTACAGGCCCTTTAGGGACACTCGTCAGGCGGCTAGATGTCGGCTCCGCCAGGCGGGATCTTTTCGGAAAAGAGGAAGGTCGCTGGATCAAGTTTCAACGCCTTGGCGATCGCCGCAATCGTGTCCACGCTGATATTGCCGCTCGCGCGTTCCAGTTTCGTGAATGTCGCCTCCGCCACGCCGATTAGTTCGGCCATCTCATAGCGGTGTAAGGTGCGTCGTTGTCGCTCAATCTCGATGATATACGCCAGACGCTTGCGGATCGCATTGTCGTCCAACTGATGCGCCCATTCCGCAACCTTCTTCCCGCCGGCGAGCAGTTCTGCAAATGACACTTGCAGTGCGTTTGCCATGATCTGCAGCGTCGTCAGCGTGACATTATTTTTCTGACGCACAGTCTGAATATAGGTTCGGTAGGCGAGTTTCTCGCCGTCAGCGGTCCGAAACAGCTCGGCCATATGCATATGGGATAGGCCACGTTTGGCTCTCTCCCGCTCAAGCGTCAGAGCAATGTTGACGCGCAACGGGTTGTTGACCACGCCTCCGTCGTCTCGTTTCATAAATCGATGTAGTCGCACAAACCTGCCTTTTCGACCTGTCCTTTTTCGCGCGGATCATCCATAGTAAACTGTCAAATCCGCAGCGAGGAAAAAGGCTATGACCATACTCAAACTCCTACTGGGGGGTGCCGTCGCCATCGCGGGCGCCGCAGCTCTTCCATCCCAATCAAAAGCGTCGGAATGGGGCTGTCAGGTCCTCCTATGTCTTTCCGGCGACTGGCAAGGCACCCCCTCGTGCCACCCGCCAATTTACAAGTTGATTGCGGCGATGGAAGCCCCGGGTTTTAATTGGCCGACCTGTCCGCAAGCCAACTCCAGCGCGGCGAGATTTGAGAAGTATGAGGATTGTCCATCTGGCTGGCAAGCCGTTGGCAGCCCCGAATCCGGTCGGCCGGGCTTAGGTCAAGAACGGAACATCTGCCGCATCGCGGCCGATAGGCTCTCCTTGCCCGTTGTTTTCAAAAACAACGCCCTCGGCGGGCATCATGGAGACGGAACACGTCCGGTCCAAATCGAAATCGACGGTAAGGTGGTTGCGGCAACAATCCAGACCGCGGGAAACGATCGAGGGCATTCCCCTGGTAATGGCCCCACCTACTACACCATCCCTCGACCGATGCGCGGAAAGCCCTGGTTCATCGAGTATGATGATGCGAACGGCGTGCGTCAGAAAAGCTGGTTCGATCTCAGCATGCCGTAAGCCAGGCGATCACGCAGGATAAGGCACTATGGGGGTGACAATTCAAGGAGGTTTGTAGTGTACAAGGCGCTTCTCCTGTCCACTGTGATTTTGAACACAGGCGCAATGGTGACGGCGGCTGGCCAGAGCGACAAGCCGCGATCAAGCGTGGACAATCCTATGTGGCCCGCTTCACTGAAATGGGACTGCAAGACCGCTGCCAAAATCGTGTGTGAGCGTGATGGCAGTTGCTCAATGGCTGAGGACCACACTGGATTTGTGCTGAACTACGGCAGCAACGAAGCTGAGTTCCCGGCCAGCAATGTCAGGATCAAGCGCCACTATCAGCAGACCGTGCAGGCAAGTCCTTTGCAGCAGGAAGTTAAAGTCGAACTGGCCGACAATCGCGTTCTTTGGCTGACGGCTGTGGATGCCAGCCGAACTTATTCAGAAGCATGGGTCGGCGCACTGAGCGAGTTGAAGGGTGGCGCGGTACTGATGGTATCTGAGGGAGTCTATTGCATGCCGCACAAGTGAGTGGGCCGGAAAGCCACCGGCGGCGCCGACTGACCTCCGTAGCCCCCGCACCCTGCTATACAAAGTTGGGGTGAACCACCAAAAGGTCGCGCATAACGACAGCATCGCCACACTCTGAAGACGATGGTAATGCTGCGGACAAACGTATGTCCTTGAAGACATGCGGAGGGGGAATGCCATGGCAACTTATTTTAACGAGTATTTTGGCGTGAGTCGCGATCACGTCGACGACTACGGCGCGTTTAACGTCTCGATAATCAACGACCTGCCGCTTTTCATCGACCCTTTCCTGCTTTTTCACAGCTCCGAAGCCTGCTACCAAGCGCTCCATGCTGACATCCTGAAGTATATCAAGTTTCTGCGCGACGCTGTGATCGCCGGTAGAATCAATAAGGACCTGATAGCAGCGTGGTTCTTCTTTTCGGAGGTGAGGCAAAACTGGCTTGGCTTCTCGCTTGTCGGCAACGGCGGCTCCGGGCTCGGCGAGGGGTTCGCGAACGCCCTCAGCGGCAACTTGGCTGACCTGTTCGCGGACTTCGGCGAGGAGAAAATCACGAAGGGAAGCCACGTCGAGAAGGTCTGCCTCGTCCAGGGCGGCGTGGGGCGCGACAATATCAGTGACTTCACCACCAACCTGATCAAGGACTTCCTCTGCAGATACACGGAGGCCTTCGCCCTAGCGCACATAGACGCCGGTCTGCGAAGGAAGGTGTGGGTCGACAAGGCGCGCTTTAGCTACGAGACCAACGCGTGGGAGCGCCGGCAGTACGAGCTGCCTTGGCTTGCGCGGGACCAGGACTTCGTACTGCTGACCCCAAAGGACATCCTGACCCGCGACGAGAACTGGATCAACCGCACAGACATGATCCGGGACTTCGAAAACATCCCGACCGCGATCGCCGACAACGAGCTCAGGGGGCAGGTCTTCGCCTATTTCGAAACCGTGATGGCCAGACATAAGGACCGGGAGCCTAGCCAGCGAGAGCGTGATGAGGCGGCCGTGAAGACCATCATCAAGTTCCCGGCGCTGGTCGACTACTACATCAAGACCAAGGAGCAGAACGGCGACGAGGCCGTCGACATCAGCACCGAGCGCGTGCTGCTCACGCGCCAGATCTTCGAGGAACAGGTTCGCCTCCTGCAGAGGGACCTCGCGAACTTTACGCCGTTCTACTCGATTGCGGGAAGCACCTACGAGGAGACACACCAACGTCTGGCGTACCTGAAGGACGTCATTGAGAACAAGGGTGGACACCGCATCTTCTGGCACGCCGGGAAGGCCATCCAGCGTGAGAGCGACCTCCACGTACTGGCAAGGCTGGTATGGTTTGGGTCGCCCTCCGACGTGGGCGCCGAGGCGAACGACGGCCGCGGGCCGGTCGACTACAAGATTACGCGGGGCGCCTTCGACAAGACCCTGATCGAGATGAAGCTCGCGAAGAACACATCGCTGAAGCGGAATCTGGAGAAGCAGCTCCCAATCTACCAAGCGGCAAGCGACGCCAAGGAGGGGATCAAGGCCATCATCTACTTCAGCCTAGAGGAGAAGATCAGGGTCGATGCCATACTGGACGAGCTCCAGCTGGCGGGCCACAAGGATGTCGTCTTGATAGACGCCAGGGCCGACAACAAGCCCTCTGGATCGAAGGCCTAGCCTCATGGCCAGCCCAATCATGGAAGCTCTCAAGCAGTTTGCGGCAGCGGAGGCGAACCTCGCCAAGGCGGAGAAGCTGTGGGAAGAGCTGCAGGAACTGTTCCCCGGCGGCATCAGCGTAGGCGAGACCCCGGAGTATGAGGACCGCAGCCGTTCGTTCTCGATCCTGATAGGCGCCCTGCCAAGGATCGACGGGTGGCTGCCTGAAGTCTCCCCGCCGGACTGGGACGCAATTGTCAGCACACGATTCGACTTCCTGGACCTGGGCGACCCGATGGCGGAGGCTCAGTTCGAGGCGTCGGTCTGGGAGTCGGGCCGCGGGCTACGCGAGTACAGGTTTAGGTTAAACCAGAAGCGTCGCGAGCTGATCCGGGACGCCTTGGTGGCCGTAATCGACAAGTTCGACATCGACCTCCGCGCCGTCCGCCAGGAAGTCGGCGACCCGGAGCCGAGTAAAGCAATGCCGAAACACCTCTGGAAGCCTCTGCGCGACCATGCAGACGAAATCGAGGTTCTGCTGGGGGGCAGTGTTCAAAGGCCGTCGGGATGGGGGAACCTGCGTCGACACCTCGGGTTCGGGCAAGCGTCTGATTTGTATGACATCGAGAACCACGACTGGCCAAACGTCAGGGCAGAGTTGAGGAAGGGACTGTATGGCGTCAACGAGCCCGTACCTGTCGAGGCAGTGGATCTGGCGGACCTAGTTGCATCGAAGCCCCGAGGGCCAATCACGATCGCGCTGGACTGGAAAAAGCTTGACGACGACGGTTTCGAGCGCCTGATATTTGCCCTTATCAGCCATGAGGTCGGATATGAAAACCCCGAGTGGCTCATGAAGACCCGGGCGCCTGACCGAGGGCGCGACCTCTCCGTGACCCGGGTCACCACGGACCCGCTGTCAGGGACGCGCCGGCAGCGAATAGTGATCCAATGCAAGCATTGGCTGTCGAAGAGCCTTTCGTTGCCGGACGTCGTCGGGGCGCGAGAGCAGACCAGGCTGTGGGAGAACCCGCGCGTGGACGTCCTGATCATCGCGACGACGGGACGCTTCACAGCCGACGCCGTGCAGTGGGTAGAGAAGCAGAACATGGACGGCTCGCTTCCCCTGATAGAGATGTGGCCCGACAGTCACCTCGAGAGATTGCTTGCTGCTCGTCCTGCCCTGATTGCCGAATTCCGGCTTAGATAGGATTTGACCAAGTTGACCACGAGAGTTTTTGAATGGCCAGGGGCGACCTCGACATCCTCGTTGCCTGACACCATGGCCGAGCTCAGGCTGGGAATATGCATCGCAGGACACGGTGAAGTGGGACAAGCTCGTTGAAGGGTATCGAACTGAACGGAGAGCTCCGGCGTGTCCTCAGCAAACGGAAGGATGGGCCGCGGCCGGATTCAGACAAGCGCTCAAGGACCCTTGGTCGACGTGTTCTGAGGCCATTGCATAGACATCGATTCCGCGAAGTCTCATAACGGACGCCGGTCAGGGCAAACGGCACGATTCGACAGTAACTCCGGCCACGCAGCCGAAATAAACTCACCTGCAAAGCGAGTTTTATGGACCTAGGCTTAGGGCTGTGAAATAATTTTCCAATGTAGGCAAGGTATATAAAATACCGACACTATATAACTAGGCATGGCGGAGAGCCTTGACTGACTTACTATGGCAACAACGCAAGTATATCGTGATTAAAGTCGCATAATCTATCTTATGGAACTTAGAGGCAGTTCCAAATCTGTTGCAGTTTGGCGTCTGTCTGGTCGACGCATTCGCTGCCTTTTTTCCGGAAGGAAACTGCTTCCACAATGCCATTGATAGCGTTGAATTAGGTGTTTGTGGGCCGCGAAGCGGAGCTCCTCAATAGAGGAGCGTAGCGGCCCGTCACCCGCTCGGATTTGTACAGGCCCCCCGCCTTCAGGCCGGCCAGTTCGTTCGAGAGATGGGAAATGAAAGCGTCGGTCATCGGCAGACTCAAGGCAGCACAGCCCTCCCGCACTGGGGAGGAACGCTCGACAATATATCGCCGTACTATGCGTAATTTACCGCGGTCGACCATGCCGGATCGGCATGCTTCTCCCAATACAGGTCGGTCAGCTGGCGTGTTAGAGCGCCAACCTTGCCGTTGCCTAGAACCGTCTCGTCAATCTTGGACACCGGCATGATCCCGCCCGCTGTAGACGTGATGAAAACCTCATCGGCGCCCTTCAATTCGTCGCGATCAATGTCGCCGGCGCTGACGGAGAGGCCCAATTCATCGCATAGGTCGAATACGGTCTGCCGGGTAATGCCGGCAAGAACGCCATAAGCCGGGGTCTTCAAGCGGCCGTCCTTGACGGTGAAAACGTTGAAGCCAGGCCCTTCGGCAATGTTGTCATTGATGTCGACGATCAATGCCGTTTCGGCACCGTAGTCGTACGCGTCGAACAGTCCTTTCACCAGATCGAGCCAGTGATAGTTCTTGATGGTCGGATCGATCGACTTGGGCGGGATCCGAACGGTGTTGCTGATTGCGACATGCAGGCCGCGCTCCAGCTGCTCCTTGCTGGCAACCGACCCGAAAGGCACCGCGAATGCGATGAACCTGTTCTCCGACTGGCGTGGGTCACGGCTAAAGGTGGGCGAGCCACCTCGCGTGCAGACCATTTCCACATACGCCGACTTGTGCCCGGATAGCGCCACGCAGGTAGACAGGATTTTCTCGATCTCACTACGGTCGTAGGGAACCTTCATGCGGAGCTTTTCCATCCCGCGGAAGAACCGGTCCAGGTGCAGGTCCAGCCTGAAGAACCTTCCGTCCCATAGATGAACGGTATCGTAGGTGGCATCGGAATGCAAAAAACCCCAGTCCAGGACGGACACTTTGGCTTCGGACATCGGCAGGTACTGACCATCCATGAAGGCTATGCCATGAGGATAATGTCGTAGATCCCGGTGCCGTTGCTCTATGGCTGGGAGAGCCGTTGCAGGTTCGGCTGCAGCAATTGTCATTCCCTAGTTCTCCAATCTTGCAATCCCGCACAAGCGGTCACGAATCGCCGCCGCGAAACTGCCCCAGCGGCTCCGAAACGGCAGCACACCGCGCGTGCCCGCCTTTGGGTACGGCCGCCGATACAATTAAATCGCAGACTTCGATGGATTGATTGCGATCAAAGTGGCGCCTCCGCCGCAATGAACGCTTCAAAAACGGGATCGAAGTGAGGGAAACGTTAAAGGGCTACACTAGCACCCGTGGCTCAAACTTCACCCGATCTAGGGCAATCATGCTCTTGAATTTGCGGACATTGGGATTTGTGTAGAGTTTGGTCTTTACAAAAACGTCGAAGGCCTCGACGTCCTCCACCGCTACAATAAGAACGAAGTCGGCATCGCCTGTGACCATATAGCATTGAGTGACTTCTTTTGCCGCCCTCATAGCCCGCTTGAAGTCGTCAACAAGGTCTAAACGCTCACGATCGAGTTCCACTGTCACGACCACGGTCAGCGACTTCCCGAGCGCCTTGGCGTCGACTAAGGAGATATCAGCGGTGATGATTCCGTCTGCGCGGAGCTTATTGACACGGCGCATGCATGAAGCGGCAGACGAACCCACGAGGTCCGCAAGCTCGGAGAACGACAGCCTGTTGTTCCTTTGAAGGGCGCCGAGTATCCGCCGGTCAAGATCATCTATCATACCAAAACCCTAGATGCGAAACCCCGATGTGGCGTTATCGATTCGAAACGGCCGTTGCAAGATCGGACGCTCAATGAAATGCTAGCTCAATCCTAGGGTGCTATCATTGCAATCCTCGCGGAAACGCGGCCATTTCTTTTCACTGCAAATTTTGCCCAAACTATTCCAAACGCTTGCGGCAAATTTCTGCACATGATGCCAACCACTTGACCCTGCGACGGACGTAAGACGTCGATGAATGGATTCAGTAGCACTCAGTCGAAGAGTTTTATCACCTGGCCGACGAAGTCACAGTCTGGCGCAGGCATCTTCATCAAAACCCAGAGCTGGATTTCGCTGTGCATGAAACGGCTCGGTTCGTTGTGGACAAACTAGCGTCCTTTGGAATGTCAGGAAAACCATTGTTTCGAGGATCTGTGGAACACCATCGAGACCGGATGGCCGGAAAACGGTGCGGGCGCTCGCGGCACGCCGCCTGTCGGCCGCCATCTCCTTCAACGTGCTCGGCATGCAAACGATCTTGCGCGCGCGTGTTCCGGCGACGCGCGATCGGCACGCGCTGATGATCGAGGCCAAAATTCGCTGCGAGCACAAGATCGGCGAAGAACTCGGCGTCCTTCCTCCGCCGCTCGAGCGCCGTGCCGATAGGCGTCAACCCTGCTGGCAATGAAAGGTGAGTTCAAGGATTTCGGCGACCTCTGTTTCCGCCTCGGCTTCGAGGTGCTCCACAACAGGACAAGCACGCCTTTCCTCACATCGGACAATCCGGTCTGCAGCTACGATCCGCGTCAGCTCGGCCCTTTTGCTCAGCCTCGCTAACGCGACCCGATTGCCTACGGAGATTGCCGAAGGCTATCGGGTGTTTCTGCGCGATCCCGCCAATCGCGCTTTGCTCAGGTTGCTGGAGGCAGAGACCGGAGATCAAGCCTGGTGGTCCGACGCAACGGAGCTACGCCAGCCGGCATCCAACGCCGGTGAATATATTGCCGGCGAGCCGTCGCATGTCTGACGCTTCGCAGAATTGGTGACTGAACTGCCCACGCTGCCTAGCTGTATCGCGTGAGCAGAAGACAGAGGTTGTATAGCGTGAATCTGCCGAACTTGCGAAAACGCGCTTGCCCAGAGCCTGTTCGAGCGCTGCGCGGAGCCGCTACCGAAATTCCATAATCCGTTCATCGGCGCGCCTATGACTGGCAGACGTTGCTTACAGGCGTATTTGCTCTTGTCGGCGCGTACTTATTGTGGGTTCAAATCCAGCGTCAAAGACGCCAGTTGCGATTTGAGAGCGAATGGATCGCGCTCAAACGCAAACGTGAGAACCTGGCGGCCCGCATCGGGTTTCCACACGCGCTCGCAGAGCTCAGCAGATATTGGGCTGCCTCGTTCGAGTCCTCGCGCAGCCTGGTCGCAGCGTCGCGTGCCTCCGCAATCTCTGGAGAATCATTTGGAGTCGCCTATATTTTCCTGGTCGTATATCCTAGTCAGCGCGACCGGCGAAGTTCGGCCAAGCGATCGGCCAAATCGACCTACCGATCGCTATCAATGCGCTAAGCATAGCGAATATCGGCCATCATCGGCATCGGCATTGGCGTCGTCGATCAACCGTCTCGGTGAAGCTGAGGTAGCGCTAAACATCGGCCAAATGATCGGCCAGTTATGGGCGCTCAGCTAAAATTTCTGTTGACATATACGTACTTAGCGCGATCTAACATCGGCCAATTATGGAAGAGACCGTACAGCGCATCGAGCCGGCGCGCCTGGAAGACGTTGCGGAGCCTATCTCCGACGCGCTGGCTGAGCTGTCAGCAAGCTCGGCGGTTCTCGGCGCCAAGCTGCATCCGCGCACGGCCGCGAACCTGGCGGATCTCGTGCGCATCATGAACACCTATTACAGCAACCTGATCGAGGGCCACAACACGCGCCCCCGCGACATCGAACGCGCCCTCGCGGGCGAATTCGACAAAGACCAGGAACGACGCAACCTGCAGGTGGAAGCCGCGGCCCATGTTCGACTGCAGGGGGAAATCGATCGCCTGGCCGCAGAGGGTCAGCTCCCAGAACCGGCTTCGCTTGATTTTTTGCGCTGGCTGCATGCGGAATTCTACCGTGACGCCGATGAGGCGATGTTGCGCATTCGCGGCGCAGACAGAGAATTCTTGATGGTTCCGGGTCGGTGGCGATCACAGCCCGAACATGATGTCACTGTCGGCCGCCACCAGCCGCCGTCAAGCGATCGCGTCGAAGCGTTCATGGAGCATTTCGCTAGCCGGTACCGCTTCCAACGTACGGGCAAAGCGGCTAGGATATTGGCGATTCCGGTCGCGCATCATCGGTTCAATTACATTCATCCCTTCCCTGACGGCAATGGACGCGTCAGCCGCTTGATGAGTCACGCCATGGCCCATGAGGCAGGAATTGCCGCGCACGGGCTGTGGTCGATTTCCCGAGGCCTGGCGCGGGGTCTGGAAAGCCGCGGCGACTATAAACGCATGATGGATCACGCCGACATGCCACGCCAAGGCGATCGCGACGGCCGCGGTAATCTTTCTATGCGGGCGCTGGCGGATTTTACCTTATGGTTTCTACGCGTATGCATCGATCAGGTCAGTTTCATGTCCAGCCTGTTCGATTTGAACCAACTTGCCCGGCGTCTGCAGCGGTTCGTTCAACGCTACGACCTGAAGCCAGAAGCTTTCCGGCTGCTCGAGGAGGCGCTTCTGCGCGGCGAGTTCGATCGCGGTGAGGCCTCACGTATCGCTGGCTTGCCGGAACGTACGGCCCGCCGCGTGTTTACCGAGGTGCTCGAGCTTGGCCTGCTTGCGTCCGATACCCCGAAAGGACCGGTATCGCTACGCTTCCCAGTCGACACGTTGGACGAACTGTTTCCTAAGCTATTTCCGGAAACTTAGCGTTGCATAACTGCGCCTATAGTGTTGCCGATGCCCTTGTCACTCCAGCGAGTCCAGCCGCGGCTCGGGCGCTCGGTGAGTTCGTGGTCCGCAAGCTTAAACCTCCGTTCGATTGGGCGCAGGATGGATAGATATTGGGAACCGAAACAATCCGCAGAAATATTTTGGTACCTATGTTGGTTAGCGCTGCCGCTGCGCAAATCACAACTATTTGGAAACAAAGCGAAATCTTCTCGGATCGGATTCCGCCTCTGAGGGCGAAACACGTCTCCGCCGCAACGAGCGGCAAGACACGCGTTAGGAGCCGGACTTGATTGTAGTAAGGGCTGGCCGCGCCCACATCTCCTCCGGGACCGTTATGCGGTATTTTGTATCGAGTCTGCCGCCTCCGACCAGCACTCTGTTGCCCCTGCCAAGGCCAAGCTCGTCGAGCGCTTCGGGTTTGGGGAGCTTCTTCAGCCATGCGTAGGAATGGCGCTCGGCCATCCAATAGAACAGTCTGCATAATTTGACGCTCGTGCATTTGCGCAAGAGTTGCTCCATGCGCCTTGGCGAGAGCGTCGTCATACCCTGTAGAAGCTGGTCGGCATGCTCGAAGGAGATGGCGCCACCAGTCGGCGAAATGGCCGTCGCCGCAATAGCAGGCCGAATGGTACTCGACGATGTCGCCGGTGAACATGACGTTGGCGTCGGGCACGAAGGCGACGATGTCGCCTGCCGTATGCGCGCGACCAAGGAATTCAAGGTCCACCCGCCGTTTGCCCATATAGAGCGTTAACCGGTCGTTGAAGGTCAGCGTTGGCCAGGTCAGGCCGGGGATCGACTCGTGGCCCTGGAAGAGGCGCGGAAACCGGCCGAACTCGGAGTTCCAGTCCTCAGGCCCGCGCTCGGCGACCATGGCGCGCGCCTTCTCCGACATGATCGTCTGCTGCGCGCCATAGGCCGAAGCGCCGAGAACCCGCACAGCGTGATAGTGCGTCAGCACGACATAGTTGATCGGCTTGTCGGTGAGGGTCCTGACCTTCTCGATCACCTTGCCGGCCAGCCGCGGCGTGGCCTGGGCGTCGATCACCATCACCGATTTGTCGCCGATGATGACACCAGTGTTCGGGTCGCCCTCGGCGGTGAAGGCCCACAGGTCGCGGCCGATCTCGGTGAAGGAGATCTTTTTCTCTGCCACATCTCCGACAGATGCGAATTGCTTGGCCATGGTCTCAGGCTTCCTTGTTGTGTTGCGTCACCGTCTGCTCAATCGCGCCGAAGATCGAGTCGCCGGCCTTGTCTCTCATCTCGATGCGGACCGTGTCGCCGAATCGCATGAAAGGTGCCTTTGCCGCACCCTGCTCGATAGTCTCGATCATGCGGATCTCGGCAATGCAGGAATAGCGGACGCCGCCTTAACAGACAGGTTTGCCCGCCCATCGCCGAGCTTGTTCTTCTGGGCGGCGGCGGCTCGATCCTTGCCGCGCCGCTCCTGCTTTACGTCGTCGGCGTTTCCATCCTCCATATCGCCATCGGCACCAGCGCACTTGCCGTTTCGGCCAACGCGATTTCCAACTTCGCCGGCCATGCTACTGCTAGACCGCCGTGGTCGTGCGGGTCCTTTACGGTCCTTGCAACCGGCATGCCAACAGAGGTTTTGCGGACCTTCCTTGAAAGACGGGAAAACATGGGCACGGCCCCGCCCACGTCGGTTTTCGAACAAACGTGTCTTAGCCGCACACGGCTGAACTGTAAGACAGTCGTCGAATAGGTGAGAATAGACGACCGTCTGCTCTACAGATCACGCCTGAGTACATGAGGCCGTCTAATTACCCTGTTAGCCGAGGCGCCCGCCGCCACGTGCGGGCGATGCCGGCATCAACCGGCGGGCAGATGCGCCGAGGGCAACAAGCGCGCCTGAAGCCAGATCAGCCGAGCCGGTGCAGAAGCAGGCGACGGCCAACTGGCGGATGACGATCTCGAAATGCGCGACAACCGCCTCGGTGGACACCGTCGCCGCGCGCGGCACGCCGGCCGCCTGCCCGGCGATGTCCGCGCCCAGGCGGATGGCCTTGGCCACATCGACGCCGTCGCGGATCCCGCCCGACGCGATCAGCTTCACAGTTGGCAGTGCCCGACGTAACCGTCTGCACGCGGCTTGAATCAGCGTTCCGGCCGCTCGTTCCGGTCAATGAGGATACGCTCGGCCGCTCCGTCGAGATCCTCGTATTGACCAGACCTCAAGGCCCACAGGAAGCCAGACAGTCCAAGCCCGCCCGCCAACAGAGCAACAGGTATGAGATAAACCAGGATTGTCATGAGGGTTGCGCCAATGTGCCAGTGTGGGGGCGCCTGTCTGGCGGAGCAGTTCTCCTTGGCTCGTCTGGCACAAAACTTTGCAGCCTCGATGCATTGCCAATGACAAGCAGTGATGAGGCCGACATCGCGATCGCGGCGATCAACGGCGTGACATGCCCCAGAATGGCGATCGGCACGGCAACAGCGTTGTAGATGATCGCGATGGCTATGTTCTGGCAGATCAGCCGCCCTGCCTTCCGCGAGACGTCCAGCGCAAGGGGTACTGCCGAAAGGCTTTCACGCAGGAACACGAAATCGGCGGCGTTGCGGCCGATATCGGCGGCGGTGGCTGGAGCGATCGAGACGTGCGCCGCGCCCAGCGCTGGCGTGTCGTTGAGCCCGTCGCCCACCATCAGGACCTTGTGGCCGGCCTTGGTCAGCACTTCGATCCGCTCAGCCTTCTCGGACGGCAGCAGCGCCGAAACAAAACGGTCGATGCCCAATATTCTTGCGACATCGCCACAAGCGTCCGGGGTATCGCCCGACAGCATTTCGACCGACACGCCGGCATCCTTCAATTGTCCGACCGCCGCCTTGGCGTCGGCGCGCGTAGCGTCCTCGAACGTGAAGGAGGCGACGATCCTCCCATTCTTCGAAAGCACCGTCCCGCCATAGCCGCCATACTTGCCTTCGCCACCGGTCCGGGCTTTCCATCCGGCCCAGCCGCGCCGGCCAAGACGCCAGGTGCTGTCCGCGGTCGTGGCTTCGATGCCGAGACCCGGGTGCTCGCTGACGGCTTCCAGCTTCGGCTGGCCGGCAAAACCCGCGAATGCGGCGATGGCCTTCGAGAACGGGTGACGGGAGTGCGCCGCCATGTCGGCTGCGATCGCCAGCATCGCCAGCATCGCCGGATCGATGGTCGACGCGTTGACCAGCCTGGGCTGTCCGAGCGTCAGTGTGCCGGTCTTGTCGAACACCGCCGTATCAATCGCGGCCAGGCGTTCCATGGCCGAACCGTCCTTGACCATGATGCCGTTTTCGAACAGGCGCCGCGCCGCCACCACCTGCACGATCGGCACGGCGAGGCCGAGCGCGCACGGGCATGTGATGATGAGAACGGCGATCGCGATCGTCACTGCCCGGTGCCAGTCGCCGGTTACCGCCATCCAGCCAAGGAACGTCACGAAGGCGGTGAGATGGACCACCGGCGCATAGAGCGCCGAGACACGGTCGGCGATCCGCCGATAGTGCGCACGACCACCTTCGGCGGCTTCCATCAGCCGGACCATTTCCGCCAGGAAGGAGTCCTTTGCCGCAGCGGTCGCTTCGATGGTCAGGGGGCCGGTAAGGTTGAGCGTGCCGGCCTGAACCTGTTGCCCGGACGTCACGGTTTTTGGTGTGCTCTCGCCAGAAACCAGCGAGCAGTCGAGATCCGACGCGCCCCGAATGATCCGGCCGTCGACAGGGACCCTTTCGCCTGCGGCGACCAGAAGGTGCATGCCCGGTTCGATCTCGCCAACCGGCAGGTAGTCGCGCGCGCCATCGCCGCGCAGCACCATGGCGCCACGTGCGGCCAACTGGGACAGGCCTTTCACGGCGGTCCGTGCCCGTTCGCGCATGACGTGATCCAGGGTGCGGCCGATCAACAGGAAAAACAGCAACGAAACCGAGGCGTCGAAATAGGCGTGATCGCCATGATTGATCGTCTCGTAGAGGCTCATGGCATAAGCGAGCGACACCCCAACCGCGATCGGCACGTCCATGTTCATGCGGCCGTGGCGCAGTGCATTCCAGGCCGAGCGGAAGAAGATGCCGCCGGCAAAGGTGAGCGCCGGGATGGCGATCAATGCAGAGACCCAGTGAAACAGGTCGCGGGTAGCACCTTCGGCGCCGGACCAGACCGAGACCGAAAGCAGCATGATGTTGCCCGCGGCAAAGCCGGCAACGGCGACGGCGCGGATCAGTTCCGAGAGCGTCTTGTCCTTGCCGGCAGCCTCTGGATCGAACAGGTGCGCGTCATAGCCCAGCCGTCCAAGCGCGGCGACGAATGATGGAACCTCCTCGCCGCGCCACCGGACCGACACCCGTTTCGTCGACAAGTTGACACGCGCGTCTTCGACATTGTCGAGCTTTGCCAGCGCCGTCTCGATCGCCTGGATGCAGGCTGCGCAATGAACCGTCGGTACTGAAAGGTCGGTCTGGCGAAGACCATCGCCAACCAAGCGGCTCGCCAACCTGATCTCCTGGCCAGATGGCAGGACCGATGTGGTACCGGTCAGATCCATTGCCTGTTCCGCGCCGGGTGCACAGCAGCTCATTGCAGCGCTCCTTGCGAAATCATGATCCTGCGGACGTCGCGATAGGGTTGCGCCAGGCCGGCATCGGCGTCGACTTCGACGATCCAGACGCCGTCCTTCGGCATGTGCCGCGCCGCGAATTCCTCGCCGGAGGCGAGGGCGAGCGTAACGGACTTGTCCTCTTTCTCGTATGCGGGATGGCGAAACAGCACCTTGACGCCATGCAAGGGGACCGGCTTGCCGGTGGTATCGCTCAAGCTGTAGCGGACCTCACCCCGAGCGATCGTCAGTTTGCCGGTCCAGCCGAGTGCCGCCTGCGCGCGCCCTTCCTCGGCCTTTTTGTTGAATTGCTGGCTGGCCACATAGGTGTTCTCGACGACAAGGCCGGTCCAGCTCGTGCTGGCGAGTGTCGCCATCGTGAGATTGACCGCGATGATCACGCCGAAAAAGCCGAGAATGGTGAGCAGCATGTGCCTGCCGGTGAACTCACGCGCCTTTTGCGTATTGGTGCTCATCTGGCGATCTCCGGGGCGTTGAAGGTGGCGGTGTATTCGTCCGATTCGAAGCTCGCTCTGTCCTCGACGCGGAACTTGAAGGTTTGTGCAGCGTGCCGAACCTCACCCGCTGGCTGGCGCACGAAGACCTTCAGCATGTTCAGCCGGTCGGGTTCGACCGCGATGGCGAAGAAGCGAGCTGCCGGCAGATCACTGCCGACGACGCTCATTTCGGCTCCCTGCAAGCCCTGCATCGTGACGACGATCGTCCTTGGCTCGGGGATCATGTTAAGCAGCTTGACGGTGTAACCGTTGCGGATCGAGCCGTCGGACAGGGTCACGAATTGCGGATTGCGGTCGTGCAGGACGTTGATCTCGAGTCGGTCGCGCGTCAGCAGCGAATAGATCAAGGCAAGCCCGACCGCCGTCCACGCGCCCATGTAGAAGAAGGTCCTCGGCCGGAAGATCTTGCGAATATGGAAATGCGCCAACCTGGCGGAGAATGTGCTGTCGGCCGTTCTGACGAGTGAAGGTTTCACGGGACCGGAGCCGCCTGCGGTCGCCACCGCCATGTTGGCGTTGTAGTCGGACAGCGTCGCATAGGAGATCAGCCCGCGCTCCTTGCCGAGCTTGTTCATGACGCCGTCGCAGGCATCAAGGCACAGCGCGCAAGTGATGCATTCGAGTTGCTGGCCGTCGCGAATGTCGATCCCCATCGGGCAGACTGCGACACAGGCATTGCAGTCGACGCAGTCACCGACCGGCTGCCCCGCAGCCTGGACCTTCTTGGCGTGCCGCGAACGAGGTTCGCCACGCCAGTCATTGTAGGTCACAGTGAGCGAATTCTCGTCGAGCATGGCAGCCTGGATGCGCGGCCACGGGCACATGTAGGTGCAGACTTGCTCGCGCATCAGCCCGCCGAACGTGTAGGTGGTCGCCGTCAGCACCGCGATGGTGACGTAGGCGACCGAAGCGGCGGTGCCGTTGAATACGTCGCCGATCAGCGTCGGCGCATCGGCGAAATAGAGGATCCAGGCGCCGCCGGTAGCTGCCGCTATGACCAGCCAGATGGCGTGTTTCGACACACGCAGCACCAGTTTGCGCGCGGTCCATCGGCCGGCGTCGAGCTTCATGCGAGCGTTGCGATCGCCTTCGATCGCCCGCTCGACAACTAGGAAAAGATCGACCCATACCGTCTGCGGGCAGGTATAGCCGCACCAGGCGCGGCCGACGGTGGACGTGATCAGGAAGAGGCCGATGCCGGCCATCATCAGAAGGCCGGCGACATAGTAGAATTCCTGCGGCCATATCTCGATGAAGAAGACGTAGAAACGGCGGTTGGCAAGATCGATCAGCACGGCCTGATCAGGAGCAAACGGACCTCGATCCCAGCGCAACCAGGGCATCAGATAATAGATGCCCAGCGTGATCGCCATCACCAGCCATTTGAAGCGGCGAAAGCTGCCCGAGGCGCGTTTAGGGAAGATTTTCTTGCGCGGAGCATAGAGCGGCTGTCGTGTCTTGGCGGAGTTGACCGCTTTTGCCTCGAGCCGCTCCATCTGCGTTTTATCCAGCACGTGCATCTCCACTCGCGCGCGGCCTATGACATCGTTGTGCGACGGACTTGTCTGCTTCGACAGACGTCCGGTCTGCAGTGAGCCCGCTTCGCCGTGTGGGCCGCGCCGCCTTGCTGCAGGTCAATCGCCGCATGCCGGAATGGTGTCGGGGCCCGACTCGTGCCGGGCCCCGTCGCTTGGCGGGGAGGGCCGAGAATAGGCTTCCGTTCCTATTCTCCGCCGCCAAGCGAATGGACATAAACCGCAAGTTCCTTAACCTTGGTCTCGCCGAGACGCCCGATCCAGGCCGGCATGACACCGTGCTTCGGCGCGCGGACTTGGACGGCGATGGCTGTCTCGCCGGGTGCGTAGAGCCAGATCGCATCGGTCAGATTGGGCGCGCCGAGCTCTTTGTTGCCTTTCGCATTATCGCCATGACAGGCGACGCAGTTTTCCGCGAATACCTTGGCGCCGGGCTCGATAAGACTTGCATCCTGGACCTTGCCCGAGAGGCTGGCGACATAGGCGCCGACCTGTGCGATCTGTTCGGGCGTGATGATGTCACCGAAGGGGGGCATTTCCGACTGCCGAGTATCCGGGTCGGATGCGAAACGGATGCCGTGCGCGATCGTTTGCTGGATCTGCTCGGTCGTGCCGCCCCACAGCCAGTCATCGTCGTTCAGGTTTGGAAAGCCCTTCGACCCTTGGGCGCCCGAGCCGTGGCATTGCACGCAATTGACCTTGAAGGTAGCTCCGCCGGCCGCTACCGCGAATTCACGCAGCGCGTCGTCGGCTGCAATCTCGGATACGGTCTTCTGCTGGATGGCCGCGACATATTTGCCCTTGGCGGCTTCGGCAGCCGCCAGCTCAATCTTGACAGCGTTGCGGCTGGAATAGCCAAGCACACCCTTGGTCGCGGAAGACAGCATCGGCCAAGCCGGATACGCAATTGTATAAGCCACCGCCCAAGCGACGGTGATGTAGAAGGTTATCACCCACCATCGGGGCAATGGGTTGTTGAGCTCCCTTATCCCGTCCCATTCATGACCGGTCGTTGAGATGCCCGAGACTTCGTCGATATGCTCGCTGCTCATGATCAGTCGTCCTTGAGTGGAATCTGGGCGGCTTGATCGGCCTGTGTTTTGCCGCCGGGACGCAAGGCAAAGGCAATGCAGCCGACGAAGAAGAGCGCCATGGCAAGCAGACCCCAGCTGTCCGCGAATTCCCGCATCAAATTATAGCTCATTGCGTCCCCCTCAGCGGTAGCCGGCTGCATCGTCATAGGTCTTGAAATCGACCAGTGTTCCCAGCATTTGCAGATAGGCGACGAGGGCATCCATCTCGGTCACCTGCTGCGGATTGCCGTCCAGATCACCGACTTTGGCTTTCGGATAGCGTTTCTCGACGCCGGAGGCATCGGCATTCGGGTCGGCCTGGACCATCAGATCGGCATTGGCGTGCGCGATCATCTCATCGGAGTACGGGACGCCAACACGCGCGTTCGCAACCAGATGCGTCGAGAAGTCCTTCACCTCGATCGGCGCGTCCTTCAGGAAGGCATAGCGAGGCATGATAGATTCCGGCACCACCGAACGTGGATCCATAAGGTGCTGAACGTGCCATTCGTTGGAATAGCGGTTGCCGACTCGAGCAAGGTCAGGGCCGGTGCGCTTCGAGCCCCACTGGAAGGGGTGGTCGTACATGGACTCGGCGGCCAGGCTGTAGTGGCCGTAGCGCTCGACCTCGTCCCGGAAAGGCCTGATCATCTGGCTGTGGCAGAGGTAGCAGCCCTCGCGCACATAGATGTTGCGTCCGGCGAGTTCCAGTGGCGAGTAGGGCCGCATGCCTTCGACTTTCTCGATCGTGTTGTCGAGATAGAAAAGCGGCGCAATCTCGACGATGCCGCCGACGGTCACGACAAGAAGAGAGCCAACGAGAAGAAGCGTGGCGTTCTTCTCGATGATCGCGTGTTTGTCCATCAAGCCCATTGTCTGGCTCCCTATTCGGCAGGCCGGAGGGCGGGCTCGGAACCTGGCATTGGTTGCTCTTCGCGCTGGTGGCCAAGAATGGTCATGGTCACGTTCCAGGCCATGAGCAGGGCGCCGGTGAGGTACATCGCACCGCCGATGGCACGCATGACGTAGAAGGGATGCATGGCGGCGACGGTTTCGGCGAAGGAGTAGACGAGGAAACCCTGCTCGTCGTACTCGCGCCACATCAGGCCCTGCATGATGCCGGAAACCCACATCACCGCGGCGTAGACGACGATTCCGAGCGTCGCCAGCCAGAAGTGCCAGGTGACGAGCCGCAGCGAATAGAGACGTTCACGGTTCCACAGTTTCGGCACCATGTAGTAGATTGCGCCGAACGAGATCATGCCAACCCAGCCGAGCGCGCCGGAATGGACATGGCCGATGGTCCAGTCCGTGTAGTGCGACAGCGAATTGACCGTTCTGATCGACATAATCGGACCTTCGAAGGTCGACATGCCGTAGAAGGCGACTGCCATCACCATCATGCGGATGATCGGATCGGTGCGCAGCTTGTCCCAGGCGCCAGACAGCGTCATCAGGCCATTGATCATACCGCCCCATGACGGCATCCACAGCATGATCGAGAACGCCATGCCGAGCGTCTGCGCCCAGTCGGGTAAGGCGGTGTAATGCAGGTGATGCGGGCCGGCCCAGATGTAGAGAAAGATGATCGCCCAGAAGTGGACGATCGACAGGCGGTAGGAATAGACCGGCCGGTTCGCCTGCTTTGGCACGAAATAATACATCATGCCGAGGAACCCGGCGGTGAGGAAGAAACCGACGGCGTTGTGGCCATACCACCATTGCGTCAAGGCGTCCTGGACGCCGGAGAAGGCGGAGTAGCTCTTCGAGCCGAGGAAGGAGGCCGGCATCGACAGATTGTTGACCACATGCAGCATCGCGATTGTCACGATGAAGGACAGGTAGAACCAGTTGGCGACGTAGATATGCGGTTCCTTGCGCTTCAGGATCGTGCCGAGGAACAGGATGAGATAGGCGACCCAGACGATGGTCAGCCAGAGATCCACATACCATTCGGGTTCGGCGTATTCGCGGGCTTCGGTGATGCCGAGCAGGTAGCCGGTCGCGGCCATGACGATGAACAGCTGGTAACCCCAGAACACAAACCAGGCCAGTTTGCCGCCAAACAGCCGGGCGCGGCACGTGCGCTGCACGACATAGAGAGACGTGCAAAGCAAAGCGTTGCCGCCGAAGGCGAAGACGACGCCGGATGTGTGCAGCGGCCGCAAACGGCCGAAATTGAACCAGGGTTGGATATTGAGGTGAGGGTATGCCAGCTGCAGGGCAATGATCACACCGACGAGCATGCCGACGACGCCCCAGAATACCGTTGCAATGGCTCCGTAGCGGATCGGGCCATCCATGTAGGCGGAGGTGTCGATCGGAGCCGCCGGCTTGAAATCTGTGTTGCGCAGCAGGATCGCGGTAAAGCCAGCCACGGCGAAGAACAAAACCCCCATATGCTGGCGAAAAGGTCCTTCTACGCCGAAGCCGGCAGCCACCAGGGCCGCAAAAGCAAACAGGCTTAGAACGACGATCTCCGTGCCGAATTTCATGACATGTCCCCGACCAGGATTCCAATGCGCGGACGCCAAATCCGCGGTGCATTAATTCCGTAGTTGCCGCCTGCTCGCCCTGATCCATGTCAGAGCCGCACGATTTTGCTTCGGGCAGCATCGAGTTCGGGGCAATCAGAAGGTGGCGATTTGAACAAGGAAACGCAGCACGGGCCAACCCGCTCATGGACAAGTGCGGCTTTCTCGCGCCAGGCCGGCACAGAGGCGATTCCGGGCGAGGTCATGAAGCTTGCCCATCGGGAAAAGCTGGAGCTCTGCTTCTCGCTGGAAAGCATTGCCGATGCACTGCCGAACGTCGACCGCCTCAAATGTCTTGGAACGGCCAAGAAGATCGTTCCGCTGCTCCGTGACATTCATGGGTTTGAGGAGAGGGTGATTTTCCCTGCGTATGAGGCGCACTTGACTCCGGCCGAGGCCAAACTTGCCTCTACCAGCCGGTTGCGCATCGAGCACCTTGAGGATCAATGCTTCGCTGGCGAGGTGGCCGAAACGCTCCTAGCGATCGGTCATGGTGATCCGATAGAGAGCGCGGAAGCTGTCGGATTCATGCTACGCGGCTTCTTCGAAGGCTTGCGGCGACACATCGCTTTCGAACGCGAGCATGTCCTGCCGCGGATCGTAATAAGCGACGAGGGCCCCGACGCTTAGGTCTCATTCAAAGGCCGGTTGCCGCGCGCCTCGGCCGCCGCAGCGCTGCTCCAGCCGGCTCATGCTGTCGACCGTTACATGGCGTTTGTTCTCGATCCGGATCACGCCGTCAGCCCGCAATCGCGTAAGCTGGCGGCTCACGGTCTCGTTCGTCAGTCCAAGGAAATCAGAGATGTCGGCACGTGTCAGCGGCAGATCGAAGCATGCCGACCCAGCCGCCGGGTCGATACTGGAATCCATATTCCGGGCGATCATGAGGAGAAAGCTCGCCACCTTCTCCGGTGCGGTCTTGCGCCCGAGAGTCACCATCCATTCAAGTGCCTCGTCGAGTTCGTCCAGCGTCTGCTTGAGCAGGCGATGCTCGAGTCCCGGTGATTCCTTCATTATCCGTTCAACGGCCGCCTTCGGAAACGAGCACAGCGAGACGGAGGTTGCCGCTTCCACATTGATCGTGCTTTTCACCTTGAAGGGCCGTCCCAGAAAATCCGGTGCGAACCGAAGACCGACAATCTGCTGGCGGCCGTCCGAAAGGCACTTCGTCAGCTTCACAACGCCTGAAAGCAAGTTTGAATAGCTGTCGACGGCCTCGGCGTCGGCGATCAGTTCGACCCCCGGCTCGAGCTTGTGCCGCGACGAAGTTTTGGCGAGCCCAACCAAATGGTTTGGATCGAGCGCACCGCAGACGCCGCGATGTCGTGCTGCGCAAGACAGGCAAAGAACGGGAATGCCGGAACTGTGAATGTCTTGCCGTACTGTCATTACGCTCGCGCTACCGATCCCAAGTTTCGGCAGGATAGCAAGCGATGGCAGAGAAATCCTTGCGGCAGTTTGTCCGTGCTGGAGGCTGACCGAAATCAGGGCTTTGGCTCTTCGACGCGTCCAGACTTCCGGCGAGGCAAAAACGGCGGACCACCAAATGAGACCGGAATTAGCTGCCAGGCTTGGCGAGAACGTCCCGCGTTATACCAGTTACCCGACCGCGCCGCATTTCCATCCTGGCGTCGACGCTGATGTCTATCGAAGCTGGTTGAAGGCGCTCGAAAGCGGTGACGAGGTCTCGCTCTACCTGCACATCCCTTATTGCGACCGGCTGTGCTGGTTCTGTGCGTGCCATACAAAGCAGACCCGCCGCTACGAGCCGGTGGCTTCGTATCTCCGCTCGCTTCACGCGGAGATCGCGACTGTCGCCGGTCTTGTCGGCGGCAAGGCCCATGTCCGCGCCGTGCATTTCGGCGGCGGCTCGCCGACCATGCTGAAGCCCGAGGATATGATAGCCTTGGGAACTGTCCTGCGGGATAGCTTCGATTTTCTTGCCGATGCGAAGATCAGCGTCGAAATCGAACCCAACGACATGGACGAAGCCCGCCTTGATACACTTGCCGAGATCGGCATGGCGCGGGCAAGCCTCGGCGTTCAGGATTTCGATCCGAAGGTGCAGAAGGCGATCAACCGCGAGCAGAGCTTTTTGCAGACCAAGGCGGTTGTCGACGGCATTCGCTCTCGCGGCGTAGGGTCCGTGAACCTCGATTTGCTTTACGGCCTGCCGCATCAGACCAGGGAGAGCGTCTGTTCCACCGTGGCGCAGGCGCTGACTCTGGAGCCGGACCGGATGGCGCTGTTCGGCTACGCGCATGTGCCCTGGTTCAAGAAGCATCAGACTATGATCGACGAGGCATGGTTGCCGGGTCCGGCCGAACGGTTCGCTCAGTGGCAAATTGCCGCCCGTCTGATCATGGGCGCCGGATACGAGGCGATTGGAATAGACCATTTCGCCAAGCCGGATGATGCGCTTGCAGTCTCGGCTCGCGCGGGAACAATCCGCCGCAATTTCCAGGGCTACACCGAGGATCGCTGCGAAACACTGATCGGGCTCGGGCCGTCATCGATCAGCCGGTTTCGACAGGGCTATTCGCAGAACATGCCGTCGACAGCCGAATATGGACGCATGGTCGAGGGGGGACATCTGGCCACGGTCCGCGGCATCGCGTTTTCCGAAGATGACCGTGTTCGCGGCTGGATCATCGAGCGCTTGATGTGCGATTTCGGCTTTTCAGCAGCCGAACTGGTGGAACGCTTCGGGGAAGCCGGACAAAAGCTTCTTTTCCAAGCAAGCTCCATCGCCATTGGCGACCCTGCTCGACCGCTTGAACTCCAAGGTGACAGTTACGTCGTATCGGCGGAAAGTCGTCCCTTTGTAAGGAGCATTGCAGCGAAGTTCGACAAATATTTCGAAAGTGGAACGGCCAGGCACTCAGTGGCAGTCTGAGTGCCACAGACGAACGTCACCGTCTTCAGTCGATCGCGAACCTCCTCAAAATCGCCGAAACCAGCAGCTAACAATTCGATAGTGCATATGGCGCCACTTTACGATGCTGTGACGACGCGGGTATTTCCCAAAGGGGGTCGCATGGCAGAGGGCTGGGACCCGCTGGAACCCTGCAGGCAGGGCTCCACTTCGTATCCGCCCAAGCAGGTTGGATTGTTCGGCCCAGTCTTTCACTGAATGTCAGCGACGCACCCCATTGCGGCTTCCGCTACTCAGCGCTGCGGCTCTTGAATGCCCCTTTGAGATGAGCTCATTCTGAGTAACAACCGCACGGCGTTCCCACGTGTCTGAAACCATGCATCAGTGCGGCTAGCACGCCCTGCGCCTGTTCGCGGTTTCCGGGCCGCCCAGGCACTTACTTGACCTCCAGCTGCTCGAAGTTCGCGCATAGGCCTTACATGACGGATCGGTAGGCCGCGACCGCCGGGAAATTAGGCACCCGGGCGGCTGCGCCAATTGACCAACTTTATGCTTCGATTACTCGGACTCTGAACCTGACACGCGTCGCGATTTCTCTGACATGCCGGCGGCAGGCAAGCTTTCCTTTCTGGCCTTGGCAAACGCTCTGTCACCTTCCAGAAACCCTGCCAGCATGAAAGGTATGAGTTCCGCTACCGTTTCAGACTCGCCATAGGTCTGGCGGTAAAGCGCCGCATAGTCCTTGAGTGTTTGGTTCAGGTCCGCGCTAACGGTGATGGTCATCTTCGAAGGTGTCCGGTCTGGAATTCCAAGTTTCAGATCTGCCATGATTACTCCTGTTCAAGTCGGGTATGGGCGCAGCACAAGATCCTTGTGTACAATCACGCGTAGGGGCCAACCGGGGCGGACGATAATGGTGGGTTGAATATTCAGGTTCTTTTCGGTGATGCGCTGGCCGGCTTGACTGATGTTTTGCTGAGTGGATTCCCAGCTCGCCTTAACTAGGTCGCTTTCGTTTTCCCCAAAGCTCAACTCGGTACCACCGCCCAGTAGCGTCGCTAGAGCAACTCCCTTGATCAGCTGCCAAGTGTGAAAATCGACCTTGTCCTCAAGCCCGGCAGCGCTGGCAGATTGTCGATTTCGATCGAGGAACCGTCGGGCAGGATTATTCGCTGCCAGACCAGCAATGCGCGCCTCTGCCCAAAAGCCACGACGCTGTCATAAGTGCCGATGAGGCGTGAGCCTTGCGGAACGTGCACATTCTCGGTGACCTGTGCGACGACAAGGCCAGGCAAGTCGGAATTTATGCCGGTGACGAGACTGGCCGCAATCATGCTGCCGGCCATCAGTTGGTAGGGTGAGGCCGGCGTCGGCAGCGCGTGCTGATTGTAGGTCCCGCTTGTGTTCCGCTGACTGATAAAATCGAGCTTGCGCTGTTGGTTGTTCTGGTCACCCTCGGCTGGGGCAACGGAAGCTGACGCGCGCGTCGCTCCGGATTGCGGAAGCGCCTCAGACGGCTGCTGCGCACTCGGCCCGCCGCCGGCGACATCTGTCTGTCTGGGTCGATTGTCGATCCGGAATAAGACTTGCGACTCGCGCGCCTCAATTGCTTGCTGGGCAAGGCGCTGCTCCTCGGCGGAGATATCCTGCCCTGGCGCGATGCCGAGCTGACGTTGGCGTTCAAGAATGGGGCGACCGAGGTCGCCGGGCAGTGGCGGTCCGAGCACAGGGACCTTCGGCATGATCCCGGTATAGTCCTTGGGAAGCGCTTCTAGTCCCTCGGCGGGTGGCTTGCGCTCGGTGTTATAGCGGTCCTCTGCCTGGTGCTTGATACGCCATGCCGGTCCTTGAAGCGCCATCATCGTGACGCCCAGAATGGCACCCGATCCGACTGCAGCGATGGCGACGATCACACCGCGCCTGAATCGGACAGCGCGGCGGGGCGAGGCTCGCAATTGCAGCTGCTCGGGATCGAGTTTCGGCGGCGCATCGGATCGGGAAGTATCGGTCATGAGCGCTCCCCTCACCTGCTGGTCCGCGCAAAGAGCGGAATCCGCCGCGGCGGTTGCCGGCCGTCAGTCCTGGTGATGCGCACCACTTGCTGCTGTTTAGCGCCGAGGCGCAGTTCGGCGGCAGCAAAGAGGCGATCGACGATGTAATAGTTGCCGCGCATACGGAAGTTGACGAGCTGGTCATTGTCATCAGCGCCGACGATGAAGAGAGGAGGCGCTTCACCCTGATCAATGCGACGGGGGAATTCGATATAGACCTTGCTGCCATCGTCGAAAGCGCGCATCGGCCTCCAGGGTGGTGTGTCGCCGGTGATTGAATACCGGAAGCGGATATTCTCGAGCGCCACATTCGAAGCTACCGGCATGGCACCCTCGGCTTGAGCGTTGCGCTGGCGTAGCGCGATGATCTGGTCCTCGCTATAGGTCCAAGAGATCGCCGCCATTGAGGTTTTCTCGGTGCTTTGAAGCTGCAAATGGTAGGTGCGTCGATCTGTGGTGATCACCAGATTGGTGGTAAGCCCCGGCGCGAAGGGTTTTACCAGCACATGGTGCGCTGATTGTCACCGGTGCCGCTGACGGTATCGCCGATCACCCAACGCACCGTGTCGCCGGCCGACAGGCTGTTAGCTTCTCGCCCGGCTGGAGTGCGATATCGGTGACGCGCTCCGGTGCGGCGTAGAGCTGATAGAGCGCGCCATCGGCGAATGGATAAACCTGAACCGCATTCATGTACCCATACCTGGTAGGTTGCTGCGTCGCTGCTTTATTGGCATCGGAGACCCGTTCTTCAGGAGAGCGCTTGTCTTCGGCCACCCTGCCCGGATTGGGCTGTAACTGACCGGGTAGCGGCAGCGGCTTTGGCACCTCGACTATCTTGACCGGCTTCTCCGGCGGCTTCTCGATTGCGGCTGGTTTGAAATCGGCAGCATCATAGGAAATCTCAGGCGGCGGTACCGGCTTCGACGCGCAGGCGGAGAGTTGTAGAGGCCGACAGGATCAGCACGGCACGGACCGACGACATTCTATTCTTCATTGGTGGACTCCTTTTGGGGAAACGGACGTCGGCGCAGCACTGTCGAGCTCGCGCGACCAATCGATGGCGTTGATGAAGACGCCGAGCGGGTTGTTGCGCAGTTGGTCAGTATTGCTTGGCGGGCGGATCACGATGGTGAGGATCGCGGTCCAGCGCGTCGTGCTGGCAAGGCTGCAGCGCTCAAAAACCTGCCCATTTGACCTGGAACGAGCTGTCGGAAGCCCTGACCACGCTGGTCACTTGCACCGACACGCTGCGTGTGCCGATCTGACCGGAAGGATCGTTCGCCTTGGCGTACTCGTTGAGAAAGAGCGCCGCGCGGTCGGTGGCGAACCCGGCCGCCAAGGTCAGACAGCCAAGAGCCATGAACCGCCAGTTGCGGGCCTGCACTCGAGATGAGCCTATGCGCTCGTCCCAGAGCTGCGCGGCCTTCTCATACGGCGTGACCGGCTCGGGCGTCTTGCCATAACCTTGAATGGGTCGCTTGAATAGCATTTAGTCGTCCTTGTCGTTGAGAGAGGGATTGGCGCTGCCTCCCGGCCTGTCGCCTTCACGGACGGCCTGCATGGCGGCGTGACTGTGGGCACGGGCTGTCTGTTCGGAACGCAGGCGCCTGGCCCAGCCGGGCGCGGCATCAGCGACCGGACCAGTATGGCTTCCGGTCATGGATGCGGTCGGCGCACCACCGGTCGCGGTCCAGGCAGCTTCGCGCCCGGCATCAACGCTGCGCCCGAAGCCTCCTGCGGCAGACGGTCTGAGGTACAACAAGCCTATCGAGATCGGATCGCGAGGTAGCCCTGCCCGCCATGGGAATTCCTCAGGCGAGTACCGACATATTGGGCGCTGCCTTATAAGTGGAAGGCGCCTTCCCGTTGCCTCTATCGCAGATAAGTTAGCTTCCGGCCTTCGCGCTGGGTTTCCCAGCTGGACTGCGTTTCAGTCTCAATTCGCTGTGCTTCTTGTGAGCCAGACACCATTTCTCGGACGGTGAATTGACGACATTCATTGTCCGACAAGCTCTCGCCGGCGATCTGTTGGGCAGAGGCGGCTATCACCCCGGCCGTGGCACATCCGCGCGCTGCAGAACTTCGATGAGCCGCCGGCTCAAACGCCCAGGCGGATGCAAAGATCCATAGATGCGTTCCGCCAGCGCTAGTTGCCAAGCATATGACCGGCAGTTCGCAACGCGCCTAGGAAGAGGCCGGCATGGTGAGTGACATCGATTTTGGCCTGCATTGACACCGGCATGCTGGTCCAATTCTCCAACGGTGCAACGAAGCGGGAGAAGGTACCGTCGACGACGCAGTAGCGGCTAATAAGGCCTTGTCTGTCCAACGCCAGCACACCAATCTGCCCGCCTCGATATCGGATGGCTGCGAGCCGTTGGACCTTGGCGTCATCATCGATCCGCACATCGAAAAGCAGGTTTCCGCGGCTCCTCGCGGCTATCTCCGCCGCTTTGTCATTGAAGCTCAAGCAGAGTGAGCGGACGCTTTCCACTGCCATCTGGAAAACCAACAAATCCAGTTCATTCACGGCCATGTGGGCAGTTGAGCCAATAAATGGATGATTGCAATGTCGCACACGGCTTGTTCACAGGTGTCGGCGACTGATCGTTCGTGGCTTTCTGTCCGCTGCCGGCGATGAAATATTTGAAGGACGGCGGGTCCCGTATTTCCTGTCGCCTTGGCAACCGCGGCGGCCACCTGCCGGGCGGCAGCGGCAGAGATAATGTCATAGACAGGTGGAAGCGTGGCCTTTCTGCCCTTCAATAGTTCCCTGACCCTACAGATTTGCACGCGCGGCCGCAGCTTGCCGCCCGCCTCAACGGATTCGGCTTCTCTGGCAGCACGTTCCATTGCTGCGGTCGCCTTGTTGAGCGTCACCAGAACGCCAAGCTTCGTGGCTGGCAAGATCGCCAACTTGCTCAAGCTCACGACCTCTATTCGATGGACGGGCACGGCCGTGCATCGCCGCGGCAGGGGACAACATCGTCGTGACCGACCCTCAAGCCCTATATCGTGTCGGCGGGATCGTTCACCAGGAACGGCGAGATCGCCGTGGAGGGCAAGCCCTTCCACATCGTGGCCGTCGGCGGGAGCGGCAAGATCCACGATCAAGCAGCTGAGAAAGATCACGCATATAGCCACGATCCCGCGGTCCAGCCGATCTACATTTGAGGACGACCAGATCAAGCAGCGCGCCCTGTCGAATTTGGGTCCGGGATTGGCAGTTGGTCTATCCCTTCCTGACGATGGAACGCTCGATCCAGTCATGGCTTATAAGGCGGAGAGCGGCGACCAGAGCGCAGATGAGTACGCGCCTACTACGAGATCGGCTATCGCACCAATTCGAGCGGATCACGATCGATGGCGACACCGTGGCTTTCTTCGAGGGCGGGAAGCCGCTTGAGGCCTGCTACGCCGGCGACGGCTGTGAAATCCTGACCTCGAAGAAAGGAAACCGCATGGGCGTCAAATTTCGCTTCGGCGTCGCCTTGGCCTCCTCACACTTGGTTGGCTGACTCAGCGGGCAACCCGGTCGAGAAAAGCGTCGAATGCGGCAGCGACAACGCGCATCGCAAAGCGATGCTGCCGCCGTACGCGGACAAAACCCTTTTCGATGTCCACAATCCCGTCCTTGGCAAGCATCGCCAAGCGTTCAGCTGAATCGAGAAAATGGATCGGATCAGATCCGTGGGCGGCACAGATTGCCGGCACATCGGCCTCGAGATCGCACATTAGTCGCTCGATGATTGCGGCTCGCGCGCGGTCTTCGTCGGTGAGACGGTAGCCCTTTGACGTCGCCAGACGGCCAGCTGCGATGTGCCGGCAGTAGGAATCCCGTGTAACCTCGTTCTGGACGTAGCCCTCGCCGACACGCCCGATAGCCGACGCGCCGAAACCGATCAGGGTTTTGCAGGTGTCGGCCGAGTAGCCCAGCGAGTTGCGCCGCAGGCGACCGGTTTTCTGTGCCAGCGCGAGATCGTCGTCCGGCAAGGCGAAATGGTCGAGCCCGATCTCTCGGTAGCCGGCGGCAATCAGCGTCACGGCAATGGCCGCATCCTGTTCGGCGCGGGCAGCGCTGCCCGGAAGCGATGCCTCCTCGATGAGGCGCTGATTCTTAATAAAGGACGGAATGTGCGAGTAGCCGAACACCGCAAGCCGGTTGGGGCGCATGGCGACCGCCGCCCTCGTGGTCTCGACGCAAGACTGCACCGTTTGATGCGGGAGACCAAAGATGAGGTCGAAGTTGATGCTTGTCACTCCATGCCGACGCAGCATTTCGACGGCAGCCGCCGTCTGCGCCTCACTCTGGACCCGGTTGATCGCTTTTTGAACAATGGGATCGAAGCTCTGCACGCCGAGGCTCGCGCGGTTCACGCCGGCTGCTTGCAAGGCTTCGGCCATATCGGCCGTGAACCTGCGTGGATCGATCTCGACGGCGATCGTAGCTGTTTCCGCAAGCGCAAAGTGGCGGCGCAGGAATTCCGTCAGGGCGAGGAACTCAACTGGCCCCATGAGAGTTGGCGTTCCGCCGCCGAAATGCACATCGCTCACGGGCAGCGCCTGCGGCGCGTGCTCCGAGACCAAACGTATCTCGTCACGCAGCGCCGCCAGATAATTAACGATCGGCGCATCATGGCGGGTGATGGTGGTGGGGAAGCCGCAATACCAGCACTTTGATCGGCAGAACGGAACGTGCAAGTAGAGTGACGCCGGATCGTTAGCCGGTAGGTTCCTGAGCCATTCCTCATAAGCGTCGGCGCCGACCGCCCCAGAGAACTCCGCGACAGTCGGATAGATGGTGTACCAAGGCAGGCGGGCTTCGCGATGTTTTGTGGTCTGCAACAGTTACCGTCCCATGTTGTTGCCTTCCATCCTTACCACTGCGCTCTCCTGTGTCTTTGCGCTATATCAGTCCGGTCCGCTTTGGGCCCGATTATTTCGCAGCGATAGCCCCATTCAGCCTTGGCTGGACAGCGATGGTATGAGCACGCACGCGCTGGTCAGCGACAAGCGCCCTGGGTTTCCCGTCGAGACTTTCCCGCACACCGTTTGGTGCTACTATCCTATCCCCTCCCTTCAGCGTCCGATGGATCGCAGCATGCCCCATCCGACCAGTCGATTCGGCGTTGGGACCAGACTTTTGCTCGCCGGCTGGTGCGTAAGACGGCCTCACGTAGCGATACCTGGCATCTCGATGAGTTCGTCGTATTAATTGCCGGCACGAGGCTTTGGCTGTGGCGCACCGTCTGTCAGAGCGGGAATTGTGCTCGAGGAGGCCGTCCAGGTCCGCCCCTGCCAAGGCTGCAAGCCGGATGAACCAATTTAGAAAGTAGCGCTACGCCAGGCGCATGATCACCGACAAATCGCGCTCCTGTGGCCCGGCAAAGCGCCGGAGTGAAGCGCAACTCAAGCATCGCTCGCAGCTGACAATCGAGCGAATTCGCATGTGCTTCCGTAAAAACAAAAATGGCCCATGCACGGCTTCCGATTCAGAGAGGGGCTTACAACGGCTCGTCTCGACCTTCCCGCCTTTTGGAACCACTTTGTCCGGACTAGCTGGAAAGCTGGTGCACCTCGCCACCGCCGAGGTGTGGCCCTTCGCCCTAACGAGGACGCTTACGCCTAGGCATGTCGGCATCAGTGGGGCATCTCGGCTGACGTACCGAGCGGTGCACTCGCATGATGTCAACAATGTCGAGGCTCAAAACAAACAAAAGCTATCGCCATTGAACGATACTGTCGCGAAGCGAACAGACGAACCATGTCCGAAACATTTGCTTTTCGTGCTCAGCTTGACCCTCAGAGCAAAAAAGGAAACGCATTCCAAGGTCCGACGGCAAACTTGAGTGTCAATCGTAGCTTGGTCGTGAGGTTGGCACGTCACTTGCGGGGTGATTTTCGAAGCCGTTGTGACGGTACGCCCGCAGCTATCGGAGATAATCATGGCGATCAACTCGGAAGTGTTTGATTCCTCTCCGGGCATTTCAAGCAGGTGATATGAGAACAACAACTTATCGTGTGAAAGTATGATTCAGCTTCATCGCCCCTGTTGTTGAATAATTATTATGATCCGCGTGTCACACTGCGATAGGCGCAGCGCGATGTGCATCGTTTTCGATTGTGGGGACAGGAAGGGCTGGCTCGTTCGTTGACGTCCCCTTCTTCAATATTTGAACGGAGATCAAGAATGAACATCAGGAGCCTCCTGCTCGGCTCAGCTGCGGCCCTGATCGCCGTTTCCTCTGCCCGAGCCGCCGACGCCATCGTCCTGGCCGAGCCTGAGCCCGTTGAATATGTCAAGATCTGCGACGTTTACGGCGCTGGTTACTACTACATCCCCGGCACCGAGACCTGCCTGCGCATCGGCGGCTATGTCCGTTACGACATCGGCCTCGGCGATGTCGTATCGTATGACCAAGCTAGAACCACGGATGTGAAGACTGGCGAGGCCCAGGCCATATGGCAAAACCACACGCGCTTCACATTCAAAACTTGGACCGGGCAAGAGACCGAACTCGGTACATTGCAGACCTACATCCAGACCCGCATGAACTACGGCAAGCACACCACCTATTCCGGTTCGGACAGTCCTCGATACTATGCCTTCAGCCAAGGCATCACGTTGACTTTCGCCTGGGTTCAGCTTGGTGGCCTCCGAGTTGGCAAGGACTGGTCCGCCTTCGACATGTTTATTGGCTACGCGGGCGACGTGCTCAATCAGATGCTTATCCCGTACGGCGCCTTCGATACTAATGTGGTTCAGTACTACTTTGACGCCGGTAACGGCTTTTCGGCTGTGGTTTCACTCGAAGAAGGCTCGGGCCTGGTCGGCACCATCGACAGCTACGTTCCGCACCTAGTCGGTGGAGTGAAATACACACAACACTGGGGCGCGATCACCGGCGTTGTCGCTTATGATAGCAACTACGAATCGGTCGCCGGCAAGGTCCGCATCGACGTCGATGTTACCGACCAACTCTCGCTATTCGGAATGTTCGGCTACGGCTCCAGCGGCAAGCTCAACGATGACGTCACTAACGCAATCGACGCTCATGGTCGCGGGTTCTACAAAAGTTGGGGCGGTAACTGGGCTTTCTGGGCCGGCGCCACTTACAAGCTCAATGAGACAACGTCGTTGAATCTTCAGCTCTCGGGTGATCAGCTCAGGAACTATGGTGTCGCTGCAAACGTTGCCTATGCGTTTCTTGCAGATTTCACAATTACAGCCGAACTCGACTATGACCGCTACGGCGACTTCGCCGTCGGCAAGGTCGACCCTTCCATTAGCTGGGCTAATGCCAACAAAAAGAGCAGTGTCGGCGGCATCCTCCGTTTCGAACGTTCATTCTAACGGGAGGAAGAGCTTCATCTCGAGCGGCGAATGACGATTATGCGGGGGACCTGCCACGCCTGCGGCAGATAAGCCCTGACACGTTTGCAATCGGATACAGCTGCGATTAGGGCGCGGCCGATGCCCCGCTTGCCGGGATGTGACAGCTGGTAAAGCGTTGCGGCAGGTTTGCTGGCGGTCCCGGCGCTTGCGCTGACGCGTGCGGCGCAGTCCGGCGACACGGTGGAGGCCGCCGGCAGATGGGTGGGCGCGTGATCGCCGAAGCAATCGCCGAACTCGCCCAGGATCCCAGCTTCGATAACGACTGAATCGGCGGCGACCCAATGCAACCTTGGCTTCCGGAGACCGCGCTGACCGCCGCCGGCCTGACCGCGCTCGCCGCGCAGGATGCTTCGGACAAGCAAATCACCTGCGTCAAGGCGCCCTTCAAGTCGCTGATCGACCATGTCTTTGTCTCGCCCAATCTCGTGCCGTGCGGCCACGATTTCATGATCCTCGCGCTCGACCGAACCATCGAGCGGTTCCTGGAAGTGTCCGATCATCGCCCGGTCCTCTTGCGACTGGCCGGGCCTATCGGTGAGCGTTAGATCCAGAACGAGGTTACACGGGATTCCTACAGCCCGCACATCGCAGCTGGCCGCCTGGCAAAGTCACGGGACAACCGTCTCACCGACGAAGACCGCGGCGAGCCGCAATCATCGAGCGAGGACGAAATAGTGGACAACGAAGGGTTTTATCCGCATGCGGCAGGAGGATCGCTTTGTGGTTAGCGCTATTGCTGCGTATTCGATGCTTTTCTCGACCGGGTTTGCCCGTAGGCACAGCCAAGCAGCGTGAGGGGAGGCCAAAGGGATAACCAATCGTCGCTAAACGGCATGCTCCAGCAAATAACGGCAAGGCGGTAGCGGCGCGCTTGAGCGCCGGTTGAAGTGCTTGGAGTTTTTCCGAATGGGCGAGCGTTGCGACTAATGAAGGCGTCACATCATTCGACGGTGACTGATTTTGCCAGGTTGCGTGGCTGGTCGAGATCTGTGCCCATGAAGAGCGCCGTGTGGTACGCAAGAAGCTGTATCGGCAGCGAGAAGATCATCGGCGCGATAATCTCGTCGGTGGCCGGCAGCACGATCGTGTGCATCGTATCGAGTTTCGATGCGGCTGCCCCTTTTCCATCGGTGATGAGGATAATGCGCCCTCCGCGGGCGGCCACTTCCTGCATGTTGGAGAGGGTCTTGTCGAAAAAGCGATCATGTGGCGCGATGACGATCACTGGCATGTTCTCGTCTATCAATGCGATAGGACCGTGCTTCAATTCACCCGCCGCATAGCCTTCAGCGTGGATGTAGGAAATCTCCTTGAGCTTCAGCGCACCCTCCATCGCCAGCGGGAAATTTGTGCCACGGCCGAGATAAAGGACATGATGACACTTTGACAGTTCGCGCGACAGAAGCTCAATCTCCGGCTGGATGCTGTCCAGTACCTGCCTCATGAGGCGCGGCAATTCGGTGAGGCTCTCGACGAGCGCCTGCACCTCATCTTCGGTCACGGTTCCGCGGGCCTTGGCTGCGTGGATGGCGAGTGCGGCAAGAGCGGCTAGCTGGCAGGTGAAGGCCTTGGTGGAGGCGACGCCGATCTCTGGGCCGGCAAGGATCGGGAAGACCACATCGGCCTCCCGAGCGATGGTCGATTCGCGCGCATTGACGACAGCGCCAATTTTCAGCCCAAGCTGCTTGCAGTACCTCAGCGATGCCAGCGTATCGGCGGTTTCGCCCGACTGTGAAATGAACAGAGCCGCAGACTGCGGCGACAACGGAATCTCGCGATAGCGGAATTCGGATGCAACATCTATTTCGACCGGCAGGCGCGCATAGCGCTCGAACCAGTATTTTCCGATCAGCCCGGCGAGATATGCGGTGCCGCAGGCAGAGATCGCCAAGCTCGGGATCTTGGCGAAGTCGATGCCAAAAACCGCATCGGCACCATTTTCGATGAAATTGATATAATGACCGAGCGCATCGGCGATGACCTCGGGCTGCTCGAGGATTTCCTTCTCCATGAAGTGGCGATGGTTGCCCTTGTTGGCCAGAGTGGCCACGGCCACGGAGGTCTGGCGCGGACGCGCGACGGGGTGGCCGTCGTAATCAAAGATATCAGCGCCCGTCCTGCCGACAACGGCCCAGTCACCGTCGATGAGATAGGTGATTTCATTCGTGAATGGAGCAAGCGCGATCGCGTCGGAGCCCAGGAACATTTCGCCGTCGCCGTGACCGATCGCCAGCGGTGGTCCATTGCGCGCCGCAATGATGGTCGACGGATCATCCTCAAAGAGGATGGCAAGCGCGTAGGCACCCCTGACGCTTTTCAGCATGGCATGCACCGCCTCACCACGCCTCATGCCCTCCCGGCGGTGCCTTGCCAAGAGATGCGCAAGGACCTCAGTGTCGGTGTCGGTCTGGAACTCGGCTCCCGTCGCCGCCAATTCGTCTTTCAGTTCGGCGAAATTCTCGATGATGCCGTTATGGACGACGGCCACACCATCCGTGAAGTGCGGGTGTGCATTGCGTTCCGTCGGTGGCCCATGGGTTGCCCAGCGGGTGTGGGCGATGCCGATGGTACCACCCAGCGGCTCTTCCTTGAGTCTCCTCTCGAGATTGACGAGCTTGCCCTCCGCGCGCCGGCGGTGCAAGGTGCCCTCGGTGATCGTCGCAATGCCGGCCGAATCATAGCCGCGGTATTCCAGACGCTTCAATGCGTCGACCAGGCGTTCCGACACCGGCTGTTGCCCAACGATGCCAACAATTCCGCACATGTTCTTCTCCGAATTCTTCCCGGCAGCCTTAGCCGACGCAGACGAGGGACGCCGCCCGGCATGCGCTCAGTTAGAGTCTTCTAATGGAATCCGGTAAGTTCGGTAAAATTGATTGTTGGGATAGCCATCATCCACGCCATGGATGAACTAAACCTCAGTCCAATGCGGGTGATGTGAACCGGGGGCGTACGCTTCCGCCTTCAACGGGCTGCGCATATCATGGCCGGCGCCCTCACCTGCGTTAATAGCATGCAAGCCGGCCGGAGGAGACGGGGAATACTTGGGCCGAGTGCGAATGGGTAGCCCCGCACTCTTTGATCTCGCCGTTCAATTGTGCGGACGCTGCTTCATGCATCATTCCTCGGTTTGCTTCTCCAGGCCGGACGCAATGACTCCTTTCGGCGACGAGAAGCAAACCCTCTTCCGATCCCTGGGGCCACGCACCACGTCTTGGCTATCCGCATGGGCCGTGCGGCAGGCCGAGAATCGGTTGCCACGGTACCGGCCCATTCAGACGTCCCCTCCAGCGGATGCGCAACAGGCTGGCGTGAGAGATCTCGAAAACCCGGCCACCGCCTCCGTTTTGCCGACGGGCTGCGGCTTTCCGATGCGCGACAATGGCCACGTTGCGAGGCGAAGGATCCGTTCCATACGCGTATCGGTCACCGTCACGATCCGGGTGAGATTGTTGGCCAAGCCGAATTCGATCATGCCGGCGAAGAGCTCGTAGGTTGCTTGGGCAAGGCCGCCTGCCGCCTTGGGCGTTGATGGGGGCAAATCGAGCGCGAAACGGCTGCTTTCCCATATGTCAGGACTCGCGGGCGCCACAGCCTCACCCAGCAGCGCCGGGAATGTGTCGCGCAACATGGTCGGCCCAGTGGTTGGCAAGAGGCGCACGCAGCCACGAATTCGCCAATCGGATCCCTTGAGCAGCAGATAGACAGGCTTCAAGTCGTCAAAGGTGTCTGTTTCCATTTCGCTTCCGGTCTGAACTTCCCAATCGCAAAGCGCACAGCGATGCAGCCTGGAGACGTTTACAGCTATCCTCGCGGACGGATCCGGATCTCGCCTGACCGGAGGCAGCCAGCCTGGCAACCGCATGGATCGTCCGAACGCGAGCTTTGCTTGGCATTTTCCAGATGGAAGGTCCCCTTGGCCTTTGAGACCTGCTTTCCAAGGCGTATTCGCGAGTTTTATCCATGCCTTTATGGTCTTGGAGAGCGTGGCGGGCAGGCTACACAGTGGGTGGCCGAGAGGTCGGGAATCAGTTGGAATGGAGGAATTCGTCTCGCCAAAGAGGGGATCCTTTGCAATGCACTGCCTGCCCGACACTGCCGCTTCAACGTTACGCGCCACATACCGCCGAGTAACAGCCGGACCGGCGACGCCGGCTGTGCTGGTTGTTGGCCTGATCAGCGGCAGCACGGTGAATCTGAGCCACGTCGCCAGCCATTTCTACGGACCGGCGAGCGTAGCCTCCAACGATCGCCGGCGGCGACGCTTCTTCCAGTTTACCAGTTCGACGAGGACTGGCTGGCGTGTACGCTGGTGGCGCGGCTCAACCTACGCCCGCCCTTGCGGCTGTGCCTTGACTGCACCAATTGGAAGCAAGGACATAAGGTCGCATCAAGGAGCGAGGCAATATGCATCGTCGTAACCTGATTAGAGGATTCATCGCGCTGGGCGTGTGCCCGATCTGCGCCCAGACCGCGCGTGCGGCCAGCGCCCATTGGGGATATGGCGGCTCGGTCGGGCCGGAGCATTGGGCCGATCTGGACACGAGAAATTTCGCCTGTTCGGCGGGCAGGCAGCAGTCACCCATCGACATCGCCGGCACGGTAAAGGCGGATATACCGCGCATCGACATCAGTTGGCTCAAGGGCGGCGGCAGGATGGTGAACAACGGCCACACCATTCAAATCAACATGCCGGAAGGCAGCACCTTGACTCGCGGGGATCGCGTCTACCAACTGGCACAGTTGCATTTCCATGCGCCGAGCGAGCATCACGTGGCGGGCATGAGCTTCCCGATGGAAGCGCATTTTGTCCATAAAGACAAAAAGAGCGATACTCTGGGTGTGCTGAGCGCCCTTCTTACGCCTGGCGCGACAAATATCAGCTTTGCCGGTCTCGCCAAGGTCTTTCCGGCCCGGCCCGGCGAGGAGATGGCAGTTGACGAGTTCGATCCCAACGGGCTTTTGCCGGCCTCGCTCGGCTACTGGACCTATGAGGGATCATTAACGACTCCGCCCTGCACCGAAAACGTGGAGTGGATGGTTGCAATGGAACCGGTCGAGGTCGACACCGCAGACATCAAGCGGTTTACGACGCTTTACGCATCTAACGCGCGGTCGATCCGTCCCTCCAATCGGCGCTTCATCCTAGGCCTCAGCTAAGGTCATCGCGCGCGTCAAGCAAAACCGCGGTAACAATCGGGGGATTTCGAACAGTACGACGCCACCCTGGTGGCGCTGGCATCGACCATAATGCCCTAGGGTTCACAACAGCATGACCGGATCATGGGGAACTTGTGGGCCGCTTGCTTGCGGAGAACTGGGTGGCGTCACCGACACCCGTACACTCCGGCCTGGATCTGCTTGATCAGGGATTGATAAATTCGACGGGTCGCTCCCGTGCTGCGAGAACCTTCCTTATACTGGACCAATTAAAATCTCCAAAAGTGGCAGTTTAGTTTGGACCAGTAAACTGCAATATTGGCTTGCAGTCAGGGAAGCGATCGTGACTGGTCGCGCCGGTCATGGATTGCTTGCGCGCGAACTGATGGAGTTGCCTGGATGTTTGAGGGTCCCATCATCGACGGTCGAATTAAGAATATTGCATCGGGATTTAGAGCCGTGAGCGTCTACGTCGATGCCACTTCAGCTGGAGAAGGACGTTTCGATCCCCGATTGCTTGGTGAAGCCTGCGATTGCGCGTTGGCGGATGGCCCGGCTTGGGCAGAAGCTCATCTGGCGAGTTGGTCCGACGCCGACGTCGTCTTTGGCGCGAAGCCTAACCGTACGCCGTGCTCAGCCCAGGCCCTCAGAAAGCGGGTTCTGAAAGACGGCACTCTTTCGACGATCAACCCGATCGTCGATCTCTACAACGCCATCAGCCTGAAATACGCAGTCCCGGTGGGTGGAGAGAATTTTGACGCCTATGTCGGAAGACCCCACCTGACGATCGCTGACGGGAGTGAGACGTTCGACACCATGGTGAATGGAGAGGCGGTCAACGATGCTCCCTTGCCCGGTGAGGTCATCTGGCGCGACGACATTGGCGTCACCTGCCGACGCTGGAACTGGCGACAGGGCACTCGAACCCGCCTGAAGACCCTAACAGGCCGGATGTGGTTCGTATTGGAGGCGTTGGAGACCATGCCGGACGATGCATTGGCAGAGGCGACGGATGCCATGGTCGGAGGGCTGAATGCCTTGATGCCTGGCTGCAAAATCGCGAGCCAAGAAATTGCCATCGCCGGATGAGGTTTCCGGTCGAGCGAGCGGATCCATGGCCGCCCGGGGCATCCGGCGCGATCGATCCGATCGAGATTATCAAGGGCTGAGAGAATGAATGTCGATCTCCATCAGTTGCTCATCGTCTTTGCTGCATATGTCATTGCCGCGGGGAGCCCCGGCCCGAGCAACATGCGCATTATGGGGGTTGCGATGGCGCGCGGCAGAGGTGCTGCGCTCATGCTCGCCTCCGGCGTCGTCAGCGGCTCGATCTTTTGGGGTTTTATGGCCTCCACCGGCATCTCCGCCCTGTTGGCCAGGTACGCCCAGGCACTGCTCGTTCTGCAGGTTTTCGGGGGGCTTTACCTGCTATTCCTCGCCTTCAGGGCGGGACGGTCGGCGCTTACGTCGAACGAGAAGCTGGCGGTGCGCGCATCGACCGACCAAGTCGCTCTTTCGCGGGGTGAGCTCTATAGGAAGGGCCTCTTGATGCATTTGGCGAACCCAAAATCCGTGCTAGCATGGATCGCGCTCGTCACGCTGGGGATCGGCCCGAATTCATCGTGGCAGAGCATCGCGGCGATATTGGGTGGCTGCGCCATCCTAAGTGTCACGATATTCTGCGGCTACGCCATTGTCTTCTCCACACCGCCTATGGTGGCTCTGTATCGCCGCTGCCGCCGCTGGATCGAAAGTCTGTTGGCGATGTTCTTCGCGTTCGCCGGGCTGCGTATGCTGCTTTCCCGTATATAGTTTCGAAAGGAATGGATGATGACTTTGTTTCGCGGCCTGTCGGCGTTCCCCCTTACGCCAACCGATGCGGAAGGGCATGTCGACACCGAGGGTCTGGCTCGTTTTCTCGAGCGTATTCAACGCGCCGGAGCGGACTCCATCGGCCTTCTGGGGAGCACGGGCGGTTATGCTTACCTCACCAGGGAAGAACGCAAGCGTGCCGTTCAGGCTGCCGTGGAATGCATCGGCGGCAAAACGCCTCTTGTCGTGGGTGTGGGTGCATTGCGTACCGATGAAGCTCAGGCTCTGGCGCGCGATGCCAAATCCGCTGGCGCTGACGGCCTGCTCCTGGCACCGATGTCCTACGTTCCCCTGAACGAGGACGAAGTCTTCCAGCACTTCGTCGCGGTGGCCGAGGCGGGGGAATTGCCTTTGTGCATATATAACAATCCAAGCACCACGCGCTTCACATTCAGCGACGCATTGATCGCCCGGCTGTCAGAGGTGTCCAACATCGTCGCGGTGAAAATGCCTCTGGCAGCGAATGACGATTACGCGGGGGAACTGGCACGTTTGCGGTCGATGACGCCTGACACGTTCACAATCGGATACAGCGGCGATTGGGGCGCGGCGGATGCCCTGCTTGCCGGATGTGACACCTGGTACAGCGTTGCGGCAGGTCTGCTGGCGGTCCCGGCGCTTGCGCTGACGCGTGCAGCGCAGTCCGGCGACGCGGCGGAGTCCACTCGGTTGAACCGCGCTTTCGGGCCGCTCTGGACCTTGTTCAAACACTACGGCAGCTTCCGCGTTATGTTCGTCATCGCCGACTACCTCGGTCTGGCGCACGTCCAGCCACCGCGCCCTATTTTGCCGTTGCCGGAGGACGCCGGAGATGACATTAGGCAGGCATTGGAGAAGCTCGAATAGCCGAGCAATGGCATGCCCAGTGCAACTGTTAGTTAGGCACCCGGCGCGCAGGCGTTCCGCGCACCGTTCGAGATGGAAGTTGGGCGGCGCAGAATTGGATCGGGTTGGTCGCGCTTTGGCTTTGCGGTCTCTTCGGTGGTGAAATGGTCGCAACGTTATCGTGCTCCGGTAGCGCCGGGAAGATGGGCGGCCATCGCAAACGCGTTCTGCAGCCGCATCGAACTTTCATCCGCGACCAAACGACCGGAAGTAGAATTTCGAGCTGATCGTAGGCCGCTCGCTGCCTGAAGAGGGTGCTCCGCGCTACATCGGTTTCGTCTATGGCTATGATCGCGAGCCGCAACGGCGCATTCTCGACCATCTCAAGAAGCAGCCCGTCCAAGCCAATCAGGATCTCACCTTCATCACCGACGGTAGGGAAGAATCGCCGACTGGTTCCATATCACCGTGCGCATCAGGCAGTTCGTGCAAGGGCTCGAAAACCAGGACGAGCAGACCGGACAGGACCTGCTCGAAACTCTGCGCAGGATCAAATGGCATCTCTGGCATGTTGACGTCTATCGGGCCCGTCACGAAATCGCCGACCTGCAATTCGACGCGGAAGGTCTCGAAACAGGCTAGCCGAACATGCGCAAGTTCCTGACCGCCATCGGCGAGTTCACCAGGCCTACATCGCCTCCAACAGTGCCAGCCTGATTAATTACGGCGACGTTAGCGGTCCGGAGATCGCATCTCTTCGGCCCTCGTCAAGGCCACCGTCAACGCCGTTCCAAGCGGGTCGCCAACAAATGGCAGATGCAGTGGAGCAGGATCGGCGCACATCTTCTGCTGCAAACCCGCACGCAGATCCTCGATGACCGTCCCGACGCGCTTGGCGTGCAGCCCCTCACCTCGCCCGCGCCCCGCGGTGGTTCTTGCCAAGAGACGCTCGCTCGCATCTAACGAAAACCGCCGCTGCATTTAGCTGCATCCATTGTTCGGATGCGTGCGATCCAAACAATCAATTTGTTCAATCAGCTTCTTGAAAGCTAACCCTTGTTTGGTGGAACATGGGCTCTGGTCGTCGACGCTGGCTTAATGCAGGGGCTGCACGCAGGAGATACAATGCACAGAGATCGCAAGCGGGTTAGCGGCATAATGGCTGGCCGACCGGTGTCATCCCCAGGCTGCTGCAGCGTGCGGCTTGTCTGTCCCTCCATGATCTCTCGGAAGACAGTTCCGAATACTGCGACCGGTTGCCCGCCTTGTGTGTCGCCTCGATCTCATAACCGATGGTGAGCTGCTCAATGGGCTATCCTTCGCCGGATAAGAGATGAAGTGCGAACGCTCTCGGGGATCATGCCGATCGTACGTACGTCCTGCTTACTCTGGTCAGGCATAGGGCGCAATTTGTTGGCCCAGCTATGAAACTCTTGCCGGAAGTTAGCTTTGCCGCGTGCGTGATGGCTTGAGCGGACTGACGCAACGAAGGCTCAAGAGTATTCGGTTCCTGCGGTCATTATGACGAGACCCAACGGTACCTTCAACATCGGCGTGGTTCGACTCGCCGCGCGAAAACAGGCAAATCTCGATTGAATCCGTCACGCGGTGTCAGCCTGGCATTGGTGCCTTCCCTTCTCAACAACTATCAAATCAGCATTCACGATAGCCCAGTTATCGTTCTCACGTGCCGTAACGCCGTGCCTTCAGTTTCCACGTTCGCGTCGAGCTCGCGAGTGGCCAGAGTTCGGAACAGAACGGTCGAAGTCTAATCGCCGCGAAATTCAACGGAGGGTCAGCGGGGCCAAGGGGGCAAAGTGCGACGGTGTCTAAGCCGTCTTTATGAGGGGAGAGGTACACATGGCTTTCCTGTTCCAGCAGCATCCGGCCGCATACCGAACCGATGCGGAGCTAGAATTCAGGTCAGACTTTCGCAACCCATGCGCTGCGGGTCGAACGCCGTTTCCTTGGGAAACATGGCTCAGTGGCGACAAAGCATTTGTCCTCGCCTTAGCCGCCTCGATTGCGCTCTTGGTCGGGACGCAGAGGCAGGCCCCCAAGATCAACGACGCGGTCATAAGCGAGCTGCGAACGATTCAGATCAACGATGCATTGCTCCAGCGCGACGTCGCCCGTGCTCGGACCGACATGGAAGTGGACCACTCGGTTGCTTCTACCGGACAGGCATTGCAAAGGAATCTTGAAGACTTGCAGCGCGATTTCGAGATTTCGCCCGATGAGGCCTCCGGGCAATCCAGATTGCTCGCGCAGCTCGTAAACTCGATCGAAAACACGCAGGCTGCCATCTCAGCCTTGGTCAAGCATAATCAGCGTATGCAAAGCTCTCTCGCAGATCTTGCTCGTTCAATTGACCGCCTTGAGGGCGGCAAGCTTGAACTCTCCGAACTGATCGTGTTTTCAGTCGAACCGGGGCTTACCCTCGCCTCACAGATGGAGCTTCTCGAAAGATTTACTCCGGGCCAGGCCCGAGCTGTCGCGGATGTCGTGGCCAGGTTCCGCCCTGTCCTGTCTTCTTTATGGAGGTTGGAGCAAGCTGCCGATCAGATCGCATCCCTCGACACGTTCTCCAAGGCTGCCGAACTGGAGCGAGAGCATCTGAAAGGCTACAGTTTGGCCGGCGCGCAGGCGCAGCGTACGTGGCTTTTCTTTGGCTCTGTGTCCATATGCCTTTGCTTGGCAGCGATCATTAGGGCGTTCAGGCAGCATCTGCGGACCAACCGGTTAGAAAAAAGGTTGGAGCTTGAAGAGGAATTGAGCGCGATCGAAGCTCGCTTCAACGATAGTATAGCAAAGAATGCCTCGGCGCGCTGTTCCACCGAAGCAGCCCTTAGACTCATTCAACGCGTTTTCGATGCGGACCAATGCGCGCTTACTCTGGTGGATCCGAGTCTCATCAGGCATACCGAGTACTTTGTGGCGAACACGTGCATGCGCGTCTGGAACGTCGCGCTTATTGATGAACTCGTTTCACTTGTCCGCGCCGGACGGCCAGTGTTTCGCGTCATCCCGGCGGCGGAAATGGTTCGGACCGCCAGAGGCTCTTCCGGTGTTTGTCAAATTGTTGGTTGCAGCGCCTCCGGTCAGCAGGTTGCCGTTTGCATCCTCGTCTTTGAAGGAGATCGCTCACTCCCTTCAGCCGACGACCTCCGGGTTCTTGCCAGTTCTATTGCGCGTCTAAGCAACCATCTTGAAATGCAGCGTATAAATGCGGAACGCGACCTTCTGGTGAATCGATGGGAGCATGTGGAAAGGCTGAGGACTGTCGGCACAATCGCAAGCGGCGCTACACATGAATTCAATAATATTTTAGGATCAATAATTGGATTTTCAGAGATCGCACTAGGTCTTGTGCGTCGGCCCTCGAGAATTCAAAACTCCATCAACCAAATCATCTTAGCTGGACACCGAGCCAAGCTGATCGTTGACCAGATTTTGGCACTCAGCCAAAAACGCAAGCGCGTGGCAGTGCCTTTCAATATCTCCGAAATTGTAATGGACCTTGCGCCACTGCTGCGCATTACAGTTCGTGCAGATGTTCAGTTGCATTTCAAGATCAACGGGCAAACGGTTGTCGAGGGCAGCCCAACTGAGATACAGCAGATCCTTATGAATCTGTGCAAGAACGCATCGGAGGCTGTCTTGAACGACGGCCGTGTCGAGGTTGGCGTTTCTCGGACCCGCATCTGCGAAACAAAGCGGTTGGCTCAGGGCACCTTGAGACCTGGAGATTACGTTCTGCTCTCCATCAGCGACGATGGCCCAGGAATCGCAGGTTCGGTACTTCCGCATGTCTTTGAGCCTTTTTTTACCACACGCTCTCGCGTCGGCGGGACCGGGCTGGGTCTTGCTGCAGTGGACAGGCAGGTGTGCGCGCTCGCAGGATGCCTAGACGTCAACTCGGTTGTTGGCCGAGGTACGCGCTTTGATATTTACTTGCCAGCCTCCGAGGAGGAGCCAGTCAGCGCTGACGTCACTTTCGGCCCATACAACGGATCACCGGCCAACGGCGGAATCATTGCAGTCGTGGAGCCCGATCCAGCAGAGTTGGAGATTCACAAGGACAATATCGCCGCGCTGGGTTATGAGCCGATCGGCTTCGCGACCTTCGAAAGTCTCTGCGGCTGGATCGAGAGCGGGAAGGCAGCTGACCTGCTGATTTTGGCGAAGACGCCTTTCCTCGAGCGAGGACGGGCCGAGCCCGTATGCCCCACCATCATGGCGGTGCCTTTCATAGTCATCGGTGACATCGACCCCATGCCGGTCACATCTGACAATCAGGCCTTCGTCCTTCGGCTAGCGAGACCGGTCTCGTCCAGGACAATAGAGCATGCGATTCGTATAATGATGATGGCGTGATGCCGCCGACGCGCTCATTCTATGCAAGTAATGTGAGAAGGCCTGGCAAAAGACATCGAAGCAGAACAAAACGACGCGTCGCATCACAATGGACTTATCGATGCAGAGACGTTGTTCTAGCCTTAGTGCTTGTTAAGGAGGTCGGTTACTGTCTCTCCCCGTCGCCGGGCATCGGCGGCAAGCCATACCTCTCCCACCTCGTACAGGTCACCTTGGGTGTGGAACGGCACAATGACGTCAACGGCAGCCGACAGCATGTCAAGAAGCGTTCGATCTTCCACAGCGGCTCCTTGCGGGCTGCTCTTGACGAGGGAAAAGAGCTTTTTGAAGCCCTGGACCGGATCAGCCCCATGGATCGTTGATATTGATCCCGCATGGCCGGAGACGACTTCGCTAAGGTAGGCCCATGCAGCATCATCGCGCATCTCGCCGAGCAATATTCGATCAGGGCGCATGCGCAAGCTCGCTTGCAGCAGTTGCTCGGCTGTCACCGCACCTACGCCGGCTCGGTCCTTTGGATAGAGTAACCGGACATGGTTCTCGTGCGGGATTACAAGCTCCAGCGTGTCCTCGATACTTATCAGTCTCTCTTGCGGGGGTATAGCGTTGATCAAAGTCTTGCTCATTGTCGTTTTGCCGCTTCCAGTAGGTCCGCAAAGCAGCATCGTGAGCCGTCCCGAAACACACGCTTGCAAAAACTTCTCCAAGTCACCATCGTCGTATTGCTGAAGAATAGTTTCGTCCTGCCGCTCTTGGCGCTGTTTTCGTGACCGCCATTGATTCCAACGTGAGTATTCGTAGCGAGAAGAAACTTCCTTCAGTTCGGTCACACGACTTGAAGGACGCCGTATCGTCAGGCTTACTGTTCCTGAGGGAACAGCGGGCGGCAAACAGATCTGCAGCCGCTCTCCGTTCGGCAGCTCAGTCGCACAGAGGGGGCTTTGCGGTCCGACATCTTGCTTGCGCAGCGCTCCAGCGAGAATCGCGATGTCCTCCAGATCGTTATAACCTAGCGGTAGCGGATGTTTCGTGAAGACGCCGGCTTGTCGCACAAACGCTTCCCCAGGCCGGTTGATAGCGACCTCTTCGGTCCTCGGCTCCTCAAGCCATTTCAGAACGGGGTCGAGAAGCAAACGCAATTGAGGGTCAGCCTCCGATCGCATTGTTGTCTCTCCGGCGTTGGCGATGTTGGGGGGCTGGCGCCACGACAGTTGCCGTGAGACCGTATACATCCGAGAAATCGAGGTCGCGAGCCACAAAGATGGATACAGCATCTCCCTGGTTTTTCTTCAGGGTTGGCGGAATGTTGACCGTCGCTCTCAGTGTCGTCTCGACGGCTTGTCCGCCATTGCTCTGGAAGCTGTTGATGCCGCTTCCTCCGCCAGAGCTCGCCGCGTATTGACCGGCCGCCTGGAACGCGCCTTGAAGGACGCTCATCAGCATTGCTCCGCCAAAGCGTTCCCGGAAGTGATTATCCACCGTGCCAGGCACTCCGGAGCGGCCGAGCTCGTCAGCACCCGGCGATGCTATCGAAACGAGGGCATGGTCAGGTGTTTCGATGCGCGTCCACAGCACGAAGACACGCGCATCCCCCTGTTCGAGACCGTGCTGGATCTCGCCAATCACGGTCGTCCCACGATCCAAGAGCACGACATTGTTGGTGGCGCCGCGGACGTCTTTAGGTAAGACGCACTTCACATAGCCGGGTAAATTTGTGTCGACCGCCGTTTGCAAAAGGCAAGGAATGATCGTTCCCTGAGTAATCACGAGATCAGGGTGCGGCAAAAGTGTGGCCCGGCTCGGCTCCTGTATATCTGGCTTCAATCGGCCTGACAGATCGCCACCGATCGAGATCTCATCCGCGGTCGCGGGAGCATCCTTGTGGTCGTCTTCGCTCCGCTGAGCCACGTCGGGCTTTTGACTGCCGCTGCTGTAGGCGAAAATTGGTGATTCCTCGGGCGGCGGTTCAGCTGCCGCGGGTTGCGGTGTGGATGGCGCAGGATCTGCCGCCTGCGCCGCCTTTGCAGGTGCTGGAGGTTCGGGAGCAAGCTCAATAGGCACGGGGCGGAACGGCTCGGCGTTGGGGGAAATTGGCGGGTTTGGCTGAGAGGGTTCGTCTTGTGTGCTGGGACGACTTCCGAGCCAGATGAGCGACAGAGATGAGATGAGAACAAGACCGGCGACGGCCAATTTCTGTGGTCCCGAAACATGCCGGCGGGCCGGCTCCGAGACCAACGATGCGGATGCATTTACATCGTGTCCCGACTGTGGGCCGGTTTCATTCATCGGCCCGAGCCTTTCAAAACGCGCCACACGTCGGGTCTCACTGTACCGGTGCCCGGCGCTCGTCCAACAGGATCATATGCCCTGTTGAAAATCGACAATACCGTATTGCCATCTCTCAGACGCCATTCCCGGGCGACTGCGGCTACTTCAACAAAGTCGCCTTTGACTGTGAAGTTGGCAGCGGCTTCCTTGCCGTCGGGATTGATAATGTAGAGGGAGGGTATACGGGAATTGCTTGCGAAGCCAAATACGGTGGTAAAGCCATTGTCGAAAACCTGCAGCGGCGCTAGCGATCGATCGCCCTTTGCGACGTAGTGAAAATTGCTTTCGTCGGAACTGGCAGTTGTACCGGGCCGATTCAACAAATCCTGAACCCTCTGTTCCTGCAGCACCTTTGCCCGGGCCTGACCAAGAATCGAGCGCTTTTCTGCTGCCTGTCTCAAAGCAGCGGCCTCATCACCGGGATAGGTGAACTGCACACTGTAGTATAAGTCAGGTTGCTGCTCATCTAGTTTTGGCATCGCTCTCGTTGAAATGCTGAAGACATATCTGCGGGTACCGGACTCACTGTCGGCCAGAACGACGACCGGCTGCGGCGGCAGGATCCGGCTGGCCTTAAAGAACAGGTAGTTGGCGCGTGGGAGCGCAGCCAAGTCTTTGCTATTGGAAACGGCCACGGCTGCGACGGTCTCGTTGGCCGCGAATGTGACGACCAGCGTTGCCCCCACCGCGGTCGACAGGCGCACCACTTCGTCGGGACGGTAAGCCAAGTAGCGCATCCGCGCATCATGCTTGCCGGCAAGCGGGGTGTCTTCCGCGGAAGCCTCCAGCGTTAAGAGTAGTGAACAGGCCAGTGCCAGAAACGCTCTTTTTGTCATGGCTGCACGTCACCCAGGTTCGACACGCTATCTTCCGAGGTTTGATAGGAAGTGACGAGTAGACCTCCCGGATTGGTGAGCCTTGATTGGGCAGGCAGATCTGTCAGGCGCTCGTAGCGGATGGTTGCTGTCCAGGTGGTCACCAACGGCATCTGCCCATCGATGGAAAGGGTGCGTTTGTATCGGATCTGTTGAACGTCCGGACTGATGTCGTTTGAGGAAATATGCCCGACTTCGAGCTTGCCGAGCTTGCCGACTGTGACTTGCGGCGAGGTGGGATTCGGATAATTGAAGAAATCTTGATATTGCTGCCGCACAGCCGGTGCGCTGAAACTGGATACGAGGTCATAGCCGTATTGGGCGGAATCGGCTGTGTAGCTCTCGCGCAGGCGTACATATTCCCACAGCGAAGCATTTATGACGGCTCGCTCTTGGGTTGCCGGCAGTCGAGAGACTGACACTTCGCTGTCAACTGTTCCATCCGGGCGTACCCAGAGGAACACAGGTACGAGCTTGGCCAACGGGACCATGGCAGCGATGGTAAATGCCTGCGCAACATTTCCTAGGACCGCCGCTGCCGCAAAGGCTATGAGGGCCTTTGACAGGCGCCGCGCAGACTTCGCTCGTGAAGTTTGAAACGCTTCCACCTTCTTATAGTGGGCGGCTAGCGTTTCTCTCTCCACCAGAAGGGCATGTTCAGGAAATTTCACTTGGGCTCTTTCGCACATTCGACTTGAAGATCTTCAGGGGAGGTTTCCCATTGTCCCACGTTCAGTTGGAATGGCGAACCCGTGCAAGTCGCAAGCTTATCGGTTGTCTTGCAGGCCGCCAAAGCCAGTATTGACAAAAGTAGATAGTATTTCATGTTGAGGTACCGCCCTTGTCGATTGATTAACCACCTGCCGTTTTGGCAATGCGGCGATTGAGGCTGCTAAGAGATTGGTTCGCACCTGCCCAAGAACCGCCGGCTATGCTGCTGGCGATCGTCGGAAGCGCGACGATCAAGGCGTCACCAGCTAGGAAAAGCATATCGAGCTCGTAAAGCCCGATGATCTTGGCTGCTGTCGTACCCTTGTATTTGATCACCGCAAGCATGACTCCCAGCGCGACTGATTCGGCCGCGATAACTATCGTTGCAACGATGTTGAGGAGGACAAGCAGCAGCCCGTATGAGAGCAGTTGGCCGATCCATCTGGTAGCCATGTCTCGAGTGTGATCAAAAAGATAGCCTACAAGAACGAGGGGGCCGATCGCCAGGAGCACCTTCGTCAGAATTCCAACGGCATCATAGATCTCGAACGCTGTCCAGAGCGAGCCGTACAAAATCCATTGCGCTCCCTGGAAGGCAAGTATGTCCTGCTGATTCATTGGCCCAATTTCGGAAGCAATCCGCTGAAAGGCACTCTGACTTGCAGCGAACATTACGTCGAGCTTCTGGGGGATACCGATGAAGGGCAAGGCGCTTCCGCTGATCTGGTGGGCAAGCTTTGGAATCGTGTCGTCGAAGACCGATTCAATGTACAGCTGATAGTTGGCCTGCCCTAAGATGAGGGCGACGACAATCGATACCGTGACTACGCGCGAGATACCTCCGCGCGCGTCGACTTGACCGCGCATGACCAGAAAGCCTTGGATTATGATCCAGAGCGTGACGCACGCAACCAGAGGCGCACTGACCGCCTCTTGGACGTTTCCAATCACTTTGTGCAGCCCCACCGTAAAGGCCCCATGAAAGATCGCGTGTATGGCCGTGAATGGCGCAGGAATTCTGAAAACCATTGCGTGAACCTTATTTTGCCCCTGATCAGCGCAGATGAGCCGGATGAACTAAGCGTCGCTACTCAAACATTCTGGCGGTGTCCTGGCGTTCGCGACGCTGCATCGCGGCCTCCTCTGCGGCGTGAAGGCTCGCTTGTGCAGTGGCCATCGTCAGCAGACTCGTGGCCTGGACATTTTGGATAATCGCATCATGAATCTGCTTGAGGACCAGACCGTTGGTGACGGTGGCCTGCACAATATTTCCCGAGCGGGAAAGCTGACCAAGCGTGTTGTCGTTGGCCTTAAGGCGCTTGTCCATTACGCCCAGAGTGTCGGCCGCAAGAGCTGCGGCATTGATGGCACCAGCGATTTGTCCCTGTAACAGTTTCGCTTCTGAATCCGTGCCGTCGACTTTCCGGTTTGGGTTGTCCGCAATTGCACGCGCTTTAATCGAAGTTGGCGCCTGACCCTCAAACATCTGCCTCTCAAGCTGATTGCCCGACGGGTAGTGATTTCCTTGGTTCAGTGAACTTAGCAGCCCCGTGACACCGAATGACGACTTTAGTATCTCCACCATTTCCATCGTGGAAGCGAGCGTCTGGGCTGACTTTATCAGGATCTGCGCAGTGGAAACCGCTGTTAAGCCCGCTTGTGTTACTACCGCCGGGTCGATGACGACAAATTGCGACCGGGCCTGTCCGCTAAACAGAAAGGAAGCGGCAAGCGTCGTTGCTGCAAGCGTGGGAAATCTCATGAATATTCCTCCGTCAGTCTTGAATTTCGTTGTAACGAGCCATGAACTTGTCGAGCCACGCACTTGGGGCATCTCCGTGCTGGTCACGAAGCTGGTCGACAAAGCGCACGGTGTTGGCCCGCCCCGAGAGTACGGCTACATACTCGCGCATCTGGCCAAGATCGAATTCGCAAACAACACTCCCGCTCTCGCGCTTGAGCAAAAACTTGCGGCTGCCAATTGCCATTCCCTGGCGGATTGCCTCGAACTCCTGCGTGGTGCACTTCAAGCCATCGACATACGCGGCCCGGTCGGCCGTCGGTGATGGGTAGAAGATCTTGGTCATGCATTGTGCAACGAGACTGGCCCCGAGGGGCGATTCAAGCACGTGTTCAGGCTGCTGCGTTGCGAGTATCAACATGCCGTTGTTCTTGCGGACGGTGAGCAGGAACTTGTCGATAACAGCCGAGAACTGCGGGTTGAGCAGATAGAAGCGAAATTCGTCGCAGCTCATGACGAACCGACGGCCATCGACAACAGCGCCCACGCGGTGCAGAAGATATGCGGCGGCCGGCGCACAGACCTCCTCAAATTCCAGGAGCTGCGTCATGTCGAAGCCGGTAATGGAGGCATCCAGCCTGACTTCGTCCTCATCGCCGTCAAAGGCCCATCCAAGCGCATTCCCTCTACACCACCGCTGCAGCCGTGCTCCCGCGCCCTCCGAGGGGCTGTGCAGCAGGAATTCGCGCAGGCCCGCAAGTGAGCGCATGGCGGGTTCGAACGAAAGTTGACGAAGAATTCCACGTTCCAGTCGACGGCTTTCCTCCGGCGAGATCGGACCACGGCCATCACTCTCGATGAGGGCCATCAGCCATTCGCGCAGAAAATCCAACGAGGCGGAGGTGTTGTCCAGTCCGCGCAGAGGGGCCAAGCCGCTCGGAGCGCCTCTGCGCAACGCAAGGTATGTCCCTCCCGTGGCTCGCACCAGCAGTTCACCACCCCGGTCTTTATCGAAAAAGACGATGGCGCCATTGCGATCGACCACGCTTTGCTCAAGCATCGCGAGGATAAAGGTCATCAGCGTCGTCTTGCCTTTGCCGACGGGTCCGAATATCGCCGTCATGCCGACGTCATTCTCATGGGGGATGTAGTCGAAAGACGTTCCACCGTTTGTGCGAAAGCGCGCAACAGCTTTGCCCCAGTGGCCGGAGCTGGAACCGCTGGGGAAGTTCTCAAATGAGACAAGCCCGGCAAAATTGTACGAGGTGATCGCCCCGGGGCGCGTGCGCCACCTGTTGTTCCCCGGGAGTTGGGACCAGTACGCGGCCTCCATGCCGATACCCTCTTGGACGATAACGGCGCCTGTGTCGGCCAGCCTTGCGCGCGCATTTGCTGCGCGATCTGCAAGGCTATTGAGGCTGTCGCCATAGACGCACAGGCTCAGATGATGCGAACCCATGACGAACTCGTTGCTTGCCAGTGCGTCCTCTGCCTCGGCAAGTTCATTGATCTGGGTGAGAGCCTTGTCGCCGGCGCTCGTCATCTGGCTGGATTTAAGGCTAAGCTTCGCATGAGCTTGTGGCCGAGTGAGGAAGGAAAAGCTCTGGCTCAGGACAAGCGGGAAGTTGGCGGACAGTAAGGGATTTAGCATGCCTGGCCGCGTCGTCGCCGGATATTCACGGAACGAAAACAATGATCCCACGGAGCTATCCCCGGGTCTTCGAATCTCAAGCGCCCGCTTCCCGCAGATGACCCGATCAGTGTAGATCGAGGCGCCAAGCGAGCCGGTAACCATCGGAACCGGAAGAAACCGGCAAGTCATTATCAGTCGAAGCGCCTCACCAATTTCCGTGAAGAGCACGTTGCCTTTCTCGCGAATACCCAACCGGCGCAGACCGTAACCGCCGAGTGAGCCAGCAATGATCTGCCAGAGGTCCTCCAGGCTTCGCAGTTGTGTGGCCAGATCGTTGTCATTCCGTCTGGGGGATTTGGCAATGCGCCAGCCGATCTTACCGATTGCGGTGCGGGGGGACACGACGATAGTGAGGAAGTGATCGTTGCGAAAGAGCTTGCCCGACAGCACATGGCGCTCATAGGCCTCGCTCAGACTGCCAGCAAATGCACTTTGAAACTGGCGCGATGCCGGCTCCGGCACATCGTTGTTGCGCACAAGATGAGCGTATAGCGTGACATTGTCATCCGCGATGTTGCGCAAGAGAGTGTTGAACGCGCGGCAGCGCGAATTGCGCATCTCTGCGTCTTCCAAATCAAAGGGCAGGCCGTTCACGTGTGCCATGGCCATGATCGATCCGTCTTCCAGCAGGACAACCTGATCGCTGAGATGACCGACATACGGAAGATAGATCTCGCCAGATCTCTCGGTCCGGCCACTGGCGCCAAACATTACACCATTCCTCTTCCGCGTTTCGGCACTCTGATCGGATTGACGCTGACGCTCGCGCCACCCCAGACCGGCCCGTCCACGCTTCTGCCGGCCGTCTGCAAATAGAGGAGCGCTACGCTTGCGGCGTTATAGTCACGCTCAACCACCAGCCGTGCCCCGAACCAGAGTGGCACGAGCACGATTTCATAAAGTGGGTTTTGAAGGACAATGATGACGAGACCAGCCAACATCATCAGCAATCCGGCCAGCGTCAGCGGCACCCCCAGAAACAGTGCGGGACGTGTCGCCGCCACATAGAGGGTGCTCACTTCCAACCGGTCGCTCATCAGCCACCGCCTATGAGCGCCTTGCCCAGGAAGCTTGCGCCGAACATGATGACGATCCCTCCAACGACACCCGCAACCAAGCCAAGTGAAGCACGACCGAACATCCAAGAGATGCCGATGGCCACGAGTCCGAGCACCGCCAGTGATTGTCCGAAGGGGCCAAGTATGAAGGTGCAGATATTCTGGACCATCTTGGCGGGATCCGTCCCTCCGGTCACCTGAGCCGAGGCTGGCCCGATGGAGAAGACCGTCCACGCGGCGCCTGCAGCAGCGGCCGGTACATATTCAGCCGTCGTGCGCAGCATGGAAAAAGGCGAAGGAACACGCGTTTTAAGCGCACGAAGTATTTTGAATGGCTTCATCATTGTATCTCCATGGTTCAATCGAATACGAGTTTGTTCGGGTTCGAGGGTTCCCGCTCTTCCGCAGCCTGGCTGCCTGTCGGGCCGGAGGGATCGGCCCCGGAGCGGTTTGACTCATACGAGCCCCAGATGTCCCAAGAATTTTGGTTGGGCTGCTTTCCATTGGCCTGTTGGCTCTGTTGGAGCAGAGGCGGCACGGCTTTCCTACCGGATGCCTCAAGGTGTGGCGCATCTGGAGCGGTCGGCTCCAGCGTTCGCTCGAGATGACTCGCGATGTCCTTTGCAGCCGACTCGACCTTGCGTACATAACCGTTGGTGAAGCCACGCGTGACGTCGCCCGTGTTGTAGGCCGAGATGGCACGGCGAAGCGCCAGTTGCTGCGCCGGAGCAGTCGTGCCGCCGGCATACCGGCTTTCAAGCAAGTGGGCGGCGGCCGATAGCGAGGCGCAGGGCTCGAAAGCCTTTTCCGGCGTGAGATTGAGGAAGGAAAAGTTCTTGCTGTTTATCTGCATCAATCCGACATCGACAGAATGTTGTGCTTCGAGGCGGTTCTTGATGCCCCGCGTCGCTTCCAGGCGGTCTATCCAGCGAAGCTGCTCACCTGTGGTGTTGTCATGAGCCACCAGCGTTTCAAAGCCACTTTCAATTTTGGCAATCGCGGCGAGCGTGGACGGCGCAACCCAGGGAGCGCATTTGCGCGACAGGCGGTGGAATTCACGGGGCGAAAGTGGCGCGGGCTCGGCTGGGAATGACATGGATGTCAACAGGGCGATGGCCAGCGGCCAAGCTGCAATAAACATTCCTATCCCCTACCTTTCGAAGCGTCAGGACCGGTTCTGGCCCTGTCCGGCACGCGCTTATCGGGCAGGTTTGTTACTGCGTGATGTTCAAGTTCAGCTTTTTCGGTTTCAACTGAAGCAAAGAGCTTGTTCGTGTCCGGGTGCATGGGCACCTTGCGCATGCGCGGGTTGCGCGGGCGCGATCAGCCGGCACATCTCGACCATCGTGGTGGATCATTCCAGCGCGGGATTGCCCGTCCCGGCCGTCCGTTGCTCCTGCAGCGTCAACCGCGACTTGGCATGGGCGGTGATGGAACCTTGTGTCAGCGCCTGGCCGAAGGACAAAATGGCGAGCTTGGCGGGTTCATCTCAGGCTGCGGAAGCTTGGGTCGATCGAACGCGAGAACCGACTAGGGCGCCGAGCTGCCCAATGTTGCGGCATGCTGCCGTTGTTGCAAGAGACAGCCATGCGCCCTGCATACTCAGGCATTGGTTGAAACCGCGAGTTCGTCCGCGAAGCTCGTCGGAGGCGCAAATACGCGGGACGAGGGTCAACTGGGAAGACGTGGCGGCGCAGCCGGCCTGGTGCGAGACCTGGTTCAGTTGTTCGGCCGCGCCGCGAACTGGTGGTCACGCACAATCCCATCGGCAGAAACCGCAGGCGGATTGACGCAGTCCGACAGCGCTCTCGACAAGTACAGTGACAGGCTCAAAAGGAAGGTATTGCATCAACCGAGAAATGTTAGCTCGCAAGGTAGCCGTAACCGTAACCGGACCTGCCGATCGCCGGGAACAGGATTGGCGCCGCCGGCCACCTCCCAATGACCTGCCTTGGGCAGGAGACATACCGTTGGCACAAGGCCACTATAGCGAATCACGGCCGTTCTTCGTCCAACCGCCTCTGCGATCAGTCAACCGCCGCGCTGCTCCCCGCGTCCGAGCCGCACGCACGAGCGGGAGGATTTCGAGGTGATCCAGGTCCGCAAGCGCCAGAAACGGGAAGAAGATGCAAGGACATGGCAAGCGACCGGGCGTCCGTGCCGTCGTAATCAAGTGGTGTTGGCAGGCCTACACCAACGGCGGAGCTCGCCAATTAGCGAAGGACCACTCGGCAGGGTCATACCGGCGCTTGCAGCTGTGTGGTGGCCACCGGCTGCCTGGATGCGATCAATTCGCTGTGGATGAAAAGACCAGGCCGAGCAACGGCCTCACATTGGCCGCACGCACCGGCGAGTGGTAGCAAGGGGCAGCTGTCCTGCGTTGGTGCCCCAAGGGTTGCTCGGCAACAGCTTTAGACAAGGGGATTCAAGATTGAAGGTGAGCCGTTGAAACATGTTCTTGTCATTGACGATGATGCCGCAATGCGACGCCTCATCTCCCAGTATCTCATGATGCATGCCTTGAAGGTGACCGCAGTCAACGATAGCAAGCAGTTTAACTACGTTCTATCGCATGAGCCAGTTGATCTCGTGGTTGTTGACCTCAACCTAGGCCGGGAGGATGGGCTTGCCATCGTCCGCAACCTGGCGACAAAATCGGATTTACCCATCATAGTGATCAGCGGCGACCGGCTTGATGAGGCGGAAAAAGTCGTTGCGCTTGAGCTCGGCGCAACCGATTTCATCCCCAAGCCTTTCGGGCTGCGCGAGTTCTTGGCCCGCATTCGAGTAGGGCTACGCCAGCGCATTTCCAGTCCGCGGACGAAAGATCATCGCTCATTTCGGTTCGGAGCCTGGAAGCTCAGCGTCAAGCAGCGGCGACTGATCTGTGCGGAGCGTGGCGAAGTCAAGCTTACCGCATGTGAGTTCAACCTGCTGATCGCGTTCCTGGAGAACCCCCGCAATGTCCTATCCAGAGAACGGCTTTTGCTCGCGAGCCGTGTGCGTGGAGAAGAGGTCTACGATCGAAGTATCGATGTCCTAATCTTGCGCTTGCGCCGAAAGCTGGAGGCTGATGCGGCCAATCCAAGGCTAGTCAAGACATGCCGTGGTGCAGGGTATTTCTTCGACGCTGACGTAGACGTTAGCTACGGAGGAACCTTGGCCGCGTGACAGGAGCTATTCTGGAGATTGGCTGACGAGGCTGATGAAGCGTGGCGGTGTTTTCTGGCGGCCCTTAGCTCGGCGCCTGGATGTCGGACCCAAGGCAGCATCTCGTCGATCTGGCTGGATAGGCTGTTGACGATCCTGGTGGTGAGGACGTCGGCGAGATAACCGAGTGACTCGACACCATTGAGCCTGCAGCTTTCGATCAGCGACGCAATGACTGCCCAGTCACCGCCGTTCGAGCCGGCGAAGAGCGCGTTCTTGCGGACGGATTGAGCGCTCGACGGTGTTGTTGTCGATCTCGGTGCGACTGTCGTCAACGAAGCGCGAGAGGCCTTCGCAGCGTGAGAGCGTGTAGCGGATTGCCTCGGCGACCCTTCTGACCGATCAGGCCGAGCTTTCACGCAGCCAAGGTTCAAGATGGCGACAATAGCGCGGCTATTTTCCCGACGCGTCGCACGGCGTTCATCGGCCGATCGGCCGCGGATATCGTCCTCGATCTTATTGAGGCGGGCGATCGTCTCAGCGCCTCGCTGGCGATCGGCGAGTTCCAGGCCTACATCGCCTTCCAACAGTGCCAGTCTGATCAATTACGGCGAGAGCTACCGGTCCGGAGATCGCATCAGCCTCTCCGTCGCCAAAAGAGCTGTTCTGCTTAGCCGTCGAGCTCAACGCCCAGCGTCGGAGCGCTCTCTGCTCCTGAAGGAAGCCATGAGGTCCGCTCGGGCTTGATCGGAGGCTTGGCCGATAGACGTTGTGTTTGCGTCGCTCGGCTGCCGCCCGATGGCGAGGCTTTGCGAATTGTCAGTCCTCTGCCTTTTCGCCGGTCTCAACGGCGCTGTGTAACGTTCAGTGTTGATGATGACGCCCCCGCTGTTCACGCGGTTGCTCCTGTGCAGTGTACTCGTCAGCTTGTCCTCGGCCTCGCGCGTCTGGCCCAAGTGCCGTTCCAACGGCGCTGGCGGGACCTGTCTGGCTTGCTGCTCTTGCAAGGCGGCGTGTTGCACCTGCGACCCGGCTGCTGCCAAAGCTTCGGCGGGGCTTGCGGCAAGCTCGTGCGGCAAGCGCCCCTCTCTCAGTCGGTTTTGCAGCGCCTGCCGATCGGCGACGAGGTAGTTGAGGTGCAGCGGCAGCTGCTGGTCTGGCCGCTCTTCGTTCGCCAATCGACGAACCAGCTCGCGCGTGCCGTCCACCACGAAGACGCCGCAGTCAACAGCGTTTTTCTGCTGCGCCATGTCGGGTGTTACCAGGGTCGCGTCCAGTCTTGTAGCGAGCTTTCGTGCAGGCGCGTCGTTGTATCGCTGTTCATTTTGCTGGATGGAGTCGTAGTGATAGGCGACCGCTCTTTCCGGATCGCGGCGATCTACGAGGAGCAGCGACCAATGGGTGCCGCGGTCAATACCCACCCCATCGTTCACTGGCACGAACAGGAAGTCGGATGGGCCGGCGTTTCGATCATAAATCGACTGCAATGTGCCTCGCGCGTCTTGCTGCTCCATGTGGCGCAGCAGATGGGAGACCGACGGATCGACCAGCCGCGTCCGGGCGGCGAGCGCTGGATCAGCCTGCTGCAGCTGCTGCTCGAGGAATTCGTAATCCCTCTGGATATGTTCGTCGCCCAGCAGTTGGGTGGCCTCGAGCACCGCCCCCCGGGGGAGGTTGGACGAGCCTGACGGAAGGGCTCCGATGTGTGCATCGGAGGAGGTGGTCAGATCGACCAACGGAACGCCGAGATGGGTGTCTGAGAGCCTGGCGGTCGCTGGCAAGGCGGGTCCCGGAGCCCTTACCGATACTGCTGCCGCTCCAGCTTCCCTCATCGCACCGCGATGGAGGAGCCAAACGTCGTTGCCCCCCTCCGGCCTCCGGGCGGTGTAGCCGTGACCATTAATATCGAAGTGCCATTCCGGCTTTTCCGCATCCGGCAAGAGGCCATGGCGGTTCAAGAAAGGGAGCATCGCGTCTGGGACGCGTTGAGTCCCATGGGAGAAGCCTTTGGGGGCGGCGGATGAGACGTTTATAAAGTCCTCGATCGCAGCGGGGGGTGCCTCAGACCTTGCGGAGGGCGCCTCCGCATGCAGCCTTCCGATGTGTTCGGCCCCTGTCCCTTGAACCGGTACCCCTTCCAATGGCAATTCACCCAACTGCCGGATGGGGGGGTGCATCGGCACGCGGCCGCCTTCGCTCGGCGGCTGCTGAATGGCGATGCTTTGCGGATTATCAGTCCCCTGCCTCTCCGCCGGCCGCAACGGCGCCGTCGAATGTTCATTGTTGATGATGAACCGCTCGGGTGGCAGGAGGTTGCCCTGGTCAAGCGCATCCGGCCAGGGCCGGTGTTGGCTGACAGCTAACGCTGGCGGGGCGGCGGCCTCAACTCCGGCGTGCCCAGAGCCGGCCGCTGCCAAAGCGTCCGCCACGATCCTGTCTGACGCAGGCTTCGCATCGCGAACCCGTTCAAGCGCCAAGCGGAGAAAATCGTTGCCTGGAAACAACACCTCGGCGAATTCGATCCGCGAATCATGATCCAGCCCAGAGATCGTCTGGCCCCGCCTCTCAAGCGCCTCAGAAAATCTGCGAAGACTACGACCATAGGCAACACGGGTGCTTGGGGCCAAGCTGCTGTCACTGGTCACTTGTTCCAAGACATGCGCATCTGCCTTTGAAGGCACCGTCACTGGCCACCGGCCAGTCGCTGAATAGCCCGGCTCATGATACGCACGCAGGACGTTCAACGCCGGCCTTATATCCCTTATGTCAGTGTCTTTCGGAAAGAAGGTATTGAGGTGATCGACCAGGGATTGGTGATTTTTTAGATCAGTCGCTTGGCCACGAGCACCGAGATCATTCGCCAATCGGCGAAGCGCATTCGAGTATATTCGCAGCGTCGGCGCGCTATGGTGTTGCTGAGCCTCAGCATGGGCGATCGCCTTATCAATCACGTCCCGGTGTTCGTCGGACAAGTGGGGATAGCGGTTAGCCGGGGCACCAACAGTCGCTGAATAGCCCGGCTCATGATAGGCACGCAGGACGTTCAACGCCCTCTTCATATCATCGTTTTTCGGAAAGAAAGCATCGAGGTGATCGACCAGGGATTGGTGATTTTTTAGATCAGTCGCTTGGCCACGAGCGCCGAGATCATTTGCCAATCGGCGAAGTGCATACCTGTATTTTAGGACCGTGCTCTCGCTATATTTTTGCTGAGCCGCAGCGTGGGCGATCGCCTTATCGATAAGGTCGCGGTGTTCGTCGGACAAATGGCGATAGCCGGTGGCACGGGCGCCACTCGCGACAGGTTCGGCTCGGCGCGGCTCGGCCACGTGCTGCTCAAAGCCCGCTTGCCGCGCTTGGCCAGCATCCGGCAAGGGGCCAGGGCGGTCCAAGGAAGAGAGCATCGCGTCTGGGACGCGTTGGGTCCCATGGGAGAACCCTTGGGGGACGGCGAAYGARACGTTTATGGAGTCCTCGATCGCAGCCGGGGGCGCCTCGGACCTTGCTGAGGGCGCGGCTCCCGCATGCAGCCTTCCGATGTGTTCGGACCCTGTCCCTTGAACCGGTACCCCTTGCAATGGCAATTCACCCAAYTGCTGCATGGGGGGCTGCATCGGCACGCGGCCGCCTGAATTGCCGATTTCGCTCAGCGGCTGCTGAATGGCGGCGGCTTGCGGCGTATTCAGGGCCCTCTGCCTCTCCGCTGGCCGCAACAGCGCTGTGTCATGTTCATTGTTGATGATCACCCGCTCGGGTGGCAGGTGGTTGCCCTGGTCAAGCGCATCCGGCCAGGGCCGGATCTGCTGTTGGCTGGCAGCCAAGACTGGCGGAGCGGCGGCCTCAACTCCGGCGTGCCCAGAGCTTGCGAAAGCGTCCGACACGCTTCTATTGGGGTCCTCCGGTCCAGCACGCATCCCTGGGTTGCTGAGCGAAGCCGAGGCGGCTTGATCATCCTGCCGCTGCTGAAGCACTTCGCGGAACCCCTGTTCCAGTCGCAGAAGCTCCTCTGGATTGGTTGGCGGCTTGTGAGCTCGATTATCGAACAGCGGCCGCAAGGCCTCGGGAACCTCCGCGCTGAAAGAAGGCGAGGTGGCTTGATCACCCTGCCGCTGCTCAAGCACTTCGCGGAGCCCCTGTTCCAGTCGCAGAAGCTCCTCTGCATTGGTTGGCGGCTGGTGAGCTCGATCATCGACCAGCGGCCGGAGCGCCTCGGGAACCTTCGCGCTGAAAGAAGACGAGGTGGCTTGATCATCCTGCCGCTGCTGAAGCACTTCGCGGAACCCCTGTTCCAGTCGCAGAAGCTCCTCTGGATTGGTTGGCGGCTTGTGAGCTCGATTATCGAACAGCGGCCGCAAGGCCTCGGGAACCTCCGCATTGTGAACCCGCTGCAGCGCCAAGCGGAGTTTCTTGTTGCCTGGAAACAACGCCTCGGCGAGTTCGGTCCGCGAATTGTGATCCAGCCCAGAGATCGTCTGGCCCCGACTCTCAAGCTCCTCAGAAAATCTGCGAAGAAGTCGACCATAGACGACACGGGTGCTTAAGGCCAACTCGCTGTCACTGCTTAATTTTTCCAAGATACGCGCATCTGGCTTTGAAGGCACCGCCGCTGGCCACCAGCCAGTCGCTGCATAGCCCGGATCATGATACGCACGTAGGACGTTCAACGCCGTTTTAATGCTCTGGTCATTCGGAAAGAAAGTATCGAGGTGATCGACCAGGGATTGGTGATTTTTTAGATCAGTCGCTTGGCCACGAGCGCCGAGATCATTCGCCAATCGGCGAAGCGCATTCGAGTATATTCGCAGCGTGTCCGCGCTCTGGTTTTGCTGAGCCGCAGCGCGGTCGATCGCCTTATCAATAACGTCCCGGTGTTCGGCGGACAGATGGGGATAGCTGGCAGCAGGGCCGCCAGCAGTCGCTGAATAGCCCGGCTCATGATACGCACGCAGGGCCTTCAACGCGCTCTTCATATCAACGTCTTTCGGAAAGAAAGCACCGACGTGATCGACCAGGGATTTGTGATCTCTTAGATCGGTCGCTTGGCCACGAGCGCTGAGATCATTCGCCAACCGGCGAAGTGCAAACGTGTATTTTCGGGCCGTGGTCTCGCTATATTTTTCCTGGGAGTGGGCGATCGCTCTATCAATAAGGTCCCGGTGTTCGCCGGACAGATGGTGATAGCGGGAAGCACGGGCGCCACTCGCAACGGGGTCGGCTCGGCGCGGCTCGGCCACGTGCTGCTCAAAGCCCGCTTGCCGCGCTTGGCCAGCATCCGGCAAGGGGCCAGGGCGGTCCAAGGAAGAGAGCATCGCGTCTGGGACGCGTTGGGTCCCATGGGAGAACCCTTGGGGGACGGCGAATGAGACGTTTATGG
>NZ_JBFUEG010000015.1:0-140012 GCF_056404315.1 Mesorhizobium sp. P2_D6 | reverse complement strand
TCCCCGTTTTTGATCTTGTCGAGTAGGGACTGCGCCGAGGCTGAACTGGCAAATGGAGCGATTGCCATTGCCGCTATGCCGAGCGCAGCCAATCCCTTCAGCACTGCACGTCTCTGGGGATTGCGCCTGTTTTTGTCATAGTGCCGCTTTTTCATCTTGTCGTTCCTCCCTTTTTCGCATAGCCCCACCGAAATGGCCGTGAGACGCGTCGTGACGGTAACAGCGTCCCGATGGTTGGTTTCCGCAAATCCATTACATCGGTGCAGGAATTCGACGTCTTGCCGCTGTTGGCGCAGGCAATCGACAAATTGCCCATGGTGATTTGTTATCCCCACTTCACGGCAACTGTCATTGGGCTCACCCTCCCAGAATTTCCCCGCACGTTTGGGTTCAGTGACGCGGCTGCGGGCTGCGACACTTGCGGACTAGCGCTCCTCGGGAGTGTGTGAGGTTCTGCAATTTGTTTGCAGGCGACGGCCGATATTCGAAGGTCCTCGAGGCCTTAGGGAGATGGTGATGCGCAAACGATGGGAGGTTTGCCTTACGATCCGACGCTCTCCGTTAACAGTTTCGACATCCTCGCCGCATGAGCGCCGCGGGACGCTCAACCTGCTTTGGCGAGCCCCCGGCTTCGAAGCAGCCGGTGCAGCCAAGCCAACCCAGCCGCCTGGCTGGCGATCACGCCGGCCTCGCGAGCTCGCTCGCGCATCCAAAATAAGATACGGATAGCTTTCCTTGAGCGGCTGCTCAAAGAACGCCTTCAGCGCTTCATCCAGCCGCACCGTCGCCGCGCTCACCGTCGCGGCCGAGAAGGCGTGACCGCACAGTTCCTCGGGGATCGCCTTCACCTTGCGCGTCGACACCCCTTGCACATACATCTCGACCAGCGCCGACACCAATGCCTTCTCCGAGCGCTGGTAGCGCTCAAACAGCTCCGTCGAGAACCGGCCCGTCCGATCCTGCGGAACCCGCAACTCCAGCACGCCAACCCGCGTCACAAGCCGGCGTTCGTAGTAGCCGGACCGGTAGCCGACCCGCTCCGCGGTCCGCTCGCCCTTCCCAGCCTCCAGCGCCTCCGTTATCTCGGCTTCCAGAACCTCCTGCACCACGCTCTGCAAAACCCGCCGAAAGCCGTCCGCATCCGACAGCAGCAGCGCTTTCAACTCTGGCCCGCTCAGCTTAACTTCTCGCTTGGTCATGGCACTTCCCTTCCACGGGATCGGTGAATCGCAACGTCACCAGCGTGCCATGGCCGCCCCCAACCTCAGAGCAGCCGCCGTTCTCTCTCCAGAACTTTTTGCAGAACCTTCAGGACACCCCAGCCAAGTGTGCACGGCGGTGACAAATTAGGTCACAGGAGCGCCGGCGTGGTGCCTCCTCGGGCGGAGTAAAAACCGTCCATTTGGCTAGCCTTGGCCCTTTGGGGGTCGGCAGGGAATGTTTGCCGTGGAAGTCTATGCCGCCGTCCGGCACTTTGTTTTAGTCGAGGGAAACAGCCGTCGCGAGGTGGCCCGGGTATTTGGGCTGAGCCGCGAGACGGTGTTGAAGATGTGCCGGTTCTGGTTGCCGCCGGGCTATATGCGCACAAACCTGCAACGATCCTGGAGGTTGACCGCGTTAGTCCGGTGAAGCAGCGGCATACGAAGCGGATCTTTGAGCGGCTGCGCGACGAGCATGGCTTCGACGACAGTTACACTATCCGGATTGCCCGAGCCAGAGGACGCGAGACGTTCGTGCCACTTTCGCATCCACCCGGCCATGCGCAGGTGTATTTTGGCGAAGCCGTCGGCGTTCGCTGCAAACTCCACTTCTTCCGCATGGACCTGCCACAGTCGGATGCCTGCTTCGTGAAGGCCTATCCAGCCGAGACGACGGAAGCGTTCCTGGATGGCCATGTGTCGGCGTTCGCCTTCTTCGGCGGCGTGCCCCTATCGACCTCTGCGACAATCTCACCATCGAGGTGGCCAGGATCTGCGGCGACGGCAGGCGGGAGCGGATGCGGGCATTCACGGAGCTGGTGATAAACACGGCTCGCCGGGTCATCTCCCACGATAATGACCGCGAGGCTACCTTGGACGCCGCTTGTCGTTTGGGGCGAGGGCGCGTGCCTTGACACTGTCGATAACCGCTGCGGCGATGCGTCTTCCATCATAACAGAGGCCATGACTCACCCCATCCTTTCCGACGCATAGGAGCCTGGGCTCGGCGGAAAGACGACGACGCGGTTGCCGTTGATGAAGCAGCGATGGTGAATATGCGCGTGGATAGCTCGCGCCAGTACCTGGCTCTCGACGTCGCGGCCGATCGAGACGTAGTCCTCGGCGCTCTGCGCATGGGTGATTCGAGCGGTATCCTGCTCGATGATCGGCCCCTCATCGAGATCGGCAGTGACGTAGTGCGCCGTCGCACCGATCAGCTTTACGCCGCGTTCATAGGCCTGCTTGTATGGGCTGGCGCCTTTGAAGCTCGGCAGGAAAGAATGGTGGATGTTGATTATCCTCCCGGACATCTTCTTGCAAAGCTCATTAGAGAGCACCTGCATATACCGAGCGAGCACGATCAGTTCTGCGCCTGCTTGCCCGGCGATCTCGATCAGCTCAGCTTCCGCCTTCGGCTTGTTCTCTTTCGTGACCTTGATACAGTGGAAGGGAATGTCATGGTTGACTACTATCTTCTGATACTCGAAATGATTGGAGACGACTCCGACGATCTCGATCGGTAGCGCGCCGATCTTCCAGCGATAGAGCAGATCATTGAGGCAGTGCCCGAAGCGGGAAACCATCACCAGCACTTTCACCCGGTCGGCAACATCGTGAACTTTCGCGTCCATCTGGAATTCGCAAGCGATAGGCTCGAAGCCCTCGACCAACGTCTTGTGATCGACGCCCTCTTCCGAGATGAAGGACACGCGCATGAAGAATTTGCCAGCCTGCAGATCATCGAACTGAGCACTGTCGATTATGTTACAGCCCTTTCCTGCCAAGTATCCAGAAATTGCAGCAACGATCCCGCGCCGTGACTCGCAGGAGACAGTGAGTACATAGCTGTTCATTCAAAATTCGTTCCTATCATCTGGCTGTCCAGCCGACGTGTGACAGTTGCAGCGCTTCTGGAACTCAGGCAGCACTTCTCTGAGATCGGCGACGAGACCTCTGCGGAAGAAAGAGAGGGTTTGTATTGCGATATCACTTTGAGTCTTTCACGCCGGCCATATTCGATCGCGCCTGAGACGCTCGACGAAATGTAAGACGGGTTGCGACTACCTTGCGGGTCTTCCCACATGTTAGTCATTCGGAGCATAACCGCCATCGGCTGCGGCGCGGGAGGCGAGGCCGGCCGCGCCGGCGGACCGACGAAAGATGGTCAAGGGATCGCCCGAACACTCGCTCCGGACCGATCCATCAGCCCTCGGCAATCCAGTCCGAGAGGCTGCGTGCGAAACTTCGCGGCACAAGGAGCTCGCAGGCGGTCTCGCCAGTCCGCAGCAAGAGCACAGATACATTATGGAAGGAGGTCTGCACCGCCCGGCCAGGAGCTGCCGTCGGTGCGTACCAGTCGACAGCGAAGCATCCGGAAAGAACCCGCGCAATGTCGGCCCCCGTCATTCTCAGGCTCACGCGGCCTTCGCAAAGGGAGACCGAACAACCGAGCTCGGGGTCGACAGTAAGCGAAGGCGCATCGAAGCCATCATCAACAAGCAGCCACAAACGGCGAGGAGCAATCCGAATAAGGCGGAGGCCTTCGTGACGAACCGTCTCTCCGACCGAAGCGGGCAGCCTAGTGCCGAGCGCGGCGGAGACGCTCGCCTCGAATTGCGCCAGGGTTTGTTCCCATCCCTCGATCTGGAAGAGCGTGCAGTTGGCCGTGGACAGGGTGAAATTCGGTAGAGGTGTGTGGCTAACCATGCTGCCGCTCTCCCTGCGGATCGAGAAATACCGGATTAACGATGCGGACACGCACGGTTTCGCCCTTCATTGGATATACGGCCACGACCTCGCTTCCTTCAAGCGCGACGTCGCCAGCAATCAGGCCCAACCCGATATAGCATCCGAACTCTGGGCTGAACGTCGCCGAAGCGACACGGCCGCGCCCGTGGCCTGCCACGGTTTCGCTCGGCAGGAACAATACGGCGCCTCCGCGTAGGCGACTTTTTTCGTCCACGCAATGAAGCCCGACCAGCTTTTCTCTGTCTGGCGCCAGAAGGGCAGGGCGGCGGCGCAGCACGTCGCCGACGAAACCGGACCGCTTGCTGACCAGGCGGCCGAAGCCGATATCGTCAAGAGTAGTGCGCCCGTCGATTTCCGGCCCGGCTGGATGACCCTTTTCAATCCGCAGCCCGCCGAGCGCCTCGCGGCCGCATGGCCTCAGCCCCAGTGGTTTGCCGACCTGGAGCATGTGGGTCCACAAGGCCTCGCCCGCACTTGCGCCGACGTAGATCTCATATTGACGCTCACCGGAAAAGCTTAGCCTCAGGATCCGCACGGCCCGGCCACCCCATTCGCCGTCCAGCAGTCCCAGTCGCGGGAGAGACTTGTCGGAAACATCGAGATCGGGGAACGCAGCGCTAAGGACCTCACGGCTTTTCGGGCCGGCCACCGTCATTGCCGCCCACTCATCGTGCACCGAAGTGATTGCGACACGTAAATCCGGCCAAACCGTGTCGAGCAGGAATTCTAGACGTGGCAGTACGTCGCTGGCCTTGCCGGTCGAAGCAGTCACGAAGAACCGATCTTTTGAGACCCTGGTTACGGTGCCGTCGTCGAAGACAATGCCGTCGTCGCGCAGCATGACGCCGTAACGGGCGCGACCGACTGGCACCTTGGCGGCAGCGTTGGCATAGACGCGATCGAGGAATATCTCCGCATCCGGACCCTGCACGTCGATCTTGCCGAAGGTGGAAATGTCCGCCAGGCTGGCGGCATGCCGAAGATGACGCATTTCTGCCACATAGGCTTCGTTTACGTCCCGCCCGAACTCACTATAGAAATTGGGCCGCATCCACAGCCCGCTCTCAAGCATCTCAGCCCCATTCGCAACATGCCAATCGTGCATCGGCGTGCGGCGTATAGGCTTGAAATGATGGCCCACTGTACGTCCGGCGAGTGCGCCAATGGCTACGGGTGCATAGGGTGGTCGGAAGGTGGTAACCCCAGTTTCGGGGATCGATGCATTTCGCAGGGCCGCCATAGTGGCAAGTCCCGGAAAGTTACTGGTCTTGCCTTGGTCAGTGCCCATGCCGAGCGTGGTGTAGCGCTTCAGGTGCTCGACAGCCTCATATCCCTCCCGATGGGCGAGTTCGACGTCCTTTGTGGTCACATCCATCTGAAGATCGATGAATGCCTTCCCCTTCCCAATAGGGGCAAGTTCGCGGCCCACAACCGTAATCGTCTCATCAAGATCGAGTGACGGCGGCGCGGTGGCCGCTTCTCGCTTGCCGCAGGATGATGCAGCTTCGACCCCGGCGCGGTGACCGCTTTCGATGGCCTCGGCGGTCGAATAGTCTCCCATCATCGACCCGGCGCCGAACTGACCTGCCCGGAAAGGGCCCGGGACGAAGGCGTCAATGTCTTCGCGGTATCGAGGCTTAATCCCCAGGTGAGAGGTGAGATGGACTGTCGGCGACCAGCCTGCCGACACACATACCAGATCACAGGCGATATGGAACCGGCCGTCCGGTCCTGCCAAGGTCGCTCCCCGTACGGCATGGCCGCCACTGAGATCTTCGATCCGTGTTCCGGCTCGCACCTTGATACCGAGGCGTGCGGCTGCTGCGGCGAGCGCGACAGAAGGTGCGGCGCGCAGATCAGCAACCGTCACCTTGGCGCCTGCCTTGGCAAGGTCGAATGCTGTGCGCCAAGCGCCGTCATTGTTGGCGGCGACGACCACCTTCCTGCCCGGCAGGACAGCGAAACGATTGAGATAAGCGCGAGCGGCCGATGCCAGCATGACGCCCGGCCGGTCATTGTTCGAAAAGACCATTGGCCGCTCGATAGCGCCCGCGGCGAAAACGATAGAGTGCGCGCGAAGCATGGTGAAAGTCTGACGGCCTTCTCCCGCATGCGGCGGTCCCGTCACGCTACCTCGTCCCACCAGCCCGACCACATTGCCGTCATAGGAGCCGAAAGCGTTTGTCTTCTTCATCACGGTGACGTTTTGGAAGCTTTCCAGCTCGGCTTGCATCTGGCTTAGCCACGACGCGGCCCTACTTTCTGGCGGCTCGGTCAGCAGGTGTCCGCCAACCAGAAAATCCTGCTCGACCAGGACGACCCGTGCCCCGGCTGCGGCGGCGGCTCGTGCCGCCGATAATCCCGCTGGACCGCCGCCGATGACCGCGACGTCGGCGAACGCATGGCGAACCTCGTAACGATCTGGATCTGGGTCTGTACTGGCTCTGCCGAGGCCAGCCGACTTGCGGATGAAGTGCTCGTAAAACATCCAGGATTTGCGGGTCGGGCCGATGAAGGTCTTGTAATAGAAGCCGGCCGACAGAAACGGCGCAAACAGGCCGTTTATGCTTTGCACATCAAAGGCGAGCGACGGCCAACGGTTCTGGCTTTCCACCACCAGGCCGTCCTCGAGTTCAAGTGTAGTCGCCGGCAAGTTGGGCTCGCGCCTTCCTGCGGTTCCGAGAGTCACCAGGGCGTTCGGCTCCTCGGGCCCTGCCGAAAAGATACCACGCGGGCGATGGTACTTGAAGCTGCGTCCGACCAGGGTAATGCCGTTTGCGAGCAAGGCCGACGCAAGCGTATCGCCTCCATATCCAGCGAGTTTGCGGCCGTCGAAGGTGAAGTTGACCGGCTGCTTTCGGTGGATGCGGCCACCTGAGGGCAGGCGTCTTTGGTTCGAACTCATGTTAGCGATTTCCTGGCGAACTCTACGGAGGCGATGATGTGGGTGCGTGTGTCGCGTTCGACCGCCAACCATTGTCGGCAGCCTGCTATGTGCTGCCAGAACTCGCGGTGCAGGCCTGCCGGATTTGTCCGGACAAAGACGTAGCTGTACCAGGCTTCGAAGTCTGGATCGTTGTAGGCCGGACGGACTACCGAGGCGTCGCCCCCGTAGCGGAACTCGTCGTGGTCGCGCAGACCGCAGCAGGGACAATTGATGCGCAGCATTCTTTCGCCTCCTACTGCAGCCAAGCGAAGGGGCCGATTCCGGCCTCATCGATAGTTCGGCCTGTGCGGAACCGGTCTAGGGTGTAAGCGCTGACGAGCGGATGCGGCTTGCCGGTCGCGATAGTATGCGCGAAGCACCAACCCGAGGCCGGCGTGGCCTTAAAGCCGCCATAGCACCAGCCGCCGTTCAGATAGAGACCATCGATCGCGGTGGGACAGATAATTGGACTGGCGTCAGGCGTCATGTCCATCACGCCGCCCCAGTGCCGGAGGATTCGCAGACGGGAAACACAGGGCATGAGTGCGATTGCTGCCTCGGCCGTATCGCGCACAACTGACAAGTTTCCGCGTTGCGCATAAGTATTATAGCCGTCGATATCCCCGCCGAAGACCAGACCGCCCTTGTCGGACTGGCTGATGTAGTAATGACCGGCGCCGTACGCGACGATCTGATCAACCATTGGTTTGAGGGGCTCGGTGACGAAAGCCTGCAAGACATGGCTTTCGATCGGCAATTTCAGGCCTGCCTTTGCACCGAGCACGGAGGTGTAGCCGGCAACCGCAAGGCCGGTTTTCCCGGCGCCAATGCGGCCTTTCGTCGTTTCGACGCCGACGATCTTCTCGCCGTCACGGATAAAGCCCGTCACCTCGCAGTTCTGTATAATGTCGACGCCATGCCCGTCGGCGGCCCGAGCATAGCCCCAGGCCACGGCGTCGTGGCGGGCAGTGCCGGCCCGCCTCTGATAGTGCGCACCGTGGATCGGGAAACGCGCCGTCTCCGAATAGTCCAGATAAGGCACCGCGCGGCGAACCTCGTCGCGGTCGAGGATCTCCACCTCAATGCCGTTCAGCCGCAGAATATTGCCGCGCTGACTGAAGGCGTTAAGCTGTTCAGCCGAATGCGCAGTGACGATTTGACCGCGCTGTGAAAACATGACGTTGAAGTTAAGTGTTTGGGAAAGGTGCTCCCAAAGCTTCATCGAGTATTCATAAAACTGGGTGTTTCCGTCGAGGCGATAATTGGAACGAATGACCGTGGTGTTTCGACCGACATTACCGCCGCCTATGTAGCCCTTCTCGAGCACCGCTACGTTCCGGATGCCGTGATTTTCGGCGAGATAGAACGCGGTGGCCAGGCCATGGCCTCCGCCGCCGACGATTATCACGTCGTATGATGGCTTGGGCTCCGCCGCCCGCCACGCGCGTCGCCAGTTGGTCTGACCGGACAACGCGTTGCGGAAAATAGAAAATGCTGAATAGCGCGCCATGATGCGTTCCTAGCGTACGATTGTGCCGGCCGGGGTGAGGGTCAGCAGCTCAGCGCCGCCATCACCCAAGAGAACAGTGTTGGAAACGAAGTCGTCTCCGCGCCCGGTCCCCATCAGCCATGAGAGGATGTGAAAGCTCATGCCGGTCTCGATGACGATGTCGGAATCGGGCCTGAGCCCAATAACCGAATTGCCCCCCGTCCATGACGGAGGCTGACCCACCCCTATCATATAACCGCAGTGGTGCCGGAAGTAATGAGACAGGCCGGCATCGTCGACGACAGATCGCCAGGCCGCGAAAACCTCGCGTGCTATTGCACCGGGACGAAGCGCCTTGATAACGGCATCGAACGCCTTGGCGTTCACCTCCGCCATTGCTATGTCCTCGTCCTTGATGTCGCCAATATGGACGAGACGACCCAGCGGCGCATGGTAGCGCGAGACGCAGCCGGATAGCTCAATGAGGACGGGTTCACCTTTCCGATAAACGCCATCGCCCCAGGTCGCATGCGTCTCGCGTAGACGTGCGCCTGGACGGATGAACGGTCCAAAGCCCGGAACATGCCCTCCGGCGCGTATCATCGCTGACATACACTCGGCAGCGACCTCCTGTTCGGGGGCGCCGTCCGAGATCGTCGCAATCGCGGCGCCGGCGGCGGCGTCCGTCACCTTGGCGGCCCGCCGCATGAGGGCTTGCTCCTCGGCACTTTTCACTCGCCGCATCTTGTCGACCAGACCCGAAACGTCGCTCCATTTGGCGTCGGTCTGTGACTGAAGCGCCACCGCAAGCCCATGGCTGAGACCCGCCGTCCAGTATTCCAGGCCGACCCGTTTACTGGCCAACCCGAGATCCGCCAGCACTTGCGCCGCAACGTCAGCCGCCGTTTCGCTATCTGAGTGGCTGCGGAACACCGCTGCCTTCACCCGGTTCTCGATCGTCCATTTCTCATTGGCACGGGTGATCAGGACAGGTTGGCCATCCTGCGCGACGACAAGCAAATGTGGCGTGAAGTATCCCCAGTGGTCTAGACCGGTAAGATAAAAGACGTTCTCCGGAGAAGCGAAGACCGCTGCGTCCAGGTTGCGCTCGGCCAGCAGGCTGCGGAGCCTGGCAAGGCGCCCTTGGATTTCTGCTTCGGAAAAGGGGTTACGATCCATCAAATCCTCGTACTTGTAGTCGCGATTCGCGCGAACCATCATCAGTTGCCAGGGACGAGTTCGGCGCGCCACACCACAGAGCGCTCGCGCCATTGCCTCTGCGACACCACCCGAGACGTTATTTGTCAGTGGCCATTTTTTATTCTCAGCATTGCTACGCATGGATCCTGGAGCTGATGCCGTGTGTCCGCTTCGTCAAAGTATCAGCGTCAAAGGCCGCTACGCGCGAAATCTTCTCCTTTTCACGCAGTAAACCGGCGTTTTCTGATGGTATTTTGCACGTACTGCACCAGCCGCCGGAAATCCATGGCGAGCGGCGTCACGCCGTGCTGCGACCGGTTCGCTCGAGGCATTGGCGGGCGACCCGCAAACCGTCCGCTGCCGGGGCATGACTTAGAACCGTCGACTCGTAGCGATATAGTCGCGGATCGGAACTGTGGATGCTGCCGGTGAAGACCAATGCAAGGGCGGACAATGTGAGCTCCGTTACCGCAATAATAAGCTGGCAGCGCTGAGCCGCGTGGCGAGAAGGTCAAACGAAAAGCTTTTGCCCGGAGTCCCTGCGTGCGAGATTCTTGACGTTAGCGCAGGAACCATAAAAGGCACTGTCCTGCCGCCGTGAACTGGTGCGCGATGCGCGCCGCTATTCTTCAATCGGCAAAGCTAAGCTAGCTTTGATTCTATCCATCACGACCATCGTCTTAAATCCTTTAATATCCGAATGCTCATAAAAAAACCGCCGGGTAAATGCCTCGTACTCGACCATGTCACGCACAGAAATCGCCAGAACAAAATCTGCTTCACCGGTCACATAGTATGCGCTCATAATCTCAGGCGTGCGTCGGATTGCTTGCTTGAAACGGTCAATGATATCCGCCCGATCGCGCTCAAGACTGATGAAAGTCAGCATGATCATCGGCCGGCCTACGGCTGCTGGGGAGACTATGGCAACATCGGCCTCGATCACACCCGCGTCTCGAAGGCGCTTCAACCGTCGCTGACACGCGGTGGCCGAGAGCCCTGCAAGGTCGCCCAATTCTTCAGTCGTGAGGCGATTGTTGCGCTGCACGGCGATGAGAAGTTTGCGATCAATTCTATCGAGGTCCATCGTTCATCCCTGCACAAGCTGGTTTCTTGCGCAGGAAAACTGCGCACAAGGGCGAACATTAGCCCGAGTCCCGCAATGATCAAGGCATAAAATGAGCACTTCAGCAAATGCCATCGGGCAGAATGCTGATCGTTGTGTTTTCGAACTTCGGGTTGCAAACGCGACCGAAGACGGGACGGCCTCGATCGGCATTATTCCGCGCAACATTGCGTTTCGTCATTGGTCGGCGGGCGCAGCAATAAGCAGATTTTCACCCGTTAGTCGCACAAGGGGACCGCTATGCAAACTAATTCGCTTCCTTTGAGCCTCCTTCGGGAGGAATTCCCTGCAACGAAGAACGCAATTTATCTGGACGTTGCAAACCAAGGCCTCATTTCGAATGCTACAGTAGCTGCTATTGAGCCACATTTGAATAACAGGCTACAGGGTAGAAATGACGAAGAAAGCATGTTGAAACATGTAGAGCGTACTCGCGCGAGATTTGCGCAACTGGTAGGCGCTGAAAAAAACGAAATTTCAATCACAAAGAACGCATCGGAAGGCATAAATATTATTGCCAACGCGATAGAGTGGAGCCCTGGAGACAATGTGATACTGTGTCCCAAGTTGGAGCACGCTAACAATATATTGCCCTGGCTTCAGATCAGGAACCGTCATAGTGTGGAATTGCGGCTCGTAGAACCAGACCGTGGATCAATGCCGACTGAAGCGATTGTGAAAGCAATCGACTCTCGTACCCGCATCGTCGCACTCGCAACCGTAACAATGGTTCCGGGATTTCGAACCGAACTGGCACCTATCGCGGAAGCCTGCAAGCGTGTTGGCGCCTTTCTCTTGGTAGACGGAACACAATCCGTCGGAATACTCCACACCGATGTGGCCCAGCTAGGAGTGGACGGGTTGGCGGTTTCGACGGTCAAGGGATTGATGGGACTCTATGGATCGGGATTTTTGTACTGCCGTCAGGAATGGGCCGATCGGTTGAATCCAGCCTACCTGGCTCGTTTCAGCGTCGATCTCGGGAATGCGCCGGAATCGGCACCAATTCTCAATTCTGTAAAATTGCGTGACGGCGCCCCTCGGTTTGATATTGGCCACTACAATTTTCCGGGAATGCTGGCCGCTTACGTATCGATGGGCCAACTACTTGAAGCTGGCACGAAGGAAATCGAGCAGAACGTTACGTCCCTAGCAAAGCGGCTGGCCAACGGTCTTTTGGATCTGGGACTACCCGTCTGTGGGGGTGCTCCTGGGAGCCACACTGGTAGCATTGTGGCGGTCGGCGATGTGGCTGCGCTCGCAGAAGGCCGTGAGGTCGACAGACGGATTCAATCTCTTCACGGACACCTGCTTAAAAACCAGGTGGTCGGCTCGATACGTAGAGGCATGCTGCGGTTTTCACTGCATTTGTACAATACCGCTGATGAAATCGACCGCGTTGTGGATTTGGCCAAGGTCTGGTGAATAGCACGCGCAGCAAACAGGAGAGTACATGTCATCCGTCGCCACAGAAACTGTAGCGCTCCTTCAGGAGCTCATAAAAATCGAGAGCGTCAATCCGTCGTTGTCGCCGAAGGGAAGCGGCGAAAAGAAGGTCGCCAAGTTCCTTGAAGGTTTTTGTAAAGAGCGAGCTCTGCCTTACGAGTTGCAGCAGGTGACAGATGGCCGCTCAAACTTGTTGACCTGGGTTCCGGGTGATGATCCCGAAAAGCGGATTCTTTTCATCGCTCATATGGACACGGTGCCTGTCGATAAGTGGGCGTCGGATCCGTTCTCCGGCGAGCAGAAGGAGGGGAAGGTGTATGGCCGAGGCAGTTGCGACACAAAGGGTTCACTCGCAGCTATGTTGATGGCGCTTGCCTCCCTTGGAGGTCGCCGACCCAAATCGACGGTCGTTGTCGCAGCGAGTGTTGACGAAGAATTTCGTAAGATTGGAGCTCGTGCAATTGCTCAGTCGGGCGTCCCCTACGATGCCGCAGTTGTCGGTGAACCAACCGACTTAGAGCTTGTCGTGGCCCACAAGGGTTCGGTTCGCTGGCAAGTCGAAGTCGAGGGGTTGCCCGCCCATACCTCGAAGCCCAATCTCGGAGTAAACGCGATCACGGGGATGGCTAAGGTCGTACTGGCACTTGACGAACTCCATCAGACGTTGGCGTTGCGTGGACATCGATTGGTCGGCTCTCCAACTCTCACTGTCAGTCTTATTGAGGGGGGTATAGAACTAACCACCGTACCTCCTGTTTGCCGTATTTGGATTGACCGACGCCTTATCCCCGGAGAGCAGCCACAGCAGGCCATACAGGAAGTAGAGAACGTACTGGAAGGTTTGCGCCAACGTGATCCCAAGATCAAAGTCCGCTCTTTGCTGCCTGCATTGGAGGACCCAGCTCCGGATAGTGCCGAGTCGAGCAAAATAGCGGCCGTAGCAGCAAAGGCCTGTGCTGACGTAGCCGGAACGGGTAAATATATAGGGGTGCCGTATGGCACCGATGCCAGTCAGCTCTCGTTGGCGGCAATTCCTTGCGTCGTCATTGGGCCAGGAAGCATCAACCAGGCTCATACCAACAATGAATTCGTTGAGGTGGGCCAAGTGCTTAAAGCGGCAGAAATATACCAAAAAATCATGCTGAGTTATTGATGGCGGCAGCAAGGCCTATGCCAAGCGAATTGATACGGCGGAGTCGCCCTTCCCTTCTTCCTCCTTTTAACGAATGGCGGCCACGCTCCCCTAAGCGTCGCGCCAAGTTGCTTGAGCAGCCGTCTTCAGCACCAGAGCCGTAAATCAAAAACCGTCGGATTGGCGCGCAGACTTTGCGACAATGCAGAATCCCTGCGTCTACCAGCGAGAATCCGTGAATGGCGTTCGTTTGAGGTGCTATAGTCACAGCGGTCAGGCGACTTCGGCACAAATCGGACTTTGACAGTAGTGCTTGAGGCCATGCCGCATGCGCGAGAAGGGCCGTGAACAGGCTGAAGCGCGGAGGTACGTCGTCATCTATGGGGTTGGATCGCGGCGAATCAAAAAGGGAGGAGGCTTTCGTGGACAGATCGCAACATCTTGGGAGCAGTACCGATCTGGGCAGACGCGCAACCCTCAAGGGGTTGGCCACGCTCAGCATTGCCGCACTGGCAATCGGATCGACGACAGAGCTGGTATCTGCGCAGTCGTTACTCGAAAAAATCAAGCAGGGAGATACAATCCGGCTCGGCTTTTCTAACCAGCCACCGTGGGCATATCCCGATGCGAACAAGGAGCCACTCGGCTTCGTCAATGCGATGACGCTTGACATTTTGAAGAAGCTGGGGGTGACCAAAGTCGAGCCGATCGTCACCGAATGGGGCTCACTCATCCCCGGGCTGCAGGCCGGCCGCTTCGACATCATCACCGGGGGAATGTTCGTGTTGCCGGCCCGCTGCCGCAATGTGCTGTTCAGCGACCCGATTCTTGAAGTCAAAGATGCTTTGATTGTGCCGAAGGGCAATCCCAAGGGACTCCATTCCTACGAGGACATTCGGGACAAGGGCCTGACCCTGGTCACCGGGGCGGGCTACGAAGTAGTGGCAACTGCGAAGAAAGTGGGCATCCCAGACGACAAGCTCATGCAGGTCGCCGGCGACGTGGAGATCGTTCAGGCGGTCAGCGTTGGCCGCGCTGATGCTGGCAGCGGCAACTACCTGAGTATGAAGAGAGCTGTCGAGAAAGAGGAGGGGCTCACACTTGCCGATCCGTTCGCCTCGCCGAGCAAGCCTCGCTATAGCGCTCTTGCTTTCTCGCTCAATGAGCAGGCTGCGGTCGGCGCCTTCAACGACGTGCTAAAAGGCTATCTCGGTTCTGACGAGATGATGGCGTCAGTTGCAAAATACGGATACGATAAGAAGATGTTGCCGGACGGCGCCGCCATCGCAGAGCTCTGTAAGGAGTAAGGCGCGGCCTTGACAGTGGTAGACGAACCGACGGCCTTTCCGGCCCTGGCGGCCCAGGCCACTCAGTGAGGCTCACATGAACGAATTTGCGTTCGGCTTCAGCGTGTTGGCGCTTGCCAAGGGCTTGTGGACCACCCTGATCGTGACCTTCTGGGCATCTCTGGTGGCGATCATCCTCGGGCTGATTGTTGGCCTGATCCGAGTCTCGCCCCACTGGCCACTTCGTTGGCTCGGCATTGCCTACATTGAATTCTTTCGCGGAACATCTATGCTTGTGCAGCTCTACTGGTGGTTCTTTGTATTGCCGATCTTCGGTGTTGACCTTTCTCCGTGGACCGTCGCAATCTTCGGCGTCGGCATGTGCAACTCCGGATACGGCGCCGAGCTGGTACGCGCCGCAATCCAGAGCGTCGACCGCGGCCAGTATGAAGCGAGCATCGCGCTGAACTTCCCCCGGCGTGCTATGATGCGTCGCATCTTGCTGCCGCAGGCCATCCGCGCGATGCTGCCGTCTTGGGGCAACCTACTGATCGAGCTGCTCAAGAGCACCTCGCTCGTCTTCTTCATCACCATCACTGAGTTCACCACTGCCTCCAAGCTGGCGGCCGACGCCACCGGCAGCTATTTGCTGTTCTTTGCGGTGGCTCTGTTTGGCTATTACGGCATCGCGCGCGCCCTCATCACGCCCTTCGTGCGGTGGCTGGAGCGTCGCCTTTCGRGTGGCTTCGTGCGAGAGGCGCTGACATGAAAATTTGGGATTGGTCCTACGTTTGGGAGGCGTTGCCGTATCTCTATCGCGGCGCTATTGTCACAGTCCAGGCCACGCTGCTTGGCTTCGCGATCGCGTTGGTGCTGGGTCTGGTTTTCGCGCTGATCCGCCAGTCTCCCAACCGCTACGTGTCCACAGCTATGACGGAAATTGTCGAGTTCATCCGCTCGACGCCGCTGCTGCTTCAGGTATTCTTCGTCTATTTCGTTGGCCCACAATTCGGTATCGTTATCACTGCCTGGACGGTCGGCATCGGTGCGCTTGGCATCCACTACGCCGCCTATTGTTCAGAAGTTTACCGTGCCGGCATCGAGAATATGGACGGCGGGCAGTGGGAGGCCTGCACAGCGCTCAACCTGTCGCGGCGTCGCACCTGGAGCGCGATCATTCTGCCACAGGCAATTCCGCCGATCGTACCGGCATTGGGCAACTACTTCATCGGTATATTCAAAGAGACGCCGATTCTTGCAGCCATCGCCATCCTCGAGATGCTGCAGCAGGCCAAGAATTTCGGGGGCAACAACTATCGCTACACTGAAGCGATCACCATGGTTGGCTTCTTTTACCTCATGTTCAGCTTGGTTGCTTCGGCGATCGTGCAGTTGGTGAGCGTCTGGCTAAACCGTCGCTACCATCTGCAATAAGAGGTCCGATATGAACGAACTCAGGATTCGCCTGGAAAACGCGAAGGGGCGCAACGGGGTGCTAGACGAACTTAACCAAGGTTCGGCGAGAAACGAGAGAGCGGTGAAGCAACCTATGGTCCGTTTCGACAACGTCACAAAGCGCTACGGCGCGCTCACAGTTCTGGACGGACTCAATCTCGACATCGCCCGCAATGAGAAGGTCACCATCATTGGCCCTTCGGGCTCGGGCAAGACCACCGTGCTGCGCATGCTGATGACGCTGGAACGCATTAATGGAGGCGTGATCTGGGTCGACGGAGAGCCACTCACGCACATGCAAAAGAACGGCCACATGGTCCCGGCAAGCGACCGTCATCTTAGGCGAGTGCGCGGCAAGATAGGTATGGTGTTTCAGCACTTTAACCTCTTCCCGCACTTGACAGCACTGCAGAACTGCATGGAAGCGCCGGTGTCCGTGCTTGGGCTCTCTAAACAGGCGGCGGAGGCTCGAGCGGCTGAACTGCTCGACATGGTGGGGCTCGCGGACAAGAAGAAGCACTTTCCGATTCAGCTTTCTGGCGGGCAGAAGCAGCGCGTCGCAATCGCCCGTGCCCTGGCCATGCGGCCCAAGGTGTTGCTATTCGACGAGGTGACTTCGGCGCTGGATCCAGAGTTGGTCGGAGAGGTGCTCAACGTCATCCGCAAGCTGGGCGCCGAGCATGACCTGACAATGCTGATGGTTACGCACCAAATGGGATTCGCTAAGGAATTTTCCGACCGCGTCTGTTTCTTTTACGGCGGCAAGATCGTCGAACAGGGCCCGCCCGACCAGCTATTATGCGACCCGCAGAATGAACGGACGCGTCAGTTCTTAAGTGCGGTGCTGGAAGCGTCGTAGGCTCAGGCCGGCCTTTTGCCCTCTGGGCAAAGTCAAGTTCGACCAGTCTCAAAGTGGGTGCCCGCATCCCAAGGCGACGCTCGAACGTCGAACACGAGCTCCGCGCCTGTTTCGGTATATTGACAGGGCCAGCTCCGGCCTATCCTCGACAGGGTTGGTTCTTGAGTCGGGCAAGCGCCCCTGATCACCAGGGCTACAGCCAAAGTCGTTCAAGCCGAGCAGGCTCATGCTGGCACTCTGACAGAGTTGTCCCGTCGATCGGCGCATCGGCCCGCGCATTTTTGCCGCCGGGCCGCAAGAAAATGGGCCAGATCAGAGAAATAGTGATAATGGACAGGGCCCTAGACGGTCCAGCAAGGCAATTTAATAGCCGAGAGCGAGTCCGTCTTTGCGCGGGTCGGAAGCGCCGGTGAGAGTCCCCTTCGCCCAGTCAATGAGCACCGCCTGCCCGCCACCCAGCGGGTGTTGCGCCTCGACAACTTGGTAGCCGCGCTGGAGCAAGCCTGCGATCACGCCGGCGCGAACACCTCGCTCAGCTTCTACGACATTATGATTGTAAAACACGCGTGCCGTATCGATCGCCAGCAGCGGGTCCATGCCGAAGTCAATCATACTGGTCAGTAGATGCACGTGGCCAAAGGGCTGGTAGGCACCGCCCATGACGCCGAAAGGCATTACAGCGCGACCATTCTTCGTCATCATGCCCGGCATGATCGTGTGCATCGGCCGCTTGCCGGGCGCTATTGCGTTCGGATGCTTCGGATCCAGCCGGAAACTTGAGCCGCGGTTCTGCAGTACAATGCCGGTCTTCGGCCCGACGACCCCACTGCCGAAGAAATCATATAGGTCGAGTTGATAAAGCTCACCGCATTCAAGTCGCGGTCGACAACGCTGATATAGACCGTGTCGCTGCCCGGCAGTCGAGGCGCGGCAGATCGGTCATGGCGCGCTCGGGATCGACCGCGGCGCGCAGCCGGTCGGCATAAGCAGCGGAAAGAAGCTCCTTCACAGGCACTGCGACGTGGTCCTGGTCGGCAATGAGGTTGTCGCGGTCACGGTAGGCCAACCGCCCGGCCTCGATCTCCAGATGCAGGCGCTCTGCGCCGTTCGGGTCGAGCTTGCCCAGGTCGAAGCCGGAGAGCACGTTCAGCATCAGCAGCGCGGTCAGGCCCTGATTGTTCGGCCGCATCTGATGGATGTCGTAACCGCGATAGGACGATAGGACGTGCTGACCGCAGTCCGGTAATCGCCCTTCGTCGCGGCAAAATCGTCGAGCGTGTGCAGGCCGCCGAGCTGCCGCAGCCTGCCGACCAGATCCTCCGCGACGGCGCCTTCATAGAAGCCGACACGCCCGTTCTTCGCAATCAAGCGCAGCGTCTGCGCGAGGTCCGGCTGGCGATGCACGTCGCCCGCCTTAGGCGGCTTGCCGCCCGCCAGGAAAATACGCGCGGCCACTTCGTCGGCACACAGATCGGTCTCAGAATCCTGCCAGTCGAAAGCGACGCGGTCGTGGACAAAATAGCCGTTTTCCGCGTAGTGGATGGCCGGAGCAAGCGCGTCGGCGATTCCCTTGCTGCCATGATCCTCCAGGAGCCGGCACCAGGCGTCTACGGCGCCCGGAATGCTGACCGCATGCGGCCCCTGTTTAGGTAGTTCGCCGAACCCCTTGTCCAGATACCAGTCGACCGTCGCGGCCTTGGGCGCGCGGCCGGAGCCGTTGAAGGCAAGCACGTTCGCATCGCCCTTCGGGCAAGACAAAACAATCGCCGCCGATGCCGGTCGATTGCGGCTCGACGACTGCCTGCACGGCGGCCGCGCAGACGGCGGCGTCCATGGCGTTGCCGCCAGAGCGCAGCATCTCGATGGCGGCAAGTGTGGCGAGCGGGTGCGAGGTCGCGGCCATTGCCTCGGTGGCACGGACCGGCGAGCGGCCTGGAAACTGGAAGTCACGCATCCTGTTTAAGGTATCCCTGCATTCAACCTCCGCGGCCGAAAAGCTGGGCGGCGGACAACGAACGAGACGATCAACAGCGCGATCAGGCAAGTCAAATAGTGGCAATGGTCGAGCCGATCTGATCGCGCGACGCAATGGCCCATGTCAGCTGAGAACCAGGCGGCTGCTGCCCCCGTCGATCGTAATCGTGGTCCCGTTCAGGTACCTTGCTCGATCGCTTACAATGAATGCGATTAGTTCCGCAAGCTCATTGGCCGTTCCGATACGCCCTAATGGATTGGCGGCGGCAATCCTAGCGGTGGCGGAAGGTCTATCGATTCCCTCGTTTTCCATCAGGTCGTCTATTCTCCGTCGTATCCTTCCTGTATCGAAATACCCTGGCGCTACCACATTAACACGAATGTCGGTTCCTGAAACGGAATCAGAAAGATGCTTGGCCAGTACTGCTATTCCGGCTCGCATAACATTCGATGCAACTCTCTGATCAGAAACTTCGTGAACGCCGGTCGTCGTCAAGTAGATAATATCCCCTCCAGATTCAGCCGTTCTCATCACCTTAGCTGCAGCTCGCGAAAGTCGAACTGCACTCATAAGCAAAAGATCGTAGGTGTCATCCCAATCTCGGTCACTTAATGTATCGATGGTTCCGTAAGGCGCGTGGCCGGAATTAACGATGAGGCAATCAATACCTCCCATAAATTCGACTGCGTGGTCGAACAAGATATCAACGTCGGAGCGCCGCGATAGATCTGCAACGATACCATGAGCAAATGGCGATTTCGAAAGCAATTCAGCAACCGCTAAATCCAATCTCGACTGATCGCGACCACAGATCACCACTCGCGCGCCATCTTCCAACAACTTTTTAGCAATCGCGAAGCCCAGCCCTCTACTGGCACCGGTAACAAGAACCTTTCGGCTGTCGCCATCCATTGAATTCATCTCCCGTTGGCAAATGTAACGCCGAGAATGTGCAGAGCCGGTCCACTGCTCCGCAGAAACCACGGCGGGTGTTCGTCACCTCGTCCATGCTCCTGCGTGCCTCCGCAATTGGTGTGCTCATTCTGCGGCAAACTTGTCGCGACAGCACCGGAGTGCAATGACGAATTACGCCCGATCGTTGAATTGGGCCTGCTAGCTCGCTTCAATTTTTATCGGCTAAAGGACCCACCTCGGTGGTCCTCCCCTTTACAGACGCGGCGTTCGCGCGACATTGGGCATTAGGCCTGTCGCATGCCGCGTTTCCTCCCAATGGCCGTCACCGGTTGAAGTCAGACATAAGATTAGCTTTTGGGTGTATTGATTGACAGCAGAGTTGTTCGCTTGCGAGCCGCATTCCCCCGAAAACGGCATCAGCATCGCAGAAATTCGAACGTATTCAGGACGACATTTTCAGACCGAAGTCTAGGAAGCCCTTCGAACCTTGCTAGGTGGATGGCGTCGTTAGTCTCCAACCTTCTATATGAATTCGTGGATGAACAGCCATAGTTACCCTGAAACATGGACGGCCACCGAACAAAAGAAACTCGCGCTGCGCCACGCCGCATGACCAATTCCATGGCCGCCACTTTTTGCAGACCTTGACGCACACATCCGCCGCCGCTTTCGAGCTCAGAATAAAAGTCCCGAATTGCCGGAGGCCACAATGTGGACGCAGCCCGGAAATCAGCAACGAGGTACGCAGGCTGCGAAGAATTATCCGCCGCTCCTAATCGGCGCAGTCAGAGGGTGCCCGGCAGGAGCCTAGCTTAAAGCTCCTGCCGGGCCGGTACGCCTTGGGAGGTGACGGAGTCGGAAACTCCGTAGCACTCTGCGGCCGTCCCTTCGGGTTGATGGATGCGGGGCCGCCGCAGCTGCTCTGTGATGTGCTTCCCCAGAGAGGCGGCCGACGGCGCCCCATAGCTGCCCGATGCGAATTTACGGCTGTCCCGCTTGAGGGCATCTGTTTACTTGGGAGGCGCTGCTACTCTACCAGGCTTGCCGCCACACTCCCTTGCACCGTCCTGATGCTCTCACGAACTATCGCTACGCCACGACGCAGGTCAGCCTCGTCGATTGTGAGGGCCGGCATGAACTTAAGCACCTCACCGCGCGACCCGGCTGTCTCCATGAGCGAGCCGCGACGGAGAGCTTCCTGTGCTATGAGGACCGGCAGCGAGGGGTGCTTGAGCGACACGAGACCATACATCAATCCGCAGCCTCGGACACCAAAGCCAAGGGCAGGGAAATCGTCAACAATTGCATTCAGTTCCTCAGCCAAGATTGCAGATTTGCGAGCGATCTCGTCCTCAAACTTGGAGTCGGACCAGTAGGTCTCGAGAGCCGCACGAGCAGTCACGAAAGCAAGATTGTTGCCTCTGAACGTGCCAGTGTGTGCGCCAGGCGCCCAAATATCGAACTCGGGCTTTATGAGAACCAGGGCCATTGCGGTTCCTACCGCCGACAAGGATTTGGACAGAGTGATAATGTCCGGCACGATCTTAGCCGCTTCAAAACTAAAGAAGCTACCAGCGCGACCCACACCGGCCTGAATGTCATCAAGAATCATCAAAATCCCGTGCCGTGACGTCAGCTCACGTAGCCGCTGGAGCCATCCAACGCCAGCAACATTTATGCCTCCTTCGCCTTGGATCGCTTCCAAGATGACTGCGGCAGGTTTATCGAGGCCGCTGTTTGGGTCGTCGAGCAGCTTCTCAAAGTAGTCGATCGTGTCGACTGAAGCGCCGAGATACCCCTCGTATGGCAGCGAGGTAACGTTAGCGAGAGGAAAGCCCGCCGCGGTACGGTGCTCTTTGTTCCCGGTCACTGCTAACGACCCGGTACTCTCCCCATGGAAAGCGTTTGTGAAGCAGACGATGTTCGTCCTTTTTGTCACCTGGCGAGCCAGCTTTAGCGCCGCCTCGACTGCATTGGTTCCCGTCGGGCCAGGAAACTGCAGTTTATACGTTAAGCCACGGGGCTTCAGAACATACCGCTCAAAAGCCTCGATGAACGCCTTCTTCGCAGTTGTGGCAAGGTCAAGCGAGAACATAATCCCATCGCGCTCGATGTAATCCAGCAATGCCTTTTTAAATATGGGATTGTTGTGCCCATAATTGAGGGCACCTGCCCCCGAGAAGAGGTCGAGATATTCCCGCCCGTCCGCAGCGATCAAGGTGGTACCAACCGCCCGATCGAACAGGACCGGATATAGCCGGATGTAGCTACGCACTTCAGATTCCAAGCGGTCAAAGAGCGCGAGGCTTGCGTCTTTTGTAGGTGTGACTTGAGTATTCATACGGGCGAACTCCTTGGAATTGGCTGCCCGCATATGCTTCAGGCGCGCCAATATATGACATCGAACGGCCTAGTGCCGGATTCCAATGTAACCCGAGCGATGCGCCGGTTAGCCTCGATGGAGCATACCTGTGCGCAGGAACTCAGCGTTATCTCGCCCATGGCGCACAATACCGCGTTCATTGGCCTGCATCAGGAACCCGCTTTCATCCCCGCAAGGCGTCACGCTGGAACTGAGCTGTATCGGTCCAATCGAGGCGCTTGGCTGAAGCTGACTTTCATCGCTACCCAACATCATTGCGCCGACTGTTTTTGGGCGTTGGTGCAGCAAGATCGTCCGACAGAAAAATGCGACCGCCTCTCAGCGGCAGGACTGAGGCTCTGTCGCTTGATGCTGACCGTCCACTGAGCCGGCCCGTATTGCCGGTGGCGTCGTTGTGGCAATTTGAGCGTGAGTTACCAACCATATCTTGCGGTTCAGACCATCGAGCAGGGCAAGTACTTGCCCGGAATCTTCGGAGGCTGGAGCTCCCCGGAATTAAGCCGGGGAGCCTATCTAATTTCGTGGTTGACCGTCCCGGAACTTAGCTCTTGCAGTATTCCGCAGCCTTAGTGCTGTCCGGCAGATTGACTTTACTGTAGCCATATTTACCGACAGTCATCATCATTTGGTCTGAGCCGACGTAGTCCTTCAGCACGGCGTTAAAAGCATCAACCGTAGCCTGCTCATCAAGCGGGAAGGCGAGTCCGGAAGAAAGGATGCGCGCTCCTGGGACCAGGGGGCCTGGCACTAGCTCGAGGCTGGCGTCCTTGTCCACGAACTCCTTCATAGTAAAGTAGTCGCCTGAACCTACGGCGGCACGGCCGGCCTTCACAGCTTGCACGATCTCGACCGGTCCGGCAACCTGCAGGACCTTGTCGTCGGGAATACCAAGTTTTTTTGCGGCCGGCACTGATTCATAGCCGGCGCCGGTGACCATGGTCAGGCCCTTATCGCGCACATCCAGGTAGGTATGCAGATTCTCTGGATTGCCTTTGGGAACAATCAGCGCGTCCGGGAACTTGCCAATCGGTTCGGTGAACAGCACATTTCGGCAGCGCTCCGGCAGTATGTACATGCCGCCCGTGATAATGTCGAAACGGCCTGCCTGGAGGCCGGGGATGAGTGAGCCCCACTCGGTAACAATTGGCTCGACTTTGGTCGTGCCCAGCTTTTTCAGAATGTCGAGCGTCATTCCATTGACAAAGCCGAGCGGCTCGTTGTTCTCGCCGGGATAGGCCCAGGGAACCTCGTTGGAGAAGCCGATCCGAACCGTCTCTCCCTTCTTGATCTTATCGAGCAGCGACTGCGCGGAAGCCGAGCCGGCAAACGTCACCATTGCCAAGGTTGCGACGCCAAGCGCCGCCATTGCCCTTAGGATTGCTCGCCTTGGGGGGGCAGTCCTGCATTCGTCGTATAGGCTCTTATTCATCTAAGTCCTCCCAGTTCAGCAGTTGTGGCACGATTTTCACTGACAGTGGACTACGCGGTTTTTCAGCAAGCATCTTAGGGCTTGCTGAATCAAACTAGCAGGAGCAGAGAGCCATTTTCGCGAATTACGCCGAGTTGGCGCAGGAAACCGGCGTTTTGTCCCGAGGGCGCGCAACCTTCGGAACGCTCCTCGCGAGTGACTATAGCGTCGCAAGGGTGATTATTTGTGCGCGATCCGCGTCGGCCTAACGTTGGAGCTTGGGTGCGCAACCGCAGGCGCTACCAACGTCGGCCGTGGTCTGCTCGAGCCGTCTTCCACAACGACATGCAGAGCGAGCCGGATCAGGGCACGGAAGCGCGGCACCTGATCCGCGACCTGTCCCGCAACAAGTTGGCGGAGGGCGTGTCTCTACAAGCTTGTCCAGAACAAGGTCCCAAACGGAATTGCTTCGTCGTTGAAGTCGTATGTTGAGTGGGGCAAGCCGGCGATATCTCCATTGGAGTTGTAGCGCCCGGGCGGAGCTTCGCAAAATCAGAAGAATCTTCCGCAACCAACATCGGCGTCGTCTCGACAACGTTGTTGGCGTCGCGTATCGCGGCGTGTAGCGAGGAACAGCTTAACTTACGGGAGAAGTTCTCGATGAGGTGGCGCTCCTGTAGAGGTGTCAGTTGTAGGCGCGCGGGACGCCGGGCCTGGGCACTGACGGGATCTCTCGGGTGATGCCGGCGGCCTGCAACGGTTCGATCGCCCTTGTCGGCATCGTCGCCTTGTCCCCTACCAGGGCGGCCGGAGTTGATCTGCGGCAGAAAGCAATCCGCGGCATCCCCATGTGGGCTTGGCCCGCCGTTTGCAGTAACGCCGTGAAGGGTGGACGCGCTTTGTGGGCATGGCCGGCAGCATCGTCGGCCTTATGCTCGTGGGGGCGCTGCGGGCATTGCTGGGATCCCAGTTCCCTTGGTCGCGCCCGTCATTCTCGCCTCGATTGTAACGCTCGGTCTGCTTGTCGCGGCCGCGGTAGACTTGCCCAGCGCAGCAGGGGCGGTCATCGTTGCTCTCTTCGCGTTCTTCCACGGCCACGCGCACGGCACTGAAATCCCCGAGACAGCAGGGGCCTCGAATATCTCGCCGGCTTAGCTCTTGCGACTATGCTCCTGCATAGCGCTAGCATCGGCTTGGTGCTGTTGCCGGGCCAGCGCTTTCGCGGTTTCGTGCGGCTGGCTGGCGCAGGGATGGCTGCGGCTGGCCTCGGCCTGATCGTCAGCGCCGTGTAACTGAGAAGGTGCTCACAAGTTTGTCCAGGTAGAGCGTTAACGGGGAGGTTTGGCAGTGGTTTTCGATTATATTGTCATCGGCGGTGGCTCTGGTGGCGCTGAGGGCCCATTGGCAGATTCGCTGAGAGAGGGGTTAGGCGGCTTGGGCTGTTCGACGTCACGATTCCTGAAAAAACGTCACCATACCAGGATAGGAGTATACCGACTAGCGCTGCCCCCAAAGACATTCGGCTTTCAAACCCCGGGTGGACTGCACGAATGTGCCGTGATGCAGAAAGGTGCGCGAGGCCGGATGGACGAGGCGTTGGAAGCGCGAGACGCGCTGCATATGCTGTCGGAAGGGCCGTTCGCGTCTTCAGGCTCGGCGCCCCATAGTAACGAGCAAAGAAGTTGATGTCGCCGAGTCGAGGGGACATATCGTGCACATCAAGCCCGAAAACGCTGTTTTCCTGCAGGCCGAAAGGAATACTTCGCACCATACGACTTAAAAGACCTGCTATTTTTTTGGGACATGTAGATCGAGAACAGGGGAATGCCGCCCCCGCCGGCATATGAATTCGATCGACCAAGGATGGACTAGATGAAAGTTTCAGGCATCGACAACGCCGCCATCGAAAAAGATCTTGCATTTCCGGTTTCGGAGTTTGAACGACGCCTTAAAGCTGTTCGGCAGGAGATTGCGAATAGAGGATTGGATCTGCTGATTGTCAGTATTCCAGAAAACATATATTACCTTAGCGGCTATCACACATTGGGTTATCCAGCCATCCAGTTCTTGCTGGTGCCAAGCAATGGCGAACTGCATATTGTAACTCGCGCCATTGAGCAGACGAACGTGAAAGCGTATTCGTGGCTCACCGACAGCTCCAGTTACATGGACCACGAATCGCCGATCGAGGTCCTACTGGAAACGATTGGAAGCATGGGCTACGCCAACTCCACCATTGGCATCGAGAAAACCGGTTGGTTCTTGACAATCGCCCACTATGAAAAGATCAGAGAAGGACTTCAGAGCGCGAGGGTCCAGGACGGATCGATGATCGTCGAAGGCGCACGAGTGGTGAAGTCGGACCTGGAAATTGACTATATTCGTCAGGCTGCCCGGATCGTTGAAGCAGGTATGGAGGCCGGCATGAACCAGATTCTAGTCGGCGCTACCGAGAATGATATCGCTGCCGAAATTCAGCGCGTCGTGACAAGCATCGGAAGCGAATATCCGGGTTATCCGCCATTTGTTGCGTCAGGCGTTCGTACCAGCTACGCCCACGCAACTTGGGCTGGCAGGAAAATTCAAGAAGGCGACCCGATATTGTTGGAACCTTCGGGTACTGTCCGTCGCTACAGTGCGGCCCTCATGCGCACAATTGTAGTCAAACCGGTTAGCCGCGAATTAGAGCGCATGGAGGATGTTTCCCGCAAAGCGCTAGAGAACATGCTGGAGGCCATCCGACCTGGGCGCCCCTTGGAGGAAGTTTGGAAGGTATGGTCGAACACTGTCACGGACGGCGGCTATGAGGGACGATTCAAAAGAACGGGCTACTCGATCGGAGTATGCTTTCCGCCGGATTGGGGCGAGGGCCACATCCTTTCCTTTAAGCGCGGAGAAACCCGAGAGCTGCGTCCAAATATGACCTTCCACATTCCTTCTCTGGTCAAGGTTTTCGGTTTTGCCGACGTAGGGACAAGTGAGACGGTCCGGGTGACTGAAGCGGGATGTGAAATACTTACGAATTTCAAGCGTGAACTTCACGTCCGCTGATCGGCCGCGGGGATGAGCTATGGCGAGGAGCGGAGACCGTTCAAGAACAAGTCTGGCCTGATCTCGCCCTGTCAACGGCCAACTGGGCGCTTCCCCAGATCGAGAGGGGGAAGAAACGCTGCCCTCGTGAGGCTCTCCGACCGAAGCGGGCAGCATGGCGCTCGAAGACCCGCAGGCTGACAGGTCGATTGGCGAAGGACGCCAGGACGCCCCTTGCGGCTGCTCTAGGTGGACGAGGCAAGTGGGCGAGGGCACGTTGGCTGTAGTCGGACGAAGCCGTCGAACGCCCGCAGCATCGGCATCAGGTGTCGGGCTTCCTCAGCCCAAGCGATCGTGCCTGGCTGCGATCCGTGCTCGTCAGGCTCCACCACGAGGATAGAGCGGCATAAGGCATTCATGGTGCCCAGTCTCGATGGGGACCTCTAGGCTCCCAGTATATCAGAGCTGTGCGACATCTCAAAGGGCTGGCCAGTGTGTTGGGAACTGCGGGGGTTCAGCGGAGCGGACGCTGACCATCTGACATGGTACCGTCCGAAACATTATATTGGCAAATTCAAGATAGCTCGGCTCATACTTGCAGAGCGCAGAAACCTCACTCGGGCAATGTATCCCCGATCCTGATAATGGCTGAACATGAGCGAAGCACCGCATCTTACGTTTGATCTCGAAAAGCTTGGCGTGAGCAAAGGGCATCTTGTTGTTCCCAAGGGAACCGATTGCGAAGCTCTTTCGCTCCCGGTATTCAGCCTGAACAAAGGCGGTGGACCGCGGCTCCTTATCACAGGCGCTTGTCATGGCAATGAATTGGAAGGGCCGCTTGTTGCGCGACGTCTTCTTGAGTGGCTGCCCGAAGCGCAAGCCTCTGGACGGATCATAGTTGTCCCAGTGCTCAATCCGCCGGCCGTGCAGGCATTCAGCCGCAATACCCCGATCGATGGATTGAACCTCAACCGAGTGTTTCCTGGCCGTTCCGACGGGGCGGTGACTGAACGTATCGCAGACGCCGTCTCTCGCCTGTTGTTGCCGATGGCCGACACCGTATTTGATCTGCACAGCTTCGGGCCAGCCTGGGATTTTCCACCATCGACCACGACGCATCCCATTTCAGATCCCGATCTGATGGCCAGGACGATGAGAATGGCGGAAGGCTTCCAATTACCGTTGACTTTGGTATGGGATCATCCAGGTACGGCTGGAATGTTCGATACCTTGGCTCAAAACCAGGGCAAGGTATTCGTTTGTGCTGAATTCGGCGGAGGCAATGTCAGCTCCGAAGCTCTCGCGATCTACGAAGCTGGAGTACGCAACGCACTGATCTCGCTCGGCCTGGTCGAGGGAAAAGCTGAGTACCCAACCTTCCGTCAACGGAAGTCCAGCCAGACACTTCAAACGCGGCGCCCGGCCGATGAACTGAAATCGCCTGGACCGGGCATCTTCGAACCTCGCTGCTCGATGTTGGATGAAGTGAAGCGGGGAGATCTCATCGGCGTTCTGTATTCGATGGATTCTTCATCAGCCGATTCCACGGCTATCCGGTCGCCTGGCCCCTGCATCGTATGCGGCATCAGATCCGGGTGCTATGTCGAAGTCGACGAATGGCTAGCACTCCTTGCGCGACCACTAGATCGTTGAAATCCGTTCGCCGTAATTGATATAAAGGCGATTACACGAGAAAGGCATCTAAGTGTGATCACGATGTCCCGCACTGAAGTAACTCGGACCAGCGTTGCGCCGTCACAATAATGGTGGTTTGATTCAACGATCGCGATTAGACGACCCCATCATCAGATCGCTGGTCCCGCCACAGTCCGCACAGGCTCTGAGGGGATTCGGACGGCCGATAGCCGGACGCGCCAGTTCGATGGAGCCAAAACTGCCCCTCATGCGGACTCTCAACAGAGCAGAATTATCGAGCTCCCGCAGGGAGACGCAAGCCATCGATTTTTCGCCTGCTGCTCGCGCTAGGCGTTGGAGCAAAAAGGCGGCTCGACTGAGCGGCCCTAGCCCTGGCGCGCAAGTTGGCGGTGATCATACATTGCGATGCTCCGGACGGTTCGATCCGCACGGAGGAACGCCGCCGCTGCCTGATATCCTGCAGACGTTCGCCTGCGCCATTTCTTCAGGCCATTCAACTGATAGCATTCTTACAGGACGCACGAACCGTCCCTGCCGGGACGTGGCTGAGATCATTCCGCGAAGCGTGAGCAACTGCCTCGTTTAGCAGATTGCGTAACGAACATAGGAAGATCTCACCTCCGAAACTCATCCTGCGGCGATCAGCTTTGCATCGACCGCGTAGACGGCCCTGTACCCGGCATACGGACCGAGCATCAGCAAAAAGGACGACTGCCTTGCACGACGAAAAGCGTGTCGCGATTAATCGGCCTCATATCCGGCCGCTTTGAAGAAGTTTCTGCATTCGGTTGGCTCGAACAGATGGCAGATATCGCCGAGAGCCTCGCAGAGTGCATCGAAGCTTCTGGCCGCCTTCTTTCGCAGCCTCGCCTTGAGTTTTGAGTAGGCCATCTCGATCGGGTTGAGATCGGGCGAGTACGGCGGCAGGAACAGGAGCCAGGCACCCTTTTGGCGAACCAGTTGCGCGGCGCGCTCGTTCTTGTGGAAGCCGACATTGTCGAGAATGACGACATCGCCGGGCGACAGTTCGGGAGCGAGCTGAGTTTCGACGTAGCGTTCGAAGATGGCGGCATTCATCGGCGCGTTGACGATCCATGGCGCGACACGACCGTGGCATCGCAACCCGGCGATAAAGGTCTGCGTCTGCCATTTGCCGAATGGCGCATGCGTCCTGAAGCGCTCGCCCCTCGGCGCCCAGCCGGTGCGTTTGGTCAGCTTGGTGTTGGTCGACGTCTCATCGATGAAGATCAGCCGCGGCAAAGCCTTGTTGAAGAAGCGCTTTCTCCGCCCCATCCATAGTTCACGCGCCTGGCGCACGTCGGCCCTCTGCTGCTCGCTGGCCAGTAGAGTTTTTTTTATGACTGAGCCCCAGGCGTTGGAGCAGGCGCCCGACATTGGAGCGGTGCACGCTCACCCCACGCCCCTCCAACTCGATGCAAAGCTCATCCAGTGTCAGTTCGCCAGTCTCGACCAACCGCAAGCGGACAAACTCGGCATGCGGCTCAAGCTTCCCGCCTCCCACATGGCCTTGCCGGCGCGCTTCAAGCGAACCGGTCTGCCGGCGCAGGTTGATCAGATTGTTCACAAAGCGAGGCGAAACGCGGAAATGGCGTGCAGCATCGCGGTGACCATGTCCCTCATCGACATACGCAACAACACGCCGACGCAACTCAAGCGGTAGCGGCTTGCCCATCGCGGTCTCCTTTCAACCGCAATGAATCACGAACTCAAATCAAGGGGAATCTGAATCCCTTAAATCGCGACACGCTTGAGTCCTCTTGTTGGCGCGCAACGCAGCTCCCGAACACTGCTCACGACGGGGACATGGTAGAGTTTGGTCGTTCGAGCGGCGCCGGCGACTGGAGGGCGCCGAACCTGCTCTCGACAGCTTCCAGCATCATGTCCCGGATCATGCTGCCGCTGATGCCCGATCCGACGACGGCATGCCATGCGATGATTTCGCGGTCGAGCGCGCGTCGATCGACCGGCCGATGGCGTAACCAACGACCTTGCGTGACCAGGCATCCATGACCGCGACGTAGACGAAGCCCGCCGCAATCGTCACGTAGGTTATGTCGCTCACCCAGAGCTGGTTCGGGCCGTCGGGTGTTCACGTTCTTCGCCAGGTTCGGGAAGATCGGCAACTCGTGATCGCTGTCCGTAGTGGCGATGAAGCGCCCCCTGATCCTGGGCTGCGGATCATGCTCGCGCATCAACCGTCTGACCTTCTTGTGGTTGACGACGATTGCCGCGCTGCCGCAGCGCCGCCTGGACGTCCGAACAGAAGCTGCAGATTATCGAGGAGAGTTTCCTTCCGGGCGAGACCGTGTCCTCTGTCGCCCGACGACGAGGCGTAGCGCCAAATCTCTTGTATTGTTGGCGTCGTCTATTGAAGGAAGGCGGAGCGGCTGCGGTGGGATCGGACGAATCTCTGGTCGGGAGTTCGGAAGTGCGGCGGCTTGAAGAGCGCGTTCGCGACCTCGAGCGGCCTCTCGGCCGCAAGACCATGGAAGTGGAGATCCTCAAGGAGGCGCTGGCCAGGTCGAAGTCAAAAAAACCGAACTTGCTGCTCTTGTCGCAGTCGAGGGACGGTTCCCGATGAAGGCCGTTGCCGAGACCCTCGGGGTGGCGCGTTCCCATCTCCATGACAAGGTGCATCGCCTGGTGAAGCCGCGCGGGCCTTATCGCAAACCCGACGACGATGGGCTCTTGGATCTGGTTCGACGCCTGATCGACGAACGCCCGACCTATGGCTATCGTCGCATCACAGCCCTGACGAACAGGGAACGCGCCAAGACGGGCGAACCGGCCGTCAATCACAAGCGCGTCTTCCGTATCATGCGCCAGAACAGCATGCTGCTTGCCAGGGGCCGCAGGACCGGCCGCGTCCATGACGGCAAGGTCATCGTCATGCGCTCGAACCTGCGCTGGCGTTCCGATGGCTTCGAGGTCGGATGCTGGAACGGAGATATCATCAGGGTCGCCTTCATCATCGATGCCCATGACCGTTGCAGCATTGAAGGCGGCAATCGAACGACGAAAGCCACCGCCGGGCTGCGTCCATCACTCGGACCGAGGGTCCCAATATGCCGCACTCCTCTACCCCAATCTTCTCGCCGAGCACGATCTTATTGGATCAATGGGCCGGCGCGGCAATCCCTACGATAATGCGAAAGCGGAAAGCTTCATGAAGACGATGAAGGTCGAAGCCGTCTATCCGAATGGCCTACGAAACCTTCGCCGACGTCGCTGAGGACCTTCCCCGCTTCATTGATAAGGTTTACAACACCCGCCGATTGCACTCAGCGCTCGCCTATCTCAGCCCGCAACAGTTCGAGGACCAACACGCCCGGCAGATGGTCAAAACTGCGGCTTGATCCTGTCCGGTCCCAGGGGCGCACTCCAGATTCCGGCGAATCGGCGTCCAAATTTTGACCCCCATGTAAGGCGCGACGGTCAGCGTTCGCCCGGGCGGAGCTCGTCAGGGTTGCGCAGTCCGGGCGAGCGCGGATAGCGCTTGGCAGTTGATGGGGTAATCAGGCGCGGTTCTTGAAGCGCCAGGATTCGTTTCCGGTCTCGATGATCTCGATGATGGGTGAGACGGCCGAGGAGCGCTGTCGTCATCTTGGCGTCACGGAAGACGGCGGGCCATTCGCCGAACGCCAGCTTAGTGGTGACGATGATCAAGGTCCGTTCGTAGAGCCTGCTGATCAGGTGGAAGAGCAATTGCCCGCCGGCCTGCGCGAACGGGAGATAGCCGAGTTCATCGAGCACGACGAGGTCGAGACGGGTGAGGTAATCGGCGATACGGCCCTGCTTGCCGCCGCGGTGCTCGGTCTCGAGCCGGTTGACGAGATCGACGATGTTGGAAGAAGCGGCCACGTGAGCCGTTGCGGATCAGGGCGCGGGCAAGGGCGATTGCCAGATGCGACTTGCCGGTTTCGGTGCCGACGATGTCGTAGCGGGCGCAGTCGGCCTGCGGCTCGTGCTGCAGGCGGAGTGCGTCCGGGGTGAGGATGGTCACGGCCGGCGCCGGATCGCGCCGCCGCGCCAGGATGTTGATGATGACGGCGGCGGAGCAGACATTCTGATCGAGTGTTTCCTGGCAGGCAGCCTCCACGGCATCGATGCCGTCGGTCAACACCGTGGCCAGGATCGACACCATCTGCCGATCGCCGTCATGCGCCGCCTTCAATTTGCGCAGTATACGCTCCATCGCTGGTGGCAGAGCCCAGTCCCCGGAATAGCGCGCCGTTGCGCAGTGCGCCGGGCTTGCGGGCAAGTACAGGGACGTAATGCCAGGGATCGTAGACCGTCTCGTTGCGCCCGAAGGAGCGGGCATGTCCGGCGACGACCACGCCGTCTTGGCGGATGACGATCCTGTCGGCATAGGCATGGATCTCGACCGGGCGGCCGACGGCCGTCGACAGGACCGAGTATTTGTTGGTGTCGAAGCGAACCGTGCAGGTCTTCGACACCGACCCGCCGAAGATTACGCATGTATCTTTGGCGGCAATGGGGGAACGGGCACAACCGCTACAAGGAACTGCGCCGTCGTGGCGTGCCAAAGCTCCGGGCCGCGATTGCTGCCGGTTCACCGGCGGGATTCTGGCGCATGTCAGGACATCCGGCGGTCCAACAGGCCCTGCGCAACCACCCCTTCGAGTCGCTCGGTCTCCCCCGTCTTTATGTCTCTGCCTAAGCTTAATCCGGCCGAACCGCCGTGGTACGTGATCCGTATGCGCGGTGTTGGGGGAGGGGCTGCGCCGCGAGGCGTCCCCTATCCCGATCAATCCCGCCGCCCGGAAATCTTCCCCGGTTACCAGCCGTTGGCGCTAAGCTTTGAGGCAGGCGCTTTCGGGGGGGGATGAGCAGATGCGTCAACTACCAGATGAGGTAGTATCGACGCCCAACCGACAACTCTAGAACTGAGTTCTTCCTATGGACCGAGCGATATCGGCATGCAGAACAACGCGACGATAGTCGAAGTTTCGAAGTGCATCTGTGCAGGTGAGCTGCCGCGCAAGTTAGGCACATTTTGTATGACGGAAATTTCGTTGGTTCTTTCGTTGCTACTGATTTTTGTCATGTCCAGAATCGCCACTGCATGTGGTCGTCGAGCATCCAGGAAAGGGCAGATTGATGGCGAACCGTTCCCTAACTAATCATGCCCTTTTCAGTGAGTTCCTATGGGTCTGGCGTATTCAAGCTAACATGAGATCTCGGTGCCTTTTCGCTAAAAATGTCGTGCCAGCATCGATTTTTTGTGCCACCAACAAAGAGGAAATGCCCAATGAAGATACAACGCATATCAGTTTTTGAGATTGTGACGCCTTATCCACAAGGCTACGGCCTGTCGCGTGGGCGGATATGGACATCTTTCGAAAGCACCATTGTGTCAATCGAGAGTGACGCCGCGATTATCGGATGGGGCGAACTCCAAACGCTGGGGGGGAATTATCTGCCGGCGTTCGCAAAGGGGGCCAAAGCGGCCATTGACGAATTAGCTCCTCACCTCATTGGAGAAAATCCGCTCCAGCTCGATCGAATCAACTATCTGATGGACCATCTGTTGCTTGGTCACCCCTACGCAAAATCGGCAATCGACATGGCTTGTTGGGATATCCTCGGCAAAGCAACGGGAATGCCGCTATGCGATCTTCTCGGCGGAAGGTTCGACGGTGGATTAGATCTTTTGGGCGCCCCTACGGTAGGGTCGATTGAAGAGATGTTGGCAATGACCGCGACCTTGCGTGAGAAAGGGTACCGGCGTTTGTCAGTGAAGTTGGGCGGAGATGTCGCGGAAGATGTGTTAAGGATACGGGCAATTCTCGAACAGGCCGAACCCGGTGAGGAATACTACGCCGACTGCAATCGCGGTTGGACACGGGATCAGGCCCTGCGAGTGATGCGACAAATTCGCGATCTCGACGTCTACATAGAGCAGCCTTGTGCTTCGTACGAGGATTGCCTCGCGGTGAGACGTCGGACTGATCATCCAATGATACTCGACGAAATAATCGACTCACCTGAGGTGGTGATGCGGATTATCGCCGATAGTGCAGCGGATTTGATCAATATCAAGATTTCGAGACTGGGTGGTCTGACAAAGGCACGCCGCGCCCGGGATATGTGTGTGACGGCAGGATTGCCGATGACCATTCAAGACGTAGGGGGAAGCGGGATAGTACAGGCAGCGATTTACCATTTGGCGCAGTCTACCCCGAAGGAGTTCCGCCACTCTGCATACGATCCGCTTACCGTCGTCTCCGACGCATTAACGGATGCACCCATCTACGTCCAGGGGGGCGGAGCACTGGTGGAAGCCTCGCGTCGGCCCGGACTAGGTCAAGAACCCCTACCGGGTAGCCTCGGCGATCCAATAGCTGTGTACGGCGGCAGGGGATAAGATAACGTAGGTTATCGTTGCCCTGTGTCGGACGGCCAATGCAGCGCGATGTATTTGGAGGCCTGAATCCGCGAAATGCTCCTGCAGGCCTCGTCGACGTGCTTTCGCTTTTGGCGGCGCACGTCATTCTTGATCCTTTGTAATTAGCGGATGACGGCTTCTGCTGCCCTGACGATGGAGACTACCGCCTCGAAGACCAGCGACAGGGTGAGACGCGATGCAAGGTAACCGCCCGATTGTCACCGCTTGCCGGCTATCGCCGAAGCGGGCTAGGGAGGTGGCCGGTGAAGCGAACGTTCCAGAACCCGACCAGTCATGGCAGCATAAGACTTCACTTATCAAAGCTCGCCCAGGCGCATATATCTCTCGAGGCACCCATCTTCTGCGGCACTCGGCAGCCCCGCATATCTGCAGCGCGGACGAGATCGCCGCGCTGATGCAGGCGGCTGCCCTGCTCAAGCCGGTAGGTTCGATCCGATCGCTAATGGACGAGACGCTGTTCGGCTTGATTGCCGCCATGGCATGCGCATCCGAAGCCCTCTCGCTCAACTCGATGACTTGATCATTCGACAGACCAAGTTCCACAAGAGCCGCTTGCTGCCGCTCCACGCCACGATATGGGAGTACGTCATGCCAAACTGATGATTAGTTGTGGTGCAAGTCCCCATCCGGCCCAAGCCGTAGCGGGCAAGCCGGGGTCGAGTCTGGCGGGCGTCGCGGTAACGCGGGTCTGAAGTGTAGACAGGAGCCATTCGGGGGCGGGAATGAGCCTCGAAAGGCGGATGTTCGCGGAGACCGAGTGTTCCCATTTCACATCGTCGTTACGCGAGACGATGCCGCTCCGCCGGGGTCGATTGCCGGATCACGCGTGGAAAGGTAGTCATCGGAACGTGAGAGGCCCGACCGGGTCTGCTGAATTGGTCTTCAGCGGGGGACAGCAGCAAGGCACCGCCGGAGTTGCCGTCCGAGCTGAGGTCGGGAGTCGGACTGGTTCATATAGCAATGAAAGCGTCGAAGGAAACGAGACGCGTGGAGGGAAGGGGCCAGTCCGAACCGAGACCTCCGTCTTCTGGGCTTCACCACTTACTGCGGGCGGACCCGGGGATGGCCGGTTCATCGTGAAGCACAAGACGGAAGGGAAACGCCTGACGCGCAAGCTGACGGCGCTGCGCCAGGATGCCTGGCGGCTCATGCACGCGCCAATGGCTGCGCAGCACATGTGGTTCGCCGCCGTTCTGCGCGGACACTACGGCTACTACGGCAGGCCGCACAACTACCCAGCGCTCTGCGGATTCCATCGGCAAATGCGCCGGATATGGCTACGGTGTCTGAGACGGCGCAGCCAGAAAAGCCGGCGCATGGGCTGGTCGGAGTTCGAGACCCTGACGGCGCGATAGCCGTAGGGCGCCCCACCGAGCACGGAGACCTCGCCGGCTTTGGCGCGGTGACGCTTGCCGCGGCGGTAGCGTCCAGAATCTGGGGCCGTTCGTACTCGGTGATCATGCCATGGAACTGCAGCATCAGCTGATCTTCCGGCGTGCCGGCATGGTTTGATGAAAATAGTCTCGACACCATGGCGGGCGAACTCTTCGGTCAGAAGGACCTGATAGGCATACTTGCGGCTCAGCCGATCCGGCCCGTGAATGAGACCGCTTGGATTTGGCCCTCGGCCGCGAGGTCGCGCAGCCGCTCCAAGCCGGGCCGCAGCAGGCTGGCGCCGCTGAAGCCTTCGTCCTCGATCACCCATTCATCGGGGACGCTGAACCCCTGCTCTCGTGCGGAGCGGGTCGGCAAGTCTATTGATCGCCTGAATGTCGTCGATCTATCGGCCGAGCTAATCCGCGCTTTCTTGACCGATATTGAAGTGACGCGTGGATGTTCGATCGCCAGCCGCAATCAACGTCTTGCCGCCGTTCGGGCGTTCGCTGGCTTTGTCGGCGAGCATAGCCCCGTGCACATCGAATGGTCGGGCCAGGTTCGTTCGATCCCGTTCAAGAAGACCGGTCAGACGGTCGTTCCTTACCTCGAAAAGGCGGAGATCGACGCCTTGCTCGCCACTCCAGATCGGCGGACGGAGCAGGGTCGGCGCGACTACGCCCTGCTGCTGTTCCTCTACAACACAGGTGCGAGAGCGTCAGAGGCGGTCGGCGTCAAGGTGGCGGACCTAAACCTGAACGCCCCCAGCGTCAAAATCCATGGCAAGGGCGGCAAGCAGCCATACTGCCCATTGTGGACCGCCACCGTCGTCGAGTTACGGGCACTCGTCGCTGACGGAGCCCCGATCCGTCTTCCTCAATCGCTGCGGCCAACCCATCACTCGCTTCGGGATCCATACCGCCGTCGAGCGTTATGGCCTCAAGGTCGTCGCCAAAATGCCGTCGTTGGCGAGAAAGCCCGTAAGCCCTCACTCCATCCGCCACACCACGGCGACCCATCTCCTGCGCGCCGGCGTCGACATCAACACAGTCCGCAGATGGCTCGGGCACGTCTCGCTGGACACCACGAACGTCTATGCAGAAGTCGACTTCGAGACCAAGGCTAAGGCGCTCGAAAAATGCGAGGCGCCGAGTCTCGGCAAGATCCCAGAACGATGGCGTGATCAACCGGCGCTGATGGACTTCCTTCGGTCCCTGTAACCCGCTTTGTTATGTGGCGCTCGCGTCCTCACCGGCCTGCTGCCTCTGGCCCGCGGCGGCCGACGCCACATCTCTACCGAAGCCACATTACGAACCAAATGTGTTCGAGCACATTTGGTGCGGGAAATCCGCCCGCCCGGATCTGTGAGGGCGAAAGCCGAATGGCTGAGCTACTCGCCCGCGCCCCCTATGACGAGTTCAGCCGCGTGTTGACAGAATCACGCCTCGGGGCGCCCCTGGTGAGCTGCGGCTGAAGGCGAGAGCCGATGTGGTGCTGACCGCGCGGCTCTACCGGCCCGGTCGGAAGCTGGTCGGAGTTCTCCGCGGCATCATCGACTTCTCCAAAGTCTGCTATATGTGGATAGTGTTGAAGAAGTCGGCGATGAAGCCGTGGATCCACTCGCACCGAAGCGTCTTGATTAAGGTCGACGCGACCTCCTCGCCCTAAGTGGCTCGGATGGGTGTTCCGAGGGTGCAGATCTTGGCCAATTTTCTGAGGTTCTGGGCGATGGCTGCAAGGTGGAATTCATCGCGGGCACCACAGGGGCCGCGCAATCGCAATCGATCGAGCTTCAGGATGCGCTTGAGGTGCGCGAACAACATCTCCACCTTCTTCCGCTGATAGCGTGAGGTCTGGTAGGCGTCTGTCTTTGCGATGTCGCGGGCCATGTCGCGCGCGCCCTCATGGATCGAGCGCAGCACCTTGCGCGCCGGCTCCTTCGGGCAACAGCTGGGCTTCAGGGCACAGGCGTCGCAATCCAGCTTGCTGGCGCGATAGCGCATCATGCCGTTCTCGTCGACGAGAGGATGTGGCACCCGATAGGTCTTCTGGCGCTGCCTGAGCGTCTTCCCGCCAGGACAGATGTATGTATCGGCCTTATGGTCGTAGGTGAAGTCGTCGCGCGAGAAGGTGCCATCCTTGCGCTTCGACTTGTCGAATACCGGGATATGCGGCTCGATCCCGCGCTCATACACCAACCAGTTCAGCATTTCGGCCGAGCCGTAGCCGGTGTCGGCAATCAGCCGCTCCGGCCAGAGGCCGAGCTCGTCGTGCGCCCGTTCGATCATGGTCTTGGCGGCCGTCACCTCGGCTTGGCGCACCGCGGTCGAGGGCTCCACGTCTACGATGATGGCGTGCTTCACGTCGATCAAATAGTTCGTGCAATAGGCATAGACGGCTGGGCCACCCCAAGCGGCGGTCCAGCGCGCGGCGGGATCAACAGGGGAGACGAACTTGGGCTCCACCGGCGTGGCGGCCCCGAAGGCGGCATCATCCAAGGTGGCGAGGTATTCGGCTACGGCCCGCTTGGCCTCAGGATTGAGCTCCGCAGCTGTTTCAATCCCGCGCTGACGCTGCGCGTCGGCGACGATCATGCTGGCGTCGACCGCAAAGCCTTCGCCGCCGACGAGGCCTTCTGCCATGCAGCGTCGGACGACGGTTTCGAACAGTTCGCGCAGCAGATCGGCATCGCGGAAGCGTCCGTGGCGGGTCTTGGAGAAGGTTGAGTGGTCCGGCACATCACCCTCGAGGCCAAGCCGGCAGAACCACCGATAGGCCAGGTTCAGATGTACCTCCTCGCACAGCCGGCGCTCCGAGCGGATGCCGAAGCAATAGCCGACGATCAGCATCCGGATCAGCAGTTCAGGGTCGATCGAGGGACGGCCGATCGGGCTGTAGAAGGGCGCCAGATGCTGGCGGATGGCGGACAGATCGACGAAGCGGTCGATCGCTCTGAGCAGGTGGCCCGCCGGCACATGCCGCTGCAGGCTGAAGCCATAGAACAGCTCCTCCTGCATCACACTTTGCTCGCCCATCATCGACTCAATCTCCTCTTACAACGAAGATTGAATCAGATGGGGTATTCGGCTTGAGCCCCATCTTCGCGGCGATGGATGGAGGTGCTGCGCTTCGAGCTGATGATAGAACGTGGTCTGTCCAAACAGCCACAAGCATCAGGAAAGGAAGCGCAGCATGAAGTACTTTATCGGCCTCGATGTCGCGGTGAAAGAGACTGCCGTTTGCATTGTCGATGAATCCGGCAGGATTTGCCGCGAGGTGAAGGTCGTCAGCCACCCCGACGATCTCCTCGCCGTCCTGAAGGATCCTGCCTTGAACATCGAGCGGATCGGCCTCGAGGCCGGGCCCATGTCGCAATGGCTTTTCGAGGGGCTGGCGTGCGCCGGGTTGCCGGTCATCTGCATCGAGACGCGTCATGTGAAAGCGTTCCTGAAGGCGCGGCCGAACAAGACGGATCGCAACGATGCGCGCGGCATCGCGCAGATGATGCGCGTCAACCTGTTCCGCCCGGTGCATGTGAAGACGTTGGCGAGCCAGAAGCGCCGCGCGCTGCTGACGGCGCGCAAGCTGCTGCAGGAAAAGGCCCTCGCCATCGAGAACGACCTGCGCGGCCTGTTGCGCAATTTTGGGCTCAAGGTTGGAGTCGTCGGGCTCGTCAAGTTTGAGGAACGGATTCGCGAGCTCGTCGAAGGACGTTGTGAACTGGCCGAAATTGTCACGCCGCTGCTGGAGGCGCGCTGCAAGCTGCGAGAACAGTTTACAGTTCTACATCGCAGACTTCTGAGAATCGTGCGGGACGATGAGGTCTGTCGGCGCTTGATGACGATCTCCGGCGTCGGTCCTGTGGTGGCGCTGGCTTATACCGCCACGATCGACATTCCACAGCGATTCAGAAACTCCAAAACGGTCGGGTCCATCCTGGGACTGACGCCGGCGCTCAACCAATCGGGTGAAAGCCACCGCGTCGGGCGTGTCTCGCTGTGCGGCGACGGGATGATGCGCACCTTACTTTATGAAGCCGCCCAAGTGATGCTAACGCGCGTGAAGAAGTGGTCATGGCCGAAGGCGTGGGCGATGAATGTCGCCAAGCGGTGCGGTCTGCGAAAAGCGATCGTCGCACTCGCCCGCCGGCTGGCAGTCATCATGCACCGCATGTGGGTGGATGGCACCGAATTCCGCTGGACGCGGCAGGAGGCCTTGCCAGCCGCCGGCTGACCGGCAAGGCCGCAAAGGAGTGAGACAAAGGTCCGCCAACCGGCGGAAGCACGTCCTTCGCGGGACGATGGATGAGGCGAGTTCGTTGAAGCACTCGGACCGGTCGCGCTCTGCAGCCCGATCAGGTCGCGAATCAGATTGTGCCACCTCATTCTCCTGATCCCATGCTGGGAGGGCCAGGAGCCGATCCCGTAGAGAAGCGAGGCCCCGCGAATGACGTCAAACGCCGGAGAAGTCGCAAGCCCGAAAGCGCTTGACCTCAACATGCCGAATAGAGAAGTGCTTCAGGACCGCTGCAACCGGGACTTTTTCAACACTATCTGTGTGAGCTTGCCGTTTCGAAGTCGGCGCAAGGTCTCGGCATCGGCAAGGGACTGCTTGACGAAGCGCTCCGGCAGGTCGGACCTGCCGTTGCTTTAGATCCCATGAGGAGTGAACAGCGGCCGGCGCTCTTGCAGAGTGAGGCTGCATCAAAGCACTCGCTCAGGAGGAGTAGGTTATGGGAACCACACCCGTTCAGAAACGCCGACTGCTGTCCGCACTGATCTTGGCGCAATTTTTGTATCTTTGGACTAAGCCGATCGACCTGGCTGGTCACTTCGTTGTCGCCAGGCAACGGCGAGAAGATGTCGAAGCATGTGGTGGACGGCGGCGACGTTGCCGATCTGCTTATCGGTTTGCGCAGATCGAGGAGAAGGCGCGGCTCCGAACGGGAAGATGGTTTCCAGTCGTGACGATCCAGGAGGCGGGATTGGACGGCTTTTGGATCCATCGCGTGCTGGAAGCGAACGGGATCGAGAGTCACGTTGTTGACGCGGCTTCGATCGCTACTTCACGTCGGCGTCGGCGTGCGAAGACCGACAAGATTGATGGTGAAGCACTGGTCCGGGCACTGCTCGCGTACAAGCGCGGCGAGCCACGTGTATGCGCGATGGTCAAAGCGCCGAGCCCAGAGGACGAAGATCGGCGACGCATCTGCCGGGAGCGCAAAGTGCTGATTGCGGAACGGGTGAGGCATGTTAACCGTATCAAGGGTTTGCTCTTCGCCCATGGTGTCAGCGGCTACCAACCACTGCGCAAGGATCGGCGCAAACGACTGAGGAACTCCAGACCGGATATGGGCGCGGGTTGCCGACGCATATCAGGGCTCAAATAACCCGTGAACTCGATCGACTTGAGTTGCTGCTTCAACAGATCGCTGCGGTGGAGAGCGAGCGCAACTCCCTCCTGGTCGCACACGAGGACCCCGCGGTTGAGACGCCGGCCCCGGCAGCAATGCTGCTGGCCCTCAAGGGTGTTGGCGCTGAGTTTGCCGCCGTTCTTTGGGGCGAAGGGCTATGCCGGCATTTTGACAATCGGCGACAGATTGCTGCCTATGCAGGTTTGGCGCCAACCCCTTGGCAGAGCGGAAGGATCGATCACGAACAAGGTGTCTCGAAAGCAGGCAATCCGCGATTGCGCACCACAATGATCCAGCTGTCCTGGCTGTGGCTGCGCAACCAGCCGGATCGGCACTCAGCCGCTGGTTTGCGGATCGGGTCCAGTCGAATGGCGGACGGTTGAAGAAGACCGCAATCGTGGCGCGCGCGCAAACTGCTGATCGCGCTTTGGAAGTATGTCACTGCGGGCGTTGTCATTGAGGGGGTTGTCATGAGACCGCATGACGGCGGCCGTCAACCAAATCCGGAAATCTTCCAGGACTGATCAATCGTGGCGGATCCAGGTGAACGAACCGACTCAAAGTTTGGCTTCAGATGCCGCGCTTTAGAAAGGTCCCGTTCTCCTGAGCCTTGCCGCAACGCAAGCGGGATAGTGGTTCTGCCGAAAAAACGGCAAAGGTATGTGAGTTTGAACCGGCGACGGAAACGCGCCGCGTCATGCAATCTGGCTCAGACCATGGATCGGAAGCAAACAACCAAAGGAACCGTGCTATGCATCTGTGATCGGACTTGACGCAGAAATCCTCATGTGAGCTTTGATCTCCAGGCCCGACTCTGTCGGCCTTCTATGAAAGGATCGGAATGACGCGCATGCCGGACGCGTTCTGGCTTCTGCGTGAAGGCTAACATACCGCGAACGTCTTGAGCTGGCCACCTTGCGGAATGGATGTGCGCCACAGAGATTTGCCGTCTGATTTTACGCGGAGCGCAGGCGGATAGAGAGGCCCCCGATATCATTCCCGCGCCTCCCCCCGTGATCCTTGCACGATCTGACCAAATATGGCCCTGCCGGACGTGCGCATGTCGTCCATGCGCCAGCCATCTGAAAACGCGATGGCGCCGTCCGGAAGATTATATTGGCGAACTCAACGCCAAGTGGAGCATACCTAGTGGGCAGCGGACCAACTGTATCCGCCGGCAAGGCCGTCGGATTAAATCGAGCGAAACGAAGTGCAGATCAAAGAAGTCCTTCTCGCGCGTGGCAATGGCGCATTTTTCTACGACGATCAGGCCGCCATTCGGTCCGGCGCGATGCAGGACGGCTTTATTTATATCGGCGAACCGACAACGCCCGGTTTCGATGTCATTCGACTTCCAGCATCTTCGCTCAGCATTGGTCTTGTTCTGTCCGACGACAGCGTTGTCTGGGGCGACACGATGGGCGTCCAATACTCTGGTGCTGGCGGACGCGATCCGCTGTTCGATGTCAATCAAATTTCCGATTTCACGTCACGCGTCGTTGCACCGCGGCTTCTCGAAGTCGATGCCTCTCGCTACCTTGAGGCATGCGCCCAGGTTTTCCAGCCTCACGAACGTAAGCGGCTACCCCTAGCGCTTGAGTATGGCGTCAGCCAAGCGCTGCTTCGAGCAGTGGCCCATCTTCACCGCAGGACGATGGCAGAGGTCATATGTGCTGAATTTGGTCTGCCGTTGCCGACGCGTATGGTCCCTATTTACTGTCAGAGCGGCGATGCTCGCGAAATCAACGTGGACAAGATGATTCTGAAGGCAGTCGATGTGCTTCCCCATGGCCTGATCAACTCACAGCAGAAATTCGGGGTCAAGGGCCAGACTTTCATGGAGTTCGTGAAGTGGGTTGCAACGCGCACGCGCGAAATCGGCCGCCCGGGGTATCATCCGGTGCTGCATTTCGATGTGTATGGCTGGATTGGACTGGAAATCAGCCTGGAGCCGCAACGGATCGCCGACTTCATCTGCAGGGTTGCTGACACCGTTCCGGGTTTTACACTGAACATCGAGTGCCCGGCCGATTTTGGTTCCACGCGGGCCCAAATTGATGGTTACGCTCGAATTGTATCGATCCTGGATGAGCGGGGTTCCAGCGCTCGCATTGTCGTGGACGAGAGGTGCAACACGCTCGAGGATATTCGGCTCTTTGCCGAAGCGAAGGCCGCGCATCTCGTTCAAATCAAGACGCCCGATGTCGGCTCAATTGCTGACACAGCGCGGGCCGTTCTCCTCTGCAAGGAAAACAAGGTCGGAGCGTATGTCGGGGGCAGCTGTACCGAGACAGATCTCTCCGCCCAAGCTTCTGTTCACGTATCGGTGGCAACCCAGGCCGACATGATGCTTGCAAAGCCCGGAATGGGCGTCGACGAGGCATTCTCAATTGTTGGGAACGAACAAAACCGGTTGCTGGCGATGCTTAACCGTCGTCGGACTCAACACGAAAACGTTGGATAAAAAGCGCGGTGTCGTGATGCAGAACTGCCTTGAGGGGATCACCGTCGTTGCCGTGGAGCAGGCCGTGGCCGCGCCCTATGCATCGTCTCGCCTTGCGGACGCCGGTGCCCGGGTCATCAAGGTCGAAAGGCCCGATGGGGACTTTGCCCGAAACTACGATAAGTTGGTGCGGGGCCAAAGCGCCTACTTCGTCTGGCTCAACCGGGGCAAGGAGTCCGTCTGTCTGGACCTGAGGTTGGAGGTGGACCTCGCCGTCCTGGACACGCTCATTGCCGGTGCTGACGTCTTTATCCAGAATCTGAAGCCGGGCAGTATCGAAAAACTGGGTTTCGGGTCTGCGGATCTCCGTCGACGTTTTCCGCGGCTGATCACCTGTGACATTTCCGGTTTCGGGGATGGGGGGCCGTTTTCCCACCTAAAGGCGTACGATCTGATCGTTCAGGCCGAAACAGGTCTATGCGCGATCACCGGCAACCAACAAGGGCCCGCGCGTGTAGGGGTCTCGGTTTGTGACATCTCGGCGGGCATGACAGCACATAGCGCCATTCTTCAGGCCCTCTATCATCGCGAGGTCACCGGCGTAGGCACCAGCATCCAGGTGTCACTGTTCGATGCCGTCGCCGACTGGATGAATGTTCCGGTTCTGCAAAACGACTATAGTGGCTATCACACGCTACGCGCCGGTGTGAAACACCCGTCGCTAGCGCCCTATGGCGCCTATCGTTGTGCTGACGGCAAAGAGGTCATCTTTTCGGTTCAAAATGACCGCGAATGGGTAAATTTCTGCGAGAAATTCCTGAAGCAGCCAGAGCATACACGCGCACCTGGTTTTGCTGATAATATGGAGCGTCTCGGTCACCGTGCGCAACTTGATGAGATCATTGAGAGGCGGTTTTCTGAACTGTCCTGCCATGAAGCAATGCGGGAGCTCGAGGCCGCCGGTTTGGCATACGGCCGACTAAACGAAGTGGCGGATGTTTCAAACCATCCACACATTCGCAGGGTGCAGGTTGGAACACCCGAAGGAACTGTCGAGACGATAGCGCCGGCGGCGATTTTCAACTCCGATCACCCCTCGCTGCGCCCAGTTCCGGCTCTTGGCGCTCATACGGAGACTGTCCGAGAAGAGGTTCTGGGGATTTTGCGCGAAAGAGCCGCGTCAGCGTGAGCGTGCGTCTTGTCGATAAGGCGGGTGCGCTCACGATTTACAGAGAGCGTGTGTACCTCGGATCATCTCAGCGCATCGGCTGCCCAGCGAGTTCACTGCTACCGCCCTCGCTAAAATCGCCAGAGGCGACTCTATGATCAAGGACACCTTTCCGGCCATTGAAAGCACTATATCTGTACCCCGCTGGAGATCCCTGCTCTTCGTTCCCGCTCACGTTCCGCGCTTTGTTGAGGCGGCCCAGGAGCGGGGTGCAGATGGCGTCATTCTCGACCTGGAGGACTCTGTTCCCCAGGATCATAAGGGCGAGGCACGCCGGCAGCTTCGTGATTCCGTGGCAAAGGTGGGCCGCAAGGGCGCTTCGGTTTTGGTCCGCGTGAACCGTGGTTTTCGCGCCTTGGCGGCCGATCTCGATGCAGCCGTGGTGGCGGGTGTTGACGCACTTGTTCTTCCGAAGACGGATTCGGCAGAGTGGGTATCAGAGACCGCGAATGCGGTTTCGGAACTTGAACGAGAAAGAAATCTTGCGCTGGGACGCATCCGGTTCCTTGCCCAGATCGAGACCCCGGGCGCCTTGCAAAGGCTCACGGCCATTGCGTCGGCCCATCCAAGAATGGTCGCAATGGCGCTCGGCCCTGAAGACTTCAGCGCCGCTGTCGGCGGCTCGCCGGAGTTCGACCTTCTGTTGATGCCGAGCCTTTCTGTTCTGTTCGCCGCCCGTGCGGCCGGCTTGCTCCCGCTGGGTTTCATCGGAAGCATAGGTGAATTCTCGGACACTGATAAACTGCGTGAAGCCGCGGGGCATGCGCGGCGGCTTGGCTTTGCCGGAGCTTTGGCGATCCATCCGACACAGGTGGCCATATTCAATGAGGCTTTCTCGCCAAGCGCACCGGAAGTCGAGTGGGCCCGTCGCGTCGTCGCGGCGGAAAACGATGCCGCTATGCGTGGACTATCTGCATTCTCGTTGAATGGTAAGATGATTGATCCGCCAGTGGTGCGGCGCGCCCATGAGATCCTGGCTCTCGCCAGCAATAGCTGATCTTGGCTTTAATCAGCGGCCGGACAGGCGCTGGTTTTTGAGCCATGAACCCAGTTTTGCGGCTTGCCTACCATCTCGTTTCGAGATAGATATGAAAGCACTGGGGGATCATCCCCCGGTTGGATTTGTTCATCGTGGACGTCAGGCAGTTAAGATATTTCGTCGGCGTCGTCGAAGCCGGCAGTTTCACAAAGGCAGCAGCGACCCTCAACGTTGCTCAAAGCGCTCTAAGCCTGCATGTGCGTCAACTGGAGGAAGGCTTCGGCACTCAGCTGCTGGTTCGCGATAGGACCGGTGTCAGCGTCACCGCGTCCGGAGACAAGCTGCTTGAGCGCGCGCGCATCATCCTTAAGGAAATTCAGCTTACTGAGGCGGAATTGACCAATACAGCCGCTTCCCCTGCCGGGGAGGTGACCATTGGCATTCCGTCCGGAGCCGCTCGCGTCCTAAGCGGCCCCCTGCTTGAATCAGTGAGAAACGAACTGCCCAAGGTCTCCCTCAAGATGATTGAGGGTATGACGGGACCGTTGGAGGAGTGGATGGCTGCTGGACGTTTCAATCTGGCGGTTCTCTACCGCACCGCGGATAGTGTGGGGCGAATGACGGTCCTGGCGCGCGAAGACCTTTGTCTGGTGGTACCGTCCGGTGAGCCACCCTTCGAAGACGTAATATCTTTGGCGGACCTGCATGCGTTCCCGCTGGCGGTTCCCATGCGCAATAACAATGTCAGACGTTCGGTGGCTGACGTCGTCGCACAACACGGTTGCGCGCTGGACGTCAAGTTTGAAGTGGACTCGCTCTCCACGATCATCAACATGGTCATAGAGGGAAAAGCCCATTCTATTCTCACCCCCTCGGCCGTTCAGAAAGAAGCCTCTCAGGGGCTGGTGCGGACGGTCAAGATCGTCGATCCGGTGATTACCCGCTCCGTCGTGCTTGCCGTAAACCCGAAAGATGAGCGTTCTGCGGCCGTCTCCGCGGTCCGCAAGCTCATCCCCAAGGTCGCCAGGGAATTAATTGAGAGCCAGGGCTGGGCAGCCGCGGCTCCTAATTCAGTCTGATAACCCTTCAACCTTTATGGGAATGCAATGACCTGTTGTGGCGATCAGGATTAGATCGATCTGGATTCCAGATGGAGTTCGGCAATATTCGATATTTGACCCGCCGCGACCATCGCGATGAAACTGGCTCAAGCGAGTTTAGCGGTTTCGACTTCTGAACGACGCTCGTATGGCAAGAATTCACTTAAGCGGAGCACGCGATGCCGGACGCCACGAGTTACAAGCTCTTTATCAACGGCACGTGGCGAGCCGGTGGTGACGGAGCCACTGTGTCGGTGATCAATCCGGCGACGGAGAAGGTGTTTGCCTCGGTGGCCTCGGCGACGGTGTCGGATCTGGATGAGGCCCTCGCTTCGGCAGAGCGCAGCCGCAAGGCTTGGTCCTCACAACCTGCAAAAGATCGTGGCGAAATCCTGGTAGCAGCCGCATGCATCTTGGCAACGAAGATTGAAGCAGCAGCCAGGGACCTGTCGGCCGAACAGGGAAAGACGATTGCCGAAGCGACAGGTGAGTACACGCGCGCCGTCGAAACGCTGGAATGGAACGGCAGGCATGCAGAAGAGCTGTCGGCCCCGATTCCGTTGGGTCCGAACCGGATGATCGTCCCGGAGCCGCTCGGTGTCGTTGCTGCCTTTACGCCCTGGAACTATCCGGCCGTTCTCATCGCTCGAAAGCTCGCTCCCGCGCTGGCGGCAGGCTGCCCGGTGATCCTCAAAGGGGCTGAAGAGACCCCGAGCGTGGCTGTCCATATCGTGGAATCTTTGCGCCAAGCAGGAATGCCGGATGGCGTGGTCAATCTGGTCTTCGGCGTGCCGGTGCATATATCGCGGCATCTGCTCAGTTCGCCAATCGTGAAGGTCTTGACTTTCACGGGCTCAACCGCGGTTGGAAAACAGCTGGCCACGCTCGCCGCGAATAACTTGCAGCGTTGCATCCTTGAACTCGGTGGCCATTCCCCCGTCGTTGTGTGTGAGGATGCCGACCTGGCAAAGGCCATACCGGCTATTTCGGAATACAAGTTCGAGTGCGCGGGCCAGAGCTGCAATGCGCCGAGCAGGATTCTCGTCGCTCGGCCTCTCTACGGGGAATTCCTGTCCCGGATGACGGAAGCTGTCCGCAAGATCAGGATCGGCGCACCGGACGACCCTGCAACGGAGATGGGACCCATGGCAAATGCGCGGCGAATTGAGGCTATGCAGCGTCTGACCGAGGATGCAGTCGATCGCGGCGCCCGCGTGGAGACAGGTGGAACCCGCCTCGACCGACCGGGCTTTTACTGGCCGCCAACCATCCTGACAGGGGTGCCAAAGGATGCCAGAGTACTTCATGAAGAGCCGTTCGGACCGATCCTCACCGTGGCCTCGTTCGATACGATCGAAGAGGCCGTCGACGAAGCCAACGCCACCGAGTACGGCCTGGCCGCCTACTTCTTCACCGGCGCTGCCGATGCGCAACAGAAGCTTATCAACGGTCTTTCGGCGGGTGCTGTAAGTGTGAATTACCTGAAAGGGGTTTCCGCGGATGCGCCTTATGGCGGCATCAAGCAGAGCGGCTATGGATATGAAGGAGGCGAGCAGGGGGTGCGGAGCTTCCAAATCTTGAAAATGGTCAACGGCCTCAGCTCATTTGGATGAAATCCGGTGGGAAATAGAACACGGACTATCGCTGGCAAGGACATCACAAGGAGCGTGGCAGACGCTCTTCAGTACATCTCGTACTACCATCCTCCAGATTATATCCGCTCTCTTTCGCAGGCGTACGGACGCGAACAGAGCCCAGCGGCGAAGAACGCCATCGGACAGATTCTGCTGAACTCCCGCATGGCGGCCTTTGGGCAGCGGCCGATCTGCCAGGACACCGGCCTTGTGGTGGTCTTCGCAAAGGTCGGCATGGACGCCCGCATCAAATCAAAGGCCAGTTTCGCAGACCTCGTGAATGATGGCGTCCGTCAGGCCTATCTCGACCCGGACAACCCCCTTCGGGCATCGATCGTTGCCGACCCGCTCGCCGCGCGGGTCAATACTCGTGACAACACGCCGGCGGTCGTCCACGTTGATCTTGTGCAAGGTAACGAGATTGAGATCACCATTGCCGCAAAAGGCGGCGGGTCAGAGAACAAGGCACGCTTTACCACCTTGAACCCCAGCGGGTCCGTTTCCGATTGGGTGGTTGACACAGTCTCGACGCTTGGCAGCGGGTGGTGTCCGCCCGGCCTGATCTCCGTTGGCATCGGTGGTAGCGCTGAAAAGGCGATGCTGCTAGCCAAGGAGGCCATGAACCAGCCCATCGACATGGTGGAATTGATCGCCAGGGGGCCATCAAGTGCGGAGGAGGCACTGCGGATCGAGCTTTATGAACGGATTAACGCACTAGGCATCGGCGCCCAGGGCCTTGGTGGCCTGACGACAGTCGTCGACGTCAAGGTTGCGACCTATCCTACCCATGCGGCGTCCAAGCCCGTGGCGCTCATTCCGCAATGCGCCGCCAACCGGCACCTGAAGTTTTCCTTGGACGGCTCGGGACCAATCAGGCTGGAGCCGCCCGATTTGCGCGAATGGCCCGACATTGGAACCGATGAATTGAGTCCAGCCGGTGTGCGAAGAGTGAACCTCAATGCGTTGACCAAGGAAGAGACGGCATCGTGGCGCTGCGGGGAAACGCTCCTTCTGTCCGGAAAGATGCTGACAGGCCGTGACGCCGCCCACAAGCGAATGGTCGAGTTGATCGACGCTGGCAAGCCGCTTCCGTTCGATCTGCAGGGACGCGTTATCTACTACGTTGGACCCGTCCGCGCTGTGAGAGATGAGGTCGTCGGACCGGCTGGACCAACAACCTCCAGCCGCTTGGACGATTTTACGGACAAGGTGCTCGCGGAAACCCGGCTTTTCGCGATGGTGGGCAAAGCGGAGAGAGGGCGGGCGGCCATCGAGTCGATTGTAAGACACAAAACGCCGTATCTCATCGCAGTGGGTGGGGCTGCCTACCTGATATCAAAATCAATCAAGTCAGCGCGGCTCATTGCCTTCGAAGACCTGGGCATGGAAGCAGTCTATGAATTCGAGGTGCAGGACATGCCCGTCATCATGGCTGTCGATGTCGAAGGAAATTCCATTCACGATTCCGGGCCTCTTGAATGGCGTAAGCGTATGGCGGCCGACAGCATCGCGCGAAACATCGGCGTTTGAGCCTTCCTGGCCGAGACTCGGTCGGTTGGTACCGGTTCATTGTCGACAACGGCTTTAGAGCAGAACGTCATGAAGGCAAAACCCAATCCTGTGCGCCTCGACGACTGGGATATCCGGATTCTATCAGCAATTCAGTCAGACGGTAGGATTTCAAAAAGCGAGCTTGCAAAGCGCGTTCATCTGTCGGCCTCGGCCTGCTCGGATCGGCTCCGTGCACTCGAAGTTGCAGGGATTATTGAGGGTTTCTACGCGCGGCTGAGTCCGTCCCTCATCGGTGGCATGGTCTTTGTAATGGTGGAGGTCGTGCTGGAGCGTCATCGCCTCGAGGACCAAAGACACTTTGAGATTGCGATCCAAGAATTCCCGGAAATCCTGGATTGCTGGGCCATCGGGGGGCGGATCGATTATCTGATGCGCGTCGCATCTCTTTCCATGGCTGCCTATCAGGATTTCATGGAGGGATTGCTGCAGGCAGGCTTGGGGATCGATCAATACTACAGCCTTGTGGTGACCAAACCTGTGAAATCCAATACGCCGATCCCCCTATCTTCATTAAGGCAACGGTAAACTCCCAAGCCCTGATTTCCACGGGATTGGATCTCTATTCCGCGAATTCCGTGGCGAAACACGTGGATTCCCGTGAAACCCGAAGGAACGCTTCCCGTATAAGAGCCGACTGGTCGAGCGTTCCCTCAATCAACGGGAGAAGAGGGATAGATGCGCCTGAGCTATCTTGAAACCAAGCGACTGCGAGAGAAGGATCGAAGCTTATGGCTGCGAAAGAGAAGTTCAAATTCAAAATCGAAAACGAAAATTACGAATGGGACAACCGGTTCATAACCGGCGCCGAGGTGCGAGGCGTAGGCCCCGGCATACCAGATAGCATGGATCTCTATATGAAAAGGCCGGGCCAGCCTGGCCAGCCGGTTGAGAGTGATGACTCAATCGATTTGCTGCCTCCGGGGATTGAAAAGTTTTACGCCCAGGATGCAAGTTCCGAAGCCGGAAATCAATAATGCCCCTGTTGTTCGATTCTGACTACGAGATACTCCACAAAGCAGGCGTCGATTTTGAAGAAGAAGACGGCGCCCATTTTCTTATATTCAAAAATTTTCCGCTACCCAAAGATATCTATTTGGCAGATGGAAAGCCCGCAGACGCAGTCGATGTTTTGTATGTCATTCCGCAGAATTACAATACCTCCGGGGGCGACATGTTCTGGGTTCACCCACGCCTCCATCGGGCTGACGGCAAGCCAATACCAAATACTGGTGGGCCTGGTCCCAATGAGGATTCCCGTACTCACAAAGGGACAGTGTTTTGCCGGTGGTCCAGACACTGGCATAAAAATCCCTGGAAGCCAAAGGTCGACGACGTCCAGACTATTATGGACCGGATCTCGTGGGCGTTTAAGTACCCCGACGCGAGGCGCTCATGAACGGACATCGGATTTCGATTGCCGGTTCTCTCGACAATAGGCTCCAGAGCTGGTTGACCGGGCACCCTGACGGTGACGAGCGTGGCGCGCTGGTTCTCTTCCGCAAAATGGAGAGAACTGTACTGGGACTGCCGCCGTCAGCGCGTTTCGTGGCTGTTGACGTGATTGAGATGGATGGCGACTGGGTGCTGGACAGTTCCCCGGTGCACTTGCGCATTAATCTGCGCAAGTTCCAGGATATCTACTTTCGTTGCGAGCAGGAGCGGCTCGAACTGGGGTTCGCCCATAGTCATCCAAGGGGCGTTCTGGATTTCTCGACCAAGGATGATCAGAACGAACAAAGCATTCTGAGGGGATACGCTGGCTGCAACGGCCCTGAGGTGTCACTAGTTGCGCTGATTTTGGCCGACGGACATTGGCGTGCGAGAGTTCGGCCGGGTGCGGCCCCTCACCGCGTCACTGACGTCCGGCATGTCTGTGTGCTCGGGACGGAGCTCGCAGTTCACATCAGCAAAACAGGCGATGCTGCGCCATCGGAAGTGCTAAGGCGCCAAGAAGCGGCCTTTGGCGAACCATTCAACGAAAAGCTCAGATCGTTGCGCGTAGCAATCGTCGGAGGCGGCGGAACCGGTTCTTCAGTGGCCACACTCATTGCCCGCGCGGGTGTTGGCGAACTCATCATTATCGATGGCGATTTGCTCGAAGATAGCAATCTCAACCGCGTCCGCGGATATCGCCGTTGCGATGTAGGCGAGAGCAAAGCTGCCACGTTAGCCCGATACTTACGAAATCTAGGCCTGATGGTGACTGTCGTTGCCATTGAGGCGTATGTGCACGAGTCTTCAGAAGCGGTCGATGCGATTTCCAGCGCCGACCTGGTGTTCGGCTGTACTGACGATGTCGCTGGAAGAGAAGTTCTCAATCAAGCAGTGTACTATTACTGCCAAGGGCTTATCGACTGCGGGCTCACCGGCAAGATTGGTCTTGACCAAGAGCGTCAGCCTTACCTACGTGACCATAGAGGCCGGGTTAGCACAGTTCTTCCCGAATCTGGTGGGTGCTTAAGATGCCAAGGCGTCGTCACCGAGGAAAAGCTCAGGTACGAGAGTGCACTGAAGGCGCGTCCCAATCTGGTGGAGCTGGATCCAGAGACGCTCCGGGAAGAGTACTATCTGGTCGGGGGCGGGGAGAGGGCGCCCGGAGTAGGGCCCTTCACCAGTGCGACTGCCGACATGGCCGTAGCGACCTTGTTCGATCTGGTGCGCCCCTATCGGCGGCCTCCGAGCGACATTCGCCGCGACAATATATGGTACGATTTCGTGCACATGGTAATTCACAGCAATATGCCAAAGGACAACGCTGATTGTTTTTGCTGCGGTCCAAACGGTTTATTGCTCGAACCCGAGATTGGCTATCGGCTCAGTATGCCGTCACTCGGCAAGCTGTGTTGATTCACATGTGGTCTTGGCTGTTAAGATTCTTGCGGTGGGTAGGGGAAATCATTCTCGGCCCACCTAGTCCACAAACATCCGAGGACCGAAATCCTTCCGAGGCGCCCCCCGCGGACGTATTTTTCGCGCGCAATGATGTGGTTGAAAAGACCCCTTCGAATGACACGGTTCGGCCGGGACAGTTCATCAGCGTCGTGCACAAAGGCCGACCATACTGGGCACTCTTTAGGTGCCCCTGTGGGTGTGGGGATGTGGTTTCGTTACCAACGCATCCGCCACATAACCCCAGGTGGCGCGTTGAGGTGAGCCTGGAGGGCAGGCCAACGTTGCATCCCTCGGTTTGGAGAACCAAAGGATGCCTAAGTCATTTCTGGCTTAACGACGGAAGAGTCCACTGGTGTGAAGATACCGGTGTCGAGCCGTGGCGAGCCCGACCAGACGTATATGCAAAAAAAAACCTAAAGCACGTACTGGAGCCGACGACGCGTTTGCATGTAACAAGCGCCGCTGCTGGTGATGCAATCCACTTGATCAGGTGGATGATGGCAAGAGCGAATGTTGGATGGCGGTCTTGTGGGCCCCGGCTGAAGGGCATGTTGGAAGGGCAGCACGTGAGAACGCGCCGCATCCGTTGTTCGCAGGGCGAATATCCGCATGTGGACGCCGCGTCAGCCGATGTGGTTCCCATCATCGCTGGTTAATGCGCGCAGCATAAAGACATCACACTGGGCGAGTTGGTTGGAGCGGCATAGACCGAGCGGTCGACGCGGATTGATCCCGGACTTCTGGGCGACTGACCGCTTACGCATGGCAGTAGGTGCGAAAGTCTCGTTGTGATTACGGCGACGCATTCCTCACCTATGTCGAGCAGGTTTTGTGGTTACCTTGTGTCAGGAGGACGGCCTGATGTCGGCTCGTTGGCAAAGGTACACTCCCCGGCCTGATTTCCACGGCATCTGATCCCGATTCCGCGAATTCATCAGCCAAAAACGTGCATTCCCGCGAAACTCAAGAGATGTTTCCGGTATACTGCTAACGAGCTGGCCGGCCTAGTGCCTCTGCCATTGTATCGCGAGGAGAAGGCAATGCGCTTGAGCAATCTGGGAACCGAGCAACTCAGAGAGAAGGATAGAAGCTTCGTCTTCCATCCTTCTACGCATCTGGCCAAGCACAGCCGAGGCGAGACGCCAAATAGGATTATGGCGGGTGCGGAGGGCGTCTATATCTGGGATACCGAAGGCCGAAGGAGCCTCGACGGTTTCGGAGGGCTCTACTGCGTCAACATGGGATATGGATGCACGGAAATTGCCGACGCCATTGCCAGGCAAGCACACGAATTGCCGTTCGCTCATGTCTATGCAAGTCAAGGAACAGAGCCAGTCGCCCTCTTGGCAGAGGCCGTCGTCGAATATTTTGGTAAGAACATGCGAAGGGTGTTTTTCGGCCTTTCCGGCTCCGACGCCAACGAAACCAATATCAAGCTGGTCTGGTACTACAACAACATTCTAGGCCGCCCTGAAAAGAAGAAGATCATCTCGCGACATCGCGGTTATCACGGGTCTGGGCTGGTTACCGGGAGCCTAACAGGTCTTGCCTTCTTCCACAATTTCTTCGACCTGCCGCTCGATTTGGTGCGCCATACCACGACGCCGCACCACTATCGCCAGGCGCATGACGGCGAAAGTGAGCAAGCGTTCTCGACACGCTGCGCGGATGAACTTGAAGCCCTTATCCTCGCTGAAGGCCCGGAGACCGTCGCAGCTTTTATTGGCGAGCCGGTGCTTGGGACAGGCGGTATCGTTCCACCCCCAAAAGGATACTGGACCGCGATCCAAGGCGTGCTCGACAAGTACGATATCCTGCTGATCGCCGACGAGGTGGTCTGCGGGTTTGGACGAACCGGTGAGCAATTCGGTTCCCACCTCTATGGCATGCGGCCGGACTTCGTGACCATCGCCAAGGGCTTGAGTTCCGCCTACCTGCCCATCTCCGGGTCAATCATTGGCGACCGCGTCTGGTCGGTCTTGGAACAAGGAACAGAGAAGCACGGCGCTCTCGGCCACGGCTGGACATATTCAGGTCACACGCTTTGCGCTGCGGCCGCGCTCGCCAATATTCGACTCCTAAAGGAAAGAAATATCCTGGAGCATGTCCGCGATGTCGGACCGTATTGGCATGCCCGCATGAATGCCGAACTGGCGGGACACCCCATCGTCGGAGAGGTTCGTGGTGTCGGAATCCTCGCCGCCGTAGAGCTGATGCGAGATCCAAAGCAGAGAATACCGTTTGAATCCGATCTTCAGGTCGGCGTTCGCGCCGCCGCTGCTCTGTTCGAGAACGGTGTCATCGGCCGCGCAATGCCGCATGGCGATATCCTCGGCTTTGCCCCACCTTTGATAATCACCCGGAAGGAGATCGACATAATCGTCGACGCAACCGCGAAATCAGTCGAGACAACCTATCGCGCGCTGAAGGCTGAGAGTGCGATATGAACAGAGCCCACGCGAACGAGCCCCAGGTTCGACGACCCAACGTGGTGTTCCCTGGGGTGAACTTTCCCACGGACCAGACGCTTTGACGTCAGGCCGTCGTTAGGACTGGTCGCCCATTGGCGTCCCATTGGTGAAGACGGGTTGAGAGCGCATTTCGCGCCGAGCCGACCGAAACTGCTAAACTTGAAGCCGTCAGATTCTAAGCATGCTTCGGATAACTTCGATCTCAAGCGATAGCCAAATCAGTTCTGCCGCCGCTGTCCTGTTGCCCAACGATCAGGGTGTTTGTGCGGCGCGCCCTGCCGGTGTCCCTCCCCGCCGGCAGGGCGCCTTTTTTGACCCGCTGGATCTCGGTGCCCCATTGGATCTGGGTGATTGTAGCGCGTCCGCAATCGATAGTTCGAGAAGGAGGTCATCTGCATATCCGGATGGCACATCGAGCTTCGATATTTCTACGACACCAGGGAAACCACCCACAATCGCAGCTTCGGACCCGCGGCTTGCGGCAGCCGGTGTCGAGGTCGCATGCCCCCCCTTTCATATGATCAAAGGTCCGGGGAGTAGTCACCGCGGTGAATTTTCTCCAGCGTCGAATATCTTGGGGGGCGAGTCTTCTCGCCGTAGCTGCCAAGAAGCCAGAAAGTCCCATGTTTAATTGAAAACAGCCGCTGGAGAAAATGCAGCTCGTCTTCGAAACTTTGCTGGAACAGTTGTCTTTGAGCGTTGATGAAGTCGACTTCCATCACGCACTGGCCAGCGCCGCCGGCGCCTTCGACATTCCCGCATTCGCCTATCTGTCTCTGGTGTCTGATCGCGTCACAAAACCCAGGCTGATATCGAACTATCATTCCGGCTGGACGTCGCACTACTTGCGCCACCAATACGACAGGATCGACCCGGTCATAGAATGGGCAAGGTGCAGCGAATGTCCCTTTCAGTGGGGACCGGGTTTCGGCCATGCCGGCATTTCAACGCGACAGCAACAGCTTTTCGATGAGGCTGCCGAATTCGGCATCTGCTGCGGACTGACGATTCCACTTGTCGATCGCCGCGGCGGTGTCGCTGCGATGACCTTCGCGGCAGACAGGCTCGATCCGACCTTCCTGCGCATCGCCGAGCAATATGAACAGGCGCTCGAGATTATGGCGATGTGCTTTCACATTAGCGTTCGCCGCAAGCTTTCGGGTGGTCTGGCGGTGGATGGTGTTTCGCTGACGCCCCGTGAGTACGAATGCCTGCAATGGACGGCAAAGGGCAAGTCCGCCTGGGAGATCGGCTGCATCTTGGGGATCAAGGAGCGCACGGCCGCTTTCCATCTGGACAATGCCAAGAAGAAGCTCGGCGTGCGCACCAAAAATCAGGCGGTAACGCTGCTGGCCTCCTCACGATCATCAATCCTCTGAGGAACAGAATCCCTCTCTGATCTACCTGTGCAAATGCACAGGCAGTCGCGGCATGAAGGTTCGCCTCCAATGGCAGAGTCATACCTGCGAGGAGACCATCATGATTGAGCTTATTGCGCCCGGCTGGTACGGCGCCTTTGCCGACGAACTTCACGAAATGCACCGCCTGCGCTACCGCATCTTCAAGGAGCGGCTCGACGTGCGCACGACGGGCGGCTTCGAGATCGATTCATTCGATTCCCTGAAACCGCACTATCTTGTGTTGCGCGATTCCGCCGGTCGCGTCGGGGGAGGCGTACGCCTTCTGCCCTCGACGGGGCCGACGATGCTGCGAGATGTCTTTTCGAGGCTGTTGGAAGGGAGAACGGCACCCGAGGAACCGAGTGTCTGGGAAAGCAGCTGTTTCGCCCTTGATCTCCCACCGTCTGCACCGAAGGGCAGTGGGAGCATTGCTGTTGCCACCTATGAACTCTTCGCCGGCATGATCGAGTTCGGTTTGTCACGGCAACTCACCCATATCGTTACGGTTACGGATTTGCGCATGGAGCGAATCCTGCGTCGCGCCGGATGGCCGCTGGTCCGGATAGGTAAGCCCCAGACAATCGGCACCACGCGCGCCGTTGCCGGCTTTTTGGATGTCTCAGAGGAGAGCCTTGCTGCGGTCCGCCACAATGGCGGTCTTGGCGGTCCCGTGCTGTGGGCGCCGGTGCTCTGCAGGGCGGCCTGACATGGCTATGATAGGTAACGACGTCGACTGGCCTGACTGGCAGGATGAAAAATCCTATCGCTATACACGTTACCTGACCCGACGCGGCTGGGCCTGGGAATTCCTGCGGCGCAATCCGGCCTTCCAGCGTGACTTGAGGCACGCGCTTGAGCACGCAGAATTTGCAGAAAGGTGCTTCGACATAGAAGTGGTGAGATCGTCGCTCGATCTGACGCGGTGGGGGCTCCTGTTTCGCAAGCTCGTTGAGGCCTGATGCGAATGTGTTCTGGTGCTCCCGCCAATGCCCGCATGTCCTGCCGGTCATTGCAGAAAAGGCATTGTCGCCCGAAACGCTTTCGTTTGATCTCGCTGCATTACCATGTCGGGCGGCACTCGTGATCACGGCGGACGGTCGCCAGCACGTCATGCTGCGAAATGCTCACCGGGATTTACAACTGGTTGTGGAGGGCGCGGACGTTCTGCGCCCCGTTCGGCTTTCCGTCGACGCGATCTGGCCCGCCGATCGGATAAGGCAGCACCTGAATGCGCTCGAATGCCTCAATGCTCTTCACGCGACCGGACAACTTCCCGACAGGCTGTTTCCCCCCGAAGCGCGCGCCAGCCGTATGCGCTTTGTCCTCCAGGCGCTCGACGGCTCGCTCGGCGGTGCATCGCACCGCCAAATCGCAACCGCCCTGTTGAGCCGGCAACGCGTCCAGGCCGACTGGACGGATCCGCGCAATCACCTTCGCGATCGCATTCGCCGTGCTGTCCGGCGCGGTCACATGCTCATGGATCGTGGCTACCAGGATTTCCTCGTCTAAGGTGATTGCAATAGCTCATCTGGAGCCGGTCAGCCCGCGAACAGTTCTTTGTATCCAGTCGTAACCATCCAGTTGGCCCGATCGAGATGGCTGCGAACCGCCATTCGGGCGCGCTCAGGTTCTCGCATCGGATCGATGCCGAGGACGAGCTGCGCCATCTCGTCCTCGCTGGCATCGTCGGCGGACGCGTCCAGGAGCCTCATATAGATCGTGAAGTGCTCATTGTCGTAAGCGGTCAGGCTGTCCGACCAGGGGACTTCGTCTTGGACTTTGCGTTTCATCGCGACCCTCTTGCCTGTTTGGGGTTTGTTGTGATCGGGCACGGCTGCTCCTCGGTTGGCTCACCATAGCGAATAGGAACGATCGTTCCTAGAACGATAGTTCCGGTTCTGGTCCCTTCTTGCCATGGACCTCAAGGAGGTCATGGCGATCAACATGCGTCGTTTGCGCCATGATCAGGACCTGACGCAGGAAGAATTGGCTGCCCGCGCAGAGCTGAGCATGCGCTATGTGGGCTCGATCGAGCGTGCTCGGGTTTCCGCAAGCGTCAGTGTGCTTGGCCAGCTGGCAAAAGCGCTTGACGTTGATCCTTGTGAGTTGATTAGGCCGCAGTAACAAAGGCGATCCGGCCCATCCCGGATTGGCGCAATCGATTTTGATGGCGCGCGACCGGCTGCCAGTGAACTGAGCCCGCTTTCTTCGACATGGGTCTAGACCATTCGGCTTCGCTCCCTGGCGCAGCTCGCGTGACCTACAGCGCTGACCTTGAGCGATAATCATCGTCAGATCGCATCCGGGAAGTCGCGATCCCTAACAGCAGGTAGTTCGGGCAAAGTCGATGCTCGTGCGAGTTGCTCCTTAAGTTTGTAGAGTATACTCCGTGGTGAAATCCTCAACAAGAGGGTGGCCTCTCGCCTATGGGAATCCGAGAGGTCTTTGCCCGCAATCTGCGTAGGCTTCGCGAGAAAAAGAAGCTGTCGCAGGAGGCGCTGGCGCATGAAGCTGGTGTTGATCGAACCTACATCAGCGCTCTTGAGCGCAGTGTATATGCTGCTACCATCGACATGGTCGAGAAGCTCGCTACAGTGCTGGAGGTTGAGCCGGCAACGCTGCTCGATCCGCGATCTGAATAGACTTAAGCACCGTCTCATGCCGAACTCCCTTCGATCGCCCCGCCAACGCCGGCTGCTGGAACAGCTGATAGCGGCGCGCAAGAACAAGGGCTTAACCCAGGCCAAAGTTGCCGAAGCGCTTCGCCGCCCGCAGTCTTTCGTGGCCAGGTATGAGGGCGGTGAACGTCGCATGGACGTCATTGAATTCCTCGACGTAGCGGAAGCGCTCGAAATCGACCCTTGCGAGGTGCTCGCACATGTGCGTCGCTTGCGTGACCGATAGCTCGTGCTGTGCTTGGCTTGAGCGACCAACGTCATCAAAATCGCATCCCTGGATTTACTGCCCCCCGCGGCAGATGGTTCGGGCAAATCGATGACAATGTGGATTACATATTATAGTTGATAAACTCAAGGCCCGTGATCCGCTGACCTCCGCGCATGGATATGCGCAAGCTGGTCGGACGAAATGCACGCAGGATCAGGGAGAAGGCCGGCTTGACGCAGGAGCAGCTTGCCGAGATCTCCGGCTTCAGCCAGCAGTACATCAGCGGGCTGGAGAAGGGCAAAAGGAACCCCACCATCGTCACGCTTTATGAACTGGCACAAGCCCTCAGTGTCAGCCACATCGATCTGGTGCGACCTGACTGACCAGGATTAGGCGCTATTTGGAAATGGCGCCGACGCGCCGCGGACATTTCGACCGCATCCGTCGCACAGTTGATGCTGCGCACACACGGAAAGGCGAAGAACGGCACGACGTACTGCCAGTCGCGCCGCCAGCTCTGGGTGATCGCCGGGTATCGCGGCCCAGTCGCCGGCCTCGAAGTCCTCCAGAGCCCCTTCATGCCGGCTTGGCGTCCGCGCCCCGGCAGATGGCGCTGAGCGTCGGCACGACGGTTTTGCGATCCTTCCGTGACACGAAATCAAGTAAATGGCGGATCAGGTGCACCATGCGGGTTAGAACTGTCGCCTGAGGAAAGGTGGCGCCGATCGCCTCCCTCTTGGCCAAGCTGTTCGCCAGCTTGCCGTCTTACCAGCACCTCGCCAATCTCGTTGCGTTCTTGTTTAGGCCTTGCAACAGATCCTTCAAGGAAATTCACGGAAACTTTGCGACCGCAAATCGCTGTCAATGGTACGCTCACCACAACTTTCGAGTTCAGTGGCTGCAGAAATCTGGTGTCGTTTTGTGTTCCGCCGCCGAACAGCATTTGCGAAGAGCGCGAAATGATAAAGCCAGCAGGACGAGCGTTCGGTTCTTCTATTTGGCGTCGTGCTAACCAATGATGATACTTGTCGATCGCCTAATGACAGCAGCACATCTTGATCGCCTACGGATCCTGGGCCTTTGCGCGCATGCCGACCTGACTGTCTGCGAACTAGCTGCGATTCTCGATCTTCGTCGGGAGCGCGTTGCGCGACACGTCCGGATGCTCGCCAAAGCCGACTTTCTTTGCGGCAATGGACAACGTCCTTGGTCCTCATATCATCTCAATGCAGGGGGCCGGGACGGAGGGTTGGTTCAATTCCTGGTCGATCTCCTACCCCACGACGATGAGTATCATAAGCGCGACCTGGAGCGGCTCGAGGCGGTACAAGACGCGTGGTCGAAGGGGACTGCTGCTTGTCGTGAAAAGATCTGCCTAAGTGGGAGTGCGAAACTACCATGAACAAATCCGCTGACGTAGCCATGGCAGAGCCCGGCACATACGGACGGTCTTCCTTGGTCCACGTCGATTGCCGCGTTCATGAACTGCTTCTACGACAGAGGCGGCAAGAGCGGACGATGCTCAAACTTATCGCATCTGAGAACTTTGCCTCCTCAGCCGTACTGGAAGCGACCGGCTCTATCTTCGCGAACAAGTATGCCGAGGGCTACCCGGGTGCGCGCTACTACGCGGGAAATGAGATCGTCGATGAGCTTGAGACCCTCGCGATCGAGCGCCTGAAAGCGCTATTTGGCAGTGAGCACGCCAACGTCCAGCCTTATTCGGGCTCACCAGCCAACCAGGCTGTCTATCGCGCGCTTTTGAGCCCCGGTGACAAAGTCATGGGTTTGCCTTTGCCCGAAGGCGGCCATCTGACTCATGGGTGGTCCGTCAACTTTTCCGGCACTGATTATCAACGCGTCCCCTATGGGCTGCACGAAAAGACGCAGAAAATTGACTATGACCACTTGCGCGAGACCGCCAAGCGGGAACGCCCGAAGCTAATTTGGGTCGGCGGAACTGCTTATCCGCGTATTTTTGACTACGCGGCAATGGCCGAAATCGCTGCGGAGGCGAACTCCTATCTCGTGGCCGACATTGCGCACATCAGCGGCCTGATTGTCGCTGGAGCGCATCCGAATCCCGTGGTTCATTGCGACGTCGTCACCAGCACATCTCACAAGTCGATCCGCGGCCCCCGTGGAGGCTTTATTTTGTCAAGGAATGAAGACCGTTATCAGGCGCTCTATCATCCCACGAGCAAACACAATCTCGCCAAACGGATTGATCGCGCGGTGTTTCCTCTCCTGCAAGGCGGACCGCATATGAATACTATCGCCGCGCTTGCCGTCGCTTTGCAGGAAGCAGCGAACCCGTCCTTTCGTGTCTACGGCCAGCAGATCGTCAACAACGCCAAGGCTCTAGCCCAGGCGCTTCTGGGTCGTGGTTATGATCTGGTCACCGGCGGGACTGACAATCACATGCTGATCCTTGATCTTCGGGACCGGCCGCTGTCAGGGAAAGCCTATGCCGAGCGCCTGGCAAGGGCAGGCATCATTACGAACTTTAATATGGTGCCGGGCGACCCGCGCGACCCGACGGTCACAAGCGGAATCCGCTTGGGGTCGCCGGCAGTGACGTCCATGGGCATGCGTGAAGGGGAAATGGTGCAGATCGCCGCTTTCATTGATTTGGTCTGCCGCCAGCCCGACGACCAGGAAGTTCATGCGAGCGTGCGAAGAGACGTTGCCGACTTCTGCACTGCGTTCGATGTTCCCGGCATCAGCGACCGGTAAGGCCGCCCCAATCCAGAAACTCCCCACCTTCCAACACTTGAAGCGAGGACATTCCATGACCAGGCAGTTCGTGTTCTCTTCCGAATCCGTCGGCGCGGGACACCCCGATAAGATGGCAGACAACATCTCCGATGCCATCCTCGATGCGATCCTCCGCACCGACCCGAAGGCGCGCGTCGCCTGTGAAACGTTGGTGAAGACAGGGATGGTCGTTCTGGCTGGCGAGATCACCAGCCACGCGGAGATCGATTACACTCAAGTTGCCCGCGATACGATCCTCGACATTGGCTACGACGACGATGCAATCGGCTTTGATGGTCGACGTTGCGCCGTCGTTCTGGCTCTCACCGAGCAGTCGCCCGACATAAGCCAGGGCGTTGACGAAGGACGAGGGCAGGATCTCGAGCAGGGGGCGGGCGATCAGGGCCTCATGTTTGGATTCGCATGCAATGAGACGGATACATTGATGCCCTTGCCGATCCAACTCGCTCACCATTTGACGAAAAGACAGGCAGAGGTCCGGAAAACGGGACAGCTTGGCTGGTTGCGTCCGGACGTAAAATCTCAAGTGTCCGTACGCTACGAGGGTCTCCGCCCGGTGGCGCTGGACACCATAGTCCTGTCAACGCAGCATGACGCGGCGGTCTCCCAAGATACAGTCCGCGAAGGCGTCATTGAGGAGATCATTAAGCCGCTCTTGCCGCCTGACTTGGATACTTCGGGGATCAGATTTCTAGTCAACCCAACAGGGCGGTTCGTGGTCGGTGGGCCTGCCGGCGACTGCGGCCTCACTGGACGCAAGATCATCGTCGATTCCTACGGTGGAACGGGGCGTCACGGCGGCGGTGCCTTTTCGGGCAAGGACCCATCCAAGGTTGACCGCTCGGCGGCCTATGCCGCCCGGTATGTCGCGAAGAATATCGTTGCCAGCGGCCTTGCGGAGGTCTGCGAGGTTCAACTTGCTTACGCGATCGGCGTGGCCAGTCCGGTTTCTGTCATGGTCAATACCTTCGGAACCGCAAGGATCGAGGAAAAAAAGATCGAGCGCCTTGTTCTTGAGCTTTTCGATCTCCGACCGAAAGGCATCATCAAGATGCTTGATCTCTTACGCCCGATATACCGCAAGACGGCGACATACGGACACTTCGGCCGTGAAGAGCCTGAGTTCACCTGGGAGAAGACGGACAGAGCCGACGACTTGCTGCGTGAAGCAGGACCGGCAGCTGCGTGAGGGCCCGCTGGGTCAAGCGCATGCGGCAACCCATTTCAACTCGCTAGGCCCGCGCCCGGCCGGCATAGCAGAAAGCCGGTGGGTAGTAGGCGGAGACATTGATGCCGGATTATGACGTGCTTTGCATCGGCAATGCCATTGTCGACATCATCGCCCAGTGCGACGAGGAATTCCTCGAGACCAACGGCATCATCAAGGGCGCGATGAACCTCATCGACACCCAACGCGCCGAACTGCTCTACAGTCGCATGGGTCCGGCGATCGAAGCCTCCGGCGGCAGCGCCGGCAACACGGCGGCGGGTGTCGCCAGCTTCGGCGGTCGCGCCGCCTTCTTCGGCAAGGTGTCGAACGACCCGCTCGGCGAAATCTACGCCCACGATATCCATGCCCAGGGCGTCGCCTTCGACACCAGGCCGCTCGAGGGCGAGCCGCCGACGGCGCGCTCGATGATCTTCGTCACGCCCGACGGCGAGCGCTCGATGAACACCTATCTCGGCGCATGCATCGAACTCGGGCCGGAGGACGTCGAGCCCGACAAGGCCTCTGGCGCCGCGGTCACCTATTTCGAGGGCTATCTGTGGGACCCGCCGCGCGCCAAGGAAGCGATCCGGCAGACGGCAAGGCTGGCGCACGCCGCCGGGCGCGAAGTGTCGATGACCTTGTCGGATTCGTTCTGCGTCGACCGCTACCGTGACGAGTTCCTCGACCTGATGCGCTCGGGCACGGTCGACATCGTCTTTGCCAACAGCCACGAGATCAAGTCGCTCTACCAGACATCGTCGTTTGACGAGGCACTGGCGCAGATCCGCAAAGATTGCCGGATTGCCGCCGTGACCCGCTCGGAAAAAGGCTCGGTCATCGTGCGCGGCGACGAGACCGTGGTCGTCCAGGCAACCGCGATCAAGGAACTGGTCGACACGACAGGCGCCGGCGACCTCTATGCCGCCGGTTTCCTGCATGGCTACACGCAAGGCCGCGACCTCAAGGCCTGCGGCAATCTTGGCTCGCTGGCGGCCGGCTTGGTGATCCAGCAGATCGGCCCAAGGCCGAGGCAGAATTTACGCCGCGAAGCCGAGCAGGCGGGGTTGATCTAGCGGGACGACTCAACGACAAGCTGCTCGTCTCCCTCCTGCAGGCTGTGCGGGTAAATTGCGCGTAAATCGAAATGTCGGATGCGCATCCGCGTGAGGCGGCAGCCCGGGGCGTGTCACGATCGAAACGGTTGATCGCGGTGCCGCCCTTCAGCGCGACCCTTTTGCCGTGCGATATGGGGAACGCGTTCGGATCAGCAGGTCGACCTGTCGCATATTGCTCATCCGCCATCGTCGACTTCGTGTGGCAACAGGTCGGCCGGGATCGTGATGCGATAGAGCGGGTGAAGCGGCCAACTGGTGAATTGACATCAATGCATCGCCCGATTGAGATTATCCTGCCGGGAGGCGCAATGAGGTGTTCAGCCGAGTCGAGACGATCATGGGCAAATATAAAGACCATCGTGAGCCACGCCGGCATCGTCATGACGATGACCCGGTTTCTTTTGCGGAACGGCCTTCCGAGCCAAGCTACTTTCAGCGTTCGTCCACTGTAACCGCGGATCCTGTCGACGCCGAAGTGGTGTGGTTCAACACCAGCAAGGGTTTTGGCTTTGTCAAATTGCCGGAGGGCATCGAGGCCTATCTGCACATCCGGGTGCTGGGGGCGGCCGGGAGCCGCAGTGTTTCCGAGGGAACGCGTCTCAAGGTCACAACGGAAGAAAGTCCAAGAGGTCATCAGGTCGCGCAAGTGCTGGAGGTCGGCGATCAGACCGCGCGAACTCAGGTACATACGCGTTGCGCTGGAGAGTCCACCGCCGGGACGAGTGCCCAGTTGGAGAGCGAGGGCACGGTCAAGTGGTACAATCCCCAAAAGGGCTTCGGCTTCATTGCTCCTGAAAACGGTGAGAAGGACATCTTCGTTCATGCCACCGCGCTGACCAGCTCAGGACTGAGCATGCTAATGGAGGGTCAGAAGGTGTTTGTCCAATGCGGGCAGGGCAAGAAAGGCCTGGAAGTTCGGAGCATTCGCCTCGCTTAGAGCCAAATGCGTTGGCCCTGGACCGAAATCGCGCCTCAGACAAAGAAAAAGCTCGCTACCGGGAGGAGGTGGCAGCGGGCTCGATTTAGAATGAGACGCGGGAGGAGGTGCGCCCCATTCAGCGTCGGCATCACATCTGGGAGGAGTAGATGGCCGACACCACGATCATATCGATCGCCGCGGTATTGCAATGCACAAATTCTATCTCGCGCTTGCGAAATGATGCCGGATCCGCTTCGTCGGTCCCGAAAAGCGCGGTCAGGCTGCGGCTTTCTTGCGGGCACGCTTGGCAGGTGCCGGCGCTCCCGGTTCCTTCGGCTTGCGGCCCAGACCCATGGTCTTGGCCAATGCCGAGCGCGCCGCAGCGTAGTTCGGCGCCACCATGGGATAGTCCGCCGGCAGCCCCCATTTCGCGCGATATTCGTCGGGCGTGAGGCCGTAGTGGGTGGCCAGGTGACGCTTGAGCGACTTGAACTTCTTACCGTCCTCAAGGCTGACAATGTAATCGGGTGTAACCGATTTTCTGATCGGTACGGCAGGCTTGAGAGCTTCCGGCTTTTCTGGTGCGGCACCACCAGCAGTGCTTTTCAATGCGATGTGGATCTGGCCGATAAGCCCAGGCAGTTCACCGACGGGAACCGGATTGTTCGAAACATAGGCTGAGACGACATGGGCGGTGAGTTCGATGAGGTTGTCGGCTTTGCTCTCGGTTTCTTCGGTCATGAAAACGCTCCTGCGGGCTTAGACTAGGCGGTGAAGAATCACTTCATAGCTTAATAGTGACGACCGCCTTTGATGGCAACCAAGCCATTGCATGATGTGTTGGCGGATCGATACACACCCGGCCGCAGGCGCGGATCTTCCTCTTGAACCGTCATCGCCCTGACAACACATTGTGCCATGGTCGCCGTGTCGATGCGGCGCCTCTTCACCGCAAATTGGCTATTTAGAAAGTTGGGAGAAACCAATGAACGCTGAGGCTTTCAGCAGCCCCCTTTTCGTGAAGCGCGCAACGCACATCATCCAAGAGATTGCCGGCCTTGCGGATGCAATCGATTTTCTCAATGAATGGCCGGAAGATCGCAGAGACCTGATCCACGAAGCCGCCCTGAGAGCATGCTACGATGCATACGATGGGCGCAAGCCGGTAAGCACGGCGCGCAATGCCTTTTTCGGCTTTGCGAAGCGGGTCGCCATATTGGAAGATCCAACCTCCGCGATGCAGTGGATCGCCGCCTGCAGATCGGGCAGTGGAAAAGTGCAGGTGTAGACTTCGACGACATGTTTGAGACTGGCGAGGTGCGTCAAACAGTGCACTATGTCCAGGTTTCACAACTAGACCACGCGAATGAGAAGCCGTTCCTCACCACCGACTGCAAAACCGCAGATCGCACGCAAGCTGACCATGGCCAGACGCAGCTCATGGCGATGGCTTGCCCGCCAATGGCCAGGCTCAGTGGCGCAGATGCAGCGGTCCCGTTCGGCTGAGTAAAGAAATGGGACCCGGGCTGTTTGCCGCATAGTGGCTGTGGAGGAGGGGGATGACCGGGTTGATCAGATTTGAGAGGCCAGTCGTTGTTCAGCTTAGCCGCCGCAGCTCGGAGCGTATCGTGTTCGACGTCAACGACGCGGCCGCTATCTTGCTGCGGGATCTGCATCATGAGACCGATAAACGCAGAATAGCGATGGACACCTGTCTGCAGGTTTTACGCGGTAAGACCCATCCCCCAGCCGCTCGACGAGCTTTCGTCGCAGCCGCACTCGAAGCACGCATTCTGCGCAGTGATTGAGATTTGGGACGCCGCTCGTGAATTTCGGCCGTCTGCACATCGCTATTGAACGCGGTCCGAACACCCCTGCCGGCATCGGCCAGGAGCAAGCTAACCCCGCAATTTCCGCGACGGCTTTCCTGGTCCGGCGCCGGATCTTGACCATCAAAACACAAGGGGTCCGCCTGCCAGCTGCGGCCGCTCGGCTTCGCCGTCGCGGTGATCGTGATTGAAGCCAGAGGCAGACAGAGCCATCGAGCGGGAATTGGCCCGCTGCAGAAGGCAGAGTTCGATGCCGCCTCAATGATCTCCAGAAGTACCGTTGGAACCTTACCCGGCTTAGCACTGCAACTGGTCTCCTGGAACGCGCTCCGCGGCCCGGCGGCGTGATCGCCGATGCTTCTTCCGACGATCGGGAGCGGGGTTTCGGCGACAAAGATCGGAGATGATAGTGAGAATGGATTATCCAATACGGAATGATCCGAAACTGGCTGACGGTGAGCCGTCTTGTCTCTGGCCGGCTCATTCGAGGGCCGGCCTCCTTCGATCGCCCGCCAACGCCGGCCTCTGGGACAGCTGACTTCGACGCGCCTCAACAAGCGTTCAGCCAGGACAACGTTGCCGAGGCGCTTTGTCACTGGCAGCTCGATTGCCCTGGGTCCGCCGGATAGACTCCCCCAAGATTGCCCGGTGTGTGGCGTTGCCGCTCACCGCCGGCGAGTGGCACCGAGCCCTACGCCGTCTGCGCTTTTTCCCGAACTGCGCCTGCCGCAGCCACCATGTTCACCAGGGCAGGGCGGACCTCCTCCCATCTGCGCGTTTTGAGACCGCAGTCGGGATTCACCCACAGTTGGCCATCCAGCAATCGATCGCGCGCAAGCATGATGAGGTTGGAGATCTCCCCCACTTCCGGGACCCGCGGCGAGTGAATGTCATAGACACCAGGACCGATCCCGTTCGGATACTTGAAGGTTCGGAGCGTATCGAGCAGTTCCATCTGCCAGCGCGAGGTTTCAATGGAGATCACATCGGCATCCATTGCGGCAATCGCGTCCACGATATCGCCGAACTCGGAGTAGCACATATGGGTGTGGATCTGGGTCGCATCGCCGACCGCGGTTGAAGCCAGCCGGAAGCATTCGACGGCCCAGTCGAGATAGGCCTGCCAGTCGGCCTCGCGCAGCGGCAAGCCCTCGCGCAGTGCGGCTTCGTCGATCTGGATCATCCTGGCGCCCGCCTTTTCGAGGTCGCTCACTTCATCGCCAATGGCGAGCGCGACCTGGCGGCAGACGGCTGAGCGCGGAAGGTCGTCTCGGACGAAGGACCAGTTGAGGATCGTCACCGGGCCGGTAAGCATGCCCTTCACCGGCTTCGGCGTCAGCGACTGAGCATATCGCCACCAGTGTACCGTCATCGGCTGTTGTCGCGACACATCGCCAATGATGATCGGGGGGCGCACAAAGCGCGAGCCATAGCTCTGCACCCAGCCGTGTTGCGTGAAGGCGAAGCCGCGGAGCTGCTCAGCGAAATACTGCACCATATCGTTGCGCTCGAATTCGCCGTGGACCAGCACGTCGAGTCCGATCTCTTCTTGCCAGCGAACGGCGGCTTCTATCTCTTTCTTCAGGAAGGCCTCATAGTCGACGTAACTCAAATCGCCCTTGGCATGGGCTGCCCGCGCCTTGCGAACCTCGACTGTTTGCGGGAAGGAGCCGATCGTCGTGGTGGGGAAGGATGGCAAGCCAAACGTGTCGGCCTGAAGCTTGGAGCGCACGTCGAATGCGCTCTTCCGGTGCGTCATGGCGACCTTGATGGTGGCGCCCCGTGCTTCGACGAGCGGATCATGCACCTTCGCGGATGTCGCGCGACCGGCGGCAGCCTCAGCCGACGCCTCCAGTTCGGCGGCGACCGCGTCCCGGCCTTCGGCCAGGGCACGGGCGAGCACGACCAGCTCGTCGGTCTTTTGCGCCGCGAAGGCGAGCCACGATTTCACATCCGCATCGAGTGCCGTCTCCATGTCCAGGTCGATCGGCACATGCAGCATCGAGCAGGACGGGGCGATCTCCACGTGGTCCAGCGGCCAACCGGCGACGATCGGCTTGATGCGGTCAAGCATGGCAGGCAGGTTCGCGCGCCAGACGTTGCGGCCGTCAATCAGCCCGAGCGAGAGCACAAGGTCCTTCCGCGCGAGCCGGCCGACGGTCTCCAACTGCTCTGGAGCGCGCACGAGATCGACGTGCAGTCCCGCCACGGGCAGAGAAATTGCGGTCTCGAGATTGCCTCCCAGCGATCCGAAATATGTAGCGATCATGATCTTCAGCTCGGGTGCTGCCTTCGACAGCCGGCAGTAGGCGAATTGGAATGCATCGCGTTCGTTGGGAATCAGATCGAGCACGAGCGCCGGCTCATCGATCTGCACCCAATCGGCTCCCGCGAGCTTCAGCCTCCGCAGGAGCTCGTCGTAGACGGGCAGCAGCCGTGGCAGGAGCGCGACAGGGTTGAAACCCTCCTCCGGTGACTTCGCCAACTTGAGAAAGGTGACCGGTCCAAGCAGGACCGGGCGCGTGTGGATGCCGAGCGCCTTGGCCTCGAGGAAATGATCGACCGGTTTCGCCGACGAGAGGGCAAAGGTCTGATCGTCCGTAAGTTCCGGCACAATGTAGTGATAGTTGGTGTCGAACCATTTGGTCATTTCCATCGCGGCGAGGCCATGCCCGTTGGCCGCATGCTCGTCACCGGCATGTCCACAATCAGCGGCCTGACCTTGGTTGCCGCGCGCCATGGCGAAATAGGTATCGAGTGGGACCTCGCCGTCAGTCCAGGTGTATCGTGCTGGCACGGCGCCGACCATGGCGACGGTGTCGAGCACATGGTCATAAAGCGAGAAATCGTTGGACGGGATTTTCGACACGCCGCGATCGTGCTGCTCCCTCCAGCTGGCGGCGCGTAGCGCCTTCGCCGTCGCGAGCAGGTCGGCAGCGGGAGATTTTCCGGACCAGTAGCTTTCAAGCGCGAATTTGAGTTCCCGCCGTCGACCGATACGCGGCACGCCGAGCGTTGTCACAGGAATTTGTTGAGAGACAGTCATGCCATACCCCGATGGTTGGGGCGTGGGGACAAGGAACGCGCGAGCAGGCGGCACGAAGCCGGGCTACTGCGACCACCGAGACACCCCGCCCGTGGACGTTGTTCGTCGTGGCAGGTCTCCTGGCTCGCGGGTCAAAGCCTCTGCCCGTCTTCCCGAGGCCGTTCGCCTCAGTGACACCAATGGGCTTGGCTCGCCGCTAACAGTTGCGGGGGCAGCGCCGGCATCGCACCGGCTTCCCTCTTAGCTCCGCTACAGCAGTGCCGCGCGGAGAACCATGACATACGCATAATCACAGCCGCTTTGCTCCTTGTCAATACATATAACGAGATGTTTATGTGATGATGCGAATAATGCCCTTGCGCTGATCGGTCTCTTTCGCCCAAAGCCGCATACGATGCCGCCTCTCATCAGTGCAGGCTCGGAGAGGTCCTTGTCCCTATCGGCGACGCCGGATCAGATCGAGGTCGCCGGGCTCAAGGGCGTAAAGTGGGGCGAGGCCGTCACGGTCCGCCGGGAATCCCGGTATTTGTACCCCGCTCGGCTTTGCTCAGCGTGCTTGCGCATTCCCCATCAGCGCGCTGATGACCACGTCCGGTAGCGGAAAGGAGAGGTGGCGCTGCAGGTCGGCGGGTTGGGGCTGGGCCGTCAGCGTCTCGAACAACTGCGTGGCGATCGCCTCGACCTGCTGCGCGAGCAGCTTCACCCTGCGGTTGCTGAAGGCCGGCGTCACGATCGTGCGTAACCGGGCATGCTCGCCCCCCCCTCGTGCGAGACCAGCCATCCCGGCGAACCGAGAATCACCGAATCTGGGGTGCGTGCCGCACTCGCTAAGCGACGGAAGGGCGGAAGGTGACCGGCAGGCGCTGCGGGCAGCGAATGACGTAAGACGGCATGTAGACGACGTCCTCCGCGGCGATGGCCAGCGCCAGATCCTCCAGCCGCCCGAACAGCGCAGGGAAGGCGCAGCACAATTCCAGGCGCGCCAGCGCAGCGCCCAGGCAGGAATGCGGCCCCTCGCCGAACGACAAATGCGGGTTGTGCCGCCGGGTGACATCGAACCTGTCGGCGCCGGGACCGAAGGCCTTTTCGTCCCGGTTCGCCGCATGGAACGCCATCAGGACGGCATCGCCGCGGCGGACCATGCATCCGTCGATCTCCACGTCCTGGGTGGCATAGCGGAACGGCAGATTGGCCGCTGAGCTGCCCCAGCGCAGGATCTCCTCGATCGCCTGTGACCACGGAACTTGGCCGCTGCGCACCAGGTGCAGTTGCTGCGGATGCGTCAGCAATGCCACCATGCCATTGCCGATGACGCCGGCGGTGGTCACGAAGCCCGCAGACAGCACCATGAACAGCATGTCGATGAGCTCGGTGTCGGAAACGAGCTCGCCATTGTCACGCGCGACGATCAGGGCCGAAGCCAGATCATCGCCGAGCTGGCCCCGCTTGAGCGCGATCAGGCGACGGAAGAACTCCGGGATGCGCTGCCGCGTCTGTCGCACCTCTTCGGCTGTGGCGGAGGTGTTGGCCAGGCTGTAGGTGAGCGCGACGATCTCTTCGCGCTGTTCGTCCGGCAAACCGAACAGTTCGGCGGTCACGTTGGTGGGCAGCGGAGCGGCGAACTCGCACATCAGATCGGCACTGCCGCCGCGCTGCGCCATCTCGGCCAGGAGTCGATCGACGCATTGTTCGACCCGTGGCGCCAGCAAGGCGATACGACTGGGCGCGAAGCTGCTGGACAGCAGGCCGCGCAAGCGCCGGTGATCGGCGCCGTGCGCCGTGGTCATGTTGTCTACTTTGCATATCCCGATCAGCGGATGATCCTCGGGAATCTCGCCGTCCTGCAGCGCCCGCCACTGTCGCCAGTCCTTGTTGAAACGCTGGTCGGAAAGCATCTGCCTGAGCGTCTGGTGACGGGCTGCCGCCCAGGTCACCACATCGCCTGGCAGCGACACTCGCGCCATCCCCCCCTGCCGCAGAATCGCAGGAGAAAGACGATCAACTTGCGTGGGAGCGGCCGGCACACCGATCACGTCGCAATGATCGTTTTCTACGCGCGTGCCAACAACTCCTTTAAGAACCATCGCGGGTCCACTTCTCGGCACGGAAGATCCGCGCGCGGACTTCGAAAAGTGCCCCCCCAGTGTGCTTCGTCCTCAGAAGCGGTAGGTGAGACCTGCGCCTATCAACCAGGGATCGAGCTTGGCCTTGCCCGTGAGCTTGGCGCCGGCGACAGTGACGTCGAAGTCGGGCTTGAGGAAAAGCTTCTTCACGTCGAAGTTGACGCCCCAGTGCTCGTCCACCATGTAGTCGAATCCGACCTGCAGCGCGGCGCCGAATGTGTTCTTGACCTTGAGATCATCGGCGCTGCCGGCTTGCTGATGATAGAAGATCGTATAGTTCACGCCGGCGCCGAGATAGGGTTTAAAGGCGTCGAAATCGGTAAAATGATACTGCAATGTCACCGTTGGCGGCAGCAGCCAAACCTTGCCGACCTTGCCAAGCCCGCCGATCGCACCTTGGCCATCGATGTTGGCATAGGTGGTGCCGAGTATGAGTTCGGCGGCGATGTTGTCCGTGAAGAAATACGAAATATCGAGTTCCGGCGTCACGGTGTTCGAATACGAAAGACCGGAGCCGGGCACCGCATTGACATAGCCCGAATCCTCGGTGATCACCCCCAACGCACGCAGGCGGATCTGCCAGGGGCTTGGCGCTTCCGCGACGCAGGCTTCTGCCTGCGGGACGCTCGCGGCTTGCCCAACATCTGCCGCGCCGGCCTGTCCCGCAACGATGAGGACGACAGCCGCTGTCATTGCCCGCGCCACGCCAATTCGCGCTCTCGCCATACTTTTCTCTCCTTGATCTTCAGAAGCGACGCACTGCGCCTTGATTGAATCCTGCTCGCATCAATCGAGATTGACGGAGCGCTCATGCGGGATAGCCCCCGCATGTGTCGTGCCAAATGAGAAAATCGTTGCAGAACAATGCGGTCACTCCGAGAGCGCTGTGTCTCATGTGCGACTTCGTCGAAGATCCGACAATGAGTGCAGCCGTAGCCGCCCCGGGTAGCCGTTCGTCAACATCGGCCGGCAGTTCGTTGGCCCGCTCGTCCTCGGCTTCGAGTTTTGGCGTATTCTGCGTTTAGCGCCTTGATCGTCGCCTGCTGCTTCGCCGTCAGGCCGGGGAACGTTCCAGCCAGTTGGCGCAGTCCGTGGGCGTGTCCGTAAGGCGTCTCGACCGCGACCGATATGGGCGGGAAATCCTTTGGCAGCACGCGCCAGCCGCCACCGATCGGGCCATGTAGCGGATCGCGTTCAAGACCTCGCGCAGGTCCGTTATCACGTGCCGCCCGGTCTTGGCCGCGCCCGGCAGGAACGGTTGTATCCGCGACCATTCCTCATCCGTCAGATCGGAGGGGGATAGCGCTTAGTCTTCTCGATATCGGCCATCCGGGCACGCGTCGCTCTGGTTCACATCCCAAGCTTCAATCACGATTAATCCCGCCAATCCGCTGCCCGCACTGCAGCAGGCTCCTGTTAGCGCGGCAATTAATCCTGCTTCGGTTTGAAATTCGCTACGAGAGCACGATATCGTTGTGATGACCGACCTGGATTGATCATCAAGTGGCCGATACCGCCGTAGAATGCGACGAAAAGGCGCGTGGCCGTTCTGACCCCCCGGGCCGACCGCCGCGCAATCGCGCGGTGATGAAGCACTCCGCTGTCCTTGGCGGGCTTGACTACCTGGCGGCGGATTATCGTCGGCAGGACTTCTCGAAGCATGTCCACAACGAGTATCTGATCGGGCTGATCGAGCGAGGCGTCCATGATGTCTGGTGCCGAGGTGAGGTTTGGCACGCCGGTAGCGGCACCGTCGCGACCTTCGCGCCCGGCGAACCGCACTTCGGGGGTGCTGGTGACGATCTTGGCTGGAGCCAGAAAATCTTCTACATGCCCGAAGGCCTTATCCGGCAAGTCCTTGAGGACAGCGGCCAAAACGAACCCGGAACGATCGACTTCAAAAGCCCGTTCCAGGAGAATGCCCCAGTTGCACACGGCCTCAGCGCGTTTTGGCGCCTGCTTGAACATGGGCATAGCTCGGCACTGGAGATCGAGGAGTATCTGATCCGTTTCCTGCCCCACGTCTTCGCACAGGCCGGCGGATCGCGCGTTGCTGAGCCAAAATTCGTGCCACCGAGGTTCCGCGACGTATGTGACTTCATCCATGCCCACTTTGACGAAGTCCTGCAGCTCGCCACTCTCGCCGCCCTCGCCGGATGCTCCAAGGCGACGCTGATCGATGGCTTCAAGGCGCATTTCGGGTTGCCGCCCACTCGCTACCTGATCCAGGTCCGCATCGACGAGGCGCGACGGCTGCTGAGGCGAGGTCGGCAGGTCGCCGAGGTTGCCGTCGCGGTCGGGTTCGCGGACCAGAGCCACCTGACCCGGCACTTCAAGGCGGTGCTGGGGGTGACGCCGGCGCGTTACCTCTCGGTTTGAATATCGTTCAATAAAGCGCGCGGCGAAACGGTCTAGCTTTGACGCTCAATGGATGAAACGAGCGTCAAGACCATGAACGAAAGCAAGCAGACCCGCCCCCGCGGCTTCACCAGCGACAACATCGCCGGCGTCTCCCCCGAGGTGATCGCAGCCATCACCGCGTGCGCGTCGGGTCAGGCGCTTCCCTACGGCAACGATGAGCTGACGCATACCGTCGAGCGCCAACTCGCCGAGGTGTTCGAGCATGCGGTCGACGTGTTCCTCGTTTCGACGGGGTCGGCGGCAAACGCGCTGGCGCTCGCGGCGATTACGCCGCCATGGGGCAGCATCCTCTCGCACGCCGACGCACACATCAACCGGGACGAGTGCGGCGCGCCGGAGTTCTACACCGCCGGTGCGAAGTTGGTGCAGCTTCCAGGCGAGGCTGGCAAAATCGACATCGACGCCTTGGCGGCCAATGCAACGCGCATGGTGGGCGATATCCACTCGGTCCAGCCCTCCAGCGTCAGCATCACGCAGGCGACCGAGATGGGATCGGTCTACGCGCTCGACGAGATCAAGGCGATCGGACATATCTGCCGGTCAGCGAACCTGGCGCTCCACATGGACGGTGCTCGCTTCGCCAACGCCCTCGTCACTCTGCGCTGCTCGCCAGCCGAGATGACGTGGAAGGCCGGCGTCGACCTTGTGTCATTTGGCGCCACCAAGAATGGAACGTTTGGGGTCGATGCAGTCGTCTCGTTCCGCGGAGATCTCGCGAGCACGATAGCCTTTCGCCGAAAGCGTGCCGGCCAGTTGAGTTCCAAGATGCGCTTCATGGCGGCGCAAATGGACGGTTATCTGAGGGAAGGTGTCTGGCTTCGCAACGCGACCCATGCCAATTCGATGGCATCGGCGCTCGCGCGGGGGTTGGCCCTGGTGCCAGGCGTGAAAATCCAGCAGCGTCCCGAGGCCAACATCCTGTTCTGCAGACTTCCCATGTCCCTGATCCGGGGGCTGCTCGACATGGGATTCCGCTTCTACCATGATCGCTGGCAGACCGGGATCGTGAGGTTCGTCACCTCTTTCGCGACGACCGAGGCTGACGTGTCCGACTTGATCGGCGCGGCGACCAGCCTCTGCGCACCGGTCGGCTCGGCTGTTCCGGCTGGCGCCGAATGAGTGTGGCGACCGTCGAGCGCTCTCGCCGCCCGTCACGGATGTCCTCTTTGCTCGACTGCATTGTCCTAGCGTACTGGCCGCACGGGCATCTCAGGCTGTATCGTTTGTCCAGGCTCAGACCTGCAAATTCATCTTACCTCGGCAAGGGGCTTCACCGTGCAGTTGCGATGTGACCGGTTGATTTTCTGTAAGAAGCTCCTCTATCTGCGCAATTGAGCTAAAGTCATCCGGAACACTGCATGCCTGTAATATATATTTCGCATTCTTTTATCATATTTTTGATGAAAAATGCTGTCCATTGGTCAGAGTTACCTAAAAGAGTGAGTCGGATCTGCGCGGATAGCAGCATGAATCGGGATTTTGACCACTAGCAGGAGAAAATATGCCTTCCATATCTACTCGCCGCGCCAACGCAACGGACGCAGGGATGGTCGTCCGTTTTATTCACGCGCTACTCGATGAACTCACTGGCGGGAAAGCGCCCGCGCCCGACGACGTGAGACAAAGCGCGCAGATAATGCTTGCCGACGCTGGCGTGGTCGCAGTGATCGCAAGTGCAGATGACGAGCCGGTCGGCATCATGGTGCTGAATGAATGCACGGCGATCTATGCAGGCGGTAAGTTCGGCTATATTTCGGAGCTGTATGTTCGACCCGAAAAGCGCTCCAAAGGGATTGCCCCTCAACTGCTTGAGGTCGCCTCGCGGGAAGGCCGTGCGCGTGGTTGGAAGCGACTTGAGCTTGCAGCGCCCAGGCAACCAAAATGGAAGCGCACGCTCGATTTCTACCTGCGCAACGGGTTCGAGGAACTCGGCCCTCGGCTCTTTCGGATTATCTAGACTAGAGAGTTTGCTATGGGCTGCTCAAAGCAACCTGCACGATCTCAGCGGATTGAGGTCCGGCGTGGTCGCTGCCTGCCGCTGCAATCGTACCAGCATCGTCATCGCAAATGTGTGCCTCGGATAATGCAGGGGTTCCCGTCACGCCGGCTGCCCGGAACGCATCGGCAAAAACCGCCGTCAATCGGGTCACGCTAACGACGTTTCCTTGAGTGTTGAGGAACAGAGCCGAGGGCGGCGATTTTGCCAACCTACAGGGGCGCTGCATAGACGACCGCACGTGACGTGCACCCGGTTACGCTGCGTATAACCAAATGGCGGATCATTCCCATGAGGGTAGTCCTATGAAATTGTACGCGAAAGTCTTTGGTGGAGCGGCAGCGTTGCTCGCTGCCTGGCCGGCGATGGCCAGCGACGCGGTGGCGAGCGAAACGGCGCCCTACATTCCCAATTTCTCTTTCGTTGGCGGCGTCGGCGTCATCGACATCGAGGCCAACGAGCTGGTCTATCAGGCTCCCGGCAGCGGCTCGAAGCTGAGCCACCTTATCTGGGAAAGCACCTCTGCGGTCATTTCAGCCGAGATGACGGCGCGCAGCGAGGCCGGCTGGACCGCCAAGCTTTCCGGCCAGATCGCCTTCAGCGGCGACAGCTACATGGAAGACTATGACTGGACCCCGCCATTCTCGACCAATGATGGCTGGAACGACTGGAGCAACCGTTCGCGCCATTCCGACACCGATCTTGATTACTTCTATTCGGCAACCGTCGCGCTCGGCCACGATTTCCAGTTCAGCGACCAGCTGTTGATCAACGTCAACGGTGGTTTCAACTACACCTCGGTCAAGTGGACTGCTTATGGCGGCTCCTATGTCTACAGCGTTGCCGGCTTCCGGGATTCGGTTGGCGACTTCCCAGGAGACGCAAAGGCCATCAGCTACCAGCAGAAATTGCCGGTCGCCTTCGCCGGCATCGATGCGACCTATGTCCAGGATCGCTGGAACTTCGGCTTTGCGCTGAAGGGCGGCACGACCTTCTCGGCCGGCGCTACCGATCATCACTGGATGCGTGACCTGCGCTTCGAGGATGATTTCGAATTGGCGCCGGTTCTGATGGTCGGCGGCAGCGTCGGCTACCAGTACAACGAGCGGACCAGCTTCTTCGTCTCCGGTTCCTACGAAAAGGTTTTCACCGCTCGCGGCGACTACAACACCTATGACATTGCGACCGGCGCAGAGACTGGCGGCGAAGACGACTGGATCGGCGGCGATTTTGCCGCGGCGACGGTGATGGTCGGCATCAAGACCTCGTTCTGATTGAACGAGTTCGACCGGAACGCCAAACCGATGTCCGCACGGCGCAGAAATCTGATGCGCCCGCGCGCCTGACGGCGCGTGCCGGGTGCTCGTGAACCGAGCCCGCTTTTTCTTCGCCAGGCTCAGGCGGTCTCGGCCATCCGGCTTCGCCCCCTGGCGCGGGCAGCCTGTCGGCTGCTGACGGTCGCCGCCCTGTCGGCCGGCGCGGTTTGTTCGTTGGCCGTTCCCGGCGGCGCGGGGTGGGCGGCACTCCCTTCTAGGCCCGCCGCGGCATCCCGCAACCCTTCGCTTCGCTTCGGGTCCTCCTCTTCGTTCCGGTCCTTCGGATGCGGTCCGCCTCCGACGGCGGGCCTTTCCGGTCGCGTCTCGCCGCCCACCCCGCTTGCGGGGAAAGGCGCGGGATTGAAGAGCGGAGGACCAGACGATGCGTGCAAAACACAACCGTTCCGGCAGCCGAGAGGCTGGCGCGGGCAGGGGCGGGCGCCCGGGCGCCAGCCTTTATCAGGAAATCACGGACCGCATCATTGCCGAACTGGAGCGCGGCACCGTGCCATGGGTCAAGCCATGGGGCAGCGCAAAGGCCGACCTCGGCCTGCCCAGCAACGCGGCCACCGGGCGCCGCTATTCCGGCATCAACATCCTCATCCTGTGGGGCGCCGTCATCGAGCGCAGCTATCCCGGCCAGAACTGGCTGACCTTCCGGCAGGCGCTTGCCCTTGGCGGCAATGTCAGGAAGGGCGAGCGCGGCACAACAATCGTGCATGCCGACCGCTTTGTCCCAAAGGGCGAGCAGGAGCGCGCCAAGGCCGACGGCGACGAACCGCAGGCGGTGCCGTACTTGAAGCGCTTCACCGTCTTCAACGTCGCGCAGTGCGACGGCCTGCCCGAGCACCTTTATGGCAACGCCGAACCGCTGCCCGAACGCGAGATCATCCCGCAGGCCGAGGCGCTTATTCGAGGAAGCGGCGCGGATTTCCGCATCGGCGGCGATCGCGCTTTCTACATGCCGGGCAGTGACTCCATTCAGGTGCCGCCGCAGCCGGCATTCTTTCAGCAGATCGACTATTACCGCACCTGCTTCCACGAACTTGGCCACTGGACCGGCCACCCGGCACGGCTGGCGCGCGACCTCTCCGGCGCCTTCGGTTCCAAGACCTATGCGCGCGAGGAATTGGTCGCCGAAATCACCGCAGCCTTTGTCTGCTCGACGCTCGGCATCGAGCCGACCGTGCGCCATGCCGACTATATCGGCACATGGCTGAAGGTGCTGCGCGAGGACAATCGCGCCATCTTCCGCGCCGCCAGCCTTGCCTCCAAGGCCGCCGATTTTCTTCTGGGCTTCAACGCCGAGGCCGAAGGCGCGCAACAAGACGAGATCGCGGCATGAGCGCGCGCGATCCCAACACCCTGCGGACCGAGCCAACGCCGCAAGGCGAGCAGACGCTCATTCCCGGTGTCCGACCGCTCACCACGCGCGACCGCCTCGCCCTTTTGGCCGACGCGCCCGCGCGGCGCAAAAGCCGCTCGATATCGGGCTGTTCGATGACGCCAGAAATCAACTCGACCTGTTTTGAGAGGAGTTTCCCATGATCCTGATCACCGACGACCTTTGCGCCCGGCTGCGAGCCAATGGCGCAACCGACACCGAAACCGACCATTTTCCGGTAGTCAAACTGTTCGATCCGACCGGGCCAGCGACCTGGCTTCTCACCGAACTCGACGCCGACGGCGACACTCTATTCGGGCTTTGCGACCTCGGCTTCGGCTTCCCCGAACTCGGCAGCGTCAGCCTTGCCGAGCTTGCAAGCGTCAAGGGGCGGCTTGGCCTCGGCATCGAGCGCGACCTCTGGTTCAGGCCGCGCTTTCCGCTCTCCGTTTACGCGCAGGCAGCGTGCAGCGCCGGCCACATCACCGAAGCCGAGCGGCTGCTGCGACAGGCGGCAGAAGCCCTTGGCAACGCCCATTCCAAGCTTCCGCTCGACACGGCGGAACAGACGCGCCGCTAGACGCGAAAACCGTCCCGCCGCGCCGGCTTGCAGCCTCTGCGGCGGGGCAATTCCACCCCTCAAACGAAGGAGACAAACCATGCAACTTGCCCACATTCCGCTTGATAAGCTCAACATTTCCGCGCTCAACATGCGCCATTCCAAACGCGCACCCGACGTGTCGGACATCCTGCCGTCGGTTCGCGCGCGCGGCGTCCTGGTGCCGCTTCTGGTGCGGCCCAACGGCACGCCGGAAAGCTTCGAGATCGTCGCCGGCCGGCGCCGCTATTTCGCCGCGAAGTCGCTCGCCGACGAGCGCGGCCAGGGCAATGCCTTGCCCTGCGCCATCATGGAAGACGGCGACGACGCAGACGCGCTCGAGGCCTCGCTGATCGAAAACTTCGCCCGGCTCGATCCCGACGAAGTGTCGCAGTGGGAGACGTTTTCGCGGCTGATCAGGGAAGGCCGCACCATTCCAGATATCGCCGCAACTTTCGGCATCACCGAGCTTCTGGTCAAACGCATTCTGGCGCTCGGCGATCTTCTTCCCAAAATCCGCGATGCCTATCGCCGCGAGGACATCGACGCCGAGACGGCGCGCCATCTGACCATGGCCTCCAAGGCGCAGCAGAAGGATTGGCTGGCGCTTTATGCCGATCCCGAGCAATACGCGCCACGCGGCCACCAGTTGAAGCAATGGCTGTTCGGCGGCCAGTCGATTTCCACCAAGATGGCGCTGTTTGCCGTCGAGGATTATCCGGGCCTGATCGTCTGCGACCTGTTCGGCGAGGAGAGCTATTTCGCCGATGCCGACCTGTTCTGGCAAAAGCAGAACGAGGCGATCGCCGCCAAACGCGATGCCTATCTGGAAGCCGGCTGGCCCGAGGTGGCCGTGCTCGAACCGGGCCAGCATTTCCAGTCTTGGGACTATGAGAAGACGCCGAGGAAGAAGGGCGGCAAGGTCTTCATATCAGTCTCGCATCGCGGCGCGGTCGAATGCCACGAGGGCTGGCTTTCGCGCAAGGAGGCCCGCCGCGCCCGCGCGCAAGGCGAGGGCGGCGAGCACGACGAAACCCCCGCCAGGCCGTCGCGACCGGAACTCACCGGGCCGATGCAGAACTATGTCGATCTGCACCGCCACGGTGCCGTGCGTGCCGCCATGCTCGACCATCCTTGTGTCGCGCTGCGCCTGATGGTGGCGCATGCCATCGCAGGTTCGGGCCTGTGGCAGGTTCGCCGCGAGCCGCAGCGCACCGCCAATGAAGCGGTGGCGGCAAGTATTGCGGCGTCCAGGGCCGAAGCCGCATTCGCCGAAAAACGGCGCGCGGTGCTTGCCCTGCTTGGGCAGGCCGACGAGGAGGATGCGATAGCCGGCGGCAATGGCGACGCCTTTGCGCTTGCCGCCGTCTTCGCCCGTTTGCTGGCACTTTGCGACGACGATGTCATGCGCGTTCTCGGCCTTGTCATGGCCGAGACGCTCGAAGCCGGCAGCGCCGTCGTCGAGGCGCTCGGCAACCATCTGGGCATCGACATGGGTGCGTGGTGGCAAGCGGACGACGCCTTCTTCGACCTGCTGCGCGACAAGGAGATCGCCAATGCAATGTTGGCTGACCTCGCCGGCAAGCCTGTCGCCGACGGCAATGTCGCCGAGAAGGTCAAGACGCAAAAGAAGATCATCCGCGATTGCCTCGCGGGCGAGAACGGCAGGCAGAAGGTTGACGGCTGGCTGCCGCGCTGGATGAAATTCCCGGTCGAAAGCTACACGAAACGCGGCGGCTTCCGCACCGCCGATCAATGGGCCAGTGTCCAGCCGCTGCTCGTCCGCCAATAGCTGCCAAGCCGGGCGGCGGCTCTTTTCGAGTGCCGCCGCCCCGATTGCCTGCCGCTGGAATATTGTCCGATGCGCACGGCGATCCGAACAGCATTTGCCACGCGCAAGGCTATTGTGCGTTGCGCAAAAACCGACGCGCGCCTACACGTCCTTCCGTTGCGGGAATCGGGCTTGGACCAGCGGCGAGGCAGTGAAAAGAGATGCTTCGTCGATATCATATTGCATTCATAGCTGAGGACCTTCATGACCCTTTCGAGCCCTGACAAATCCGGCGCCACCAGTCTCGAGGCCATCGCGCGAAACGGCGGCGTGCTGCGCCGCATCGCCGTGCGCATTCCGACCTATCTGTCGGACATTCGCGAAAACCCGGCATGGCTGCCGATGTTCGTGCTCGCCCGCACCATGCCGGCCCGCCGGATGCACTGGCGTGGGGCTAAGCCGGTTCGCGTGTCGCAAAAAGCCCACGACACCATGTTTGCCGGCGTCGATCGCCAGGACGTTGTCGAGGCGCTGCGGTCGGACGGGCTGTTTTGCGGGCTCGTCCTGCCGACTTCCATCCATGAGGAGATCGCCGCCTTCGCCCGCTACACGCCTTGTTTCGGCAATTTCGATCGCCGTCTCGAATTCATGGCTGAGGACCATGCCGAGGCCGAGAAGCGTTTCGGCCGCCCCTTGCTCAGCGGCCACTTTTTCGAACACATCCTCGGCTGCAAGGCAGCGGTCGCCATCCAGAACGATCCGCTGCTGCTCGACATCGCCGCGCATTATCTGGGCGCTCAGGCGAAATTGATCACCACACGCGTCTGGTGGAGCTTCCCGACCAGCCAGGCTTCCGACGCCGACAAGAACCGTGCCTCGCTCGGCAAGTATCATTTCGATCTCGATGACTGGCGGATGCTGAAATTCTTCTTCTATCTGACGCCGGTCGACGAAGGCACCGGCCCGCATGTCTATGTCCGTGGCAGTCATAACCGCCGCGCCATCAAGCATCAGCTGACGCTGCTTGTCGGCCATCCGGCGCAAGAGGTTCTCAAGGTCTATGGCGACGACAGTCCGGTCACGCTGACCGGCGAAGCCGGCCTCGGCTTCGTCGAGGATCCGTTCGGCTTCCATATGGGCACCGTGCCGTCGCGCACGCCACGGCTGATGATGGAAGTCGGCTTCGGTGTCTCGCCGCCCTCGCGCCGGCGCTTCCATGGCGAGCCGGTCATCCGCTGATCTCGCAAAAGTCCTTAAAACAGCCTTCCCCAGATCAGACGCCTGGTTTTCCCTTGGGCTGGCTGGTGCCATGGCGTCGTCATGGGATCAGCTGGCGCATGACTGGATTGGGCAGATACTTAAAGAAAATCACATATTTACGGGCCATTGTGTGCAAAAATCGCACACGAAAGTTCTGCTTCTCTCGCTTTTCGTTCCCACGATGGAGCAACCGACAGCCCTTTTCGGACGCTCTTCTGCCGACGATATTGACCGCTTCAATGCTGCCGGGGGCGCTCGCCAGTCGGACGACGACGTTTGAATGCTCTTTCGCTAGGGTGAGCGCCCTGAGCCAATCATCATGCTGGCGGCGAACCACGTACCGGCGGCTCAAAACGACGTATTTTGGACTTTCCGCGGCGCCCTCCTGGCGTTCTCATTGACAGGAGAGACATCGAATGATGGAATGTCCTTGGTCCTAGGACAGAGGACAAGCTGCAATGATTGGAATGAAAAGTCAGGATATCGTGGTGCTTCTGAAGCTCGTGAGCTTGCAGGAGCAAGGAGAGTTCGCGGGCCATGGGGAACAGCGTAGGGGCCTTGCGGGCGAGGACCCCTTCTCTGTTCGCGGGCTGGAATCCCTAACAGGTATCAGCAAGACGGAGATCAACGCCTCCTTAAAGCGCAGTCTCTCATCGGGGTTGGCCATTAAAGACCGGGATACGGGACGGGCCAATCCTCACCGCCGCAATCTCTATGAATTTATCGTCCACGGCCTGAAGTTCGTGTTTCCCGCGAAGGCAGGCGCGATGACGCGCGGTATTCCGACGGCGTTCGCCGCGCCGATGCTGAAGGGGCTATTGGTCAGCGGAGGCGAGTACATACACATATGGCCCTATGCCCAAGGGCGGGACATGGGGCAGTCGGTTGAACCTTTGTTCAAGAGTGTGCCTGAAGCAGTCCAGAAAGATGAACGGCTCTACGAATATCTTGCTCTCGTTGATGCCATCCGGCTCGGCAATCAGCGCGAAGCGGGCCTGGCTGGACAGCGGCTTTCGGAGAGGTTCCTGAAAAAATGACGGTCCGAGACCAATTGCTCCTGATGCTGCAGACGGTGGCGGAAGCTTTGGGGGAAGAATTCCGGGAACGGCTGGTCTTTGTCGGCGGGTGCACAACCGCTCTTTTTATAACGGACGAAGTGACCCTTGAGGATGTGAGGGCGACTGACGACGTCGACCTCATCGTCGATCTTGCCGGTTATGGAGAGTGGGCGCAGTTGCGGGAAGAATTGAGGCAGCGAGGTTTCGCTGAGTCCCCCGAGGACAACGTCATCTGCCGGATGCGGCTGCGGGACCTCAAGGTCGACTTTATGCCGGACGATGCCGGCATACTCAGCTTCACTAACCACTGGTACGCAGCTGGGATCGAAACGGCAGTAACCCATGAATTGACCGCTACGCTCAGGATCAAAAAGCTTTCCCCGGAGCTTTGTCGCGACAAAGCTGGAAGCTTATCTCGGGCGCGGCGCAGGTGATCTGTTCATGAGCCGTGACATGGAAGATATCCTCCTCATCGTCGACGGGCGGCCGGAGATCGTGGACGAGATTCTTGCTGCAGAGGCCGAAGTCCACCGGTTCATCGCCGAACAGTTCACAGTCCTGCTTCAGAACGGCGACTTCGAATATTTCCTTGAGGGAAATGTCCGCGGCCCGGCAGGGCGGACCGATATAGTGCGAGACCGGTTTGTCGCCATTAGTCGTGGCGCCGGGTGAAGAGGATGGTGGCAGCCAGTGCAGGAGCACGTGTGATGATTTCGTTTGAGGTCGGCAGCGCTCGAATACGAACCGCACTTCGGTGGCAATATGCCTGGGTGACGCGGGAGCTCAAGGCGGCGGGCAAGGTGACGCTGAGCCGGGTCTTCTTCTTCCGCAGTTCCGACCTCGTGGCGGAGACGGCGCACGGTGCCGCGCACGACGACGAGGCGGACGAGGACGATCGACCGCTCTATCGGTTTCGGTTCGCGACCACAAAAGACGGATATCACCGCATTCCCGGGCGGATCCTGGGGATCGACAACGATGTGCTGATCGTCGCGGAGGGGATCGCGCTGGACCGGAAGGTCTTTGTCGCCGAGCGCAATATCAGCATCTTTCGGCGCATTGCAAAGCTGAAGCCCGGCAGCGAAATCGTCGTTGGCGGCGACCGGGTCGACAGCATCGCCGTCGAGGCCTTCGGCGAGCTGCTCGAGATACGTCGACCTGTGCGTGGTCGACGCCAACGGCAACATCGACGTCATCGAGATCAAGAAGCCTTTTGACGACATTCTGCTGAGCAGAGGAATTTATCGTGGCAACAGCGTTCCGACCAAGGAGCTGTCAGGCACCATCATGCAGGCCGAGAAATACCTGTTCCACCTCTCCAAATAGGGCATTGAGGGGGAGCGCGAACTGTCGAAGCGATACGGGTCAGCACTTCCCGCCGGTCTCCAGATCCGGGTGACCAATCCCAAGGCGCTGCTTCTGCTCGGCCGCGATCGCCGAACGGACGGCACGGGCGGGCTCACCGAGAACCAATCGTTCGACCTGGAGGTGATCAAGCGGAAATATGTGAATATGATGGACATCGTCACCTACGACGATCTGCTCCACCGCCTCGACAGAATCATCGTCTCGCTGACGGAGCGCGCGGGCTCGGCCGGATTGGGGCAACGCGCTGACAAGCGTGGCACAGACCGGCGGGATTCAACCGACAGGTGCGCGGGCGGCGGGGATGCGTCGGGAGCTGATGCGTGCTGAAGGGCGTTTCGACCTCTTTTGCTCGGCGGAGTTGAGGCATGTTCGCGGGCACGAAAGGAGACCTCGTCCATGAATGCCCAGGAACTTCTCGACAAGATTAAGGAACTGCCCAACAAGCCGGTCGATGTGCCCACGCCGCCGGCGATCGAGCTCGTCGCCATGGTGGTGCGCTGGGGTCGCCATCTCAAGCAGTGGAAAGCCACCACGCTCGCCGACTTCGCGCGTGTCTCGCTGTCGACGGTCGAGCGCGTCGAACGCGCGAAGAAGGTGAGCGACGAGGCGCTCGACCGCATCGCCCAAGCGCTCGGCCACGCGCCGGGAGCGTTCACCACGCCGAGCCTGCCGATCGGTCCGGACAAGGCGGCCGAACAACACCTCGTCGAGGCGTTTGGCCATCTCGAACCGGTGGCGGTGTCGCCGATGAAGACGCACAAGGCCATCCGCGATGCCGCGAAGTGCGACGCCTATCTCATCCACCGTCCCGGCGTGCCCGACACCCATGACGACCACATCGCTAATCTCCTCATCAAAAGCAGATCGAAGCCGGCCGCGCCTATGACCGCCTTCTCAAGCGCGGCACTCGGCCGAAGGGGCTCAAGGCCATCGTCGCATGGTTCAAGCGCCTGTGGATCAAGTTCATCGGCTAATCAGCGTGCGGCCGACGGCATCGCCTTTGCAGGCACAGATCAGGTTGCCGACGCCTTCGGGAAAGCCGGCCTCCGCGCCGAGTGCAACCATTGCGCCTGCAACAAGCGGCGTCTGTTCGGCAGGTTTGAGGATGACCGCGCAGCGGGCCGCCAGCGCCGGCGAGCTCTTGCGCGCAACCCTCGAGGCCGAGAAAATTCCACGGCCTGATGGTGCCAACAACGCCGATCGGCTGCTTGACCGCCAGCATGCGCTGGCCCGTCGAGGGCAGGGAGATCGTCTCGCTATAGATGGCTTTGGCCTCTTCGGGCGTCCCATTGCAGATCGCAAGCAGCGTGAGAGACTTCCGAGCCGGCTTCGGCAAGCGGCTTGCCCATCTCAGCGGTGAGAATGGCAGCAAGGTCGTCCGCATGGTCGATGATCAGCTGATGCCAGTGCCAAGCCATGTCGCTGCGCTCTCGGGCGGTCATGGCTGCCCATCCAGTCTCTTGCGATACAGGCCTTGCTGCCCGCGTCTCCGTGACCCCATGTTGGGAAATTTCCGCCAACACGTCGCCAGTGGAATCAAGATCTCGAAAATTCGCTCGCCCAGGCGGCGTGCCGAGTGGCGGCATGCGGTCGAAGGCGCCGAACAGCTATGCAGATTTCAGGTGCAAGCGGTTGGCACAGAGGCACGCCTCGCGGGGGGCACCGGCGTTAAGTCCTGCGAGCCGATAAAACCGCAGCGCAAGGCATGGCGTCCAGGCATCCGGCAAGCGGCAGTCTGCCGGCACTTGATGACGCCCGCGCGCCTGACGGCGCGTGCCGGGTGCTCGTGAACCGAGCCCGCTTTTTCTTCGGCAGGCTCAGGCGGCCTCGGCCATCCGGCTTCGCCGCCTCCGATAGCGCCAAGGGCGGACGGCCGCCCTTTGATACGGTGATGATGTTGAAGATCATGGTGCTGCAGGCGCTCTACTGTCTCTCGGACGATCAAGCCGAGTTTCATATCCAGGACCAGCTGTCGCCGGTGGGCATGGCCCGCATATCCATCCCATGGATGCATTATATCCAAACAATCAAGTTTACCCCTCCGTCATGATGCTGCATAGCGCAGTACAGGAAAGCCAATGTCCCGTGCTTTCCAGCTCACGTTCACGAGCGTGGACTTTGTAGGAAGACCAAGTCGAAACCGGCGCATTCATAAGGGGCAGAGTATCCATGAACGGAATGGCGGCGGGGCAGGCCGGATCTGAACGTTTTATTGCTTTAGAGGGGTTGAGGGGGCTGGCTGCAGTTGGCGTCCTCTTGTCTCACGCCCTCTTCGCTGTCGAGCCAGGGATATTCAAAACCATGTACCCGTTGGCGCAAGCAGCGTGGCCAGAAATCGGATGGCCTGCTCAGCTTCTAACTCTCCCCCCATTCAGCATGCTTATCAACGGAAGCTTTGCGGTTTGTGTATTCTTCGTTCTAAGCGGCTTCGTCCTTACCAAGTCTTTTGCTGACACTGGAAATGCGTCGGTGCTTGTATCCAGAGCAATCCGACGGATACCCCGCCTCGGCATTCCAATCGCGGCTTCAATCGTTTTTGCCGGTACCATTTTCGCCATGGGGCTGATGAGAAATCTTGAAGTTGCTCCACTCACGGGCTCGATCTGGCTGACCTGGTATTACCCTAGCTCAATTACGGTCGCGACCATCGCCAAGGAGGCCCTATATGAGTCCTTATTTCTCGGTAAGAACCAACTCAATTCACCACTCTGGACGATGTCCATCGAGCTCGTCGGTTCATACTTAGCCTTCATGTTCGCCCTCGCTGCGAGGTGGTTCACCTTCGCCCTCGTCACAGTTTTTGCCGCGGCTCTCTCTTTTGCGGTCCATATAGCTTACCTGCCCTTCGCCTTGTCGTTCGGGGTCGGCGTCCTCCTGACTCGCGTTTCTCCAGCGAAATGGCCTCACAAAGCTAAGATCGCAATCTTTCTTGCTGCCATCTATCTTGGCGGCTTCTCAAACGACATCTTGTATGAGCCGATCATCAAACTCTCCCCAATCGACTTTAATCACCTGAAGGACGCAATGCACTGCGTCGGTGCAACCTTCCTTGTCGCTAGCGTTCTCGCGCTTCCATCGCTTCAGCGAGCCTTCTCGTCATACTTTTTCCCACTCCTAGGTCGATTGTCGTTCTCGGTCTACCTTCTTCATTTCCCTCTCCTTTGTTCCCTCGGGTGCTTTGTCTATCTCTGGACTATCCAATGGGGGCATGCCATTGCGGCTAGTAGCACTGTCGTCATTGTACTTGTAACCACCATCATTGCTGCGGTGCCTTTTCAGCGCCTTGTAGACGTGAAGTCCATGGAAGTAGCCAAGAGGGTGGACCAATACCTGAGAGGTTTTTGCGTAAGTCTGCAGAGGCGTAGACTGGCGCTGCGCTCAACCATTTGAGCGGGACAAACATAGCTAATCATTCTGACCTCAAAACGAAAGGTGCCCTGCCTTGGAAGAATTCGTATCGCGCATCGCCACCAATGTCGGCGTCGACCCGGCTCTCGCAGACAAGGCCGTTGGCATGATGCTGGGTTTCCTGCAACGCGAGGCAGCCGACGGTCCCGCTGCGCGCATGATCGAGGCCATTCCCGGAGCTTCGGAATTAGTGGCGAAGCATGATGGTGAGGACGCAGAGGGCGGCAGCGTCCTCGCCGGAGGCGGCGTGGTGGGTTTCGGCCAGCAATTGATGAATGAGGGTCTCAGCCTAGGAAATATCGCCGGCCTTGCTAACGAGACGATCGCCTTCGCCAAGGAACATGCCGGCGACGAACTCGTGGACGAGGTCCTCAATTCCGTTCCCGGCCTTCCCCAGTTCGCCTGATCAGCAGCAGCCGGGTGGCGTACGATGTTGTGCGCCCGTCTCGGCCCGTTTGCGCAGCCAGAGCAGATTCGACGTATTCCGGGTCAGAGCTGTCTGCCTCGAAATAGTGCCTGCATTCCTCGGCTGTGAAAGCTGCGAGGCAGTTGGCCACGACCGACCAGAACTCGTCGATGGTTCGGGTTGCAGCCTTTCTCAGGAGAGCCTTGAGCTTCGAGAAAGCCATCTAGATCGGGTTGAAGTCGGGCGAGTATGGCGGCAGGAACAGGAGCGCGCCAACTTCTCGATCACCTCGCGCCCGCCGCTGATCTTGTGGGCGGGCAGGTTTGTTCATGACCACGATGTCGCCTGGGCGAAGCTCGGGTGCGCGGACCTGCTGCGCATAGGCGAGCAAGCATAGGGCCATCGAGCAATATTGGCGCCGCCAAGCCGCCCAGCCGCAGGCCGGCCGTGAATGTGGTGGTCTTCCAATGGCCGTGAGGAACGGCCGCCCGACAATCGTTCGCCGCGCAGGCTGCGGCCACGCAACCGCGCCATCTTTGTGGATGCTGCGGTCTCATCGATGAAAATCAGCCTCTCGGGGTCGAGATCGAGCTGGCCATCGAACCAGGCTCTGCGGCGGCGCAGGACATTGGGGCGCTGCTGTTCGGCGGCGTGCGCCGTCTTCTTTTGAAACGTGATGCCGCGCCGGTCGAGGCACAGCCGGACCGTGGACGGCGCTACCCGAACGCCGCACTCGGCGGCAAGGCGCTCGCCGATCTCGGCAAGCGTGATGTCCGGCGCGTGCTCGATAAGGCCAAGAGTGAAGGCCTCATGCGCATCGAGCTTCGAACGCACCGGCTGGCCCTGCTTGCGCGCTTCCATCTCGCCGGTCTCGCGATAGCGGCGATACCAACTTCCGGCCGTCGAAATGCCGACCCGGAAGTGACGCGCCGCCTCCCGCCTCGAAACCCCGACTTCAATGGCCGCAATCACGCGCCCGCGAAGGTCCGCGCTCAGGCTCCTCGTCATCATCACATCCTCGTAAATCACCGGGACAGTGAATCAGACAGGATCTATCGCGTGATTCCCAAACCGTCCCTGTTCATCAAAGATGCTCGAGGCATTCTCCGCCGAGTTTCGTACGGACCCTGCCAGACCACCAACCGCCGGGCGCGCGAAGCGAATGAACTTTGGAGTTCATTCGTCTACCCCAAAATCGACCTCGGGCGTACCGATGTGCATAACTTTAGGCGGCAAAGGCTTATCCTGAACGCTTTCGATGAAGCCCGCGAGATAAGCAAATATATTGTACTTCTCAAGTACCAACCGCTTCGCCTCTCGTATTGCATCGCGACGGTCCTTCCAGAGGTCCGAGTTGGTTATTTCGCGGATCTTTTGAATTACGTTCTTGTCCTCTGGATCAATCAGAACCATTGAATCCGGCGGAAAGAACCTCGTGATTGCCGGGCTGCCGTAATAGATCGGCATTGTTTCAGCAACGAAGCAGTCCATAAGCTTCTCTGTAAAATAGTAATCAGCTCTAGTATTCTCGAAAGCTATACTGTAGCGGTAAGGTGCAAGTGCGTCCCATTTATCTCCAATCAGGTGAAAACCTCGGCCGAACAGGTCGAACTCGAGCTCCTCTCTCAGCCGCTCCAAAAACGCCAGCCGATATCGATGTCCTTTAAGCAGGGCGATGTTGCTGGTAATCCATGAGAGCCGACGCGGCTTGTCAACGACTTCGCTGACCAGAAGTTGGTCATACGTCTTTCTTACAGACCAAGACCGAGTGATAGGTGGAGACAAGACGAATCGACGCCCTGCATTCTGCCGAGCTACCAGCTCTGCGTCAGACGTCAGAACGATGGTATTTTCCCCTTGCCCTAGATGGAGCGCGCGATGAGCTTGCGTCGGCGGTTCGCCGATTGCAAAAATTGTCCTGTTCGGGCTCGCCTCGATATCAACTGGAAGTCCAAAAACAGAAGGAGAGTTAAAGATTATATGCCAATCCGGCGTGAAGGATGTCTTGCGTACAAAAGCGACATTGTTCCAGATTCCACTGCCCTTTGGAGTGAGATGGTGGATGGCGTCATCCAGACCGCCCCAAGAATCGAGGCATGCAGCAACAATGGGCGCCGGACGTTCCGTCGGCAATTTCGCGCTAGACAAAGCAGTTCGACTCCTTCACTTCGGTGGTGCCGGGAGTAATTTCTGCACCAGGGCCAGACCTCTCTGCGCCTATTCCCGTCGTGAGATGAAGCTAAAACGATCGGAATCGATGGCCAAACGGTCCGCAGGTAAGCCCTTCGATATCGAAAAGTTTGGGGGAACTATACAAAGGCTTGTAACCCCTCCTCCTCCATCTCGATCGGCTTCCATAATTTAGCTCTGACTATTTTTGATGCAGTTTGGGAGCTCTGTCCAGAGTCTTCTGCAAATTTGCGATCACGGTCGCCGGTGTTGGCGGGTCAGGCGCGGCGTCTTCAAGTAACCGCGGCCTTGGGCTCCTCCAGCTTGCGCAGCATCTCCTTCTTGTGCTCGGCCAGGTGCTCCATGTTGAGATTCGCATGGACTCCAGCCAGTTTTCGTGTGTTTCGACGGCGAGCGCGCGGACGAGCCGCAGGCAGCTCTCGGCGCTGGGAAAGATGCGCACCGCCGCTTGATCTCCTGATTGAGCCGCTCCAGGATGTTGATGCTCTTCAGGCGCTTGTGATGCTGGCGTGGCAGCCGGTTGAAGGTGAGCGTCTCCTCGATGTTGCCCTCTACCCACTGGCACAGCTTGGGGCAGCGCGTCTCCCACTTGGCCAGCCATTGGGCGAGGTCGCGCCGCACTTCGGAAAGGTCGCGCCGGTCATACATCCAGCGCAGTTCCTGCAGGCAGTCATCATCGATCCATTGGGCCGGCAAGATGTCTCGCGAGCAGATCGAAGCCGGCCGTGCCTATGCCGCCTTCTCAAGCGCGGCACCCAGCCGAAGGGGCTCAAGGCCATCGTCGCATGGTTCAAGCGCCTGTGTATCAAGTTCATCGGTTGATCAGTATCAGGTTGACGACGCCTTTCGGGAAAGCCGGCCGCGCGCATTGCGCCTGCAACAAGCGGCGTCTGTTCGGCAGGTTTCAATATCACGGCGCAGCCGTCGCCAGTGCCGGTGAGATCTTGCGCGCCACCATTGAAGCCGGGAGATTCCATAGCGTGATCGTGCCAACAACGCCGATTGGCTGCTTGATCACCAGAATGCCCCGGTCAGTCGAGGGCGGGGAGATCGTCTCGCCATAGATGCGGTTGGCCTCTTCGGCATACCATTGCAGATATGCCGCCGCATGCGAGACTTCCGACTTGGCTTCGGCAAGCGGCTTGCCCATCTCAGCTGTGAGGATGGCAGCGAGGTCGTCGGCGTGGTCGATGATCAATTGATGCCAGCGCCAGAGCATGTCCCTGCGATCCCAGGCGGTCAACGCCGGCCATCCAGCCTGCGCCGTAGAAGCCTTGTCGATCGCCGTGCGCGTCTCAGCGCCCATGTCGGGTAGCGCTGCGGATTAAAGACCCTCGAACTTTCGCTCACCCAACACCGTGCCAAGCGTCGGCATGCGGTCGATAGCGCCGAACAGGTCGGGGAGTTTCAGATTCGCATCAGCGGCTGGCACAGAGGCATCCCGGCTTTCTCTTCAAAACGGCGGATGTTTTCTATTGGCTGCGTCAGGATGTGTAACCGCACTTCGCATAGGACCTCGAGCGACGGGGCCCTGGCGACCTGCCGACCGCGTTATGGAACAGGAACGACCGTTCCTGGAACGAGAATTCCTGTTCAGCGCCTTTCTCGCCCGCACGCCTGGCGGGGGCACCGAGCGCTGAGCCCTGCAACCTGATAACCGCAGCGCAAGGCATGGCATCCACGCATCCGCGGGAGGCCTAAGCTTTGACGGCGCCCGCGCGCCTGACGGCGCGTGCCGGGTGCTCGTGAACCGAGCCCGCTTTTTCTTCGCCAGGCTCAGGCGGTCTCGGCCATCCGGCTTCGCCCCCTGGCGCGGGCAGCCTTCGGCTGCTGACGGTCGCCGCCCTGTCGGCCGGCGCGGTTTGTTCGTTGGCCGTTCCCGGCGGCGCGGGATTGAAGAGCGGAGGACCAGACGATGCGTGCAAAACACAACCGTTCCGGCAGCCGAGAGGCTGGCGCGGGCAGGGGCGGGCGCCCGGGCGCCAGCCTTTATCAGGAGATCACGGACCGCGTCATTGCCGAACTGGAGCGCGGCACCGTGCCATGGGTCAAGCCATGGGGCAGCGCAAGGGCCGACCTCGGCCTGCCCAGCAACGCGGCCACCGGGCGCCGCTATTCCGGCATCAACATCCTCATCCTGTGGGGCGCCGTCATCGAGCGCAGCTATCCCGGCCAGAATTGGCTGACCTTCCGGCAGGCGCTTGCCCTTGGCGGCAATGTCAGGAAGGGCGAGCGCGGCACAACAATCGTGCATGCCGACCGCTTTGTCCCAAAGGGCGAGCAGGAGCGCGCCAGGACAGACGGCGACGAGCCGCAGGCGGTGCCGTATTTGAAGCGCTTCACCGTCTTCAACGTCGCGCAGTGCGACGGCCTACCCGAGCACCTTTACGGCAACGCTGAACCGCTGCCCGAACGCGAGATCGTCCCCCAAGCCGAGGCGCTTATTCGAGCAAGCGGCGCGGATTTCCGCATCGGCGGCGATCGCGCTTTCTACATGCCGGGCACCGACTCCATTCAGGTGCCGCCGCAGCCGGCATTCTTTCAGCAGATCGACTATTACCGCACCTGCTTCCACGAGCTTGGCCATAATGCCGCGATCCGGATTATGCCGCATGGCGTCCGCTGGAGGCTGGTTTCCCGGGCATCGGCCATGCGGCTGTTCGGCATAATCAGAGCCCTTCCAGGAACGCGAGGAGTTGGTCGTCGGGCCGGAACCGGCTGGACCGGGTGGCTGGGGCGGCGACGCGAGCGAGCGCCTTCTCCTTCATCCGCATGTCGGCGTGGATGTAGATCTGGGTAGTCTCGACGTTCTCGTGACCGAGCCAGAGCGCGATCACCGCTGGATCGACGCCGTGATGGAGCAGATCCATGGCTGTGCTGTGGCGAAGCGTATGCGGCGTGACTCGCTTGGTGCCGATGCTCGGGCACGTCCGCGATGCCGTGAGGCAGTGCTTGCGGACCAGATGCTCAAGAGCGTCGCGGCTCATCCGTTCGCCTCGGATCGACGGGAACAGCGGACTATTCTCATTCTTGTCGTTGCCGATCCACGCCGCCAGCAGCTTGGCCGTTTCGCGGCGAAGCGGCGTGGCGCGTTCCTTCCGGCCTTTGCCCATGCAGCGGATGTGCGCGCCGCTCCCGAGCACGACATCGCTTTGCGTGAGACCGACCAGCTCGGAAGCCCGAAGGCCGGTCTGGACCGCAAGCAGCAGCAACGCGTGATCGCGCCGCCCCGCCCATGTCGTGCGGTCCGGCGCTGCCAACAACGCCGCCATCTCGTCGGCGTCGAGGAACGTCACCGTGCGCTTCACGTAGCGCTTGTTGGGCATGGCGAGGATACGCTGGCAGTGCAGCAGCCAGGTCGGATCGCTCATCGCGACGTAGCGGAAGAACGACCGGATCGCGGCGAGCCGGGTATTGCGGCTGCGCGCGCTGTTGCCTCGCGCCGTCTCGGTATGGACGAGGAAGTCGGCGACCAGATCGGCGTCGATATCTTCGATCGTCAGCTTGACCGGCGGCTTGCCGTGTCGAGCACTCGCATACCGCAACAACAGCCGGAACGTATCGCGATAGCCCGCGACCGTATGTCGGCTCGCTTCCATCTGCACGCACAGTCGGTCTGTGAAGAAGCGCTGGATCAGCGCGGGCAAGGCGGCGGCGCTCATTGGACTGCCTCCCGGCCATCGGCGGTCGCTCGCGCCATCGCCAGATCGAGCAGCTCCGGAACCGCTTCCAGATACCAGTATGTATTGGAGGGATCGCTATGTCCCAGATAGGTCGTCAACCGGATCATCTCGCGCGCCGGGTCTTTGCCGGTGCGGTACCAGTCGATCATCGTCTTCACCGCGAAGCTGTGGCGAAGATCGTGGATGCGCGGTCCCCGGCCATGTTTACAGTAGGGCTGATGGGTCCGGAGCCCGATCTGCTGGCAGGCCCTCGCGAAGTTGTATCGGGCAGCACAGTCGGTGAGGCGTGTGCCCTTGTCGGTGACGAACAGCGGCTTGGCCGGATGGCCGATCAGCCGATCGCGTTCGGCAAGATAGTCGATTAGCTGCGTGACGACGCTCGGGTCGAGCGGCAGCAACCGCTCTTTGCCGAGCTTACCTTGTCTGACGCGCAGCACGCCATGCTCGGCGTCGAGGTCGTCACGATCGAGGGCCAGTGCCTCGCTGATTCTGAGTCCGGTGACTGCGATAAGCCCGAACAGCGTCGAGCAGGTCAGCCCACGCAGACCGTAGATGGATGGCAACTCCTTCGCCGCCACGATAATCGATCCGATCTCGGCCTCGCTGTAGATATGCGGACGCGACCGCTGGACGGAGCCCGGCAGCAGGCCTCGCGGCGGCACTTCATGCGCCGGATCGAAGCTGCTCAGCCACTGCGCGAACAGGCGCACGACGCTGAGCCTCGCCGCTCGGGTCGAGGTACAGGCCTCAGCCAGCGTGGCGTGCCAGCGCAGGAACAACGCCGTGTCGACATGATCGGCGCCTTCGCGGTCGGCGAACCGGGTGAAGCGCCGCAAGATGCGCTCGCTGGTGGCAAGGTCGTAGCCGAGGCTGCGCCGAACGCTCAGATAGCGGTCGAGCTGGGAGGTGAGGCTCATTGCGCGCCTCCCGCCACCGGCCAGGGCTGCGCGATCGACCGCAGTCCGTCGATGTCGAGCCGGGCATATATCATCGTCGATGATCGAGAGCGGTGCCGCAGCACATCGCCCACTTCGTCGAGCGACGCACCCGTGTTCACGAGCTGGGTGGCAAGGCTATGACGCAGAAGGTGCGATCCCACATAGGGCGTCGCCGGCTTCTGGCCGGTCGCCTTCAGGGCATCCTTGAGAATGGCGTTGACGATCTGCCCATCCTTGAACGGCCGATGCGGCGCGCGATGGCTCACGAACATCGTACGGCAGATGGTCGGTCCTCGCTCCTCGCGAAGATAGCGGCTCAGCGCATCACCGACCTCCACCGTGATCGGCAGGCGGTCGTGCAGCTTGCCCTTGCCGCGCACCAGCAGTTCCCCCAAACGCCAGTTGATATCGTCGAGCTGGATTGCGATGACCTCGGCTGCGCGCAGGCCAAGCCGTGCCATAAGCAGCAGCATCGCATAGTCCCGCGCGCCGTGTCGGGGATTGTCGCGTACGCAAGCGAGCACCGCCTCGACGCCATCGGGCGACAGGTGGCGCGGCAGTCGCGCGCCCCAGACCTTCGCCGCCTTCGGCACGCTCAGCGCCAGATTGGTCGCCGTGGCCCCGCATCCGAACAGATATTGAAGGAAGATACGGACATGGGTCGCCACCGTCTTGTCGCGACGGGCGCTGGTCAGCACATGCTCCATGAAGCTGATTACGTCGGCGGGACGCAGGCTGCCCGGATCGATGATCGTCTCGCCGAAGCGATAGTCGAGGAAGCGACGCGCGAAGCCGATCGTGTGGGGGATGCTCCGCGGGCTGAGGCCGCGCTGTTTGACGAGAGGTCTCGAAGTCCGCCAGCAGTGTCGCGCGCACCTGCTGCGCCTCGGTCAACGGCACCGGCTCCGTTACGCCGATATCGAGCAGATGCTGCGCGAACCGGCGGGCCAACCTATACGGCCACGCCGTGCCGGCCTTCTCGCGCGGCACCTTGCGTCCCAGATGCTCGGCCATGTCGAGCGTCAACGCCGAAGGACTGATGCCCTCGACATCCATCACGTGACCCACTCTCCGCAGGATCGATCGGTAAGTGTTTATAGTGCCGATCGTGTAATTCTCCGCCGCGAAACTCTCGGCGAACGAGTCCAGATACCGTTCGATGCAGGTCTGCAAATATTGAGTCATGATCGTCGTGCTCCATGTTGTTGGAGCGACGAAGATTATGCCGAATGGGATTGGCGCGATCATACTGCCAACCGCGCGCTGTCGACCAGATGCGGCATAATCCGGATCGCGGCATTATGTGTCTTATGCCGATATCGGCATAATGGCCACTGGACGGGCCACCCGGCGCGGCTGGCGCGCGACCTCTCCGGCACCTTTGGTTCCAAGACCTATGCGCGCGAGGAACTGGTTGCCGAAATCACTGCTGCCTTTGTCTGCTCGACCCTCGGCATCGAGCCGACCGTGCGCCATGCCGACTATATCGGCACATGGCTGAAGGTGCTGCGCGAGGACAATCGCGCCATCTTCCGCGCCGCCAGCCTTGCCTCCAAGGCCGCCGATTTTCTTCTGGGCTTCAACGCCGAGGCCGAAAGCGCGCAACAAGACGAGATCGCGGCATGAGCGCGTGCGATCGCTACACCCTGCAGACCGAACCGAAACCGCGAGCAGACGCTCATTCCCGGTGTCCGACCGCTCACCACGCGCGACCGCCCCGCCCTTTTGGCCGACCCAATGGCGTCGTCATGGAATCAGCTGCCGCATGACTGGATTGGATCGATGTCATCTGAGCCGGTTCCGCCTCGACTGACCCAGATCAAGGCCACGCCCTTGTCGGCGTGGTTTGATCGCCAGTCCTTCACGGGAAAACGCATGGGCTGACCGACAGCCTGGTCGTCGCTCCCATCATCTTGACAATCCAGATCATACGGCAGGCAAATGACGCTTCACCAGCCAGGAACCGACGTGAGAAACGCGCTTGAGGCGATGCGGGCGATAGATCACAGCGCAATCGATGCACGACATGCGGCTCGACTCCCCCATCATCTCACGAAGAGAACCGACGCGCTGGCGGCACGCTGATGGCCAGCTGTGACGACAGCTTCGACATTATTGTCGTGGGCGCCGGGCCGGTCGGACTTTCCTTCGCCGCATCGCTTGCCCATAGCCAGCTCAAACTGGCGGTTGTCGAAGGGCAGTCCCTGGAAAGACTGGCAAGTCCGGCTTTCGACGGTCGCGAGATAGCGCTCACCCACGCCTCGATTGGAATCCTTCGCGAGCTCGGCGCCTGGGATGTTATCTCCGCTTCGGACAAGTCACCGCTTCAAGGCGCACGCGTCCTCAACGGATCGAGCCCGTTTGCGTTGTGTTTCGATGCCCCCGCCGGATCCGCGGAACCACTGGGCGTTCTGGTCCCGAATTGCCAGATCCGCGATGCCCTGTTCAAGATCATCCGCTTGCGGGGCCATGCCCGGCTGCTGTGCGGCCAGTCGGTCGTGCGTGCAACAAACAGCCGTCAAGGAGCAGTGATAACGCTCTCCAATGGCAGGCAGCTGAGCGCTCGGCTTCTCGTTGCAGCCGATTCGCGTTTTTCCGCCACCCGCAATCTGCTCGGCATCGGCGCCGATATCAATCGGCTTGGCAACTCGATGCTGATTTGCCGGGTGAGGCACGAGCGCCCCCACCACCAGATCGCGATCGAATGGTTCGATCACCATCAGACGGTGGCGATGTTGCCTCTCGCGCAAGGCGTGTCGTCGCTGCTTTTGACTTTGCCCTCAAACGTGGCCGACGGACTGCTTGCCCTCGACGACGAGTTGTTCCTGAGCGAGTTGACAAAGCGCTGTCGAGGCCGCCTCGGCAATATGAACCTGGCAAGCCAACGCTATATCTATCCGTTGGCCACGACCTGGGCGCACAGGTTCCGGGCGCCGAGCGCCGCATTGATCGGCGACGCTGCCATTGGCATGCACCCGGTGACCGCGCATGGCTTCAACATCGGCCTCGGCGGCCAGAAGCAACTCGCCCGCGGTATAGAGACCGCATGGCGTGACCGTCGCGACATTGCCGACCCCGACATGCTCCACAGATATGAAAGCCGACTGCGCCTGTCGGCGGCGCCGCTCTACCATGCTACGAATATCCTCGTCGGACTCTACTCAAGCGAGCATCCGGCGGCACGGCTTGCAAGGCATGTGGGGCTGCGCCTCGGCCAACATCTTCCCTTTGTCCGTCATGGCATTGCGGCCATGCTGAGGCGGTAAACCCCAGTCACCATAGTGTCAGCATCAGCGTGCGGCGTCGTAGCAGGCGGGCGCGTGTGGTTCGACGTGAACGGTCGCGGCTGCGCGGGATCAGCTTGATGAAGACGGGGCTGCTCTAATACCGCGAGCTCTTCCATCGCGGATCGTCAACGTGTCAATCGCCGTGTGTGTGCGGAATTCCCCACCGCCGCAAAGCGTTTGTCGGCCGGCGTCACACAGAAGTGGACCCAGCCACGCCCAATTCCGCCTTCGATGTGTTCAGCGCGTGGATGGTTGTCATCCAAACAATCAATTTTGCCAATCCTGCCGACCCTATTAGGAGCGTGACCGAAATCAACTGCCTCGGCCCGCAGTACGGTCCCGACCCTACCGACATCTGACGGCATTTGCAGCGCCGGTGATTGCTGCCTTAGCTAGGTGCGAATTTGACCCATAAAATCGATCATGAACTGCTGAATCGAGAAATGGCCGCAGACGATCCATGGCGGCTCGATGGCAACCCGTTCGAGCGGGAGCGCCACACCCAAATTCTCCGGTTGTCACTTGCGCAAGGTCGAGTCGCGAATGCGCTCGAAGTCGGGTGCGCTGCCGGCGCTTTTACGGAGCGGCTAGCCCCCATTTGCCAGCGGCTCACTGTGATCGATGTCGTGGAGCCAGCGATTACGCGAGCACGTTCACGCATGAAGGAGACGCCGCACATCAGCTGGATAATTTCCGATGTTCAACAGTTTTCGAGTGATGAGCTGTTCGACCTGATCGTCGTTGCGGAGGTTCTTTACTACGTCGGAGACCTCGTTCAGATCCGCGCGGCAGTCCGCAACCTGGTAGGTCTGCTTGCGCCAGGCGGGCAGCTGGTTTTCGGGTCGGCACGTGACGCCAATTGCCAACGCTGGGGGCACGCTGCTGGTGCAGAGACCACTATCGCCATGCTCAACGAATCGTTGACCGAGATCGAGTGCATCGAGTGCCGGGGCGCGTCGATCAATGAAGACTGCCTGCTGGCCCTCTTCCGAAAGCCGATTTCCGCTTCCTGATAAAACACTTGGAAACTGTGTGCGCTTCTGTGGTGTCAAGCTGACCCAATATGGGGACGTATAAGAGCGCCCGATTGCAACAAGTTAGCTGGATCCGGTTGATGGTAACAACTGCTGACTACATCCGGCTTCTTCATGCGGCTCGATGTTCTGCGCCGCGAGCCTCGAGGGGTTTTCGCCCGCTTCCACCTCAACGGCCCCAGACTTATAACCGATCTCGTCGTTGCAGTCAGTCCCGCGTCCCGGCCCTTCGGCGGGCGCAAGTGCTGACGCTCCCTAGGCTGCCATTTCTGTTTGCGGCGATCTTTGATCCCTCGTACGGAATGAAAAACTTAGGGCCCAGCCCCTTCGCGCACTTCAGGCCTCAGGTGCTCAAGCTAGGGGTTCCAGCCTGCCAAACCTCAAGCAATTCGTTCGAAGTAGCGCCATCCGGGCGCGCCCTCCTTCCCGCTCTCCAGGTGCTTTCACCGACAGTCCGGTTGACTGGCAACACTCGAAAGCATTGACCAGACGATTCCTGTTGGCGAGCGCGACCATCGCGCCATTGGCATGCCGCCTTGCCGCAACTTGTCGAGCCAGAGCTTCGCGGAACCTGTTTGCCGCCGGCGATCCAGAGCTGCGCGATCGCCATGCATCATCAGCGTGCGCCAACGGTCGCCGCCTTTGCTGACGCCTAACAGTCGGGCCATCCTCCACTTGATCGCTGCTTCGGCACGGGCGCAGCCACGCGCTGGCGGCCGCTCTTGAATCAGGTTGTGTCACCGACAGCTGCCATCGGTGCCGCCGCTTATCGGGCCAATCGAGCACGACCAGATGGTTCAGATCAGGGCCTTTGAAAGGCACGGTTTTAACATCCACAGCGTGGATGCTCGCGATCTAAACAATCAATTTTACCAATCCGGGAGGGTCGTTCATTAGACCCATGACATGCACCGCCATTGCTCTACCGCGTGAGGTGCACAAAAGAACCCGAAAAAGAGGAAGTCTTCGCATGCGCCCTGACGTGCAGTGGAGGTTATGCTGGGAAAATGAGTTGCAGCTTCCCGATCACCTCGAACTCTCTGAGTTCTTCCGGAAGACCTATGAGCCGACCGGAGCCTTCAATGGAAAGCAATTCGAAGGCGGTCGAAGTTGGGCCGGTGCAAGGCCGGAGGTCCGCGCAATCGGCTATGATGTGCACGGGGTAGCGGCTCACATGGGCGTGCTGCGCCGATACATCAAAGTTGGCGACGTTGATCTGCTGGTCGCTGAACTCGGTCTATACGGGGTGCGTCCGGATCTTGAGGGGCTGGGAATCGCCCATTCGATTAGCGTGATGTATCCAGTGCTGCAGCAGCTTGGCGTTCCATTCGCTTTCGGCACGGTTCGGCAAGCGCTCCGGAACCATGTTGGGAGGTTCTGCCGCAAAGGCTTGGCGAACATTCTGACGGGCGTTCGCGTGCGTTCAACCCTCCCGGACGTGTACCCCGATCTGCCTTCCACGACGCGAGTCGACGACGACGTACTCCTCATGGTGCTCCCAATTGGACGCTCGATGAGCGAGTGGCCGGCCGGCACTTTGATCGATCGGAACGGTCCAGAGCTATGACCGCGGATCTGTTATCCGCTCGCTTCCTCAAATTCACAGAAAAATCTGACATCTCATGACCCTGTTTGCCACAGCCAGTACTGTTGCCATCTGCTCTTATGCGCTGCTGTCGACCGTCTACAAAACCGCGCAGGTCTTTTATACCCTGCCTACAAACGTACCGCCGACCTCGGGCGACCCGCCCAGCGGTGAGCCTTGGCCGAGCGTCGATGTCATTATCCCGTGCTACAACGAGGCGCCTCGCACCCTCTCGGACTGCCTGACTTCCATTGCAAGTCAGGACTACGCCGGCAAACTGCAGGTCTATGTTGTTGATGACGGTTCTGCAAACCGCGATGCCCTCGTGGGTGTACACGAGGAATACGCGGGCGACCCGAGGTTCAACTTCATTGCGCTCCCAAAGAATGTCGGAAAGCGCAAGGCGCAGATTGCCGCCATTCGCCGCTCGTGCGGAGATTTGGTAGTCAATGTAGATTCGGACACGATACTCGCCCCGGACGTCATCACCAGGCTTGCGCTAAAGATGCAAGATCAAGCGGTCGGCGCCGCCATGGGCCAATTGGCGGCTAGCAATCGCAGTGAAACTTGGCTGACGCGGTTGATCGACATGGAATACTGGCTCGCCTGCAACGAAGAGCGGGCAGCGCAGGCTCGGTTCGGTGCCGTCATGTGTTGCTGCGGTCCGTGTGCCATGTACCGGCGATCCGCGCTTGTTTCGCTGCTGGATCAGTACGAGACGCAGCGCTTTCGAGGGAAGCCGAGCGACTTCGGCGAGGACCGCCACCTTACGATCCTGATGCTGAAAGCAGGCTTTCGAACAGAGTATGTCCCGGAGGCCGTCGCGGCAACAGTCGTTCCCAACAGCATGGGTCCCTATCTGCGCCAACAGCTTCGCTGGGCCCGGAGCACTTTCCGTGACACGTTGCTGGCGTTCCAACTGCTGCGCGGCCTTAATATTTATCTCACATTGGACGTGATTGGCCAGAATATTGGCCCATTATTGCTCTCTTTGTCGATTCTGGCGGGGCTCGCGCAATTCGTAACGACAGGTACTGTGCCTTGGACGGCATGCCTGATGATTGCAGCCATGACTATAGTTCGCTGCAGCGTGGCAGCGTTTCGTGCGCGCCAACTTCGATTTCTCGGATTCTCGCTCCACACACTCATCAACATCTTTCTCTTGCTCCCGTTGAAAGCATACGCGCTGTGCACATTGAGCAACAGCGATTGGTTGTCGCGCAGCTCTGCTGCCAATGTGACAGACACTGGCGGCACCAGTTCAAAGCCGAACTTGGTGGGATCTGACGCAGCTTACAGCGAACAGCAATAGTCACGTGATCTCAGGTGGAAGAGTTTTGAGCCAGGACCAGAAACATCAAGTGTTGAAGCGTAAGTTGGGCCCAGAGGATTTGCGGCGATTCGAGACTCCTGCGATCGAACGGGAGTCTCACGGGCAGACAAGCGCGAAAAGCTCCGTGCCTGACTCTCTGTCGACCGTGGCAGTCGATTTTGCCGGCGTAACCAAGTCGTATGGGAACAAGATCGTTGTCGACGAACTGTCGTTCTCCGTTGCGTCGGGAGAGTGTTTCGGCCTCCTCGGACCAAACGGGGCGGGCAAAAGCACGATTGCGCGTATGCTCCTCGGCATGACATGCCCTGACGCGGGCACGATCACGGTGCTCGGCGTCCCGGTGCCGGCGCGCGCTCGGCTGGCACGCAGGGGCATTGGCGTGGTCCCGCAATTCGACAATCTTGACCAGGAATTCACCGTACGAGAGAACCTGCTGGTGTTCGGACGCTACTTCGGCATGAGCACACGTCAGAGCGAAGCGGTCATCCCGTCGCTTCTCGAGTTCGCTCGCCTCGAGCGCAAGGCGGATGCGCGCGTCTCGGAACTGTCCGGCGGCATGAAACGATGCCTGACAATGGCGCGGGCGTTGATCAACGACCCCCAGCTCATTGTGATGGACGAGCCGACCACCGGTCTCGATCCGCACGCGCGCCACCTGATCTGGGAGCGGCTGCGCGCCCTGTTGGCACGCGGCAAGACGATTATCCTGACGACGCATTTCATGGAAGAGGCTGAGCGATTATGCGATCGGCTGTGCGTACTCGAAAAGGGCCGCAACATCGCCGAAGGCGGCCCGCAGGCGCTGATCGACGAGCATATCGGATGCCAGGTCATGGAGATTTATGGCGGCGATCCGCACGAGTTGCTTTCGCTGGTCAAGCCACATTCCCAGCGCATCGAGGTCAGCGGCGAAACCCTTTATTGCTATGCGCCAGACCCTGACCAGGTGCGCACGCAACTGCAGGGGCGAGCAGGTCTGCGTCTTCTTCTGCGTCCAGCCAATCTCGAGGATGTTTTCTTGCGGCTGACCGGGCGCGAGATGGAGGAGTGAACGATGATTGAAGGTTTTGCGGCGGCGCTGCCGGCCAATGCGTGGAACTGGGTTGCGGTATGGCGCCGCAACTATCTGGCATGGAAGAAAGTCGCACTCGTGTCGCTTCTCGGTAACCTTGCCGATCCTATGATCTACCTTTTCGGCCTAGGCACCGGCCTCGGCATAATGGTCGGCCGCGTCGATGGTGCGTCGTATATCGCCTTTTTGGCGGCCGGCATGGTCGCGGTAAGTGCGATGACCGCATCTACCCTGGAAACATTGTACGCGGCTTTCGCTCGCATGCATTCTCAACGCACATGGGAAGCCATGCTGTATACGCACGTTACCCTCGGCGACATCGTTCTGGGTGAACTGGCGTGGGCAGCCACCAAGGCCTTCATGGCCGGTACGGCTATTACCATCGTCACCGCAACCTTGGGCTATGCCGCCTGGCCGTCCGTACTCTATGCGCTGCCAATCATTGCTCTGACAGGGTGCGTATTTGCGAGCCTCGCGATGATCGTCACCGCACTTTCGCCCAGCTACGATTACTTCGTGTTTTACCAGACGCTTGTCCTCACACCTATGCTGTTCCTGTCGGGCGCCGTTTTCCCATTGAACCAGCTGCCTGGCGCCTTTCAGCAGATAGCGCGATGCATGCCGCTGTCACATGCGATCGACCTCATTCGTCCGGTTATGCTTGATCGCCCGATCAGCGGCATCGCCCTGCACGTCGGTGTGCTCGGCCTGTACGCGCTGTTGCCATTCTTCCTCTCGATGGCGCTGTTGCGCCGCCGACTAATGCGCTGACGAAAGAGAGTGAGAATGCGCTACGGACTTCGTGCTGCAAATAAAAACGACATCGCAACGCAAATCGGCATCCAACCCAGGGTCTTCGTGGCATCCACTCAATCTCTCAACGTTATGGAACGCCCGGGACCTCGATCACAGGATCTCATGTTGATCCAGGCCTAAGAGAATTTCTTTGAGGTTGGTGATGTCTGACTGGCGTTCGCGGCGGCGAACGACAACGCAGCCTGTGTTTTTGATCAAACGGCCTTGAGACAGGCCAATTCAGTCTTCCTGTACGATAAACGGAGAGCGAGATGCTGTGTCTAGGATTGAGCGGCGGATTAGACAAAGTCTATGAAAACCGATTCCAGATTGCGAATACATTCATGCACGATGGCGCTGCGGTGCTCGTCCGAGACGGACACGTCATCGCGGCCGTAGAAGAGGAGCGCCTCAATCGGATCAAACACTCCAACAAGCTCCCAATCAGTTCGGTTCAATACTGTCTTTCAGCCGCTGGGGTTCAGCTCAGCGAAATCGATCATGTGGCGTACTACGCTACCGAAGCCTATTGCAACGCCATGCTCGAAAACATGCTTGCTTCCGAGCCGGACGCCTCCATTCCGTTGGATGCCAAATTTTTGGTGCAGCAGCTGTTGGCGCAGGAGTTCGGTAGCGAGCTCGACCCTTCGCGTATCTCATTCGTAAGTCATCATCAGGCGCACGCCGTGAGTGCTTTTGCAATGTCGGGCTTCGAGCAAAGTCTGATTTTCGCGATTGATGGCTCTGGTGATTTCCAGTCGGGTCTTGTGGCGGTAGGATCTGGTGCTGAAATTTCGCAACTCGCGACTTTCCCAGAGAACAATTCCCTTGGGCTATTTTATCTCGAGGTGATCCGGTATCTCGGCTACGGCTTGTTCGATGAATATAAGGTAATGGGGCTTGCCCCCTACGGCGATCCCGTTCCCTATCGCGAGCTTTTCGAGCAGTTCTATGAACTGTCTGCAAACGGCGAGTATCGCGTCCACCTGGACCGCATCGGTCCGAGTTTGCTTCGCACCATTCAGGTCCGGCAAAAGGGAATGCCATTCACTCAGCAGCACAAAGATGTGAGTGCGTCGTTACAGGAAGCACTCGAACGCATCGTGTTTCACATTCTTCGGCATCATCGTGAGGCCACCGGGATGACGCGGTTGTGCCTGGCCGGCGGCGTTGCGCACAATTGCTCCATGAACGGCAAGCTGCTCTATTCAGGACTTTTCGAAGACATCTTCGTGCAGCCCGCATCGCATGACGCTGGCTGCGCATTAGGCGCTGCACTCATCGTGTCTGGTGAGCTGGGCCGCCCCGCGCCGCGTGCGCGATTGCAGGAGGTTTATTGGGGGCCGGATCTCGCGAGCGATCACGCTGTCGAAGAAGAACTCAAGGCATGGGCGGGGCACCTGGAGTTTGAACGCACTGAGGCGGTGGCGGATAGGGCAGCCGAGTGGATGGCCGGTGGCGCCGTGATCGGCTGGGTGCAAGGTCGTTCGGAGTTCGGGCCGCGCGCGCTCGGAAATCGCAGCATTCTTGCCGACCCCAGGCCCGCCACAAACAAGGACCGGATCAACGCTATGGTCAAGAAGCGGGAAGGGTATCGCCCGTTCGCCCCATCAGTGCTGGAGGAGGATGCGCGCGAATTTTTCGACCTCCCAGGCAGTGCGTGCGAATTCCCCTTCATGAATTTCGTGGTCCGTGTGCGCGACTCCAAGCGTGGTTTGCTCGGCGCCATTACCCACGTCGACGGTACGGCTCGGCTGCAAACAGTATCGCGCAAGGCCAGTCCGGCCTACTGGGACGTCATCAATGCCTTCAAGCAGCGCACTGGCATCCCAATTCTGCTCAACACGTCCTTTAACAACAATGCCGAGCCGATCGTGGATTCAGTTGCAGACTCGATTGCCACGTTCCTGACGACAGGGTTGGATGGACTTGTGGTCGGGCCGTTCCTCGTCAAAAAACGGGCCACAACGCTGGAGGATTGGACTGCGCTCGCGGTTTCATTGCCGCCTTATGTATCCCTGTATAAGGTCCGCGCTCACACGGCGCTGGATCGCCAGGAGACCGTCTGCGAAATCCGAACGGATCACTCCAGCCGTGACGGTGTGCGTATTTCACATGACTTGTTCGATCTGCTGACGCGGATCGAAGGCGAAGCCGTGCTCGCGGATCTCCTCGATACAATTACGCTGGATCAGGCCCAGCGCGAGGCTCTCACAGGAGAACTGCGACGGTTGTGGGAGCAGCGCCGCGTTCGGATGCGTCCCTCGCAAGCTGCTCGAGTCGATCAAAACTGATGCCAAACGCTGGACGACAGATAACAGTTGCCGAAACACCGGTCTGTCCAAGCACCTTCATATGACTGTGCCCAATCCATCGGCTGAGGCAAGGATCCTGACGATTGCATCTGCTCGCGAGCATGTCATGTTCAATCCATCTAACCCTTATGGCAGTCGGGGATCAGTAATGGATTTGCTTGCCGGTGGCCCAAAACAGCACCAATTTGTCGTTTCTCGACGGCGGACCCGGTTCGGTGACTGCCTATGGTCTCCGGCATCAGCCTGGTGTTACGCATAGCGGACGGGACGTGCGAGCGGGCTGCGCCGCTCGCGGGATAAGGCGGCGGCCCTACGGCGCGCCAAGCCGGCATATTCGTCGTTGAGATGCTTTTTGGCCAAATGCGTTGGTGGGGCGACGATCATGTCTTAGCGCGGCTTGACCCTTCGCCCTCCAATTATGACGCCATTGCGGATTTCGCCGGCGCTTTCTTCAGGATTCGAGATCGGTTGGTCAAGGCCACCCGCGCGGTTAGCGTTGGCGATGCCCGACATCTGCTTTCGGGCAATCGCCTGATCGGGATGCGAGTCGAGGAAGGGGAGCTCACCCAACCCACGGCCGAATGCCCGTCACGCACCTGCGCGATCGCAAGCGCCGTGGTGCTGTGCCATTCCATGCGAAGCGTGAGAGTCCTTTTCAGCCCGCGCAGAACCAGGAAGGCCGACATGGTCGGGAGCGCCGCGCCGGTGATGTAGCGCAAGGCCGTTTCGTACAGCGTGTGGAGGGGTTCCGCGTCGCCGAGGATTGCGCCGCCAAGGCTGCGGCCTCATTCGCCACAACACTTTCAATCGTAGGTCGAGTTCAGGCAGACGCGTGGTTGAACGGCATCGGGAAAACCAGCCGGATCGGAGCCGTTGATGGATCGCGCGGGTAGCGAAGCCGAATTTGGCATCGTTCGCAGATGTGCCATCCGGTCTTGGATTGCGGTCTCGGGCATCGGCTTCAGACGTGCTCTTGGCTTTCGGAAGGAGTGGCTGCAAACTGGTTGATATGGAATGTCCAGTTGGCAGGAAAAGAAATGGTCCAGTCTCCAGGTCCCGGTGCTTCAACCCGCTCGCATGGCATGGGCGCGCGCCAAATCTACGAAGCGCTTCGCGAGCAGATCCTCAGAGGCGTTTACGGCACCGGCAGCCAGCTGCCGTCCTCCCGTGGTCTCGCCGAGGAACTTGGAGTCTCGCGAACGACCGTCACCGTCGCCTACGAGCAGCTGGCCGCGGAAGGTTTCATCGACATCCGTCAAGGCGCGCGCCCTCGTGTCGCATCCTCACTGCTGGGACATGAGCTGACCTCCAATCCCCCAAAACGGTTCGGCCCGGTTCACTTGTCAAGCTATGGCGAACGGCTGCGTGGTACTCCGCGCTGGCCGGATTACCTGCCGAACACGCTGAAGGTTGATTTCCGATATGGCGTCCTGGCGCCCTCAGATTTCCCCGCATCGGTTTGGAAGCGCGCGATGAACGCGGCGATGGCGCAGCGGCCGGCACGGCTCGCCTATGACGATCCGTGCGGTTCGAGCCGGCTCCGCCAAGCGCTTCAGGGCTATCTCTGGCGCGCCCGTACTGTGCACTGCGACCCCGAGCAGATCGTCATCGTCAATGGTTCGCAGCAGGGCCTCGATCTCTGCGCGCGCCTGCTGCTCGACCCCGGGGACAGCTTCGTCATCGAGGACCCCTGCTACAGGATGGCGCGCCAGGTCTTTGCCAGTACAGGTGCCACGCCCGTTCCCGTCGAGGTTGACGATCACGGCATGCAAACGGAGCAACTGGCGGGGGTCGCGGCCCGGCTGGCCTATGTGACGCCCTCGCATCAGTTTCCGCTCGGCGGCGTCATGCCGATCCCGCGGCGGCATCAGCTTCTGGAATGGGCGCGGGAGCAGGGCGCCTATGTCATCGAGGACGACTACGACAGCGAATATCGCTACGATATCAGCCCCGTTCCCCCGCTGCATAGCCTCGAGGATCATGGAGCCGTCATCTACCTCGGCACCATCTCCAAGACGCTCTCGCCGATGCTGCGGATCGGTTATCTCGTCGTCCCGGCGGAATTCCTGCAGGTTTTCGAGACCGCCAAGCAGCTTGCCGACCGGCATTCTCCGATGGCGGGGCAGGAGTCATTGGCCTCTCTGATCGAGAGCGGTGGCTATGAAAGCCATGTGCGCCGCGTGCGCCGCATCAACGGCGAGCGCCGGGAGGCATTGCTGACCGCCCTGAAGCGGAGTTTTCAAGGTCGCATCGCCGTCCAGGGGGCAGAGGCTGGACTGCACGTCGTCATATGGTTCAACGACCTGCCGCGATCGCGTGAAATGGCGTTGGTCGAAGCTGCCCAATACGCGGGTCTGGGTCTGCACCCGATTTCGCCGCTTTATCATCGGCAGTCGGGAGCAGGCGAAGCCGACCGCGTCGGGCTTGTCATGGGCTATTCCGCCCTGAGCATCCGGCAGATCGAAAAAGGCGTCGAGATGCTGCGGGACGTCGTCGCTCGACTCTGAGACGCTGACGGTTCCTCACGCGGGTTAGAACGCATTCGCGGCCGCTCATCATAAACAGTTCATCGTTGAAATAGTCGCGCGGCCGGGCGACGGCCGCGCTCATGGCCGGCTGACTAAGGTTGATGCTGCTGCCGCCGTGAGGTTGCGCGCGATCCAAGCCTTTGTCTCATCTATCCGCAACGTGGATGCTTGTCATCGAAACAATCGATTTTGCCGATTCGACAGAACGTCCCATAGGAAGAATTCAAGGGTGCAGCCCTAAGGAGATTGTCGATGCATGCGTTGGCTCCGAGGAGCATTTTCTGGTGTGTCCCTCCTGGTCTGCGCCGAACATCAAGCGAGCCGATCCCCTTTTCGACCAGGTACATCGGTGATCGGCGCAAGCTGCATCGCGTCGGCTCTTCGCGACAAGCTCCCCCCGATAGCGTAGGCCCCTACCTCAAGGATCGGGGTTATGCCGATTGCGAATGGCCGACCGGTACAACAATTGACCGCAAGGGTTCGCAGCTATGAGACGTCTCGATGACAGATGGGAGGTGCAGAGTGAATGCGCTGACGGCACCGGGCGTCGAAGCGTTTATCTGACGTTTGACGACGGTCCCAATCCATGTTTCACACCACAGATACTCGATGTGCTGGCGCAAAATCGGGTGCCAGCGACATTCTTCGTCATTGGTGCTTACGCCGCAGAGCATCCGGATCTCATCCAGCGAATGATCGCAGAAGGGCATGAGGTAGGCAACCACACGATGTCTCATCCGGACCTGTCCAAATGCGGCTTGGGCGAAGTGCAACGTGAGGTATTTGAGGCGAACCAGGCCATCATGCTGGCATGCCCGCAGGCCTCGATCCGCTACATTCGCGCGCCATACGGCGCCTGGAGCGAAGAAGTGCTCACTGCCTCAGAGATCGCGGGGCTGGCGGCCCTTCATTGGTCGATCGACCCAAGAGACTGGTCGCGCCCCGGCACCGACGCGATCGTCGATGCAGTGCTCGCCTCGGTACGCCCCGGCGCAATCGTGCTCTTGCACGACGGATGCCCTCCCGACGAGTCGACACGGAGCACTCAAGCCAGTCTGCGCAACCAGACCGTTATGGCGCTGTCCAATCTGATTCCTGCATTAGATGCCTGGGGATATGAAATTCGCTCGCTTCCAGAACATCACTGAAATGCGAGATCGCATGGACCTGCTTTCCCAGCCAGTACCTGTGTGGTCTCGCTTATGAAGGCTTACAGGCCGTTTACGCCCTGCGAACAAGCACTTCGTCGACATCGGACCAACTGGTCGGCTCCGACAGTTGGCTAAGCGTAGACGTCTGTTGTCCCCGGCTACGATGAGGACCCGCGCACGCTCTCGGCATGGCCCAGCACCGCCGGTAGGTTCACTCTTCGACGATTGTTTGAATGTATGGTTCACTTCGCGTTGGATCGATTTCATTGGGCTTGCCGCAGGCTCACATAGCGCGACCCTGCGGGATCGCTGGCTGCGTCCAAAGGTTTGGCAAGCAATTCGCATACCGTGACCGGCACCGGGGATTCCGGTGCTCTGATCCGGCGCGCGATGCCATCTTTCCCCAACTGGCCTACCTCAATAGCTTCTGACTGGCTGTTTCCAGCAGGCCAGCTTGCCGATACCTGACTTGGTAACGCAAGGAGTTTCGCGATGTACATCCCTCCCGCTTTCCGCGACGACGACAAGGAATGCCTGCGCGCGACCATTCGCGCGGCGCTGCTGGCGAACTTCGTTACCGTCACGGCGGAAGGGCCGCTCGCAACGCCACTGCCCCTCTTCCTTAACGAGAACGAGGGCGAGCACGGCGTGATCTACGGGCACCTGGCGAAGGCCAATCCCCAGTGCCGTGTTCCGCCGCTGGGCGACGGCTTGGCCATCTTCATGGGGCCGGACGCTTACGTGACGCCGGCATGGTATGCGACCAAGCGGGAAACCGGGAAGGTCGTCCCGACCTGGAATTACGTCGCCGTCCACGCCTATGGCCCGGTCGAGTTCTTCGAGGATGCGGGAAGACTGCTGGACGTCGTGAATCGGCTGACCGACCACCACGAGGGCGAGCGCGCCTCGCCTTGGGCCGTGTCGGACGCGCCGCCGGATTTTGTACAGGCACAACTCCGCGGAATCGTCGGCCTGCGCATGCCAATCACGAGGTTGGAGGGCAAGCGCAAAATGAGCCAGAACCGGAACGCGGCCGACCGCGCTGGCGTGGCGGCGGGCCTTGCGGCGAGCGAGCGGGCATCTGACCGCGACGTCGCCGCTCTCATCCCAAAATAATCATGACTTCGTCGGAATCGACCATCATGCCAGAACTGACCCCACTCGCCCTGTACCTCGCCGCGGCCTCCGTGCTCGCCATCACCCCCGGTCCGGGCATCTTCTACGTTGCCGCGCGCACGCTCGCCGGTGGTCGTCGGGAAGGTATCGCTTCCAGCTTCGGCACGGGGTTGGGGGGCATGATCCACGTCCTCGCGGCAAGCTTAGGTGTTTCCGCGATCGTGCTCGAGAGCTCGGAACTGTTCTCCGCATTAAAGCTGTTCGGCGCGGTCTACCTCGTCTGGCTCGGCTTTCGCACCTTTCAAGCCGCCCGCCTCAAGGGAGCGACTGGCGGCGATGACGGCGCCGCAGTGGGTCCAGTCGGACCCCGGCGGGCGTTTCGTGAAGGGGTACTGGTCGAGGCGCTCAACCCGAAGACGGCAGTCTTTTTCCTCGCCTTCATTCCGCAGTTCGTGAATCCGAGCGCAGGGCTCGTAGCTCTGCAATTCGCGGTGCTTGGCTCCGTGTCCATTGCGCTCAACACGCTCGCCGACATCGTGGTTGCCGTCGTGGCCAGCGGCATTCAAGACGGCGCGGCAGCGCGTCCCGGGTTGATCCGCCGCCTGAGGGAGGCGTCAGGCGGCGCGATGATCGCGCTGGGCGTCGGCCTCGCTCTGGCGAAACACCCTGCTGCCTGACTTTGAATCTGATCGATTGGGCATCTTTCAGGGTTGGCGGGTACCTTGCGAAAGCAGTTGGAAGGCTGCGAGCCAGTTCGGTCATTGCACCTATTCAAGCCATGTCTCAGGAGGCGCGGCACCGCCGTTTGGGTGAACGTCGGCTCATAAATGAGAGAAAAACATAGCGTGAGAGAAACGTGAGTACGACTGCCTCGCCTCGCTCATGCCCATCATTTCGGCCCTCGCGAATCAACGCACGGTAGAAGCCAGTCAGCCGAGAATGACGCCCGTTTCATGGAAGGAAAGCCAAGCCATGCGCCAAGCATCGCCCCGCTTTGCACTCGATTATATGGCGACGCCCGGACTTGACGTCAGGGCACTTTTCGCTTTTGCCCGCGACCAGGGCCTAACCGATGTCCAGATCCGCAGCCAACCGGGCAGCAATGCTATGGCACGCGGCGAGCCGGCGGCGGACGTCCGGTCTGCGGCCGCCGACACAGGCGTTGGGATTATTTCCGTCAATGCCCTCCAGCGCTTCAACGAGTGGACGCCCGCCCGCAGGGCCGAGGCGAGCAAGCTCGCCGATTATGCAGCGGCCTGCGGAGCCACGGCGCTCATGCTGGTGCCGGTCAACGGCGGCTCCTGGCCCGCCAATGTCGAGCGCCGGGGCGATCTCCGCGTCGCCTTGAAGGCGCTCAAGCCGATCCTCCAGTCGCGCGGTCTGATCGGTCTCATCGAGCCGCTGGGCTTCCGGACCTGCTCGCTTCGATCGAAGAACGAAGCGGCCAAGGCCATTGCCGCCATTGATGGCCAATCCGTCTTCCGCCTCGTGCACGACACGTTCCACCACACGCTTGCCGGGGAGGCGTTCTTCTCCTCCGAGCTGACCGGTCTCGTCCACATTTCAAGCGTGAACGATCCGATCCACTGGATTTACCCGGATCGCGTCCTAGTCGGTTCCGACAATGGCAGCCAGATCCGGGCGCTGCTTGATGGCGGCTATGGTGGGCCCTTCTCATTCGCACCGTTTGTCGACGCAGCCCACCCGCTGGACGACCTCGCAGGCGCACTTGCCGCGAGCATCGCTCTCTTCCGACACGGGCTATTGACGCGAGTGCCGGCGTGAGACGCGGGAGTAAATTAGGGCTGCCTGGGGCGCCTTTTGGCGTCCCCCGGAGAAGTCATTCGAGACGCCTCCTGTAGCAATATCTCTCGCAGCCAGATGCTTGCCGGATCACTGTTGTGAAGGGCGGGCCATTGAACGGCCTCGGTGAATGCGGGAAGCGGCAGCGGAAGGTCGATGATCCGCAGGGGGAAGGTTTTTTTGAAATGCTGAACCAGCCGGAAGGGCATGGTCGCTATACGAGCTGTGCCTGAGACCATCGGCGGGATCATGCTAAAGGCCTGCACAACGATCTCAACACGTCTCTTGAGACCATGCTCAAGAAAAAACTGTTCCTCGATGGAGGGCTTCAGCGTCCGCCCGAACTTGACCGCAACGTGCCTCATCGACATGTATCTCTCGAATGTAAGCTGCCGTGGCAGCTGCTTGTTCGTGGAGCAGCCCACGCACACGAGCGTGTCGTCGAACAGCGCCGCTCTTGGATGGGCACTTGACATGAACAATTCTGGAAAAATCAGAAAATCGACGTCACCGCGCCGGAGAAGCTCATCGGGGTCGTCGTCTATAGGCAACAATTCGAAGCTGACGGCGGGTGCTTCGCGTGCAACCCGCTCCACGACCTTTTCAAAAAACACGAGTGTGGCGAAATCGGAAAGAATGATCCTGAAACGGCGATCGGATTGAGCCGGATTAAACGGATCCCAAGAGATAATCGAGCACTGGATTTTTAGCAGTGCGCTGCGAACTGCGGGGGCGAGTGCTTCCGCACGCGGGGTTAGAACGCGTTCGCGGCCGCTCGTCGTAAACAGTTCATCGTTGAAATAGTCGCGCAGCCGGGCGACGGCCGCGCTCATGGCCGGCTGACTAAGGTTGATGCTGCTTGCCGCCGCCGTGAGGGTCCGCTCGGTCAGCAGTGCGTCGAGCACGACGAGAAGGTTCAGATCAAGGCCCTTGAAGCGCATCTTTCACTTATCCATAGCGTGGATGCTCGCGATCTAAACAATCGATTTTACCAAACTTCCAGGGCGCTGCATAGATGACCGCACTTTACATGCGCCCGATCACGCCACTGCTTCTGCAGCGTGTGCTGGGAAATGACTTGTAAGTAGCCGATCATGTCGAACTCTCCGCCTTCTTCCAAAAGGCCTATGGGCGACAGGGGCTTTCAGGCGGTTGTAGCTGGGCCGGTGCAGGGCCGAAGGTTCGCGCAATCGGCGCTGATGTGCACGGCGTAGCAGCTCACTAGGACCTGCTGCGCCATTTCTTCACGGTTGGCGAGGTTGATTTCTTGGGAGGCGAACTCGGATCGTACAGGATGCATCCGGATCTTGAGAGACACGGAATGAGTCATTCTATCCGCATCATGCGGCCGGTGCTGCAGCAGCGTGGCATTCCATTCGCTTTTGGCATGGTTCGGCACCCGTTGCGAAACCATCTTGAGAGGTTCTGCAGAGACGGCCAGACGACCATAGTGCCGGGCGTTCGCATCGCCACACATGATCGCGACCACCAATGCGCTCGAGGTTTGCGATCAGGCACTGGGATTTTGTCCGCTCGGTTGCAGCCAATCGGCCCTCCATACCACGCCGCGATCCGCGTGATTTTCGATCCTTTGCACCGCGCTCGCCGTGCCCAGAAACGGCAAGTAGCAACTGCAACAGATAGGCTGGAGTCTGATGCTTGATCACATAAGAGCCGGAGCGAAGGGACGCGGCTCGTGCCCAGCAGGGACAAACAACCGAGACCTAAGCTTTGATTTTGCCAAAGGTATACTCATTACTTTGGTGATAATTGGGCACCTGTTACAATATTTAATCTACCAGGGCACCGACGCATTCTGGCTGTCGCCGTATTTCAAGTCGATCTACATGTTTCATATGCCTCTCTTTATGGCGATAAGCGGATATCTTTCTTCTGGGGCAATTTTGCGAAAATCGTTCACCCAGGGTGTCGGTGAGCGGGCAATGCAGCTAATACTGCCAATGCTTTTTTGGTGTATGTTGATCTGGACGCTAAAGTTCGTAGTGATTTTTCCTACGAAGAGTTTAACCGACACATTGCTGGACTTGTCGACGGAAGTTATTGGAACCTACTGGTTCATATGGGCGGCATTTATTTCGTTCATTCTGATTAGAGTTCTTACAACTTTCAACCGTCTATCGATATGGATCATAAGCGCATCTGCAATTGCGGTCGCATTCGCACCCATCACGTTATCAATAACCCCGTTGTTAAAATACACCTACCCATTTTATTGTTTAGGGTTCCTGTTTGCCCAGCCGATCGGATGGCAGAATGGCGTCATCTGGCGTTACAAATGGATTTTTGTTGTCTTACTTTCGATAGCGGCTTTCATATGCTTCCTCGGGTGGGGCAAGGAGACTTATGCCTACAATAATCTCGTTTTAATTCATGATGAACAGTCAGCTAAACAAGTTTTTCTGATGTTCGCTGGCTCTTTAGCGGCTTCTGCGGTAGCAATGCAGTCTATGTTCCAATGCTGGAGACTTGTCTATTCGACTAGAGTAGCTCGCTTTGTCGCGGTGCAGCTTGGTCAGAGCACGCTGCTGCTTTACCTGGTCCAGGGTGCCGTGTTTCGCCTCATGGATTTGATACAGTTTGGAGAAGTCTGGAATCTCACGACCAGAATCGCCTTCGCAACTGTGCTTGGAGTGGCGATTGTCGTCATAGCGATGGCAATTCGCAGGATTGCGCGCGACCTCGGATATGTGTCGCGGATCGTTGTCGGAGCGCCGCCACGCCCAAGTCTGCTCAAATCTCAATCTGTAATCAATTAGCCACGTGAAAAATTCGCATCTGTAATCAACATGTTTCATAGCTCCGGACCTATCCGATCGACTGTTGTACCGGTCGGCCATTCGCTCATCTGCCGCGCAATCCCCATAACCGCGACGAGTACGCGCGTGGGCGCCAGGTCGGGATACAACACCTCTGAGTGGGACCGTAAACGAGCGCCCATAATGGTCACGATGACAAGCAACCACGTTACGGACAGATGAGGCATGCGTTTCAAAGGCCTTGATCTGAACCTTCTCGTCGTGCTCGACGCACTGCTGACCGCGCGCAACCTCACGGCGGCGGCAAGCAGCATCAACCTAAGTCAACCGGCCATGAGCGCGGCTGTCGCCCGGCTGCGCGACTATTTCAACGATGAACTGTTTACGATGAGCGGCCGCGAACGTGTTCTAACCCCGCGTGCGGAAACACTCGCCCCCGCAGTTCGTGGCGCACTCCTGCACATCCAGTGCTCGATTATTTCTTGGGATCCATTTGACCCGGCTCAATCCGATCGCCGCTTCAGGATCATTCTTTCCGATTTCGCCACACTCGTGTTTTTTGAAAAGGTCGTGGAGCGGGTTGCACGCGAAGCACCCGCCGTCAGCTTCGAATTGCGGCCGCTCGACGACGACCCCGATGAGCTTCTCCGGCGCGGTGACGTCGATTTTGTGATTCTTCCGGAATTTTTCATGTCGAGCGCCCATCCAAGAGCGGCGCTGTTCGACGAGACATTCGTGTGCGTGGGCTGCCCCACGAACAAGCAGTTGCCACGTCAGCTTACATTCGAGAGATACATGTCGATGAAACACATTGCGTTCAGGGTCGGCGGTGCCCAGATGCCATCCATCGAGGAACAGTTTTTGCTTGAGCATGGTCTCAAGAGACGTGTCGAGATCGTCGTACAGGCCTTTAGCATGATCCCGCCGATGGTCTCAGGCACAGGTCGGATAGCGACCATGCCCTTCCGGCTGGTTCAGCATTTCAAAAAAACCTTCCCCTTGCGGATCATCGAACTTCCGCGGCCACTACCCACGTTCACCGAGGCCGTCCAATGGCCCACCCTCCACAACAGTGATCCGGCAAGCATCTGGATGCGGCAGATAATGTTGCAGGAGGCATCCCGCATGTGACGTCGCGGGCACTCCTGGTCTCAGTCTAGATTTACTCAGCGCCTCATACGGGTGCGAACCGGCGTGTAGAATTGGGTCTGACTCAAATTCGATGATTTTGCATAACGCGTGCCACGTGTTTCCCCACCTTGGCAGCCGGCAACACCAAAAACATGAAGTGGAAGAAGTACTTTTACCGCAAGCTATGCGAGGCTGAAGGTTTTCGCAATGCACCGCACCGAATTGCGGGGATCCTGAGCGTGAGATAACTCGTCTCGTCATCCTGCCGACTTCCGGTAAGCCGCCGGGCAGGCGGCGCTTGAGACTCCGCCGCTGGAAATCCGCCTCGCGGGTCTGTCGACGTTCATTCGCGGCTGGATCACAGTTGGTAAATACAACTACGACATCGCCGAACGATCCTCTATTTCGGGCCGAATCGGAAGCTGCGGGGCATGTTCGGCCCCGAGCCTCGTGTAAGAGATCAGGCGCGCGATCCGCCCGATGCTCGCCGCAAGACAAAGCCGCATAGACCGCACGTTCTAACGGTTAGCGGCGGCCTTTGTGGCCACGTAGCGTGTTCTCGCCTGTTGGAGGATCTTTCAAAATTCAGGTGGTTATAACCACACTGCAGCGACATTGTCGCCATGCCAGAGCGGTCGACGGCGAGGCGGTCCGGTTCGGTCCGGCACTCTTAGCTTCTCTCGTCGGCACCATCATTCGAAACGCCCCCGCCGGTCGAAATCGCCGGACAACAGCGTCCGATCACCCGGAGACGAGGCCTGCAACCGCCAAAAATCGGGCGTAGGATCGCACCGCGCGGCTGATGATTGCATCTTTCCCGCGCTGCACTGATGGCCTCTCTGTCAGGTGGTCTGAGGTTCGCGCTTCGGGCCGAGCAAGAACACTGTCAGGGCGCCGAGGAACGAGGCAACGGCGCTGTAGGCAAGGGCACTGGCGACGCCGGCATTGTCCATCAGTAGTCCGCCGAAAATCGCGCCCGCTGCGATGGCCACCTGGAACGTTGCGGCCATCAGCCCACCGGCGCTTTCGGCCTGCTCGGGAGCAGCGTGCAGCACCATCCATGTCTGCAGTCCCACCGGCACCGCGCCGAAGGCAAAGCCCCATACGGTAACCGCAATCGCCGTGGCCCAAGCCGATGCTCCCAGCGTCAGCAGCGAGACAGTGGCCATCGCTATGAGCAGGGGCGGCAGCGCCGCGGCTGCCTTGAGGCTGTGCTCGGCCAGGAATCCGCCGGCCAAATTGCCGAAGAAGCCGCCGATGCCAAAGACGAGCAACACGAGCGAGATCGTCTCGATATCAAGCGCGGGAAACTTCTCAAGGAAGGCGCGGATATAGGTGAAGCCGGCGAAGTGCCCGGAAGCGACCAGCAGGACGACCAACATAGCGACTTTGATCATCGGATTCTTGGCCACATCCAGCAGGCTGCGGAAGCTGGCCACTCCAATCGGAGGCAGCCTCGGAATGGTTATGAGTTGCACTACCAGCGTAACGGCGCCGACGACCGCAGCGATCATGAAGGCGGTTCGCCATCCCCAGATATCGCCGACATAGGCGCCGATTGGAGCCGCGCAAACGGTAGCGCAGGTAACGCCGGTGAGGATGATCGACATGGCGCGCCGCAGGAGGTGACTTGGAACGAGCCGCATCGCCAGCGCTGCCGAAATCGACCAGAACCCTCCGAGTGCTATGCCAAGCACGACGCGGGCGGCTAGGAGAACCGGCAGCGACCCCGCGACGGCCGATAGAACGTTCGACAGGATCAGCAGCAGCGTCATCGCCCATATGACGATCCTGCGGTCCAGGGGCCTTGTGATGACAGCCATCGTCGGCGCCGAGATCGCCCCCACGATGGCGGTCGTTGTCAGCGCCTGTCCAACTGCACCCTCGGTGATAGAGAGATCATGCGCGAGCGGCGTCAGCACGCTGGCAGGCAGAAACTCTGCCGTCACAAGCCCAAAGGTGCCTAAGGCAAGCGAAATGACTGCACCCCATGCGGGACCAGACCGTTGATCTGGCTGTTCTGGGTCATGCAGAACTCCGTCCATGAAGCCCGTAGCGGATTCGGTCATCAACAGGGTCTCCAGTTTGGATGTGCTGCAAACTCGGGTTGCTGCGTTGACCCGCATTAACGCCAGAAGCGCCATTCCCTGCGGCATTGCACGGACGAGGGGATGTTCATCGCTTCGCGATATTTTGTGACGGTGCGGCGCAAATCGATGGCCCTTTCCTTGGGCCGGACGACGATGTCGTCGTCGGAAAGCACGTCATCTTGCGATTCGTCGGCGATTGTCGCCTTGATCCGATGGCGGCCAGCTTCGGGGGGCACCGCGCGTCGCCACCTTGGGAGGACGCGCTCGCGACGGTGAAAAAATACTTCAGTTCGAACACTTCGCGCGGGGTCTGCATGTATGTGTTCGACGTCACCCGGCTTACCGTCGCCTGATGCACGTTGATCGCGTCGACGACAGTCCTGGGCCCGAGAGGCCGCACTTGGTCGATGCCGTGTTCCAAAAAAGGCATCCTCCTGGCGGAGGCGGGTAAGCGACAATTGGGCGAGCGCCACGGCTCCGTCAGTCTCGAACCAGCCATCGCAAATCAGATACCGGAGGAGGGACGTCTGGAGGGGACGTTCGGCGCCAATGTGCACGGTCTCCTTGGGCGCTTGTATGGAACTTCGCGTTTTTGCCATGGTTCTGTTCATAGCTTTCTACGTGCTTTGGTGGGCTCTAACGGATAACAGCAAGCGCTATGCCATTTCACTTGGGGGCACCGAATCGGACTATCTTTTGCCGAAGCCCTGTCGGCTTGAGCAGGGCGCGGTGCCTTGACCGAGACCGCGCGCGCCGCACAATCGCTTGGTCATCCGGACCGAGCAAAGGTGCTGTACTGTCGGAGTAGTCAGAACTACCGCACCGGCTAGGGAAGACGAAAACCGTTCCCGACGGGCCTAGCCGATGCATTGCCGCACGCCGGCGGGCACTGCATCGACCGCGTAAGGCTTTGTCTCTAGCGTGTAATTGCGTGCGCAGGCTGGCAACTTGCGAAGACGCGGCCGTCGCGCCTCTACCATCGCGCTGTTGCTGTTCCCCCTGTCGAGGAAGGTCTTTGACACCCTTGAGCTCTTCATCACGGCGCGCCGGTCTCCACGCGGAGAGGATCGATTCCGGCTGGGCTGCTCCCTCGTGCGCGCCTATCCGAAAACATTGTTGTGTCCCGAAGGCGGACAAGAATGTCGCAAGCGCGACCAAAAGATCGCCACGGCCCGCAGGGGCAATTGCGACCCGTGGCCTTCTTCGGAAATCGGTGGAGCAATACCCTTTCCTCGTCGACTTCGGATGCGGGCTCAGCTGTGCCCGCCGCGCCGCTACGAACAACGCTAACCATGGCGCATGGCGGCTGGGCTTGGCCGAGGAGGTCGACCCGGTCCGCTGGCGCCTGGATGATGAGCTGGAAGCCACGCTGCGCCGCACCGGCGAACGCGGCGACATCATCAAGACCATGCACCGCGAGCTGACTGGCAAGGGGCTCGCTCGCAGTGCCGCCGATTACCTTGTCCACGATCGACGTGAAGAGCCCTCCCCACCGGTCGTCGGCCGCCTCGTCGCGTGCGGGCTCGCCGACGAAATCAACGATCGGCATTACCTCATCGTCGACGGCGTTGACGGCAAAAGCCATTGGATAGACATCGGCAAAGGCGAGTTGACGGAACCGACGCCCGACGGCTGCATCGTGCGTGTCACGTCGAGGGATACCAAGCCCAGGCAAGTCGACCGTACAATCGCCGACATCGCTACCGCACACGGCGGCCGTTACAGCGTCGATATGCACCTCAAGCATGATGCGTTCGCCACCGAAAGCTTTGCCGAGACGCATATCCGCCGGCTGGAGGCGATCCGGCGCTCCACCGGCGGCGTGGAGCGCGAGCCGAATGGCACCTGGATCATCGCGCCGGATCATCTCGATCGTGTCGCGGAATACGAGCGCCTGCGGGCCAGGGTCGAGCCTGTGATAGTCGAGAAGCTCTCATCAATGCCGCTGGAACGCCAAGTCAGCTTCGAAGGCGCCACCTGGCTCGACCGGAACCTGGTTGCCGAGAGACCGGAGCCGTTGCGCAACTCAGGCTTCGGGCATGAGGTGCGGGAGGCGCATGCCCGTCGGCGGCAGTGGCTGATCGCGCAAGGCCTCGCGCACGAAGAACAGGACCGGGGTCGTCTATCGTGCCAACATGATTTCGATCCTGCGCCAGCGCGATCTGAACCGTGTCGCCGGCCAGCTGTCGGATCAGCTCGGTCTCTCGTATGCCGAAGCGCAGCCTGGAGAACGAATAGAAGGCACGCTGCGCCGATCGGTCGAGCTTGCCAGCGGCAAATATGCCGTGATCGAGAAGTCGCGCGAGTTCACGCTCGTGCCGTGGAGGCCGGTGCTTGATCGGTACATCGGAAAGGAGGTTTCCGGTGTGGCGCGTGGGGAGGCTATCTCATGGACCCTCGGACGGCAGAGGAGCGGACATAGCGTTTCGTAGTGGCGCGCACATCGCCGCCCGGCGGCAACGGAGACATTCGCGCGTCTGCTTAGGCGGCGGAGACATCGCTTAGCTGTACGACGCTCTTGCCGTATTTGCGCCTGTAAGCTGCAATGAAATCGTCATCGCTACAGATGCAGCGGCCGCTGGAATCCTTGGCCTTCGGATCGTGCAAGTGGGAGCCAAGTGGGCGCAGAAGATTCACCCGAGTGCTCGTCGTCGGGCCCACGGGAAAACCCGCGCTATGTTTGACGAGCTCGGCGGCAAGCATAATCCCGGCAAGCGCTGACTGGAAGGCCATCGGAACCACGGTTCGACCGCGGCGACTTCCATCACTGAGCTGGAACACCAGACCGCCGCAGATAGCCTGCTGATAAAAGGAACGCAGGGGCTGGCCAACAAACGGGGCTAGCGGTTCAAACGGCACAGCCATCGCTGTAGCCACCCGAACTACAAAGTCGTTGGGAACTCCGGCATTGGTCTGCAGGAGCGTTTTCACCTGCTCGTGTGCTTCCGGTATTCCGAGTTCCTCGGCAATCAGCTGGTGCTCGTCCTTGGATTTCCCGGACGGCAGGTACATGCAACAAAGGCAAGCTTGGCCGTCATCGAACCCGTGCCGCGAGATGCCGAGGTCGTGCTCCTGCGTCCAGGCATTCGCGATCCATCGGGGCAGAGCACCTTGGACCGCCAGACGGTCGGCGGCGGTGTCAAGCGCCACACCCACTCGGTCGAAGACCCAGTCGCCCTGGCGCGCAACATATTCTGCCCACGTCAGCGGGTGCGCCTCGACCCCAAGGGCCGTCGATCTAAGGGCGGTGGCTGCAAGAACCGCCTTGGACATGCCAATCTCCGCCTGGCCGGCCAAGGCGTAGCGCTGCAGGTTTGAGAGTTCGATTGCTTCGTGATCGATTACATGCAGACGACCCGTGAGACCGGGTTGTCTCGCTAGCGCCCAAAGCGAGCCATGGCCTATCGCACCGAGCCCAACGAGGTGCGTTTCGCCAAGGTCGACAGGTATGTCGATCGGGCCTGCCTCGCCGGCTTTGGTCTTGTCGTAACTGTATAACGAGAGGTCGATGGTTTCGTCTAACTCGGCGCCGGTCAGCTGAGCGGCGAAGATGGTTCGAAAGACGTTGGCGGCGCCGAAGCAACTGGCGGCGCCAGCTCCATAGGGCAGCAAACTCGAGCCGGAGCTCACCGGGTCCGTACGCGACAGCTTTGCCGCCCAACCTTCCGATCCCATGAAAAAGGTCGGGCACCGGAGTGGTGGGCGCGTCAGCCCTGCAGCTACGCAGATGGTGGCAGACTTGCCGGAACGCCGGATGCCAACTTTTGGATTTATCGACTTTGCCAAGCGCTCCAGCGCTTGGGCTTGAGAGCTTGCCGCGCTGCCCAGCGGGAGTATCGCCAGAACTGGATAGAGCCTGGCGAGCAACCTCACCGCAAGATCTAGTGTCGCCTGGCCTTCGGCGCAGGAAGCGGCTTGATCGTCAAAGGCGACGGCCACGACCTGCTTTTCAAGAGCTGCTTTAAAGTCCTCCAGATGAAAATCGGCTAGGACCTGAGATGCCGCCGTGGCGGCGCGGTCGATGAAGTTAGCGAGTGCCATTGTTCAACTCGTTATTGTGATCATTCGCGACAGTGCCGCGGAAGGGAGCGCATTCCAGTTGGCTTTTCCGTCGAGCCGATAGGCGGCGACTCGAGCAAAATCGAAAGGCTCGCGGGCGAAATTCGGCACTACCAGCGACAGACACCCAACCGTGGTAGCAACCGCATAAGCATCGTCGGTCGTCGAATGGTAGGCTCGGCCCGGATGGCTATGGATCTGGGCCAAGAGTTTCAGGCCGCTATTGTAGAGCCAGACATTAAGCCGGTGCAGTTCCTCGGCCGGAACCATCACGCAAACACCATCGCCCGTCCGAATGTGACGCTGCGCCGGGATAACGGTCTCTGTTACGGCAAAATGCTGGTCTTGCTGAACGCCGACCCAGAGCGCCATCCCCTCATTGCCTTCGCGACCAACCGAGCGCAGATGCGCATGCACAGTCGAGATACAGTGGCGCGGGAGCGTCACGGCCGTTACATCCATCAAAACGCTCATTCCGGAATGGCGGATGGGGGTACTACCATCGCTCCCACTGAGATTTGGAACTGATACTGTATCTGCTCCACGGGGCCGGTCCCGTACTTGATGATCTTGTCCAGGACAAAGGCCAAACAGCCTTCGCCAGAACCCCGGTGGAGAAGCCATGAGTCACCTGAATGGGCTGGATTGTCGTGGTATTCCCGGACGCCTGCCATGCACAGGAATGGCGTATGTTCCGCACTGTTGGCCTGGAGGAAGTCCGATAGCGACAGAGCTTTCTGCTGCATGAGGACCGAAATCATATCCGGTGGGGTTCCGGGTAGATGCGGTCGTCTGAGCATACTTAGCAGTAAATCCTTGCGAGCAACCGGCCGGCGGGTAAAGGGGTCGACGAAGACTACCGACGGAGGTCGGAGGTCGTAATTGGAGAAGTCGATCTCGACAGCTGCACCGATTATCTGTGGCCTTATCTTGGGCGGTGCGAAGATGAAGAAGGCAGTAGGGAATCTCGCCTCGATCAGGAAACAACCCTGAGCCCGGTAAGCGCCCGCTTGTGTTTGGAACCAGCCGATCTGCCGATCGAATTTCGCTCGCGAGACCGCAGGGTCCACAGTCTGGATTTCAGGCACCTGCTACACCCGCCTTCAGGCTGAGGAACAGGGTCACAAAGTTCGCGAAACCGAAATCGCCAACTTTTTTGTCCACGTCGAGCAGGTTGCCGGCCTCATCCTTGAATTCCCAATTCTCGGCCGGCTGGGCGACGTTCTGCGTGTTCTCAAGGGCTTTGGCACGAACGACGTGAAGCGGCTGGTTGGGATTGGCTTCGACCTGCGTGGGCTGGCCGTTCACCACCACCGTGATCTCAATCTTGCCTGGCCCGCCGCCGTGATCGCCCTTACCCGAATCCTTCGACATTTGTCCTACTCCTGTGGCTTGCCAACCGGCCCCAGGCGCTTGTGCCCACCTGCTAGTGAGACCGGCGATCTTCAATCGTCCACTCGGCGCCACGGGCCGCGAGTACGCAAAAGACAGGGGATAAGCTACCGAATCGGTGCTACCTTCTTTTATGCGTGACTTGAGCGGCAAGTAAACGGGCTGAAATTGCGCTTCACAACTATAATCGATTAGAGCAATACGAAAATATTGGCGATACACCTATTTCATGTGCTCTTTCACGCGCCTGCTCCACTGACAGCCCCCGTGCAAGTCCGCCGGCCGGTATGATTTCAGGTTCGATTGGGCGGACGCTGTGACGGTTCGGCTGCGGCGGCTTCTAGCCGCTGCAATCTTGACGGAGGGTTTATCGAATAGGCAATCACGCGGAGCTTTAGAGTTGGTGATCCGAGCTCGGCCTATTCGAAAGGTGGCTCGGAAGCAGGTCGCCGTGACCAACTCCGGGTACCGGGATAGTCGCGACGAGAAGACGGGACTGTCCGGATTGACGTGAGTGGCGCTCGCGCCCGGCCGCGATACCAGCGACGCCGACGCCGCCTTCCAGGCCGGCGCCGCCCTGAGCGCGCTCGACACGCTGGCCCGCGCGCAAGCCAGCTGGGCCGGCGCCTGGCGCCAGCGGCTGGCGCTGAGATGCGCCGCCGCCAGCATGCGGCTCGCCGGCCGCTCAGAGGACGAGGCCGCCCTGCGCGATGCCTGGCACCTGCGCCCGCCCGGCGCCGATCCCGGCCCCGCCGGCGCCATCCTTGGCGCCTGGCGGCAGTTGGCCGGGCAGCCGCCCGTTGCCAGCGCCGATCAGCTCGAAAAGATCGTCGACCAGCTGGGTCTCCATTGGGATGTCGAGGCGCTGGCCGCGCTTTGTGAACACATTGACGACCTGCCGCGCTCGGGGCGGCCGGCGCCGTTCGCCGCGGCGGCGATCGCCGCCCACGTCGTTGCCATGCGGCCCGATGCCGAGCTTTTTGCCTGGTGGCTGGCCGACCTGGTGCTGGCGCAAAGCCTGCGCTGGCCGCGGCCGCTACCGCTCCTGATGGCGCAGGCCTTTGGTCCGGCCTTTCGCGAGGCCGGCGGCAAGCGCATCCGGCCCGGCGAAAAAGGGTTTGAGCGCGCGGTTTGCCTGGCGCTGGTTCACGCCGCGGCGGAGTCCTGCCGGCTGGCCGCCGAGTTGTCGCCCCGCGCGGAGCGGCTCATCGCCGTCGCACCGAAGCTCAGGGCAAAGGGGGCGGGCGAGGTGATCCAAAGACTGCTCGACGAAGAAGCCGTTTCAGGCTCGCTGACGACCAAGAACCTGTCGCGCTTTGCGGCGCGGCGCCTGTTCGACCGGCTGCAGCAACTCGATGTCGTGCGCGAGCTCTCCGGCCGCACCAGCTTTCGGTTGTTTGGGCTTTAGCGATGAGCGAAGCGTCTGCCCGCCGCAAGCCAAACGAACAGCCGGCGTTGCTCGACACGGAACTGGACCACCTGCCGCCGGAGCTGCGCTGGCGCGAATGGATGGGCCGCGTCGAAGCGGTGATTTTTGCGGCAAATGAACCCGTGCCACGCAGTGTGCTGGCGCGGGTGGTGGGAAGAAATTGCAATGTCGAGCTGATCATCGACGACATTCGCGCCGAGCTCGCCGGCCGCCCCTATGAGCTGGTCGCGGTCGCCGGCGGCTGGCAGCACCGGACCAAAAAAGGTTTTGGCGACGCCATCCGCGCCGCCTTCGGCACGGCAGCGGGCGAGGGGGCAAAAGAGGCAAAAGAACTGTCGCAAGCGGAGGCTCTGGTTTTGATGTGCATCGCCTATTTCCAGCCGATCACCCGGGGTGAGCTGTCGAGCTTTTTCGGCAAGGAGGTGTCGCGCGACCTGATCGGCGTGCTGCGCGCGCAAGATCTGATCGCCTCGGGGCCGCGCTCGCCGCAGCCGGGCGCGCCCTACACCTATGTGACGACCAAAAACTTCCTGTCGCATTTCGGGCTCGACACGCTGCGCCAGCTGCCGGATTTCGAGATGCTCGAGGACGCCGGGCTGCTGTCGAAGGAGAAGCTGCTGGCTGGCGACATCATGCCCGACTTTTCCGATGGGGATGAGGGACAGGTTGGGCAAGAAGGGCGGTGAGGACCTCCGGGGGTGCCGACGCCTCGGAGCTACTTCAGCGCGCTATGGAGGGGAGCCAATCCTCGACGGTCTGAATGAGATTTGCAGGTAGGATCGAACACGCGGATCGTCTTGGCTTCCATCGCTTCGAGGTAGGCCGCTTGAAGCGTTGGCGGGGCCTCCAGGAAGGTTTTGCGCTGGACATGAAGAGGTCGGCGCTTTCAAGGCCGCCCGCCCCGCAGTCCGAGCTGACGTTTATTGCCTTGCCTCCCATCGGGTCGATGGCCTCGAGCAGGGCCTTATCCAAGGCAGGCGTTCTTTGAGGACCGAGTAGGCAGATCCAGGCTTGATTCTTCGTCAGAGAAAATTGGCCCGATATCGTGCGCAGGAGCGAAGGCGCCTTCGGGCCTGCGTTGTAGAGGACGACTACGTCCTCCAGCGGGCCGCGAAGGAGGGCCTTGTTCAAGTCTGTGACCGCATAAGTCGCGCTGTCGCTTTCCTGGCTGGCTCCGCTTCCCGACTGGCTGTCAGCGGCCTTGCCTGTATCCAGTTCATCCGCCAGCGCCTGCCTGGCGATCATGGCGCGCACGGCTTCTCGTGCATCGGCCAGCGTGTCCAGGTCATTCGTGTCGGTGATCTCGTCGAGCGCCTTCACCTCCTGAACGACCTCGGGAAGCTTTGCCGATGTCAGATGGCTGCTCATCCAATGCTTGAGCGCCTGACGTTCGGCCTGTAGCTCGGCGAAGATTTCGGCCTTCCGCTTTTCAATTTCCCGGGCGCGCTCCTTGTCCCTCGACGCCGAAAACTCGGAATATCCCGGCACGGCCATGAGCAGGTTGCTCAGCCGCAACGCCGAACTGTCCAGCGCATCGGTGGAATCTGTCTGGACCTGCGTGTTCAGCGCGGCGGCCTGACCGGCGATCTCGACGAGGTTCGAGGTCTGAGGGTTCAGCTTCAGGAATGTCTCGGCATCAGAGAGCAGTGCCGTCGCGGAGGTTCTCGCCGCCTTCAGTTTGCGGGCCTCCGCCTTGTCGTAAGAGGCCTTGTCGCCAAAGCCCTTCTGTTTGGCATCGCGGAACGCGGCAGGATCGGAAAATCCCGATGCGCGATAACCGACCAGTTCCGCGTTTGTCTGTATGCCAAGCTGGACGGCCGCTCGATACTCGTTGGCTGCCGTGAATCCACCTGTCTGGGCACTTTGGTATTCATCGCGGTTGCGAAAGCCGCCTGACACGGCGGCATCGTAGTCACTCTGCGTCGTGAAACCCATGTTCTTCGCCTGCGCGAATGCGCTAGCCGAGGTAAAGCCGCCGGACCTTGCATCGTTGAAGCTCTGCGCGTCCGTATAGCCGAGCGCGCGGGCGGCGTTTCGCTCCTCGTCGCTGTGGAAGCCGTCGCCGGCGTTACGTTCGATCTCGGCCAGGCTGTAGTCGGTGAGAACTGCACCCGGCTGCAGGTCGAAACGCGCAAGGTATGACCTGAAGGCCTTAACGGTCGTTGGCCCAATCAGGCCGTCCACAGGGCCGGAATATAGGCCAAGCTTGGACATCGCCGCCTGGAGCCTTTGGACGAGCCTCAGATAGTTGGGCTGGGTCGCGAAGTCGAAAGAGGCTCCCCTCTGGTAGGACATCCAGATCAATCCATCCAGACCGTCCCCGCGCGAGAGAAACGAATCCTGAGGGATGATGTGCAGTTCCTTGAGCGCGGTCAGGTTCGCCTTCGCCTTGTCCTGGTAAAGCGTCCCGGCCACGACAGCAAACACGCCGTTCCGGCTGTGAAGGACAAGTGTCGGCCCCAATGTCGGCGCATAGGATTGCGCAAGAGCGATGGCCTCGGCTGATAGGTGTTTTGGACTTTAGGCTCCCGTGGGGACGGTGCCAATTGTAGCGATGCAGCCAGACCGGCAACTCTGCGGCACGATGATCTGAAGTCGGATAGGCGATGGCATAGGCCCATTCGCGCAGTGCTGTCTGGATGAAGCGCTCGGCTTTGCCATTGGTCTTGGGCGTGTAAGGCCTTGTCCTGACATGCTTGAGGCCGAGATCGCGGCAGGCCTTAGCGAAGGCCTTCGATCTGTAGCAGGAGCCGTTGTCAGTCATGACGCGGGCTATCGCGACGCCGAGGCTGGCGTAGTAGGCGACCGCCGCCTTGAGGAAGGCGATGGCGCTTTCTTTTTTCTCATCGGGCAGTATCTGCGAGAAGGCGATGCGGGAGGCGTCGTCGATGCAGACATGGACGAATTCCCAACTGCTGCCGCGCGAGCTGGCATTGCCGGTGGGCTTGCCGGTAATGCGATGACCGATGCGCTCGAAACGACCGAGCTTCTTGATGTCGATATGGATCATCTCGCCGGGATGCTCGCGCTCGTAGTGTCGGATCGGCTCGGCCGGTTCGATATCCCGCAACCGCGACAGTCCGGCACGCTTGAGAACGCGGCTAACGGTGGCGGGCGAGACGCCGACCTCATGGGCGATGTGCTTGCCGGTCCAACGTTGCCGCCGCAGCGCCATGATGCGCTCGGCGATCAACGCAACGGTGGCCTGTGGCATATGGGTGGGCCGCGACGAGCGGTCGACCATGCCTTTGCTACCCTCGGCCCTGTAGCGCTCGACCCAACGAGCCACGATCTTGGCCGACACGCCATACGTTCGCGCCGCATCGGCTTTGGAAAAGGCGCCTTCTATCACCGAAAGCGCCATCTCCTCTCGACGCAGCGGCGTGAGACGGGCATTCTTGTGGATGTTCATTCGGACCCTCCGATGAGTGCTGAAGCCTGGTAACTCCAGTCTCCTCGGTTCGGTCCGAATGGACAACCTCCTGAAAGCTCACAGCTAGCTCCCCACGCGTGGCAGGGCAGTCTGTAGGATTTAGGGCCGGGAGCCGCGTGGGGCAGAGGCATTGTTCCAGCATCCTCCAAAACGAGCGCGCGGTCCGAACGGTCACACAACCCTAAAGAAGACTAGATCGATTCTTACGAACTTGACGAACTTGACGAAAGACGCCATATGGCATCCAAGAGGTACGATATGGTTCAAGCCAAAAACAAACAGAGCCGCAGCACCAAGAGGCCCAAACGAGCTTCTTCGCAAGAAACGCTCACGACCGCCTTCATGACAAGTGCGGGCGCGGCTCTGCCTAAGGGCACTGCCGGAGTTACCTTCCGTGCTCCACGTAACATTGTCGATGTGATCTCCAAGAAACCTGCTAAGATAAAGGCCCTTTTGGCTGGTTACGGCAGGGCGATGGCCGAAAGTCAGGCGGCGGGCCGAGCTGTCAGTTTCCGTGTCAACGTCGATCCGACGGGCGATACTACTGTCACCCGACTGACCAATATGCCGGCGGATGCCGCCCAAGATTTGACAGTAGCGCTCGATCAGGCGCGCGCGCGCGGCAAGATTCACGCAGCAGCAATCTTGGCTCAAGCGGACATGCTGAGCGCGGACAGGTTCGCGTCGCTGTTAGGTATCAGCCGAATGACCGTCAACACCAAACGTCAAAACGGTCGGGTGTTGGGTCTCGACGGCGCTAAGCGCGGCTTTCGCTTTCCTTCGTGGCAGCTCGGTGAGGACGGAAAGCCGTTTGAAGCGCTTCCAGGTCTCTTCGAGCGATTGGGTGGAGGGCCGTGGTCAGTATATCGTTTTCTCGTACAGTCGCATCCAGAACTCGATGGGCTGACGGGTCGTGAGGCATTGCGACGCGGCAAAACGGAGGAGGCGTTAGCCCTCGCCGACAGCATTGCCCATGGCACCTTCGCCTGAGTGCCGCGGCTCCATCCACCATCTGGGTTCGCGGCCGTTTCGCTCGATAGCGCGACAGTCGACGTCGGTCTGCAATTCGGGCGCATTCTGCTCACACGCTTCCGGGACCCGCTTGGATTTGGTAAAGGCCCAAGCCGATTTAGCGATCCTCGCCGTCGATCGCCCGATCGTCGCTTCGGTGTCGTCTATCTAGGCAGCAGCATAAAGGTCTGCTTCGTCGAGGCGGTGCTGCGCGACCAAGGCGATGGCCGGATCGGCGATCTCCTGTTGGACGAGTACGATCTTGCAGCACGCAGCTACGCGTTGGTCGAGGTCACCGCAGCGCTGTCACTCGTAGACTTCCGGGGCGACGGACCATTGAGAATGGGCATTCCCAGCGATGTAGCCCGAGGCTCGAGACAGAGTTTGGCACGCCGATGGTCGCTCGCCATATATGAGCACCCAGCTCGACCGGACGGAATAATTTATCCCTCACGTTTGAATGGTGAAACAAATCTGGCGATCTACGACCGCGCAATCCCGAAGCTTCATTCGATTAAGCATGGTCCACTTCTCCAGGAAACCGGGATCGCGACAATCCTGAGCGACCTGAAGGTCGGACTACAATGAGAACTCGAGATTAGATGCCGCGCCTACTTTTCAACGCGTATCTCTCCATTATCGGCGGACTGGCTACGAACGTGGCCGAGTTCCATGTCGGGGGGGCTGCGCAATGCCACTGTCTCGAGCCCAAACGATACGACCGGCTCGAACAAAGAAATGTGCTCGACAGTCTTTCACTCGCCAAATCGATGGCTTGAGTGTAACCACACCAGCGCATCCCACTTCCGCCTTCCAGCTTGGCTTGTCGCGAGGGACCAAGCTCAGTTGGATGCGTGCGCGACATCCACATGGGCAAATCATAGCCGCCTGCCACGAATCTCGATCTTCACCCACAAGGTATATCCGGCGTTCCTTCAGTCGATCCGGCAAATCGTCTACGAATACCGCGCGGTAGCGCGGTAATAACCGATCGCCAAGGGACCGAAAAAGGCGTCGAATCCAGTTCAAGCAGCCTCCCTCTGTTCACTCAATTCGGCCCAATCGAGCAATGGCGTCACGTCGCCCCGACCGATGTGGCGTTCAAGGGCCAAACATGGGCTGCCGTCCTCAAGGTGCTCGAAGATACCGTGGCTCAAGGAAATCCGGTGGATCGCGTAGTCACTGTTCGGGTCGATGCGATAGGGGTGCAGTCGGGCGAGCAGCTCGTTAACGGCTAGGCTCGCAATCAACATATTCAGCTGGATAACCGCCGGCCGGTCTTCAGCCACACCTCGTATGTAGCCTTGTGCAAGTTGAGCCTGATACGCAGCACGGTCGGTGCGAAACAACCCAGCAGCGCGGACCTGCTCCATCGTATAGACGTTTCGGCTCAGCAAGCTGGATCCGCCAGGTTGCAGATAATGAACCGTGCCACAGACTTGATCGACGCTTCCTTGCCCATCGGCCTCAAGCTTTACGCCGAGATCGAAGTAGGGGAGGAGATAAAAAGTCGCCAGTTTGTTGAGCAGGTGCCGCCCATCAATGCTGTCCATACATCCAAACACAATGTCGCAACCTGCAATCGCGCGAACGACGTCCGGGTGGAACAAATCGGCGCAGTATGTCTCGACTTCGGTGCCAAGGCCGATCGAGCGGATTGCTTCCGCAAGAACATCCACTTTCGGTCGCGCCGCTGCGGCATCGGCCATGGTTGAGTTAAGAATGCGATTTAGGTTTTTGTCTTCGACGTGATCGGGGTCGACGAGAACGAGCCCTCCGACACAGTTTCGCGCAAGCTGCTCGACAACAGGGCTGCCGGTTCCAGAACATCCCACCAAAGCAATCCGGAGTCGACGCAGTCGCGAGTAGGTGCCGGCGCCGAAGGCCTGGGCGACCCGCTTGCCAAAGGTCTCAACACAAGTTTCGCCATCAGAATACCAAAAGGAGAGGTCGTCTCCGACGACGTTCACATGAGAAAACGGTTCGAAATGACCTGCATCATCCACCACGCGACCGAAAATGCGGCCGTCATCCATCAATATCGCGCTGCCGTGCGGACCGCCATCGGTCCAGCTGTAGATGCTCGGGAATAGTTCCTTATCCGAAGCGTCATCGACGCTGGAAAATTGATCGTAGCCAAAATGGCCGTGTATCTTGACGACCGCCAAGTCGCGTTGCGCTGCTTCGTTGAGGAGCGGCTCAAGTTTGGCTGTTGACCAGGTTACGCGATCAGGTAGTCGAACACTGCATTGATCATATGGGATAGTAACGACCTTCTGGACCATCAGCCGATGACGGGATTGGCCCGCTCGGCGACCGCACAGCAACAGCGCGACGGCTTCACACCGGTCACTGGGAAAGAGATGCTGCACAAGTGCGTCCCTTTGAGCAGATGTAAGGGTAAGCGAAACAGCCATCGTTTAAGCTTTCGCAAGTTCACGTGACAGCCAGCTGTCGACGAGGCCAAAATGGGTGGAAAGATTGTCGACTCCCGGACGCCAGGGGTTAGCGGGCGTTCGATGGCGACTCCACCTCTGCCATACCTTTCCATCGAACGATTCTGCAGCGAGTGCGCCAATTGAGCGGCCGTCGCTCCGTTGCAGTTCTGGGTAAAAGTAGGCCATATCGATTTGCGCTTCGGGGTAGCCCGTGTCGATGCGCACGTTCACGTCCACTGCGCTTACATTGTAGCCAGGCGGCAATGGGTAACCGTAAATAACAACCCTAAGCACGCCCCCTTCTCTTACCAGTTCATAGCGAAGACCGGTTGCCACAAGCCACTCAACGTCCTCCGCCGGGAGGTCAAACTCCCGGCGGTCGGTACCCAGTCCTTCAGTTTGATCGAGCGGCAAGGTTACGAACCGTTCGACGCCAGGCTCGCGCAAGTCGACTTCCTTGTCGATCTCGATCCGCTCGGGCGCCCCGCGCTTGGGTTTGAAGTAGAGCGCGAAATGCTCCGGAGGCGACTTTCCGGCGAGAACCAACAGCTCACGGGCTGTTGGCTGCGCCTTATTGCTCTCGTAGTGTTCCTTGTCGATCTGGACCTTATAGGACTTCTTGTCCTTCACGTCCTTCTCATCATCATCGCTCATCGCGCAGCTCCTTGCTATTTTCTCTGCATCAGATGATGCTGACGGCGCTTCGTGTTGCAGACAGCAAAACGCCGCCAAATTTTTTTCAGGGCGGCTGTCCGAGACCCGCGGCTTCGTCAGCATAGGGAAGCATGCGCACGCAAGCTAAGGTAGTATCTGAGGGCGACGAGGTCGCAACAAGCGATGAAGTCGCGCAAGCTTTGGCAGCGCTTGACATCACTGAAATCGCTCGCCTCAACCTGATTGCCAAGCTTCGGGCCCGTTATGCTCCCGGGTTCGAGTGGCGGGATTTGCTACATGACGCGATCGACAAGGCTCTGGATGGCACACGCAAATGGCCGCGTAGATTGCCCTTTCTTCTGTTTATGCGGGAGGTGATGAGAAGCCTCGCAAGCGAACACCGCCGCAAATGGCAGTTTGGACCGATTACTATTGAGGCCGATCTCCTGACCCGCTCGGGTCAGGAATCGGTCCTCACGACAACTGCAAGTGACTGTCCTGGACCTGAACGGGATATCCACGCGCGTCAGATGATCAGCCAAATCTTGTCGCTTTTCGATGGGGACGCTGCGGCACTCGCAATCCTTGATGGCCTAGCCAAGGGACTTGAGCCGCATGAAATCCAGGCGCAAGCCGATCTAACGGCAAAGCAATATGCGTCGGCGCAGCGTCGAATCCGACGCTGTCTTGTCCGCGCATATCCGGAAGGAGTTGAGCATGAGTAATTTTGATCCTGCAGATCGCCTCGACGCGCTGTTGCGAGGCTGTGAGGACATTGTTGCTGGCACTGTCAATGGCGACATGACGGCGACTGCGCGAGGCGAGGCTGATGAAACCTCTTCTTTCATCGCAATGAGGCTAGCGCAGTTCAGATCCACCGTTTCACACGCATCGGTCGGGCACGCCCCAGCCTACCCCAAAGTAGCTGCGAGGCGCGCGGTTCCCCGTGACGCGGCTGGACGACGTCGGCTTCTCGGTCGCCTTATCGCTTCGCGACCTGAACTGCCGACGCGGATCAGCATGGCATTCAAGAGTCGAGAGCCGGAGGATGCCGAAATTGCAGAAATGCTGGATGAGTTGTTGCGCACGGACGACGGGTCAGCAATGGGATGAGCGAGCTGTTTAGGCGTTATTATTTCCAAGCCCGCGCTTTGCCGCGGGCTGTGGCGTTTGGGTATCGGTGGTTTGACGAGCCCACCCGATGACATCCGAGGTCGTCGTAATGAACAGCCTTGGCGTCGCGCTTGCCAGCGATAGTGCTGCGACAGTCAACAATGGCGAGGGTGACAAAGTCTTCAACTCTGCCGACAAGCTGTTCATGCTATCTAAGCGCCACCCTGTCGGAGTGATGGTTTATGACAACGCAGCCCTGCTTGGAGTGCCGTGGGAAACGATCATCAAGGTGTTTCGGCGGCAGCTCGGCAACTCCAGGTTTGCGACGTTAGAAGAATATGGCAGCGCGCTGATCGGCTTCCTTGATAGGAACGAAAGACTGTTTCCTGCGGCGTTGCAGGATCGTTTTTATCTTCGCTCAATTGAGACGCTTTTCGCATTACTTGAGAACCGCATCGAAGACGCAATCTACGCATCGTTCGTTGATGGCACCGATCCGCCGCCGGCCTCGAGTGACATCGCGCGACAGATCATCAATAAAGAGCGAAACAGCTGGAAGAGCGAGGCGGAGGCATCGTGTCTCGCTGAGGGTGTTGGAGCGCGCCTTACCGGTCGCTTCTCGGGCGAAATAAGCAAACGTATTGCGGCTGCGTTCGGTCCATTTCGGATCGATTCGGAGACCATGCAGGCGCTTTACGAACTGGCGAGGCTGATCGTCTCCAAGGAGAGAATTCCCAGCTTTTCGCTGAGCGGCATCGTGGTTGCAGGCTTCGGAGAAGATGAGCATTTCCCTGTGATGCAGTCTATGGAGATCGGCGACGTTTTCGAAGGTCGGCTCAAATATCGCTGCTGTGAGGTTCGAAGGATCGATTGCGATACGCCATCGGTTATTGTCCCTTTCGCTGATGGCGACATGGTCAACACCTTTCTCCATGGGATGAATCCCGGCTTTGAACTTCGTATGACGAAGGAGATTGCAGACCTCGTGACCAATCTGCCGGACGCCATCGTCGATGCGATCGCGGACTTGACTGATGAACAGCGCGCCAAGTGGAAAAGTCAGTTTCGTCCCGAAAGCAAAAAAGCCATCAAAAGCTTGATCCAAAAGTTGAATGAGCAGCGAGAAGAAAAACACCTCGGCCCTATCAAACAGGCGATTGCGAATATGCCGAAGGATGAGCTGGGTTTTGCAGCCGCGCGGCTAGTCAGCTTGAACTGGTTTCAAAAGCGCATGTCATTAAGCACCGAGACGGTCGGCGGACCGGTTGATGTTGCTGTTATCTCCAAGGGAGATGGCTTCATTTGGATCGACCGCAAGCACTATTTCCGACCGGAGCTGAACCAACATTTCTTCGACAACTATCACTTCGACCAGGAAACGAATGGAGCCTCACATGATCAAGGAGAAAAAGCCCGTAAGCACAAAAATGCCCGGACGCGAGAAAAATCTGACGGACGAAGTGCTGGACGAACTGATCGAGCGATATCCTCACCTCAAAGCCGCCCGCGACGCGATGCGGACTGAGGGAGTATCATGCAATGAATTCTCACAGGACGCGTTGGGTGTGTTCCGTCAGCGTTTCCGTGTTTGACAGGACGTCGTGAGCCGTAGGAGATACGGTTTCAACGACCACAATTAGGTGGTCTTGGAGACGGAATTCGCATGCCTTGGCGTCGGCGAGGGGAGACGTCAACACAGGAGGATCTGTGCTGGTGCAAACCTCTTAATGTTCGCGTTCTGTGCTTCTAAAGTCGCATAAAAGGGCATTATCGAATTGGGAGTGATGTCCCGAATAATTGGCATCGTCCAGTTGCCGCCCGGATAATCATTGGCGACGAACACCTCGACATGGTCGACACCCTAAGCTTCATCGGTGAATCATATTTAAGCGGCAAGGGATCCTTCCCGAAATCGAGCGGCAGCGCGGGTTTTGGCCGGCCGCATCGACTCGCCACGCCTCCGCTAGATCGAGCGGCGTAGCGCCTCCAACATTGAGTTCGCAGTGCCGCTGTCCTAGCCGGCGAAGATCGTGTTCGTCATCCCCGCGGTTCCGGCGGCGATGCACCCACCGCTGGCCCTCATCTGATGCGCGCTTCGGCCTGCGGACAGCAGACAGCGAAGCCGCCACGGCCGCGAAAATCTCGCAATGTCGGCTCGATTCCAGGTCCCGTCCGCCACTTTTGCGGGGTGATCCGTGCAGGTGCCTGGCGTGGATCGTGCCAACCATCCCCTGACCGCATCATTGCCAGCGTCCTCCTTCAGCCGGCCGAGCCTCGCGACGCCGGATCGATCATAACGATACTCTTCGAAGAACATTCTCTTTGTAGCAAGCGTGACGGTCTGCGCTGTCTTACCGAGTTTCAGCCTTTGCCATCGCCTCCTGTCCTCCCTGCCGCGCGTCACTCTAACCTGCTCTCATCACCTCACCTCACGCGGGAAAGAGTGTCATTAACGTCATCCTGTGCGGGAAATGTCACAGCGATAAGACAGAACGCAGAAAAGCCATAGTGGCGTCCTGCCAAGCAACCCTATTGCAGAGTCCACCGGGCCCGCCGGCGACATAATCAAGGAGCTCTCGCATAGGACAAGCCGGTGTTTGGTTCTCCCGGGTCATCTGCGATTTAAATCAAATCCGTCTGTGGATATTGACGATTGCGTGACCCTCACCTCGTAGACGGCTAACGCGGGCGGCAACTGAGAGGGTCATATGACAAGCGATTTTTCCGCCGCGCGAGTGCATCTAGATCGAGCATATCATTACCTGCGAGGCGATGACCCGATCAGCCAGAGAGGGCGCGAAGCCTTGGATCTGCTAATTGAGGCAGTTGCCGTCGAGGAGTTCAAGCAGCCGAGCCAAAACGCGGAGGTGCTAATGTTTCCGATTGGGCGCCGCTTCTGAGGCCGAATATTGCCCGTCAAGGCATGAGCCGAGTCGGCAATCGAATGGGAGTCCGAAGCCTGTCGCCCACAACCTTCTGAATTTCGCTGCGCCTATTGTCATCGGCGGCAGCTATTCCGGAATGGCCGCCGCCCGGCAGTTCCGCCGCGCCCGCGCCAGGTGCCGGGTTGTGGCGGAACGCTTTTTTTTCAGCCATTCGCCTGCCTTCCTGTCCCAGGACGGCGTCGATCCGGCCGAGATCACGGAACGGTCGCCTGAGTAGCTTTCGCGCTACGCGACGCCCTGGTACGACGGAACGGCCGAACGGGTGAGAGGAGCCGCGACGGTTTCGGGTCCTACTCGCTGACGGCCCTCCGCGGAGGGCCGTCGAGTCTTTTTCGCTGCCGGCGTTTGATATGCGCTGCCAAGGGTCAATGAGCTGGCGGAGATATTGGAGAACAGCATTCCACCGACCCTGATGTATGGCTGTGAACTCTAACGGGACGGCTCGGCGTGATTGGTGCCGATCCTGCTCGGCTCACCAGGCACCTCGCGTGTCCGAATGAGGAGGTCTTTGCCCTGCGGAGCGAATGCTCATTTTTCCATAATCATTGCATATATCAGTGCTAGGAAGGTCCGAATTGGAAACGAAAACAATGGGGCGAGGCTTATGATGTTGAGCTGTAGCCAAGGC
>NZ_JBFUEG010000014.1:0-154296 GCF_056404315.1 Mesorhizobium sp. P2_D6 | reverse complement strand
GCTCAGCGGCAAAGCCGATCATCTCGCGCAAGATATCGGCGTCGGGGGTCTTCTCCACGAGCGTGCGCAGGTTCATCATGTCGTCGGTCATCGATGGTTCCTTCGAATCAGGTTGGTGTCAGCAACCCGACCTTACCGGGGAACATCGATGACCGCCGCTACGCCGCTCGCTCGCTTCAGCGCTGTTGAGGGCGCGCTCGCGAGCGGCTTCGTAACCGCCGACCTACACCACGCGGTGGGACACGATCCGCCGCACGAATGGCAAGCGCTGGAAAGCTGTCAATCGAGCGATCCCCCAAGGCGCGGGTCAGCGTCTCGACGATATGTTGGTTAAGGCCGGCCAGTGCTTGTACCTATGGTCTGGGAGTGGCCTTCGGGCAGCCAGTGGTAGCGAGTAAAGCTTCGGCATCCCCGGCTTTGATTGCCGCCCAAATCTGGTCGAAATCACGACAGGCTATTATGCCTCCTCCTCATTGAGAACAGGAAGCTCTGCTCTGGCGTAGAAGCCTAGCACGGGTCCGAGATCAAAGGTCGTTCCTGGCGCAAGGTGCCGGACGGACGTGGGCCATGTTTCGGTCGAGACGCCATCGATAGCTCGCGCCAGCGTGCTGGCGAATCGGGGCATCAGCGGTGCGAGTGTCTGCGCCAGGATCGCAGCGGCCGTCGTCTGAAGGGCGAGCGAAGTGCGGGTGCGGGCGGGATAGAGACGTCGCGCCGCTTCATAGTCTTGCGCCTGTCGGTAGACTACACAATCGCTCACGAAATCGCAGGCCTGCGCGGCCGCGCGACGGACCGAGAAGCCTTCGTCCGAATAGGCGCGTTCCATCGCCGCGCGATGGACCTCTATCTGAGCAAAGAAAGCGCGATCGGCGGGAGCCCAGTCGCCTGCGTCGGGCACACAGCCGCCAAAGTCCTGTTTGATTTCCCGATGCAGCGCATCAAGCCAATTCAGCCAGATCCCATTGAACACCTCGTTCTCGGTGCGGCGTAGCGCGTCCAGCGTGAAGTTCGTCCGCTCACCTTCCGGGCGTGTCAGGCCCAAATGAAGACGGACGACATCGACTGTCTTTGGGCCCAGAACCTCTTTGCCCCAGACCGCATGGCCGCGGCTGGTCGAGAACTTCTGGCCGTCGAGCAGGTAGAACTCGTTCATATGATACCGGATGCGCGGGGTCCAGTGGGAGAAGACCTCAGCATAAAGCGCCGGATAAAGCAGGGCGTGATAGAAGGAATTATCGAAGCCGAAGAAATGGACAATCTGCCAGTCATTGCTGGGCAGGGCCGCATTCCAGTCTCGACCGAGCGATGTAGCTAGCGTCTGGATGTTGTAAAGAAAGCCAAACGCCATCTCTGGCCAGACCCAGGTCACCTGCCCCGGGAACCCCTCGGCCGGTAGCCCCCAGTCCGACGGGTGGATGATGGGCACGGAAAAGTCGCCACGTTGGCGTAGACGCGCGAAGAGGTCCATGATCCGAACGGGGGCGCCCGACGCCCTTAAATGCCGGTCGATATTGTCATAGCACCGTTCCAGCGCAAGTTCGGGACGGCGCACGGAGCCGACCACCGGCGCCTCGGCCGAGTGCGGCGACCGGGCTGCATCTAGGTCGTGGCATAGGTTCGGTGCGCCGCATTCCTCGCAGATGTTGCCACCAGCGGAGCTGCCGCAATCGGGGCAGAGGCCGCTTACATCCGGCTCGTAAAGGTAGTCGCCTGTCACAGCATCGAAGAGCGCAGGGCTCTGGCGCAGATCTACCGCCGTGCTGCTCAGAAGACTACGGAAACACGCGGCTTGAAACCCTGCATAAGCGCTATCGCCCAAAGTCGGGAGGAAGCTGTGGACCTCACAGTCGAGAAGCGCAAGCGTGGCTCGAATCTCATGGGCGTAGTGGCGCGCCACCTTTGCGGGCGTCGATTGATTGGCATCGGCATGCGTGGCGACGTAGCTCTGGTAATCGTCGCTTCCAGTCAGGTGATAGGCTTCGACCCCTTTCATGTGCAGGAAACGCGTGTAGACATCGGCGCCAAGATAAGGGCCAGAAAGATGCCCCAGATGCAGATCGCCATTAGGCGTCGGTGGCGCGGAGAAGACGAATGTCGGCTGGTGGGGAGTCGCGACTTGTGCCGCAGCTTCGAGAGCGGCCTTGCCGTCGCGCCAGTAGACATCGACGAAATTTAGGTCTTCCTCTCCATCGTTGTGCAGCACATGCACTTCAAAAGGGTGGAACAGAACGACATCGCCGGCCGCGACCGGGATCTCCCCAAGATCGGTCCTGACCTTGCCCGCTCCAGACAGGATCACGAAGGCCTCGATTTCGTCGTGCCGATGGGGCTCGGATGTGACGCCCGGTGCCACCTTGCCGAATGAAAACCCGGTGCCCGCGCTTCCCGTTCCAAGCGTAGCCGTGTCAATACCGAACGCCCGCGACAGCTCCGTTCGAGAAAACGTGGATTTGCGCATCACGAACCTCAGCTATTGAAACAGTGATATCTTCGGCTGCCAACGCAACAGCTTCTGCTGCAAGTTGCGATGAGAGGCGGTAGCCCGACACGTTCGCCTCCGTCAGAATAATCCGGCTCTGGGGCCCCAGGCGGGCGACGACGGGCGCCAGGAGGGCTTTAGAAGACAGCCCGGCGACACCTCCACAATCGACATACCGAAGCGTCGTAACGGATTGCGGGTGATGATCCAGTAGCCAGCGATCAGAACGCCATGCTCTCCGCGCATTTTTCTAGCGGCCGATCAGTTTCGTGTGCATGCCTCGCCTGGTTCCGTGAGTTCAATCGCGATAGAAAATGCCGTTTGGGAGCTTCAGGTTGTCGAGATCAGCCACTTTGCCCTCTGGCGGATTAAGGGCGCGCTTAAGCACGTTATATTCAGCGCGGGTCGGTCCACCGGTTGAAGCACGCTGGAACACCAAGTAGAGCGTCCGCCGCGAACGATTGCTTTTATTCGGCTTTGAGTAATGCGGTGCATAATCGTCGAAGATGAAGATGTCACCAGCCTTCCATACTACGGGTTCCCAGGAGAATGTTTCGGCGACCTCAGGATCAATCACCCCGCCGGCATCCATGGGAAATACCCCCTTCTTGTGGTTGCCGGGGCTGAAGAAAAGGCCACCATTGTCCGGGTCGGAATCGTCAATGCCTATGGCAACGATCGCATGGACCATCCGGTCGGGCAGCTTGTGTGGAATGTGATAAATGTCCTGATGCGGGCGATAGCCGCCGCTATCGGGATAGTGGAAGATCAGCAACTCCTTGAGTCTGCGCGAATCTTCGCCAAGCAAATCCTCGACCGCAGAGTTTATGCGCTGATCTTCTAGGAGGAGAAGACGCAATGGATCATGGAAGTCGAGAAAATTCTCGGCCTTAGAGGTGATCTTTCGATCATCAGTCGTCTTCTCGAACCACATGAGCCATTTATCATCGCTGACATCCCAGCGTGATATGTCTTCAACAAAGCTGGACATACCTTCCACGGCCGCGGGATCGAAGAACCTTTCGAGCCTGATGTATCCGTCTTTCTGCCACTTTTCTCTTTGTGCATCAGTCAACATGCGAAAGGCCTCCTGTTGGAAAAAAAGTGGTTGGTCGAACATTCCGGTTAGAGGCAGTTGGGCGCTGGCCAGGGTGTGGCCCACGGAGACGATACTCCACGGCATGTGGGCGGCGACGCTAAGTGCATTCCGCTCCGGCTGGATTTCAAGGCTGTGTTGTCCCTCCTCAATGGAGCGATTGTCCAGGCTCGTAAAGATTTGTCGATCCGGTACGTCTTTATAAGAGTCATGGCCGAGCATGCTGTTGATGGTGCGACTGCCCGATAAGGCGACCTTTCGTGCAGCTTGACGCGAAGCAAGCCGTGGGCCACGCGAATGTTTACGACAAGTTCCCGGTCCGGTCAGCCGATCAGGGAGGGCACGTCGGCGGCATGAGTCCATCGATCTCCAAGAACGGATACTATCCGCGGAGAGTTCAGAGCTAGACTGGCCATCCCAGGCCAAGCCGGGCCCAGGGCTTCGCTAAGCTCGTCCCGATCATTTACCTCACCCGGTCCAGCCACCACACGCATCGCTACGAGCCGGAAGCCTCCGCTGACGGCCGACGCAGCCATGGCCGCCAGGGCCACTGCGCACTTTCGAGTGAGCGACCTGGTATGGTTTCGACGACCGTGGGGCAAATGGACGCCCGCAGAATAAAGCGATGCGCCCATAGGTCCAAGGGCATGGTCAGTGACGATGAGTTCGGAGCGGACTCCGGTCGTCGCCGCAGCGGAAGCGGATAAAATTCCTTGGATGCCACCGCCGATGATCAGTAGTCGCTGAGTCATATCCCGCTGCCCATTTCTTCGGCTACCGGGTCGGGCCAGCTCTCGACGGTGGTACGGCTGATAAAGCCAGGATGCTCAGAGTTCGCGCACGGCGCGCGCTGTAGAAGGCTGTCAAGAATGCGGCGAGCTCGCCAGGCCAGCAGGCTTAGGTTCGGATCGGCCAGCCCGCGCTGCCCGGGATTGGCGTTCTGTACGAAGATGCGTCTGTCACGCGGTCCGTCCCAGCACACCGAAAAATCCTCGTTGATGACCAACTCATTGTCGGTATGTTGCAGCCGATCCGCCATCGGTTCCAAAAAGCTTGGCACGGCGTTCTCGTAACCGGTGGCCAGGATGACGATGTCGGCGGTGACTTCTTCGACGTCGCCCAAGCCGCGCTGCAGCGTCAAGTTATGACCCGCGCCGGCGTTGATGCAGCGCGAAACGTTGCAACCCGGCCGCAGTGCGATGTCACATAGGTCTGGCTCAAGAAATTCGTGGCGATACAGCGCCTGGTAGACCGCGCGCAAAGTGCGATCCGAAATACCATCCGAGGCGAGCACGAAACGCCGCAGGAACAGCTTGCGCTGCGGCTCGCTCATTACTGCGAAACGATCCGAAAAACAGGGCATGAACAACTCGTTTGTGAACGGGCTGTTGTCGAGGGGCAGGTAGTTTTCGCGCTGCGAGACCCAGGTGATCGAGGCAGGCCGCCGTTCTCTTGGCCCACCGACCAAATGCAACAGCACCTCGGCTCCCGACTGGCCTCCACCAACGACACAAACATGTTTATGTCGCACCTCAGGATGGATGTGCAGCAAATCGGATGAATGGAACAGGTTGCGTCCGATCCAGCCCTGAAATTGAGGTGGAATCCGCGCTTGCTTGCCGATGCCGACCACCAGGTCTCTGGCACTGAGAACTGCATCGTCCGTGCGCACCCGAAACTCGCCGTCATAGCGTATCTCGTGGACGGTCTCGCCGCCGCGCACAAGTGGGTTTCTGCGGAACGCCCAGTTCAGGTATTGCTCGAACTCAGCCCTGAGCACAGCATCGAACTGTGCATTCAGGAAGTGATACAGACGCCCGTTCTCGTGCAGGTAGTTTATGAAGGTGTAGCCAGACCGCGGATTCACCAGCGTGACCAGATCCTTGATGTGGCTGACCTGGAGTTCTGAGGACTCGAATGCACTGCCTGGATGCCAGCGGAAGTCGACTTGCCGATCCAAGAACAGTGCCCCGTGCCCGATTTGCTCGTGTATCTGACACGCAAGGCTCAAATTGGACGGGCCAGCACCGATCCCAATGCAAGAGAGATCCAGTTGTCCTGCTCCTGCTGACGCCTCCCAATCAGGCGCTATATGCGGCGAATGTCGGCCATGGCCGCTGGGCTTGCCCTTCCCGCACGCATCGTCGACACCGCAGGACTTGCAACAGTTTGTCCGCGCGTTCGTAGTATCGGGTGTGACGCCCGCGGATGCCGGCTCCGTGATGAGATCGGCACTCATGCCGGCGATATGTTGCGCGTGGCTGGCATCGAGAATCCCGCCTCGATGACCCCCGCGTGGTCAGTGACATGCTTTTGCAACCTATCCCTCATTGCAATTGGGCTCAGTTGCCCGCCTCGACCGCGATGAGCCGACCTTCGGCCTACTTGGCGACCAGCGAGGGCACGGTCATCAATGCGGCGACAGCATTTTTCCGTGGGTTTGATCATAGAAGACCTCCGCTGCTGCTTTCGGGAGGTCCCCTGCATCGAACGTGCCAGAGCAAAACATCAGCAAAGGGAACGGAAGGCAGGTTCGCAATCCTGTCGAGTATCCGACATTGAGGCCGAAACCTTGCACCGGCGCCGATTTTTGCACGCAATCGTACTCTTCGACTTCATAGCGTTGCAGGCTCTCTTGGCACTTTCCACACGGCCGTCATCGAGGACTGGCCCGGCGCCGAGTGTCGATCCCTGAAAAGGAATTTCCGTTATCAAGGTCCTCATGAGAATTATCCCGACATGGTCCTGCATTACGGCGACACGACGGATGCGGCTATGCGGTGGCGAAGCTCTACGGCTACTGGAGCACCATGAACTACCGCGAGGTATACGGGCTCTATGGCATCCTGTTCAATCACGAAGGGCCGACGCGCGGCGAAACTTTCATCACGCGCAAGGTGACGCGTGCGGTGGCTCGATCATGGCCGGCAAACAGGACTGTCTCTATCTCGGAAACCTGGAAGCAAAGCGCGACTGGGACTCGGCGCGCGCCTATGTCGAGGGCATGTGGCGCATCTTGCAGCATCAACCTGACGATTTCGTGCTGGCAACCGGCGAGACACAGACGGTCCTCACCTTTGTCGGGGCTTGCCTTCAGGCGAGTCGAAAAGGAGATCGTCTGGAAGGGCGAAGGCGTTGACGAGGTGGGCCGTGAACGCATGAGTAATCAAGCGCTGATCCGGATCGACAAACGCTGTTTCGGGCCAATCGAGGTTGACCTGCTGATCGGCGATGCCTCCAAGGCAGCCGACAAAACTCGATTGGAAACCGAAGACCACTTTCGAGAAGTTCGTCTCGGAAATGGTCGAGGCTGACTGCCGCGCCTACGGGATCGTGTTAGCGTGACGTGAAAACACGATGACTTCGCGGGCATGTGCATCTTGCCGTTTCAGGGACGTCGGCATTTCAGGCCCGCCGCGGTCAGCCGGCGTCAGTCAGTTCTATCGTTTGGATCGGCAAACTCACACATCCTGCAAAGCAGAAAACCAGCCGCTCCATTCATGCGATCGACGATTTCGCAAAAAACTGGGCTTTTAAAGAGATCGCCATATTCGTCGCATAGAAGGTTGCCCAATACGTGACGCCGCTCAAAATCCATGGAGCAGAGAGTAACCTCGCCGTTTGGAAGGAGTACATTCCGATACTGCCGTTCGTCCACGCATATCAGCGCTCCGACGACTGGCTGCCGTGGTTCTACAATCTTAGGATCTACGCTTCCACCCCTGCTGCTCACCGGTCGCGCGCGAACTAGGGCTTGGGCAGGGATAATGTCGGCGATATCGGGATGGGGCTCGCCCAAAACCACGAACCGGATCGAAGGGATGTCGGCGTCGACGAGTTGACCAACCAAATCGCGATACTTGTCTCCGACAAGGCGGCTATTCATGTGGGCGCCATCATCAAAAACATGAACCACGAATACCCCCAACCGCAGCGCCTGCAAGCGTTGTAGGTCCCGCCCCTTCATTCCCACTAGCGTCGTGAAAATCCTGATGCCGTGGCCTTTGGCGGAAGCGTGCTCGACCATTTCGGTGCAATCCGGATTGAGCCATGGCTCAGAATACCCGGCAAAACTAATGTCGACGGAGGCTGGTACGCGCGCCAGACAGCGCTTGAAATCTCCAAGACTAAGATGCTTCGTATCAGATACTTTTCTTTGCCGGTCAGCGAACTTGTCCTGCGGACAATATGAACATCCCACGATGCATCCTGTGGTCGTCGTTATCTCCAAAACTCTGCCGGCTGGGATAGCAGAGCGCAGTTCCGGTAAAATCATTCGTTGTGACTCCCACTCGTCTTGGTCATGCATAACGCCAGCATGGTGTCTTTGGCTTCATGACACCGACGGTCAAGACAGTCCGAATGAGCCCAGCCATCTCCGCCTGGGCAGCAGTCAACAGCCGGTTTCCTCAATCTGCCGGGCGGACTATCAACGAACTTTGGGCGCATCGGCGCGGCAGGGCGGCGCAACCGCAAAGTCGCGCGTCAGCCATTGCTAAGGTGTAGCCGTGACCGTTGAGCGGGCGCGCCGCCGAGATGGCGCAGCAGAAAATCAATCGTCTCGCGTTCTTATGCGGTCAGCCCCCACTCAACATTGCCGCATCTCCAGCAAAGGCCGTGCCAGCGCACTTAGCCGCAGCAACTGCACGAGTAGGCTTCGAGAAACCTCACGCCCAAGGCGGCCGGTGGTTTTGGACCAGACATGTTTTTTGTCGCTGTCAGCTTTTGGACATGCATTTCATACGCTTGAGCACAGACTTGGCTGTCTCCCCTGCGGTAATGTTGGCGTCGGCTCATCATCTAGCATCATTTCGGCGCCGGCTGTGTGCGCGGAAGATCTACACGACCTGACCGCCGCGTGCAGGGACTGCCTGCCGGCTCATAGCTGATCTTTTCTCCTGAAGCCGGCGATGGGGCTAGGCCGTCGAGTGCGTGCTGCCGGATGCTGCGTATGCTGTTTGGCTAGACGGCGGATACCGCGTCACTTCCATATTTTCGCGACAGAGGTTTGGTGGCGTCGCAGGCCTTCCTGCTACATCACCGCAGTGCTCGGGAATTCGTATCTGATCCGCGTGAGGCGAAGACCTTCTCTCTCGACTGGCTCGCCGAGGCCGTCTGTCCTGCGGGCCTCGGCGATTTCTCATTTGGCATGGCGCATGCGCCTCGATCCGCAAACCCCGTCATGAGGACAAATCGGAGCTGGCCGCCACTCCACCTCCTCCTACCACGAGGGCAGACGGGAAGCAGCGCCTTCAAATGAGGAGCAAAATCACTTTACCTCGAATCTTGCCTCTCGATCACAACCGGAGCCATGGAACCGCGTCCGCGACCATCGCCTCGCGCCCCAAGGCAATTGCCCAGCGCAAATGGCTACGCGCGATTACGCCATGCATCCCTTACGAGGCTACGACAGCACCTCGGAGACCCTCGCCGCCATCATGCAGACCGATCTAAGCCCACCTGATCCAGCACAAAGGAATTTCAAACATGCACCAAGATACCGTCCGTGGGAAAGCTTTCGCCATGCCCCTGATTAGCCCGGCCTACCCGGCCGGCCCATATCGCTTCCGCAACCGGGAGTATCTGATCATCACATATCGCACCGATCCGCAGAAACTGCGCGACCTTGTGCCGGAGCCGCTTCAGGTGTGCGAGCCTATGGTCAAGTTCGAGTTCATTCGCATGCCGGACTCGACGGGCTTCGGCGACTACACGGAAGGCGGACAGGTCATCCCTGTCTCCTTCTGTGGCCGCAGGGGGAGCTATACCCACTGCATGTTTCTCGACGACCATCCGCCGATAGCGGGCGGACGCGAGTTGTGGGGCTTTCCCAAGAAGCTCGCTAGCCCAACGCTCCGAACGGAGACGGATACCCTTGTTGGCACGCTGGACTACGGGCCGGTCCGCGTCGCGACGGGTACCATGGGCTACAAGCACCGAGCCGCCGACCTCACGAACGTGAGGGCCTCGCTCGCTGAACCGAATTTCCTCCTCAAAATTATCCCGCATGTCGACGGCACGCCGCGCATCTGTGAGCTCGTGGAATATCATCTAGAGGACGTCCATTTGAGGGGCGCCTGGACCGGCCCGGCAGCCCTGAACCTCTGGTCGCATGCGCTTGCCCCCGTCGCCGAACTGCCGGTGCTGGAAGTAGTCTCGGCAGTACACCTCGTCGCAGATCTCACGCTCGCGCTCGGGAAGGTCGTCCACGACTATCTCGCGGAAGCCTAGCCTCGCCATCGGAAAGGAAGAACCATGAACTTTTACAGTGATATCTCATTGAACCAACGCGATGGGGAGCTGGTGGACGGCTTCTCGACAAGGAACGCCACTGACAATCTCATACAACGTCTTTCCAGCGACCTAGCCTTAGAGGACATTCCGCCGCTTTGCAGCGAGTGCAGGCGCCTCGCGAGTAAGAGCGATTGCCCTTGCCCATCCTCCCTGCTTTTGGTGCAACATATGCTCGCTGCCGTTTACCAGCGGCTTGACGCCATTGACTGCCTCTCAGAGCAAGGCGCCATAAGACTGAAGGCTTTTACCGATTATCTGGCGGCGGTCGTTCGAATAGCTTCAGAGAGCGGCGACGCGGCACCCTGGATTGATCTAGCAACCCGGTTTAGCGCTCTTTTCGATCCCGACGAGGTTGCCCATTGATCTCGCGCTTATCGCTTTTTCGTGGAACGAGCAGCCTCGTCGGCAGATGCGTCATCGATGGCCAGCGGCGGGCCGGCGCATATGCGAGCGTAAAAGCGCCGAGCAGCCGGTGATGTATCTCGAAGGTGACGACGCCGATTGGCGCGATGCGCGTTGGCTCGGGGCCCTCGTGCCCAAGCATGGGTGCGTTGCCATTCCGCGGCATCGTACTCGCGATCCCGTCCGTGCCGTGCTCAAGCAAACGAGCGAACCGCCCCAGGTTGCGGATTTAGACAATCGTTGATGGAGTTGGCTGGCGAATTGGCGCGTTCGGCATTCGGTTGGAAGACCGGCTTGAGGGGGGCCAACGAAACGGAATTGGCGAAGCCACGCTGGAGTATGCCTTCACTGGGGTCGCGTCCCTACACGTGCTGTAGCGCAGCGTTCGCGAAGCCGCTCGCGAGCGCGCCCTCATAGCGCTGAGCGGGCGAGCGGGTTCGGGGCGGGCGCAGAGGCTGGGTAGACTGGGCCGAACTCACCTCACCCGGTCCAGCCACGAACATGCATCGCCAAAAGCAAGGACCCCGCTGACCGCGCCCGCAAGGGGGGAGATTGGCCGTCATCGCTGCCTTCGCCAATCTCCAAGTCTAGAAGTTTGGAGCCGCCAGTGAAGCTGCCGGTCTCCCCCCTTGCGGGGGAGATGGCCGGCAGGCCAGAGAGGGGGCTGTCCCGCCAGCGTTAGATCACATTCAATTCCCTGAACGCCCGCCCTTCAGCGACACGGCTGTACCCAAACGCCGAGCAGTCCACCGTGCGGTAGCCGCCGTGCACGATCAGCTCGGCCAGCGCCTTGCCGACCGCCGGCGCCTGCTGCAGGCCGTGGCCGGAAAAACCATTGGCGAAGAGGAAATTCTTAACCTGCGGATGCGGGCCGATCACCGCGTTCTGGTCGAGCGTGTTGTAGTCGTAATGGCCGGCCCAGGCGCGTGTCGGCTTGATCGCCTCGAAGGCGGGAATGCGGATCGCCAGCACCGGCCAGATCACCTCTTCGAACAGCGGCCACTCGACCTCGAAATCGGTGGGGTCGGCCGGGCCGTCGCGTTCTTCCGGTTCGGCGCCACCAGTGAGATAGACCGAGCCTTCCGGCCGGACATAGATGCCGGAGGGATCGACCAGCAGCGGCATATCGGAATATTTGTGGCGCGCCTCGAAGACGAAGACGTTGCGCTTGCGCGGCTCGACCGGCAACACCAGCCCCGCCATGGCAGCCACCGTGCCGGCATTCGGCCCGGCTGAGTTGACGACGATGCCGACTTCCAGCCTGTCGCCATTGTCGAGGCTGACACTGGTCACGCTCTGGCCGTTCCACCTCCGCCTTGCGCATGACTGGAGAGATTTCCGGCGGGCGTCGCCTCCCGAGCAATGCTTTTCATGTTCGTTACTCTTCGTAAGATCGATTATTTCGATGGAGCCCATCTACGTATGAATGCAGGCGTCACAGTAGAGCTTTGAACAGCATCGGTGCGGGTCCGGAACCGTCATCGAGCCAAAAACAGCGGCAATGTCGGCTTTTCAAAGATCCATCTGGTCACACCGCCAAAGAGCCGCTCACGCAGCCGACGGCTGCCATAGGCGCCCATGACGATCATGTCCGCAGAAATGTCGATTGCGTGCTGCGCAAGCACCGTGGCCGCCGATTTGCCGGCACTTGGCAGGAGGTCAACCGACACCCGAGCACCGTGCCGAGTGAGATAAGCAGCGATGTCGGCTCCAGGCTCCGCGCCGTTCCCGTTGTAGTTGGCCTTCGGATCGACCAGGGCGACACGAACTTCCTCAGCAGCGCATAGGAGGCCCAGCGCTTCTCGAACCGCACGGGACGCCTCGACTCGCGAATCCCAACCGACCAGGACGCGCCGTGGCCACAGCGTCGCCTCAGCCCCCTTCGGCACAACGAGCACCGGCTTTCCCGTATCGAACAAGCAGCCGTTGACCACAGGAGGTCCGAGATTCTCGTCGTTGAGGAGCCCCGGTCCGATGATCGTGAGGTCGGCGCAGAGCGCCCGCTGTCGTGCCACTTCACCGAGGCTGGCCGGATCGCAATAGTCGGTGTCAACGTCATAGGCGAGCGACATAGATTCCAGCAGTTTCTGGATATCTTTGGAGCGTTTTTCCAGTCTGACCACGTCCTGTGTAAATCGATCGATTTGCCGAAATCGATCGTTCAATCTGGCAATTGCCTGTCCACGTGCTACCGGCCACTCTGGGACAAAATCTCCGATCCGCCGATGCGACATAAGGAGCATCGGAGCGGGTATAATCAGTACGGAAAGGTGCGCGCCGATTTCCGCACACAAGCCGGCAGCAGTTCTGACGTCCTGATCGGAATGGTCAGCGCCGGTCAAACAGAGTACCGTTTTAAAGCCCATTTTCCTGTTTCTTCCTGAGTATCCGTTGAGGGCGTTTCAGGCCGCGAGACCGGCTCACAGCGCGAGGAAAGGGAGTGGAACCACACCCGGCACTCGATTCAGCCGTCCAGCTTCTCGAGCGAGTAGCCGGCCGACCTGACGGTACGGATGACGATATCGGTCGAGGCCGTCTCCAGCGCCTTTCTGAGCCGACTGATATGGACATCGACTGTGCGTAGACCGACATGGATATTGGCCGGCCAGGCCCCGCCGATCAGCTCGTCCCGGCTGAAGACCTTGCCGGGAGCCTCGAGCAAATGCCGCAGCACGTTGAACTCGATCGGTCCGAGATGGATGTCATGGCCATTGCCGCAAACCCGGTGGGCATCGAGCTTCATCTCAAGGCTGCCATAGGAAAGCCAGGTGTCGTTTTCAATCGCGTTTGAACCCGGCTTCGGCAGCGCCAGCCTCGTCCGCAGACAATCGAGCAGCTTGGCCGGTGCCACAGGCCGCACAAAGCTCTCGTCAATGCCGGCCTTCAACAGATCAAGGTGCTGGTTCTCGGCGCCGGGCGCGATCAGGGCAATGATGGGCAGGCCGCCGGTCCGGGGTTCCCGCTTGAGCCGGGCGCAGATTGCGGACCCGGTAAGGCTCGTTGGACCGCAGTCCAGCACCACGGCCTGGAATTCCCGTTCGTCGGCCTTTGCAAGTGCTTCCTTGGCGCCGCTTGCCGGCTCACTGGCGAAGCCGTCCACCTCCAGTATGTGGCTGAGGAACAGATAGAACTCCGCATCTTGCGAACAGATCAGGACGCGTGGCTTCATCAGCGCTACCCCGAGAACCAAATTGGCCTCGACCGCGTCGGCTGCGTGGGCTGGCCATCGCGGCTCCTCAAGGCCTGACATGATCTTCTTGCTCGAAAATCGGTTTCATGCCCGTGCCACCTCGGGATAGGCGTCGATTGCTGCGATGGCATCGTCGACCAGTTTCGTACCGGCGGCGGCGAGTTTGCAGAACGTCTCGAAGCCGAACCGATGGGCGTCGCGCACGGTCTTGGACAGAACGACCAGCCGCCCGGCGGTGAAAAGCACGCGCCCGAACCCCTCATGGCTCATTTCGATCATCGGCGATGCCATCAGGCCGGAGCGCTCCTCGATCGCAAGGGCGACGGCAGTGTAAAACTTATCGAGCCTCCACAGCACGTCCGGATCGGGATCGCCGATGATTGGGATCGTACGACGCCGTTCCTTGCTAACGATGAAGTCGGCCAGCAACTCGGCGTCCGCTTTGCCGTCCCACGACCCGTGGGAATCTTGAGCAAGGATCAGCCGCACGAGGCACTTGACGAACGGGCTGGCAAGGGCCGCCTCGTCATCGTTGACAGCAGGGCTGATCGCGACTTCAAACATTTTGCTCTTTCCTTGTTTCAGTCCTCATCCTCGAAGGAGGGTTTCTTTTCGGCGACACCAGCTTCGGCCAGCACCTTGCGCAGCCAGGGCGGAGGACATGTCCTCAGCATCGTCTGCGTGCGCAACAGCACCTCTTGGATGGTTTGTGGCTGCGGCACCTTGATTGGATGGATTTTTGCCGAAACAAGCTTGGCTGCCGAAGGCCCGCCGATGGCCAGACAAAACAGCAGATGGCAGCCCTTCAGCGCCTCCACCTTCGGCGTGATGCGGTCATCGCCCTCGGTCCGACGCTTCCCGCTCTCATCGGAAACGTCATCGAAGGCCACGGCTTCCACGAGATGCCACTCCTCGCGCGTCACGTCGTAGACAGCAAAGCGCTTGGCCGACCCGAAATGGGCATTGAGATTCTTCATGTCTTGCGTGGCGATGGCTACGCGCAATGCGCCCACTCGTCGGTCCGGCATCGGTGCGTGAACCTCGTCAGTGACGAGTGAGAGGCGACGAACGGAGCTCATCTGGCATTTCTCGTTTCCGGAATGGATCAAGCGCCTCAGGCGTCGGCGCGTGCTGGTTGGCCTGGAAGATGTTGGCAACATCGAAGATCAGGTCGCGGGTCCCCCGATAGAGGATCCTGAGCTTGTGCTGGCTGCCGAGCCGGTCGAAGATCGGGAAGCCGACGCGCATGAGCGGAATGCCAAGGCGTCGCGACGCCTGGCGACCGTGGGAATGTGTTACGAGAAGATCCGCGCCCGCTGCAAGAGCTTCCAAATCGCCGAGATCGCCGATCTGAACCCACTCCGCCGGTACTTTTTGCAGAATCTTCGACATATCGGTCGTCGTGACCGCCGCCGCGATGTCACAGCCCATGCCGGTGAAGAAGGTTGCGAGTTGATAGAGTTGGTCTGGTTCAGCAGCGATCGCAATTTTCTTGCCTCCGAAATGGAAATGTCCGTCGAGCAATGCATCCTCCAATTGCGCTCGGTGACGGCGAACCCGGGCCGGCACCGCCGCGCCCGAAACCGCCGATAGCAGCGAGACGAACCGGTCGACGGCCATTAATCCGGTCAGCGACTGGAACACCGCGTAAGGCACGCCGGTCAACCCGTGCAGCGTTTTCGCCGGGTGGCGCATGTGCTCGCCGATGACGATGCATTGCACGGCCGTGCCAAGCTCGCGGATTTCCTCGACGCTGGTGCCGCCATAGGTAGTGGTTACCCAGCGGTCAGGAACCGTGCCGTCGAGTGAGCCGGAGACGTCCGGCAGGATAACCGGATTGAGCCCGAAACTTTCAACCATGTCACGCAAATGCTCGACGTCAGCGACAGTGAGGTTGCATCCGGGCAGGATCGCGATCTTCTTCGGCTGCCGGGTCCGTGCGCCCGACCGTGTAATCCCTTCGATCATCGCCGCGACAGCCTTGGCCCAGCCTTCTTCGATAGCGCCGCCGAAATCAGGCGTGTTGGCCAGCACAACCTCCGTACCCGTGAGCTCTTCCGCATGCTTCAGCTTGACGTTGGCGATATCACTCGCGCAGTCTTCGCCACGGGTCTCCACCAGCGCGGTCGTGCACACTCCTATCAGCTTTGGCTTCGTGCGGGTTTTGAGGTTGAGGATCGCCTCTTCCAGATGGTCCGCTCCGCCGAGTATGGTTGCCACCTCATCCATCGCCGTTGTCTGCAAGGGGATCGCTTCCTTGAAATGCCGCACGAAGAGCACGAGCGCGAAGCTGGTGCAGCCTTGGCTGCCATGGAACAGGGGCATCGCACCCTCGACTCCAAGAAAAGCGAAGGCGGCACCCAGCGGCTGCGACGACTTCAGCGGGTTGACCGCCGCTGATTTGATTTTGCGAAGGATGCGGACCATCGGATTTCCTCAACGGTTGCCGAAGCGGTGAGCCGTCGCGCCGGCGAATTCATTGAAGACGTTCACAGTCGCGGTCCCGTTCTTCGTGCTCGCCAGATCGTCCTGCCCGGCAGGCTGGCGATCCCACGGCGCCGGCTCCCGCACCTGGTCCCAGATCGGGTTATGAATGGCGAGGTCGATCTGCCGGACAAGTTCCACCATGCCGTCATAGCCGGCATAAGGATGTTGGCGCTCCTGGTTGATATCGAGCCAGGGCGTCTTGGCCTTCAGCGCGATGAATTGCGTGCGCCCGCCCGACAGCATGATGTCGGCCTTGTGTTTTGAGAGCATGGCGTAAAGATCGCGCGCTGCCATCTGCTCGAACATGTGGTTTTCGTCCTTGAGGATCCGCTTGATCCGCTCCTTGTCTTCGACGGTGGATTTCTTGACCGAGGTGCCGACGATCTCCATGCCGATCTCCATCAGGGCGTGGACGACTGACCAGGACTTCACGCCGCCCGTATTGAGCAGCACGCGCTTGCCTTGAAGCCGCCGGCGGTAGGCCTCGAGCTTCTTCCACGCAATCGCTTCCTGCTCAGCAATCAGCGTGTCTGTGCGATCGAGGATCTCCGCATCGGCGCCCTTTCTCACCAGCAGCTCAGCAATGTTGCGAAGTGCCTCTGAGGTATCTGTTATGCCGTAGAAGGAGCCCTCGAAGAACGGGATGTCCCAGCGCTCCTCCATCTTGCGGGCCAGATTGATGAGTGCGCTCGAGCACACCAACATAGCCGCCCGGGCGCGGTGCGCGGATGCAACGTCGATGTAACGCGCATCGCCCGGAATGCAGGCGCGCACCCGGATGCCGAGCCGATCAAGCAGCGGCTTCACCAGCCAGAATTCGCCGGAGAGGTTGAATTCGCCAAGGATGTTGATGTCGTGGGGCCCGGCGTCGTCGGGTTCCACCGTGCCGATGACATGATCGAGCAACGCTTCGGCGGCAAGTTTGTTGCCGAGGTTCTTGGAGCCGGCCAAGCCCGGCGCATTGATCGGCACCACGGCCAAGCCGAATTTTTCGGCCGCGCGTTTGCACACCGCCTCGATGTCGTCGCCGATCAGCGCCGTCACGCAGGTCGAATAGACGAAGACTGCCGGCGGCGCATATGTATCCTTGATCTCGCGGATCGCCCTGAAGAGCTTCCGCTCGCCCTGCCCCATCACGACGTCGAGTTCGGTGAGGTCGGTTGTGAAGCTTGTCCGCCACAGGGTTGGCCCGGACGAAGCTGCGCCCCTGTTGTCCCAGGAATTGCCCTCGCAGGCGAGCGGTGCATGGACCAGGTGCGCAACGTCGGTGATCGGCTGCAGGACGATCTTGGCGCCGTCAAAGGCGCAGCCGCCGGCTGCCGCCCCGGGGGTCAGCGGCTTCGAGCAGCCCTGCTTGCGCGCCTTGGCATCCTTGCCGCGGTTGTTATCGCAGGCGGGCTCGTCGAAAACGTCCTGGATCTTGGCACTGAGCGAGGTCATTGCGTCAGTCTCCGAAGTCCATCGGGCAATGGGCGGCCTCGGCGAAAAGCCGGCACGGGCTTAGCGGGTGAGGTCATAGGAATAGTCCGTCACGCCCGTTTCGCTCGTCTCGCGATCGAGCTTGTCGAATATCTTGTCGAGGATCGTCATCAGCACGCGTAATCCACCCTGGTAGCCCATGAGGGGAAAGCGATGGTGATGGTGCCGGTCGAAGATTGGAAACATCAGCCGGATCAGCGGCGTGCCGGTGTCGCGCTCCAGATACTTGCCATAGGAATTGCCGATCAGCAGGTCCACCGGCTCTGTAAACAGCAGCGAACGCATCGCCCAGAGATCCTTGCCCGCCCAGATCTGGGCATCCTGGCCAAAGGACGAGGATGCAAGCAATTCCTTCATCTGGGCCTCCCAGGCCGATGTGCCGTTGGTCGCGAGGCAATGTGTCGGCTCGCCGCCGGTCTCCATGACGAAGCGGGCCATGGCGTAGACGAAGTCGGGATCCCCATAGATTGCGTACTTCTTGCCGTGCAGCCATGACTGGCTGTCCGCCATGGCGTCAACCAGTCGGCCGCGCTCCATCCGGATTGACTCGGGGATCTCCTGGCCGGAAATCGCTGAGACCTTCATCAGGAATTCGTCGGTCGCCTGGACACCCAGCGGATAGTGGAAGGATGCCGTCGCCTGCCCGACCTCGTTGCAATATTCCAGCGTCTTGCGGGTGTTGTAATGCTGCAGCGACAGTGTCGCCTCCGCGTTGAGTGCGCCTTTCACGTCTTCGATCTTGGTGCCACCGTCATACATGCGGTTTTCGCCGTCCGACGGCGTGTCGAACTGGTCTGAGGCGTCCTGAATGACGGTATAGGTGACACCCATCAGGTCGAGGAGGCGCTTAAGTTCCCGGTTGTTTCCGACGCAGAATCCGTCGAAGCCTGGAATGATGTTGATGGTCCCAGCGGCTTGCGAGCGCTCGCTGCCCTTCCAGAAATGCTCCAGCACGCCCTTCACCATGCCGTCGTAGCCATCGACATGGCTGCCGACAAAGGCAGGCGTATGAGCGAAAGGCACGTCGAAGTCGCACGGGACCGAGCCTTCGTTCTTGGCGTTCTCGATGAAGCTCCGCAAGTCGTCGCCAATGACCTCGGCCATGCAGGTGGTCGAGACGGCGATCATCTTGGGGTCGTAGAGCTTGTAGGTATTGGCGAGCCCGTCGACCATGTTCTTGAGGCCGCCAAACACTGCCGCGTCCTCGGTCATCGAGGAGGAAACCGCTGACGAAGGCTCCTTGAAATGTCGCGACAGATGCGAGCGGTAGTAGGCAACGCAGCCCTGGCTACCGTGGACGAAAGACATGGTGCGCTCGAAGCCCGCGGCCGCGAACACCGCACCGAGCGGCTGGCAGGCCTTGGCGGGGTTTATGACGAGCGCCTCGCGAGCGAGGTTCTTTTCGCGGTATTCCCAAGTTTTGGTCAATTCGCGTTGATCGGTGACGATCTGATCAGGGTGCGGACATTCGAAATTCAGTTTCTTCTCGGCAAGCATTTGTCTGTATTCCGGCTCGCGGAACAGGGGAGCATGGTCGAGAACTTTTTCGGCCGATTGCGGCATGGTGGTCACCTTTTCCATCTGGCCGCGGCAAGCGGCAGCACAGGGACATCGAAACTTTGAAGGGCCTCCGCGGATCGAGTGCCCCCGAGCATTTATCGGCCTCCCTGCCTGGCAGGGAGGCCAGTCCTCATTCGGCGGCGACCGCCCTCAGCGGTGCGTCCTTCATCTTCTTCCACGGCGCGCGGTAGAGACCCCAGACCGGGTTGTTGATGGCCAGATCCATGTCGCGGGCGAAAATGGCGAAGCCGTCATAACCGTGATACGGGCCGGAATAGTCCCAGGAGTGCATCTGGCGGAACGGGATGCCCATCTTCTGTACCGGGTACTTCTCCTTGATACCGGAGCCAACGAGATCCGGGCGGATGCCTTCGATGAACTTCTCCAGCTCATAACCGGTGACGTCGTCATAGAGGAGCGTGCCATTCTTCACGTAATGGCCGGTGCGCTGATAGTCGTCGTTGTGGGCGAATTCGTAGCCGGTGCCAACGATCACCATAGCGAGGTCCTCGTAGGCAGTGATGACGTGACGGGGGCGCAGGCCGCCGACATAGAGCATCACCGTCCTGCCTTCGAGGCGCGGTTGGTACTTGGCGATGACGGCATCGACCAAGGGCCGGTACTTGGCGATGACCTTTTCGGTCTTCTCCTCGATTTCCGGGCCGAAGTGTTTGGCGATGTTGCGCAAGGAGGCCTCGATCTGGGAGGGGCCGAAGAAATTGTATTCCATCCAGGCGATGCCATACTTTTCCTCCATGTGCCGGCAGATGTAGTTCATCGACCGGTAGCAGTGGATCAGGTTGAGCTTGGCCTTGGGAGCGCGCTCTATTTCGGCGAGTGTGGCGTCGCCCGACCAGTTGCCGACCACCCGAAGCCCAATCTCTTCGAGCAGGATTCGCGAGGCCCAGGCATCGCCGCCAATGTTGTAGTCGCCGACGACGTTGACGTCGTATGGGCCGGACTCGAACGCGACATCGTCCTTGTCGAAGACCCAATCGCGGATCGCATCATTGGCAATGTGGTGGCCGAGCGATTGTGAAACGCCGCGGAAACCTTCGCAGCGCACCGGTACAATCGTCTTTTTGTGCTCCTTGGCTTTCTTGCGCGACACGGCCTCGATATCGTCCCCGATCAGGCCGATCGGGCATTCGGACTGCACCGAGATGCCGCCACTGAGCGGAAATAGGTCCTCGATCTCGTCGATGATCTTTTCCAGCTTCTTGTCGCCGCCGAAAACGATGTCCTTCTCCTGGAAGTCGGAGGTGAACTGCATTGTCACGAACGTGTCGATACCCGTCGTGCCGACGTAATAGTTGCGGCGTTGCGACCAGGAATATTGCCCACAGCCGACTGGCCCGTGCGAGATGTGGACCATATCCTTGACCGGACCCCACACCACGCCCTTGGAGCCGGCATAGGCACAGCCGCGGATTGTCATCACGCCCGGAATGGATTTGATGTTCGATTTGACGTCGCATTCGGAAAGGCCCTTGTCCTCACCTCCAGCCTCGTCCTTGCTCGTTGCGACACTGAGGTGCTTCCTGCGACGCTTCGCCGCCTTGTCTGGATATTGGGACAGCACGTCTTCGATAAGCTTCGCATGCAAAGCGCCGTCATTCTCATAGTCGAGGCCCATGGGACCTGCCCCTTTCAAGGTTCGGGTAACGCCTCGCCAACGAGGCCTTGTTTCGTACAAAGGGGCGCCAGGTCACGGTCGGCGCCCCCTGTCGGTAGCGGCGGCTACTGAGCGACGGCCAATTTCGCTTCCTTGGCCTGAAGCTCGGCAAGCATTTGCTCGTCCGTCTTCATGATGCCGAAGTCGAGCAGCATGTCCTCGAGCTCCTCCATGGTGATTGGGGTCGGGATGGTGCCCTGGCCCGAATTGACATGGATCTTCTCGGCCAACGCGCGGTACTCCCCTGCCTGTTTGGAGTCCGGCGCATACTGGATTACCGTCATCTTTCTCAGTTCGGCGTGCTGGACGATGTTGTCGCGCGGCACGAAGTGGATGAGCTTGGAATTGAGTCTGGCGGCCAGCGCCTCGGAGAGGTCGAGCTCGCGGTCGGTCTGTCGCTCATTGCAGATCAGCCCGCCGAGCCGCACGCCGCCCGAATGGGCGTATTTCAGGATACCCTTGGCGATGTTGTTGGCGGCATAGAGCGCCATCATCTCGCCGGACATGACGATGTAGATTTCCTGGGCCTTGTTTTCGCGGATCGGCATCGCAAAGCCGCCGCACACCACGTCGCCCAGCACGTCGTAGGAGACATAGTCGACATTATCATAGGCGCCGTTCTCCTCGAGGAAGTTGATCGAGGTGATGACGCCGCGGCCGGCGCAGCCGACACCCGGCTCGGGGCCGCCGGACTCCACGCACTTGATGTCTTTGTAGCCGATCTTGAGCACGTCCTGGAGTTCAAGGTCTTCCACAGAACCTTCTTGGGCGGCGAGATGCAGAACGGTATCCTGCGCCTTTGCGTTCAGGATCAGCCGGGTGGAGTCGGCTTTGGGGTCGCAGCCGACGATCAGGATTTTCTGTCCGAGGTCGACCAGGGCGGCTAGCGTATTTTGAGAGGTGGTGGACTTGCCGATGCCCCCCTTTCCGTAGAATGCGATCTGACGCAGACCTGACATGTTGCTTCCTTCCTTCTTTCCATCCATAGCGGTTACCGCGACTTCAATGCCGGTCGGCAGATCCCGCCGCCTCACACCGATCGTTTCAAAACTCGTGCCAATTCGGCCGGTTGGATCGAAGAAGAAATTTTATGATTGCTTTTCAGCTGTTTAACATTTGGCAGAAATATTAAATTGGCTAAATAAACTTGTGTCGCGGCCCTGACAAAGGCGACAGGAAATGTCGGATGGCGTTGAGTGAGACGTCGGCCGCGGAGCCCGGAAAGAAGCTAGTTGTCAAAATCTGATGGAGTAGATGCCCCCTCCCGACCCCATCGCAATGTGCCAGTTTGGTGATTGCCAGAATCGACCAAGACAGAGACGGCATCCATGGAAGTTACCATCATTGGAATCGATCTCGCAAAGCGGGTCTTCCAGGTTCACGGCGCGGCGAGTGACGGGAAGGTTGTCTTTCGCAAGAAGCTGTCGTGCGAAGTTGCTGCCGTTTCTCGCCGGACAGCCCCGGTGCACGGTGGCGATGGAAGCGCGACCGCCCACGACTGGGGGCGTACGATCGGCGGGCTCGGGCATGCCATCCGGCTCCTGCCGCCGGTCTATGTGAAGTCCTTTGTAAAGCGGCACGCGGAAGCGGCCCTCAGGCCGACAATGCGCTTCGTGGCTGTCAAAACCGAGGAGCAAGAGGCGCGGTCGATGATCTTCCGCACGCGCGACCTCTTGGTGCGCCAGCGCACGCAGCTGATAAACGCCCTGCGCGGCCACCTCGCCGAAGCACGGGGTCGTCGCCCCACACGGCCCGGCCCACGTGAAGCGCCTTGCGGATGCAATCGAAGACGAGGAAGGCCTCATCCAGCCGATCGTCCGCGACGTTGGTCGTCTCTACCTCCAGCAGATCGCCATCTACAGCGAGAAGATCGCCGAGCTCGAGAAGACCCTCCCTTGGCTGTAGATCATCTGGGAGCTCGTCCCGCTGGATTTGGCGCGCTGAAGGAGCGGGGATCAGCCAAATCCGCGAGCGTTCCAAGTGGATTCTGTCCACTCTATCTGAGTTTCAGCCATCTTGCCCTCCCGAGCATTCCTTAACCCGCCGCCGCATCAGACCGCTCCGCGTATCGGATTGACGACCTTGAGCCCGGCAAAGTCTTTTTCGTTATCCGTTACCAGCACGCACTCGTTCGCACCGGCGACAGCGGCGATGATCATGTCGAGCCCGCTGCGCGGCTTGCCGGCCAGTTTTCCTCCTGCCATCAGCCTCGCCCAGATCAGCCCTGCCTTGTCGTCGAACGAGAGGATGCGGCCCGCAAACAGCGCCTGCGGCCCCTCAGGCCCAGAGAACCAGTTGTCGAGTGCGTCGCGTTTTTTCCCGCGCGGCTTCTCCATAACCCTGCGAAGAATTTCCGCAACGGTCAGCGAAGCGATGAACAAATCCTCGTCACGCTGTCTCGACATCCATGCCAGGAGCGATTCCGAAGGCTGCGATTTGACGACATCGCTGATGATGTTGATATCGAGGAGGTAGCGTGTCACAGGTCGATCTTCCGCCCCTCTTCATGGGGGCGGGAAAGATCGAGGTCAGCTCCCACGAGCGGCGAACGACGCAATGCGGCGAGAATCCCGCCAAGCTTGGGTGGCTCGCCGGCGATGGTCTGGCTGACAGCAGCGCGCAGGCTAGAGGCATCCGGTCCATCTTCGGCCAGGCGGCGAGCCAAAGATCGAATGAGGTCGCGATCGGCATCGCGGCCAAGCACCTCGAAGCGCGCCAAGCCGCGCTCGCTGAGGCGAGATCGATAGTTTTGTATGGCGCGTTTTTGCGAGTTGCTCATAGTTGCCTCCGATACAACACACATACATAATACATTCGACATACATCATAACTACAACAAGAAGTAACATACAGATCTAAATAAAAAGACAGTCTTCATTTCTCATTTCCAGTAATATAACCAGAATACTGGGTTTGATCAAGGTGCAGGCAGTCCGAGCAGTGCTCTCTTTCTGTTGAATGGCATCGGTGGGGACGCGCGATATATGTTACGCGACGGTACTTTTTGACCAGCGTCGAGTTCTTGCGCTGACAAGAGAAATATCTCGGCGCCGACCAGAGGGCCTCGGCCCCAGGACGGGCGAGGCTCGTTCGGAGAACGGCGCGAAACAGGGATTGGTCGATTCGCGCGGCGATGATTGACCACAAGGCCTGCTGGACGGGTTCCGCGTGCAGGTGCCCGTCGCTGCCCGCCTTGAAAAACTGTCAGAAAATCGCATACATTTCTGACAGGAGCATGGCCATGCAACGGTTGACCGAACAGATTCTTGCGCACGCGAAAGGGCTGCCAGAGGGCACGCCGGTCGCAGCTAAGAGCTTGCTTCACCTCGGGAATCGCGCCGCGGTGGATCAGGCATTGTCGCGTCTAGCCGAGCGGACGCAGTTGATCCGGGCGGGTCGCGGCGTCTATCTCCTTCCGGTCACGAGCAGGTTCGGCACCCGGGCTCCCTCCGTGGAGCAAGCGGTCGAGGCGCTTGCCAGCCAGCGCGGGGAGATCATCGTCACGAGTGGGGCCGTTGCCGCCAACACCCTCGGTCTCACGACACAGGTGCCGGTCCGGTCGGTCTATCTGACTTCCGGCCGCACCCGGAAGATGAGCCTCGGCAAGCAGGTCGTCGAGCTTCGCCACGCGCCTCGTTGGCAGCTCGCCATGGCGCATCGGCCCGCTGGCGAGGCGGTGCGAGCGTTGGCTTGGCTTGGGCCGGAGAAGGCTGAGGCCGCCCTCCAGACACTGAAGCGGAAACTCCCGCCGGGCGCCTTCAGCGAGTTGGTCGCGGTAGCGCCGCAGCTTCCGACCTGGATGGCGCGCAGCGTGGGCAAGGCCGCACATGGCTGATCCCTTTCTCCACCTCCCGATCGAGGATCGGCGGGAGGCGCTCGGCGTCGCGGCCGATCGGTCCGGCAGGCCGGCGCATCTCCTCGAGAAGGACGTGTGGGTGGTCTAGGCGCTCGCCACCTTTACGGCTCGGCGCCCGGCGAACATCTGGTGTTCAAGGGCGGCACGTCGCTGTCCAAAGCCTATCAGGTTATCCAGCGGTTTTCCGAGGACGTCGACCTAACATACGACATCCGGGCGATTGCACCCGACTTGGTGGGCGACGACGGCGAAGCGTTGCCGGAGACCCGTAGCGAGGAAAAACGCTGGTCCAGCGAGGTGGGTAAGCGCCTGCCCAATTGGGTTGAAGGAAGCGTTCAGCCGATCATCGCAGATGCGCTCGCGGCTGAAGCTTTGGCGGCCGCCATCCGCGTCGAGGGCGAGAAGCTGTTCATCGATTACGAAGCCGCGACGCCTGGCTCCGGCTATGTGGCGCCGAGCGTGATGCTCGAATTCGGAGCACGATCGACGGGCGAGCCCGCGAGCTTGCGCGACATCGCCTGCGACGCGTCTGGCCTGATCGAGGGCGTGACCTTTCCCACGGCTCGTCCACGCGTGATGCATGCGGAGCGAACCTTCTGGGAGAAGGCGACGGCCATCCATGTCTTCTGCCTGCAGGAGCGCCGGCGCGGCGATCGCTTTGCTCGTCACTGGCACGATGTCGCGCGGTTGGACGAAACCGGTTTTACCCCGTCCGCCTTTGCTGATCGCGATCTGGCGAACGCAGTGGCGCGCCACAAGACCATGTTCTTCGCCGAGAAAGCGCCCGATCGAACGCCCATCGATTACGTGGCGGCTGTCAACGGCGGTCTGCGGCTTGTGCCCGCAGGCGATGGTCTGAAGGCGCTTGAAGAGGACTACGCCCGCATGGTCGACGACGGGCTTCTTCTGGAAGACGCGGAGCCTTTCGAAGCGCTGATGGCGCGATGTGCCGATATCGCCGAGCGAGCCAATTGCATCCGCGAATAGAAAAAACTGGGGGGACGGCGCCGTGCGAATTTCGCGGATCAAAATTACAAACTTCGCCAATCGGCGCGCTGCGGGCGGGAATGCTCGATGCGCTGATGGCGGTAGAGCCAAGCCTCGCCGATCAGCGCGAACAGGTGGTGCGCGTGTCGGCGGCGCTCGCTGTCGGCGGGCCGCTCTCGCCGACCTGGATCTGGCGAGCCTCGGTGGACGCGACGGGTCGCCTCTCCATCTTAATCTGTTGACGCTGCACTCGGCAAAGGGCTGCGAAGATGATGTCGTGATCATGGTGGGGCTCGATCTGGGCGGTTTGCCGTGGCGCAACGAGCAGCCGGCGGCGCGACGCGAAAGCCGACGGCTTTTCTGACGCGGGCCCGCGACGATATCCATATGCTGTATTCCGGTTACGTCGATACCGGCCGCGGGCGAAGGTTCGGCACCCCGTTCCGTGCAAGAGCGTAGCCGTCGACAAGTGTGGAGATCGGCTCCTTTGCATTGGGAAACCGTTATTTGAGGGTCGGGTCGAGCTTATCGCGCAACCAGTCGCCGAGGACGCTAACGGCAACGGCCGTCATGACAATGACGAGGCTTGGAGCGAGGAGCATCCAGGAGGCGCGGGTGATATACTCGCGGCCGGCCGCGACCATGACACCCAGACTGGTCATCGGCGGTTGAACGCCGAGGCCGAGGAAGGAGAGTCCGCTTTCCACCAGGACGATTTCCGGAAAGGTCACCGTCGCCGCCACGAGAAGCGTCGCCGCGCTGTTGGGCAGGATATGCCGCAGATAGACACGCAGCGGATGGGCGCCGAGCTGGCGCGTTGCGCTCGCATAGCCCTGCGCGCTGGCGGTGATTGCCAGTCCTCGTGCCAACCGCGCATTTCGCTCCCAGCCATAAAGTCCCATCAGGGCGACGAACAGCGTCAGCGAATTACCGAAACAGGCGAGCATTGCCAGCGCCACGATTAGAAATGGTAGCGAAGCCTGTACGTCGATCATTAGCAGCAGCGCATGCTCGACGAGCCCGCGGAAATACGCGGCGATGAAGCCGATCCCGGTACCGACCAACACGCTGATCGCAGTGGCGCCGAAGGCGACCAGCAAGCTGGTGCGGATCGAGTAGAAAAGACGCGAGGCCACATCACGGCCCAGATCGTCGGTTCCCAGGACGTGCAGCATCGTTCCGCCAAAGCCGACGGGCGGCGCCAGGCGATGGCGCAGGTCGATGGAAGTGATCTCATAGGGAGCGATCAGCGGCGCGGCGAGCGCCGTGAAGAGCATGAGGAGAACCCAGCCCACAGCAAGGAGTGTCGGCAGGTCCACCGAGCGAGGCGGCGGACGGTTTGTTTCTACAGTTGCCGTTTTCATTGCGATCCTGAGTTTGTTCCACGCAAGCGCGGATCGAACACGCCATAAAGCAGGTCCATCAGCAGGTTGGCCGACGTCATGGTCAGCGCCACGAGAAGGAGGATGACCTGCACCACGGCGAGATCACGGTTTGCAACCGAAACCACCAGCAATTGGCCGATGCCGGGCCAGCCGAAGACGCTTTCCACCAGTACGGCGCCCGCGACCTGGCCGCCGAGCATCAGGCCGAACAGCGTCAGCACAGGAATGATCGCATTCGGAAAGGCATGGTGGCGAACCACCTGCCGCCACGTCACGCCCTTGGCGCTGGCCGCCACGATGTAGAGCTGCGACAGAACTTCGATCATGGCGCTACGCGTGAAGCGCGCGATAATGGCCGCCCCGCCCAAACCAAGCGTGAGCACCGGCAGTACGAAGCTTTCCGGCCGATCCGCGCCGCCGGACGGGAACAGGCCGAGCGTCACGGAAAAGATCAGGATCAGCAATAGCCCGAGCACGAAGCTTGGCACGGTGAAGCCGAACACGGTCAGCATCATCACCGATCGGTCGACCCAGGTGTCGCGATGCATGGCGGCGTAGGCGCCGACCGGAATGCCGATTAGCATCGTGAGCGCCAGTGCCGGCAGCATCAGCGCCAATGTCAGGGGCGCGCGCTCGAACACAAGCTGCAGGGCCGGTTTTCCAGCCAGCATGGAATTCCCGAAATCGCAGTGAAGTGCCGCCAGGACATAGCGGACATATTGCACATACAGAGGCTGATCGAGCCCCCAATGCCGGCGAAACGCCTCAAGATCCGGGGCGCGGGCGCTGGGACCGAGTATCTGCAGCGCCGGGTCTCCAGAGGCCCGCAGCACCACGAATGTAAAGGTCACCACGATCAGGATCGACAGGCCGGCACGCAGGATCTTGGGGCCGGCGAAACGAAACACAGCACTCATCAATGCCTCACCAAATGGCAGGCGACCTGCCGTTCCGATCCTAGCGGCAGGAGTTCGGGCAGGCTCTGGCGGCAGACATCGCGCGCAAGTGGACAGCGTGGATGAAACGGGCATCCGCTCGGCCGATCGGTAGGGCTCGGCGGTTCGCCTGGCAGCGCCACATAATGATCGAATCCGCCCGGAAGCCTCGGCATGGCCGAGACGAGCGCCTGCGTATAGGGATGGGCGGGTTGATCGATAATGGCGTCGGCGCGCCCCTGCTCGACTACGCGGCCAAGATACATGACGACGATCCGGTCGCTGACATGGCGAACGACCCGCAAGTCATGGCTGATGAACAAGAGGCCGAGCCCGAGCTCCTGCTGAACATCCATGAGCAGATTGACGATTTGCGCCTGGACGGACACGTCGAGCGCCGAGACCGGCTCATCGCAAACCAGAAGCGAGGGTTTTGGCGCGAGCGCCCGCGCAAGCACGACGCGTTGGCGCTGGCCGCCGGAAAGCTGATGCGGATAGAGCACGCCATGGTCTTCGCCGAGGCCGACGCTGTGGAGAAGCTCGGCCACGCGTTGCTTGCGGCTTGCCGGATCGCCAATTCCGTGAATCGCAAGCGGCTCGGCGACGAGAGCGCTGACAGTCATTCGGCGATCAAGCGCTGCCAAGGTGTCCTGAAAGACCAGCTGCATTTGGCGCCGCTGCGCGCGCCATTTTCTGCTGTCGATGCGCGGGAGCGGCAAACCCTGAAACAGCACACCTCCGCTGTCCGGCGGCTCCAGACCGAGCGCAATACGGCCGGTGGTGGACTTGCCGCATCCGGATTCGCCGACAATGCCGGTCGTCCGGCCCATCTCGACATCCAGCGACACGCCATCGACTGCTAAAAGATATTTCCGCGGTCCGTAGAGTGGCGAGCCGAGGGGAAAGCGACGGGTGATGTTGTTGAGACGCAGCAGGGTCATTGATACGTGCCGGCGTCCAAACGAAGGCAACTCACCGAATGCCGCGCGGCGACCTGCCGCGGTTCCGGTCGGCTCGTGCCACATGCCGTGATCGCGTGCCGGCAGCGTGGCGCATAGGCGCATCCCGGCGGCAGATTGCGTTGTGGCGGCGCGCCGGCAATGGCGGTCAATCGCATGCGCGGACCGTGCGAGGGCGGAATGGCACCGATCAGGTCGCGTGTATAGGGGTGTTCCGGCGCGGTCAGAAGCGTGTGTTTCGGCGCCGTTTCGACGATCTGGCCCGCATACATGACGCATGCCCGGTCACAGACGGCCGCCACCGCGGCGAGATCATGGCTGATCATGACCAGCGCCATGCCTGTGTCGCGTTGAATATCTTTGAGCAGCAGCAGGATCTGCGCCTGCACGGTGGTGTCGAGCGCGGTCGTTGGCTCGTCGGCGATCAGCAGTTCGGGCCGGCCGGCGAGCGCGATGGCAATCATCACCCGCTGGTTCTGGCCGCCCGACAGTTCGTGGGGGTAGGTGTTGAGCCTGCTTGCCGCAGCGGCTATCCCGACCTGGTCGAGCAAGCGGCAGGCCTCGGCACGGGCGGCGGCACCGCTGAGGCCACGGTGCAGGCGAAGCGCTTCGGTGATCTGCGCGCCGATGCGATGCACCGGGTTCAGCGCGCTGGCCGGATCCTGGAAGATCATGGCGATGCGTCCGCCGCGCACCCGATCCAAAACGGATTGTCGTGCGCCCACAAGATCGAGATCACCAATCCTGGCCTCGCCCCCGATCTCGGCGGATTTCGGCAGCAGGCCAAGAACCGCCCGCCAAGTCACGGACTTGCCGCAGCCGGATTCGCCAACGATACCCAAGGCCTCGCCTTTGTTCACAGCGAGATCGACACCGTGCAGCACAGGCACATCGCCGAACGCCACCCTCAAGCCAGCAATGCTGATGGCAGGTTTGGTGGCGGAAGCCCCGATGCCATGAGCCGGCAACAGCGCGGCGCCCGCGCTGTTCTGGAAAGACTTATGCAGCATGGAACTCAGGCCACCGGCTCAGGCGGCATCTTCGGACCGAGATACATTTGCGGCAACGGGTTGGGCTGCCAGCTGACATCCGCCTTCTGCCCATAGATAAAGGGCATGGAGTGCAGCGGCGTGATGCAAGGGTCCTCGATCTCGACAATGTCCTGCATCCGTTTGAAGGCCGCCTGGCGCTTGGCGAGATCGGTCGTCGTTTCAAGCTCGTGACCGAGCGCGTTAAACTCGGCATTGGTCCAGCCACCTGTTGACTGGAGGTCATTGGTCGGACCGATAATCTGCCACAGCATGGAAACGGGATCGGCGTAGAAGGCGCCGCCGGACGTGTCATTGATGCCGCCAATGTCGCCGACCTGCGTCCAGTTTTCACACATGATCAGCTTGACGTTGATTCCGGCAGCCTTCCACATCTCGACAAGCGCCTGGTTCTCGGCGAGCTGCATCGGATAATAGGTGCCGACGGAAGGGTATGGGATTTCCTCACCTCTGTAGGATGACTTGGCGAGCAGTTCCTTGACCTGCGCCGGATCATAGGACACCCCCTTGCGGTTGGGGTCGTTGATCTCGCCGAAGATCGGTAGCTGCCAGCTGGTCAGCGCTTTCGCCCGGCCGTCCCAGAGGCCGTCCGCCAGCGCACCGCGATCGATAGCGAGAGCGAGCGCGCGACGCAGATCGACATCTTTCAGGATGGGAGTCCTGAGCGGAGCAAATGTGAGAAAGCGGAACCACATGGCTTCGCCACCAACAATCGAGAGGCCGTTGACACCCTCAATTTCGGCAATGTGGTCCGGAGTGATGTCTGTGACGATATCGTAATCGCCCGACTTCAGTCCGGCGATGCGCGCGGCGATTTCCGGCAGCCGCTTGAAGCGGATCGAGGCAAATGGCGGCTGGCCTCCCCAATATTCGTCGTGCGCCACCAGTGTGATCTCGTCCCCATTGCGGACCTCGCCGATCTTGTAAGGGCCGGTGCCGATCGGCTTCGCCGCCCAGGCGTCATAGCTGCTGGCGCCAGCCCGTGCTCTGGCGCTGATGATCTGCGTGCCCCACGCGCCGAGCCGCTGGGCAAAGACCGGATCCTCTGTCCTGGTGATCAAACGGACAGTGCGATCATTGATCTTCTGCACATCGGCAAGCGAGGAGAGGAAGTTGGCAAACACGGCCGCGCCCGGCGCATTTTCGCCGCGCAGTCGATCCGGCCCGAGCGAGAAGACAACGTCATCCGCCGTCATTGTGGAACCGTCATGAAACTTCACATTGTCGCGCAACGTGATCTCATGGATCGTGGCGTCAATTTGCTTCAATGATGTCGCGAGCGCGAAATTCAGGCGAAAATTGTCGTTGTAGTCGGTCCGTAAAAGCTGATCGAAAATGCTGTATTGCACCCGCCAGGAAACGTTGGCGATGGAGGAGCCGTCCACCGGTTCCAGAATTGTGCGCAGGTCCTGAACGGCAATATTGAGGTTCGGCCGCCGGCCGGTTGCCGCCATGATCGTGTTCGGCAATGCTATTGCGCCAGCCGCCATGGCGGTCATGCCGAGAAATCTGCGACGTGTCGTTTGCATATCAAAATCCCCTCTCTTTCAGTCGGGATGACAATCGGAGCGAATGAAATCCGCTCCCGAGACGGGATGAGACATAGCGCGGTTATGTGACGGTTTTTTGCAGGTTTGAGACGGATTGTGTTGGTTATTGAAATAAATGGAAAAAAATGTTTCACGGTTGGGGCAGCCGTGCGGGCTGAAAGCAGAGGATCAAGTAGAGACCAGTGCGGGGTTGTGACGGTTTTGCGGATATAGAACTTCAACACCGGCGGCTTCGATCTTGTCCAGCATGTCCGATGCAGGCCTCCGGTCGGTGATGATCGCGGTAATCGCCGAATGGGGCAGGATGCGGTAGCGCGCCGACAAGCCGAATTTGCTGTGATCGGCGAGAATGACAATTTTCCGTGCTTGCTCGCAGAGCGTCGCAGCAAGCTCCTGTCCGACCTGTTCATGGTCGAAGACGCCATTCGGACGCACCGCATTGACGCCGATAAATGCGACGTCGATCTGCTGTTCGCGGAGTGTACGCAAGGCGGTGAAGCCGGTTACGGTCCGGAAATCGACATTGAAATCGCCCCCCAGCATGACAACACGATGCCGATAGCCTTCGGCCGCGGCGATGGCAGTATCGACCATGTTGGTGACGACGCGCATTTCCGGCAGGGCCGATATGCGGCTGGCCAACGACAGAATGGTGCTGCCGCCCCCGAAGAAGAGATTCTGACCGGGCTTCAAAAGACCCAGGGCGATCTGAGCGATTGTGCTTTTTTCCGCGCGCTCGGAAACAGCTCGCGATGAGATGGCCAGCAGCTTTGGCTGTTGCGTTGCGACCGCGCCACCATGGACACGTGCGACCAAGCCATCCTGCTCGAGCCGTTTGATATCCCGCCGCGCAGTCTCTTCTGAAATATTGAACTGCTGCATCAAATCTCGGATGCGCACTTCGCCATTCGCCTGGATGATTTCAACGAGCCTTTTATGACGATTGTAACTAAGCGACATGCTTCTCTCTCGCGGCATTCGAAAAAAAGACTATTCAGTTCGCAGCGCAAATGTCACGTCAGGGCGTCGGTCTCAGAGGTCGTTGAGCGGCTTAAGGTGCGCTGCAGAGCTTTTGCCAGCCTTTCGTTTTCCGTCCGACTTCGAACCGTCAGGCGCAGATATCGATCTGCGTCGTTCATGGCTTGATAGCCGCATTCTCTTACGAGGACGGATTCGAACAGCACAAGGCGGCGCTTGAGCTCGGCAGCGGATAGCGAATTTTCAGGCAGCCGGCACAAGATGAAATTCGTCTGCGAAGGCACGACCTCGAGGCCCGGTACCGTCCGCAGCTCCTCAATGAACAGTTCTCTATCTTCTCGCAACATCTCTAGACTGTCTTCCAGTTCCTCTGCGAATTCGGGAAGCAGGAACAGTGTGTATTCCGCAATACCGCTAATGTTCCACAGCGGCAGTTTCCGGCGCACGGCGGCAACGAGGGCGGGATCGCCAGCCATGAGGTAAGCGAGCCGAATTCCGCCAAGTCCGAAGACCTTTCCAAGGCTCTTCACCACGATCAAATTGTCACAGGACGGCACCAGATTCTCAACGCTGTTTGATCGGCCATCAGCGGGAAAATCAATAAACGATTCATCCACGATCAGCCGCCGCCCGCGAGATCCTAGGGCCTCCGCCAGCCATGCCACGTCAGCATGATCAACAAGTCGACCGGTCGGATTGTTTGGATTTACAACGATTGCCGTATCCGCGCCTGTCGCCATTACGAATTCCAGGAAAGCTCGAACGTCGAGATCGAAATAGGGCGGGGTGAGGACGAAGTTGTTCTTTTGTTCGTCATCGAGAGGTGTTTGAAAGCCGGCGAACGTCGGCACGGGAATCGCGATTGTTGGGTTCAGCGTTGAATAGAGCGCCTGGATGAGGTCGGTCACCCCGTTTCCGACTGCAATAAAGTCCGGCTGCTGCGAGGTCATCGTGCCAACAACTGAAGCGATATCGATCTGCTGAGAAGGATAGCATGTCAACACGCCTTCGAGCCTCGCCGCCAGCCGATCGTAAAAAGTCTTGGGAGGGAAGCGGGTATTGCAAAGAAGCATGTGCTCGGCGATTGGCTTGCGCCAATAACCTCCGACGCTCGTTTCCAGACGCCGCAGCACGTTCTCCTTGTCACACCGAAATTCCGCGATGGATGCGTCGACACCGTCGCAAATATCGAGCAGCTTGGAGCCGGCAGTCAGCACATTGTCAGGCAACGCTACGTCCAGCTGGGACAGGCCCGCGACTAACCTGCTGAAGGCCTGATGCAGAGATGCCGCGGCGCGGCTTTCGGCCAGAAGATTGCGTAGAACATCAGCACTCAATCGATAAATCCCGGTCGGCGCGTCGGGCCGCCAAGCGGAGCCGCGCAAACCCTTGTTGGTATTGATACCGTCAAGAACCTCACTGTCGAAAAGCGGTGTTCCCCATATCAGGAGAGTATCGCCATCATGTTGGCGGAACTTCTCAATGAGATCGCCGTCATGCGCGTCGTGCCACGAAAGCGTATTTGTGCTGTCCTGCAGGCGGAACCCATCGAATGTGCCGCTGCTCAAGTTTTCAACGAGAGTGACATCTTCAATGCCGTTTTCGACACAGGCGTTGACGAGACGGTCCAAGAGCGGCTGACCGTTGATAGGAACCAACGGTGCATCGTAGCTGCCACTCCACAGATGTATTTTTGGCCCTGCGAAATCGAGGATAAAAATAGCACGGGTCGTATCGGCCATCTCGGACTCCTTTCTTCTGAAGGAAGCAAAAAGAGCGCGTAGAAGCGCCCATTCCCAAAATCAAAACGACCCACTGGCGCTCGAAGTATCCCGTGATGCGTTCATACCGGCGTCATCCGAAGCCTATAGGGGGCTTTGGTTTCGATCGGTCTCTTCCAGGTGCAACATGACCCACACCAATCCATCCAGGCCTACCGCTCGTTTTCAGACGCCTGCCTCGATAAGGCCGCGCGCTCCTACGAAAGCGATTCTGATCCTCATGGACGGCGTAAGCGCGGACTATTTCGAAAAGCACAAACATCGGTTGCCGACGCTTCTTCGTTTGGCAGGAGACGGTCTGTCCATCACTCGCCTGCGCTCAACGGTGCCGGGAACGTCGATGCCGGGGCGCGCAAGCATGCTAACCGGCGCGGCGCCTCAAGCGAACGGGATCTACGGAAACCACATTGTGCGAGATGGCTCGTTTGTCTGCGCCGACGCGTCTGATCTGCGGGTTCCGACCATTGCAAAGCTTGCCAAAAATAGCGGGCTTGATGTCGCGTCCATCGGCGCTGGGTTGATCGACCCAGCCGATTGCGATGTCTTCGTGCCGGCCTGGTGGGAACGAGGGTTTCTCCAGGGAAGCCGGTCATTTAAGAGCCTGCCCGAAAACCGCATTGCTCGCTCGCGCATGATCAAAGATCCAAATGGACGGTTGCGAGCCGCTGGCGTGCTCGATCTCTTCGGCTTCCCGTCCAGTAGGGACACCGTTGCGAGCACTCCTCTCGTTGCGGGCCTGGCCGCGGATCATCTCATGATCGGGGCTGCAGGAGCGCTGGCTTGCTCGGAGAACCCGCCTGATCTCATTTTGACCGAGATCGACATGACGGATTCGATTCAGCATCAGTTCGGATACGAAAGCGAGGCGGCACATTGGTCTATCGCCGCGGCCGACATGATGATTGGCGCTCTCATCGAAGGACTGAGGCGAGTCGGGCGGGAAGACGATTACGCGATCGTAGTCGCAAGTGACCATGGACATAGCGCCGTCCACACAACCATTTATCCGGATGCGATCATCCCTGACTTGCTTTGGGAAAGTGAAGGAGCGACGCTCCATGTCCTGGTTGGCGGAGCTCATGACCGCAGAATCGCAGACGGACTGTTGGCGCGCTTCCAAGTGGAGCCGTGGTCGAGCGACCATGTTCCGGTAAATGAACGTGATTGCATAGCGACCTATGTCGCACCTCCTGGACACTCCTTCGAGGAGACCGTTGGAGACACGCAAGAAGCTGGCCCGACGGGCAGACCTCGATACTTGTCCACCCACGGTTTTCGACCGGGCAGCGCGGAGGACGATCGGATATGCCTGTTGAGCATCCCTGGAATGCAACCTTGCAATATTGCCTGGGGCTCCGCTGAAGAGTTCACGCCAACCATTGCTCAGATCTTGGGATTGTCCGACGCCCCGTTTTCGGCAAAGGGTCTTCTGTAAAATGCCCGCAAGCGACCGCCTGCGGGCTCGCATATTCGTCATGAGAATACCTCTTTGAAGAATATCCCAAGGTTGGCCAACAGCCAGAACTTCCGGCCAAACGAGTCTGAAGGATTTCGTCGTCCGGCCTCGAACCAACGCCGCAAAGCAGCAGGATCGAACAAATCTCCCAGTGGAGAGTCCTTATCAAACAGCAGCCTTCGATATTCCGTTGCTCCCTCGCCAACGGCCCACTGACCCAGTGGCAGCGGAAATCCCATCTTTTTGCGAGATAGAACAGATCTGGGCAAGACGCTCCGGTATTCCCTTCTTAAGGGGAATTTTGAGACATCGAGACGTTCGCTGAAGGAAGCAACCGGATGCCACAGTGCCTGGACCGAAGCGATTGGAGACCTCCACCTCAATCGCTGTGAGCCGGGCATCGCCATTGCGGCGGTAACGAGCTGGTGATCGGTATAAGGAACGCGAGCCTCAAGCCCAGCTGCCATTGTGGTGTTGTCAACCATTTCCAGCAATGCGGGCAAATGCGTAGAGACGAGAACATATGAGATCTTGCTAAAGAAATCTCCGCCGGCCTCTGCAAATTGAGTCGAGAAGTGATCGAACAGAGCCATCTCGTGCTCCCTTCGTATCCGGCCATCGATAGCAAGCGAGCGGATTTCATCGGTCGGGAAGTAGCTGTAGCGCTCCAGGAAGAACTGCAGCTGACTGCAATGGACGCCGAGTCCGAGGCGTCGGCGTGCGATCTGGGCAAGAGCAGGTGGCAATGCGGCGATGATCTTGCTTCGATTGTAATCATACGGCGTACGGAACAATCGGCTGTAGCCAGCAAAAATCTCATCGGCACCCTCGCCGGTGAGGACGACCTTATGCTCCTTCGAAATCGCCTTTGCGAGCGTAAACATTGCGGTTTCGTTATGCATCCCAAGCGGATGTCCGCGCAGGCGCACCAGCTCCGCTACGGCGTTGACATCGGATGGTTCTCCAATCGGGACGACCCGGTGAGTGAGCCCGAATTCTGCTGCGACCTCCATCGCATAGGCCGTCTCGTCATAATCGGCGGGCTCGACCTTGCCGGTATAGCAGATCGGACGGATTTGGGAGCGGGTGGACGCCTCATAGGCGAGGATGCTCGAGTCAAGTCCACCGGACAACAATGCGGCGACCGGTACGTCGGACACCAGCTGACGCTGAACGGCGCTTCCAAATAGTCTCCTTATGTCGGAATAGTCCGGCTTCGATCGCGAAATGCGCTCCGACAGATTCCACCAACGTTCGGACGTGTGTCGCCCATTCCTTATTGCGAGGAGATGGCCGGGCTCTAACTTGGAGATCCCGGCGAACAGCGTCCTGGCACCGACAACCGCGCGATAGGAAAGAAAACTGAGCGCGCCGATGATGTCGGGTCCGCGTATCACGCCCGGCCAGCGAATGAGAGCGTTCGGCTGCGATGCAAAGAGAAGGCCAACATCGCAGATCGTGTAGTAAAGGGGTTTTACCCCCAAACGATCTCGGGCGATGAGAGCAAGTGAGTTCCGGGGATCGAAAAGCGCGAAGGCAAACATCCCGTCAAGGCGGTTTAAGAATGACTTTCCCCAAGCAATATAGCTAAGAATTAGAACCTCGGTGTCGGACACCGTCGAAAAGGAAAAACCCATATCCCTCAATTCAGCTCTAATTTCCCGATAGTTGAATATCTCGCCGTTGTACGTCACCACCACTCCGGTATTGTCATCGCGATAGGGCTGATTGGCGCGAGAATGAGCGTCGACAATCGACAGCCGTCGATGCGCGAATGCGACCGATTGATCAATGTATAGGCCGCTGGCATCAGGCCCGCGATGAGCGAGAGCCTCAGCGCAACGCTCAACGGCCTCAGCACAAACGGGTGTTCCCTCGTTTTTGAGGACTATCCCAAAGATTCCGCACATTGGGGTCGCTCTCTTGGCACGAATAACGCCGACTACGTGCTCGGCTTTTCGCCGATCATCTGGATGCAGCCATCGCCGAACCAGAAGCGGGCCAGCGGGTGGTCATAATGACGGTACATCGGAGCGAGAAAGCGCCGAAGGTTATGGAAATTTTTTGTATATCTTGAGATCCTGCGGATCTTTTCGAAGCCGCACTCGCCATACCAGCCTCGGATTTGCACCTCTGTGAATGCGAACTCGTGATAGGTCGGCGCCTGGAAACGATCCCGGATCGTCACGAACAAATCATCATCAAAAAGACTCCGAAAGAATTCGTTTTCGCCGGGTATATATTCTTCCTCTTCGCCGTCCTTTATTCTCAACATCCAGTTGATGGCTTCGCGTGCGGTGGATGCATCCAGATTGTCAATGGAACTGCGGAATTGATCGTCGCTTTGGTAGAGTTCTCGCAAGTGATTGATGCATCGGTAAATGACGCCGTTGGCGGTGCCCATAATCGTCAAAAAGAAGCTGCCGCCGGGGCGGGTTACACGTGCAAGCTCTTCAAAGCCTTTTTTCGGATTGCTGGTGTGCGGCAAAACCCCTGCGCAATGGACAAAATCGAAACTGAAGTCGTCAAACGGCAGATCGAGCACACTGCCAGCGACCAGTTCCGAGCGCGGCCCAAATCGGCTGAGCCGTTTGCGCGCGCAATCCATCCAATCATTGCTCAATTCAAGCGAAACAACGTTTCGTGCCCCCTTGTCGAGAAACGCATAGGACGCATTCGCGTTGGACCCGCAGCCCGCGTCCAGGACATCAAGGCCGCGGAAGCTACCGGCAGGCAGGCCGAAATATTCCTCCTCGATTAGAGAGACTAACCTGTCGAATATGTGGTCGTCATTCTCCTGCTGGCGCTGGTAGCGATCAAAGACGGTGCGAGTTTCGGCCTCGAAAGAGTTTTCCATGTATTCTCTTCCCTATAGCTGCAAACTGATTCACTTTGTGAGTAAGGCGACAGATCCGGCTGCGGCGAGTGTAAGGTTGCCCAAGCGCAACGCACTGCCGGTACCTGGAAATTTGAAGTTTGAAAGATGCAGGACCGACAGCACAAACCCTGCACCGATCAATAGGTTGCCCAGGCCTTGCACCGGCAAGTGATGGTCGGCGACGAAGAGGAACGCCAACACGAAGAGATTATTGTTCAACGGCAATCCTCTGCCGAATCCGTCAGCGTCAAGTCCGAACGTCGAAAAATAGCTGAGGCGCAGAGCCCCTGATAGGATGAGGCAGTTGGCAGCCAACAATGCGGGAACGGAGAACGCGTTGAAGGACAAAATCAGAACCGCTGGAAAGACGGCTGCGTAGACCAAATCAAGCAGCCCGTCCAACGCGCCACCCAGCTGTGCCATCAAAGCGGACCGGTTCGGGGAACTTTTCGCGACCATGCCGTCGGCATCATCTGCCAAAAGAGCCCACAAGCCGAAACAGATGCCAATCTCGAAGCGCCCGATCAAAGCAAAGTAGATCGCCGTGGTGGCCAAGATCAGCCCAAGGGCCGTAATGGCATTTGCAGCGTCGAACAGATAGCGGATCATCCTCCTACCCCCGCCACGGTGGCCGCCGCGTCGGCCCTATGTCTGTGAGGTCGCTCGAAGGCGAAAATCCTTTCCGCTACCCGCAGGTCCTGTTCACTGTCGATCTCGTACCATCGCAAATCGTCACATCGCGCCGCGGCGAGTTGCAGTCCGCGCTGCTCGATGAGATGCGCGAGCACCTCCTCGGTATAGGCTTTGATTGCGCCCGAGCCGATCAGGTCGTGGAGGACCGGGACGATCGCCGTTTGGAGTTCGGCGCCAGAGAACCGGATGAGGTTCATCATCTTGAAGAGCACCGGGGTGCCTGATACCAGATTTGCCGCCGTCTGCTTCAACCGGACTTCGGATATGAAGCCGTTGCTGGAAAGGACGGCCGCGGACCCTTCCATGGATGGATCGAACGGCGCGACCGCGGCGGCATTGGCCGCCTCCACCCTGATCAGGTGGCGCAGCGCATCTTCTTCGAAGAAGACGTCACCTTCGAGGAGATAACAGTCGCCGGAAAGAAGCGTGTCGCGTGCCAGCCAGAGCGAGTAGGCGCTCCCTGTCTTGTCGAAGACCGAGGACTCGACATAGTTGATTTCAAGTCTGCCGAAGCGTTCGCCACAGGCATGGCGAATGGCATCCTTGCGATAGCCGACAACAATCGTCACCTCTTCGACTCCCACCGCCTGAAGGTTCCACAGTGCATTGTGAAGTATCGGTGTGCCGTTGACTTCGACGAGGGGCTTGGGACACAGATCGGTCAGCGGACGCAAGCGGGAGCCGAAGCCGGCAGCGAGAATGACGGCTTTCCTGGGAGCAGCGGGAGGCATCTCATTCACCTCTTTCGTTTTGTTGCGGTGTCATTTCCAGGCGTTGAGGAATTCGACGAGCCGGGCCAGGCCGGTCGCGAGTTTTTCAGATGGAATTCCATAGGACAGGCGCAGGCAGGCGGGGTCACCGAACGCGGCGCCCGACACAGCTGCGACGCCAGTTTCGGCAAGCAGAGCCGTCACGATATCGTCGGCTGTCGTTGAGGCGCCGTCTTCCGATGCCGATCGCAGCAGATGGGAAAGGTCGAGATAGAAATAGAAGCCGCCTTGCGCCCTGGCGACCGGGACACGCGTCAACGAAGCAAGCACGTCAAGACCCACCCGTCTGGCGCTTGTGAGGCGTGAACGCAGCTTGCCTTCATAGTCCGATCCATCCCTTTGCAAATGGGCGAGTACCGCGTGCTGGGCAATTACGTTTGGATTCGAGGTAGTGTGCGATTGCAGGGCCTTGACGGCATTGATCACCTCTTTTGGACCCGCCAGATAACCGATGCGCCAGCCGGTCAATGCCAGTGATTTGCTGAAGGAATTGACGATCAGCGCGCGTGCTCGAATTTCGGGAGCGACCGAGACGATCGGATGGTGGGTATGACCCCCGTGCACGAAGTCGCCATAGCACTCGTCGAAAATGATCCACAGGTTGCGGCTGACCGCCAATTGAGCGATGGCCATCAGGGTCTCAACATCGTAGACCGCACCGGCCGGATTGCTGGGCGTGTTGATGACGATCGCCCGCGTGCGCTCGGTGACTGCGTCCTTGATGTGCTCGGGGCGCGGGACGTAACCGTTGGATTTGGTGTCGACGAAGACTGGTGTCCCGCCGGCGATTAGCACCTGGGCCGGAAACGTTGTCCAGTAAGGCGCCGGGATGATGACCTCGTCGCCCGGGTTTAGCAGCACCATTGCGGCATTGAACAAGGCCTGCTTTGCTCCGGACGTCACGGCAACTTCCTCGGCCTTCCAGATCTGTCCGGTATCGAGGGAGATCTTCCGCGCCAGTGCCTCACGCAGCTCCACCATGCCAACCGTATCGGTATAGCGATTGACGCCCTTATTGATGGCGTCGATCGCGCCGTTGCGAATCGTGGGAGCAAGCTCGCTCCAGATCTCGCCGGCGGTCAGATCGATGATCTCCTTGCCGGCATCGGCCGCCGCTTTTGCGGCAGCGCGCGCCGCGGCGGTACCCGATGTGCCAAACAGGTTTGTCCGATGCGCAAGCATGTGCGCTCCCGTTTTCGTTTGCTTTCAAAAGACGGGCTGGGCCTGCTACCGCACGCCGGTCGCCGTCTGCGGCAGATACTTCTCTTCCGCCGCTGAGAGTTCCTGGTAATTGAGCAGATCGAAGAGTTCATCGAGGGTCGCCACCTCGTCCTCGATACCGGCGATACTTTCTTCGCGGAGGATGCGGTCGCAGACCTGGCGCATGGCCGATATCGCCGCGCGCATGTTGTGGTTCGCCCAGATGACCGTGGAGATTCCGGCCGCCCGATACGCGGAGACCGGTGTGCGGTAATATTTCGTAGGCACGATCACGACCGGAAGGCGGTTCTGCCAGGCGCGCGTGAAGGCGAAAATCTGCTCAGCGTTGGACTTGCGGGAATGAATCAGAATAGCATCGGCGCCGGCCTCAGCGTAGGCTTGTGCTCGCGCCAGCGCCTCATCCTCTCCGCGGCCGGCGATGAGCGCCTCGATCCGGGCGACCAGAACAAACTCCGCATCCGGCACTTGGTCCTTCACCGCCTTAAGCCGGCCGCAGAACTCGGGAATATCGGCCAACGGGTGCCGATCACCGATGAACGAGTTCATTTTCGGGAACGCCGTGTCCTCGATACATATGCCGCTCGCGCCATGTTGGCGCAGCTTGCGGGCGACCAAACGGGCATTGTTGAAGTTCCCGAACCCGCTGTCCCCGTCGACGAGGACTGGAATGTCCACCGTGTCGGAAATTCGCTCAACGACATCGACGAGTTGGGACCAGGAAGCTTCGTTCGCATCTCGATATCCGAGACTGGATGAAATCGAGAGGCCGGACGCCCAGAGCGCCTTGAAGCCAGCGCGCTCGGCAATCGCCGCCGAAAGGCCGTCATGAGCCTCCATTGCGAAGGCGAGTTCACTGGACGCGATCATTCGGCGCAAGCTCTCTCGCGTCTGCGCACCAGACTGCCTCTCCACCATGCGGTCTCACCTCCACCGACGCTGTCCAGCCGACAAGCCTGTCATCGCTGCCGACGAAGTACTTTCAGAGGCGAACCGCTCTGCCCACCGATCGGCGATCTGCCACTGTCGTGCACACATACAGAATCAATGAAGCAAGGCGCGTGCCGAATTGGCGAACCACCTGCGCCGCACCAGTTCTCCATACCGGCGGGCCAGGTCCCCTCTCGACATTTGTCGGGCTTCCGACATCCTCGTCCAAGTTCGGACACAAGAGGGGTAGCGGGAGTGGCTATTCGTCTACGCCATGGCGGCCGTTCCGAGGCTGCCGATCGACGGTCTCAAGCGAGATGGCCAGGGAGCGGAAGACCGGCGGTCCGTGCAGGCAAGGAGGGACGACGTTGGTCTTCGATCCCGGTGATCGCCAGTCGGCTTGATTATTTATCCATGCCTCATGGACGAAGTGTCGAGCATCGGCATGCGAGATTTCAGCTCCCCCAGTGGCCGTTCCGAACTTCAAGCCTTGACGTGACCAAGCGACTTGTTGATCGCTGGAATGATCTTGTCTCCCCAGAGCTCAATCTGGCGTAGCATCGTCTTTTGGTCGAAATCTCCCAATTGGGTCTGAATTGCGATCTGGTCCGGCTCCAGGATACTTATCTCTTCCAGCAGGCGATCGATGACGCGACTTACGCTGCCGATCGGCAGGTTCTGGCGCATGGTCTCGAACGACAGATCCTGCTGCGTCGGTGTTTCCTGCAGCAGATAGCCGTCCCGGCTCTGCTGGCGGCGCTGATGAAGTGCTTCAGATAGCCGGCGCTGGAAGCGGGCATTGTCGAGATAGCTGTCGATCTCCGCCTGATCGTCGCTGGCATAGCAGCAGCGCAGAAGCCCTATCTTGGCGGCGGTGACATCCTTACCCCGCGAGGCCGCTGCTGCCTCGATGGTCTCACGCAGCGTTCTTAAGTTTTCCAAGCCGTTGTGGAACGCCGTGACGAAAAGATTGTGGCCCTCACGATAGGCCCGGCACATGCTTCGCGCGGACCCGCAGGCGATCCAGATCGGTGGGGCTGGCCTTTGGATGGTGCGCAGCGAAATCGCCGTTAAAGGTATCTTCTCATACTGGCCATTGTGCTCGAAGACCTTCTGGTTAAGGCCCTTGAGAAGGATATCCAGGTATTCCGCAAACACGGCCGGCGCCTGATCGACATCGACGCCGAAGCGCTCGAACTCGAACTGCTGGTATCCCGAGCCGACGCCGAGTTCGAGGCGGCCGTTCGAAACGATATCGGCAAAGCCGATCTCGGAGAGCAGGCGCTGCGGTTGATATAGCGGCAGCACACACACACCGGTGCCAAGGCGAATGGTGCTCGTAAGGCCAGCACAGTGCGCCACCATCATCAAGGGCGAGGGAACCAGGCTGTAATTGTTGAAGTGGTGCTCGGCGAACCAAGCGGTGTTGAAGCCAGCCTGCTCCGAAGCGATTGTCTGTTCAATGGAGTTACCGATGACGCTGTCGCACGATTGATGATAGCCTCGCTGGGCCGCCAAGATGAACGTCGCGAATTCCATGGCGTGTCCCTCGTTTACACAAAGTGGCCAATCAAGCCTTCGACTTGTGCCGATTGCGGGTGGGCCGCGGTATCGATGCGGCCTGGCGGCGACGTAGTCGACGATCTTGCGCAAAGCCGCTTATCGTTCGGCAGCCGCAGGCAAGCGCCAAAACCTGGCTAGTCATTCGACCCTGATGACGAGTTTTCCGTCACCGATGAAGACGATCACTTGGCAAGCCGCGCTTGGCACGTTCCATGCAGCCGCAGTCTCAATCCTCGAACCTCGTCGGCTTCGACGAACCGCAACCCGTCGCCGGCGAACATTCCGTTGGATTTTCTTGATCGGTTGGCTGGGCGTTTCGCGCGTCAGCCAACGAGGTCAAGCCGCCGTCCACGTAGAGGGTCGAGCCGTTTACGTATGAGGCATCAGGCGAGGCCAGAAAGAACACTGCCTCGGCGACGTCTTCGGGCTCTCCCATCCGCCCCATCGGGATGCGCCGTTTGATCGCTACGGAATCGATGCAGCCGGACTCGACCAGCTGAGCAATGTCAGGCGTACGGATATAGCCAAGAGCGACGGTGGCCGTTCGGATGCCGACCGACCCGAGTTCGGCCGCCATGCACCGGGTCAGAATGTTCATACCCGCCCTGGACGCCCCATAGGCATGGCGCGGCACGAAGGGCAGGAAACTATTGATCGATCCAAGATTGAGGATTACGCCGCCGGCGTCCATCGACTTGATCGCCTCGCGCGCGCAGGTGAAGGTGCCGGTGAGATTGACGTCCAGCACCCGCTCGATCTGTTGCGGGATTTCGATCCCTCGCACAAACGTATCGGCAATAGCAGCACAGTTGACGAGGACCTCGATGCAACCGAAGCGCCCCCGTATTTCCTCGAACAGCGCCACCACGTCGCTCTCGACCGCCAAGTCGACGGATTTCGCCACGTGCCTGCCGCCCAGCAAATCAGCGAGTTCTGCCGCCCCAGCACCATCTTTATCAGCAATCACGACTGTGTCGGAGTTCGCGGCAAAGCGGCGAACGACGGCGGCGCCTATACCGTTCGCGCCGCCCGTCACGACCACTGTGCGCGCGCCAGTTCGTTCGGCCGGCCGGAAGAGTTCGGCTCGAGGCGTCTCGTCGACCGGCGGGTGCGCGTCGCCCGGCTGGTTGAACGACATCCAACCGCCGTCGACCGTCAGCACCGATCCTGTGATGTAGCCCGTCTGTGCGCTGGCCAAAAAACGCACGGCCCGAGCGATCTCGTCGGGGCGCGCCATTCGCCCCATGGGCACGCGGCGGCGCAACGCCTATGCCAGCTCGAAGGCAGGCTTGATCGCTCTCACGAGATCGCTTGCATGCGAGTGGGCCTCGCGCGGCATCCGCGTAACGGCGGTAGCGCCAGGATACGTGCGCACGCCGATGGTGGCGGAACTGGAACGTGCGGGCAAGATGGACCTCGCGGCCGTGCCGCTTGGGATTGCCGAGCACGCCCGCCAGCGAAGCGACGTTGACAATGGCAGCGCCGGGCCGCATGCGCCTCGCCGCTTCGCCGGCCATGATGAAAGGCCCGATCAGATTTGTTGCCAGCACGCGTCGGAAGGCCTCGAAACCGGTGTCGATAGTCGCAGCCATGGCGGGTCCTATCGCCGCGTTGTTGACGAGTCGATTTTCGCGAACTGCGCTTCGATGCGGCCGTATAGGGCGACAATGTCCTGTTCTCGTGAGACATCGCATTCGAGGCCCAGATGCGGATGGCCGAGACCGCCGGCCAGTTCAAGAACGCCGCTGCCAGGAAGGTCCACCGCAACGACGATGTCTCCATCGGCGGCAACGATCTCGACCAGCGCACGGCCGATTCCGCCTGCCGCTCCCGTTATGATGACGACCCGTCCTGCCTGCTTCATATGAACCTCTCCGCAGCCAGCGTCAGAGATATCGACCCGAGTCAGCCGCAAGACCGGTCGCGGACGTCCTGGTGACGGCGAGTTTCCATACTGGGTAGACGTGTTGCGTTCCGCGACCGCTCCCGCGACGCGGCTTCGCAATTGGGAGCCTTGGAAAGCATTGTGGTGACATGCATGGCATTTTCATTTTGATGACGAGCTGCGGCGCTTCCTGAGCGCGTAAACCGGGTCATTGGGATGCGCTGCTCCGATCGGTTGCCGCAAGCCGAACCGTTCTGCCTCGGGGACCGCTGGTGGGATCTGCTCTTCGATCCAATCGTAAACGACGGTCCGTTCGGCAATGCGCCACGCCCCTTCCCTCTTGTGAAAAAGATCGCAGTAACGGCCGCAGAGAAGCACCTGGCGTGCTTCTCCGTCATTGTCTGGTCCGCGTTGCAGCGCGGTGAAATAGCTTTCGACCACGGCCTCCGACGGGTCGATGAATTCGATCAAGACGTTCGTGATCTGGTGGATTAAGCGCGGTCCGGTTTTGAAGAGACCAAGCGCAAACTCAAAGAAGCCCTCGGCTGAGCCGCGATAGGCACCGTGATTGTCATGCGCATCGGGCCAATATGCACTGCGCAGCGCAGCCTCATCCGCGCGGTCTATGCCGCGGCAGTACCGATAAAGGCAGTCGCGGATCGCCTCGCGGTCGCGCAGTTCGGTGATTTTTGCCTGGCCCATCGCTCTGTCGCAAATTTGAGATTGGAAGAGGCGTTTCGTGCCTCTAGGTGCGTGCAAGGTCGAACCGATCGGCAACTGAAGAAGCCAGAACGGAGACGAACTTCACGTGTCGCGTGCGTGTCATTGAGGTCTCGATGCCGGAGAGGAGGTAGGCAGGGAAGCGGCCGGACATCTTGCTTTGCGGTGTGGGGCCACGTCTCGTCGATTCCACCTAAGCTTCCCCAGTTCTTGGTTGCATGGCGGCTGGTTCGAACCGCGCTGCCGAGGTGTGATCGACTTCCAGCGCACGTTCGGGGCAGGATCGCGCGCCTTGTGACGCAAGCAGTTGCTCCCCCTCCGCAACCTGAATGTCACCGGGCAGGATGTAGCCATCGTCATCAAGCTTGAAGATGTCCGGCGCTTGCGCCCAGCATCGCGCGTGACCCTGGCATTTGGCATTGTGGACGATAATGCGCATAGCGCTGCCTCCATTGTCTTGGCATGGCTCGGCGATGGTCATGACCAGTCCAGGATCAGATTTTCGATCCCGAACACATGGCCGCCACAGGTGATGGGCGCTGTACCCTCCTTGATCCGGAAGGTCGGTATGCGCGCCAGCCACTCCTCCAGGCCAATGACAATCTCGCGCCGGGCAAGGTGTGAGCCAAGGCAACGGTGGGGACCATAGCCAAAGGCGGCGTGGCGGTTGTGCTCTCGCGCCAGATCGACCGTGTTGGGGGATTCGAATTCCTCCGGGTCGCGATTTGCAATCATCGTGGCGCACGAAACATAGTCCCCCTTTCGGATCGGCGCGCCTTCGAAGTCGATATCTTTCGTAGCCACGCGGATCAACTGAATGGGCGGATAGGCCCGCAGCAACTCTTCGGTTGCGAGCAGGATGCGGTCCGGTTCGCTGCGCAGCAGTTCCTGATCCTTGAGGTTGCGCGCTAGATAAGCCAGGTCAAAGCCAATAGCTGCTGCGACAGTGTCAAGTCCCGCGACGAACACAAGCACGCCGATGCCACGGATCTCCCCGTCGGTTAGCCGGCGGCCCTCGATCTGTGCCTGCACGATGAAGGTCATGAGATCGTCGACCGGATTCTTGCGGCGATTGGTTGCAAGTTCATCGATGAAAGCCACAATCTTGCGGGCAGCCACAGGTCGTTCCACATCGTCGCCGTGGAGCAGATCTTTCGCCCAGCCGACAAATGTATCGAGTCCCTGATCCGGCAACCCAAGAAAGCGAAGGAAGATGCTGACAGTGAACGGAAAGGCAAAATCCTTCATGACGTCGCAGCTCGTGGCCGATGCGGTGATCCGGTCGATCAGGGCTATCGCTCGCTCACGGACAGCCGGTTCCAGTGCCGTCACCCGCTTGGGCGAAAGCAGCGGACTGAGCAGTGAGCGAAATGCGCCATGGGCCGGTGGATCGAGCTCAAGCGGGATCGTCGGCCAGGTTTCGCCCAGTATGGAGGAGAAGATGCTGCGATGGCTGGAAAAAGTTTCAGTGTCCTGCAGCACCTTACGCTGGTCTGCGGCGCGGGTGATGACCCAGGTGCCCCGGCCATCTTGCGTGTTGTAGGGGGAATAGAAGATCGGAGGCCCGTCATGGGCGCAAGCGACGGCTGCGTGTGGATCCCCGTTGGGCGTTGGTGGCATGCCTGGCGATGTGAACAGGCTGAAGTCTCTCACCATTTCGGGCGGGACATGATCTGGAACCGGGTTGATCGCCATTTGCATTTCTCCTGCCGTCTAACCACTAACCAGGCCGCGCGCCATCGCATCTTGGCCATCCAGCAAGCTTGTTGCCCTCTTGGCCAGACCGCTGCCTGCCCGCCAAAGAGCCGACGAGCGAAATCGTCGGAGACCCGGCGTTTTCCAGCTTCGAACGGCGAACCGGAATGAAGCTCTTGCTCCACAGCGGTTCGGGGTCGATCATCTCTTCGAGGATATCCGCAGCGCGGCACGCGAAAGACCGGTTGGCCGCCGAAGTGCTCGCCGGTCTCCTCAAGCGCCGGCGAGAGGACAGGAGCAAGCACATTCTGGTCGAACCGTATCTGCAGGTCGATCGGTGGCCATTGGCCGGTGCCGGGCGGTTGTGACGGTGACGCCAGTCACGCCGGTCGATATTGCATTCCGCGGGCAATGCCCGTTTCGGATAGAATCTGAACTGACGCTGACCTGACATGTCGTCTTCCTTCATTGCATTGAGCGCGATATCACTCACGAATGGACGCCAGTCGGTATCTCCTGCCGTCTCACATGAGAGCTTCAAAAGTCGTGCCAGCGGCGCGGAAAGAGCCCTGCAGGAGATTTTCTACATATCATTCAACAGCTTGAACGAATGCGCAGCCGCAAGCCTGGCGGAGCAAAGCCGTGTCCCGGACATGACAAACCCGACAGCAAAGTCGCGGCAGCTTCAAAATGCTCCGAGAGCACAAGGCGGCCTTTTCCGTCACCTCGGGACCGTGCCCGCCTCACGCAAGCGCGGTTCAGAAAGATCACATGGCCAGCTTGCTAATGGACGTGCTGGCTTTTTTGTACCCGTTGTCGATTTCGAAGCGGTCTCGCGAGCGTCGATAGGGCGAAGCGCGTGGGCCTGTCAGCCGTCTCAATCCTGAGAACGGAGGCCATAGGGACCCTCGTCAGGTTAACCCCGATCGACTCCTGTCCCTCGTTCCGAGTTTGAGCCCCAGATTTTCGCTTCGAATACGAGCCACGTGTTCGCCGCGCCGGCGACCCGGCGACCCTCCGGTCCGACTTCCGACATTTTTGTCCAGCTTCGGACAAAGAGGGGCGCGGCTTGATACCCATAAACGGGATCCCCTCTGCCCAGAGCTCACGATCAGATGATTATGGGCGCGCTCGCTCTCGGCGAAGGCACGGTCTTGGCCGCTCAATCAAAGAGTGTCGCTGCAAAAAACAGTGTGACCCCCAGCCTAAAAATCAAATGGCATGGCGCTTGCGTCGTACTCGGCAGAACCCATCACAAGGTGGCCAGGAGTAAGACCATTGCTGACATCGCGACGCCCCGTACAAGCGCGTAGTGAAACCGTTCTCGTGCCGCCACAAATCGAGAACGCCCGTGCTCGCGAGCGGTTTTGCCATGGCTGATCCAAGGTCGACGCAAAACGCGCGGCGCTCGACCGAATTGCCGGCCGCGGTCGATGCCGTGTCAGTTTCAACCGAAAAAGCAGCCCACCAGTTTTCCTCCAGGAGCACATTGATGACCGTCAAAAAAAAGGTTCCTTTCGTCACCTTTCGCACTCGTGTTCGCGATGATTCCATCGAGGGACCAAACCCGCACCGCTGGGAAGACAAGACATCCGACGACTGTTTCAGCGGCAAGCGCATCATCCTGTTCTCGCTGCCCGGTGCCTTCACCCCGACCTGCTCGACCTTGCAGTTGCCCGATTTCGAAATGCTCTACGACGAGTTCGAGAAGGAGGGAATTGACGCGATCTACTGCGTTTCCGTCAACGATGCCTTCGTCATGAATGCCTGGGGCAAGGCCCTGGGGCTGCAGAAAGTCCAGCTCATCCCAGACGGCTCGGGCGAGTTCACCCGCAAGATGGGCATGCTGGTTGCCAAGGATAATCTCGGCTTCGGCATGCGCTCCTGGCGCTACGCTGCCGTGATCAACAATGGCGTGGTGGAGCAGTGGTTCGAGGAGGACGGTTTCTGCGACAACTGCGAGGCCGACCCCTATGGCGTATCGTCGCCGCAGAACGTCCTTGAAACGCTGAGAGCCGCGAAAGCCGGGACGGCTGCATGATCTAGACGAGTCAACGTCTCGAAAATCCCCTTGCACAAGGCGAAGGTCGCTCGGTAGGAGTTTCACGCTAGCCATGGAGTCCTCAGCAAGCCTGCTTCAGCGTCAGAAGCAATCGTTGGTTTTGACGCCGCAAATGATGGAGTCCATTCGCCTGTTGCAACTGGCGCATCCCGAACTGCATCAGTTCGTCGAGCAGGAAATCGAGAAGAACCCCTTTCTGGAACGGGCCTCAAACCGGGCGCCGAAGGACATTCCGTCGATTTCGGCCGGGAACCCGCGCATCGGGCCGACCACGGGCGGAATATCGGATCGGGCCTCGCAGTGGAAATCAATCCGCGGCAAAAACAATGTCCAACCGGGGGGAAACCATGCGTTCGAAGATTCCTGGACGTCCATCGAAACATTGCACGACCATGTCGCTCGTCAGATCGCTCTCAGCGCATTCGGGCCGCTGGAGCGGCGAATAGCTGGCGAGCTTGCCGGTCATCTGGAAGACACCGGATACCTTCCGGTGAACCTTTCGGAACTGGCCCGCAGCCTGAATGTCCGGGAGGCTGTTGTGGAACGGGTTCTCGGAACCTTGCAGCAGTTCGATCCACCGGGTATTTTTGCGCGAACTCTCAGCGAATGCCTTGAGATACAATTGCGGCAGCTAGACAGGTTCGACCCGGCAATGGCAGCGCTGGTCGCCAATCTTGAAGCGCTGGCGCGACGCGATTTTCAAACATTGAAGCGCCATTGCGGTGTCGATGAAGACGACCTTCTCGACATGTTGCACGAAATCCGCGCGCTCGATCCCAAGCCCGGAAACCGATTCCAATCCGGAGGGCCTGAATCGATCATTCCCGACGTCTTGGTCCAGCCCTCTCCCGGAGGTGGGTGGCAAATCGAACTCAATCCAGACACGCTGCCCAGGCTGCTGATGAACCAAAACTATTTTGCCCAGGTCTCCCGCCTAAGCGCTCAAAATTCGAAAGACCAGTCATTTCTCAACGAATGCCTCCAAAACGCGAACTGGCTAATCCGCAGCCTTGATCAGCGCGCCAAGACGATCCTCAAGGTAGCGGCTGAAATCATCCGCCAGCAGGACGCCTTTTTTGAACATGGGGTCGCCCACCTGCGGCCTCTCAATCTCAGGACTGTCGCGGATGCGATCAACGTGCACCAGTCGACGGTAAGCCGGGTGACGTCGAACAAGTATATGCTGACCCCGCGCGGCGTGTTCGAACTGAAGTATTTTTTCACTGTCGCGATCGGCTCCTCCGAAGGCGGCGACGCGTACTCCGCCGAAGCTGTCCGCCATCAAATCAAGGCGATGGTTGCCGTGGAATCGCCCGACGAAGTGCTTTCCGACGACGACATCGCCACCCGGCTCAAGGAAACCGGGATCGACATTGCTCGCCGCACCGTTGCGAAATATCGTGAGGCGCTGAACATCCCGTCCTCCGCGCGACGTCGCCGGGAAAAGCGCGTCCGGCTTCGATGCCAATCAAGCCCGGGCGCCGGCGGCGACGAAAGCGGCTCTTAATCCAAAGCGAACCCGTTCTTGATCCGTGCCAAGTGGCTTTCGCCTTCCTCCGGGCCAAAACAGCTTTCGAAATCGCCGCATTCCTGACAACTGGGCGCGGTGCACATCGAAAAGCCTTCAGCCTCGCAGAGCTTACGATAGAAATACTTCTTCCATTTCATGTTTTTGGTGTTGCCGGCCGCCAGCGCCGGGAAATGCCTGGCGATTAACTGGCTGAGCTCGGCCCGATTGAAAAGGCCAAGGTCCTGCCACAGATGGTCATTGCGCAAACTCCGCCTGGCGATGATCTTGGCGAAGAGGATGCTCGCCGGATCGCCTGGCCTGGCATGCCCAATGAGCAGGTCGCGCAGAAGCCCTTCCTCCATATCCGGCTCGGGATCGGTCAGCTTTTCCAGCGCGAAGGCGTTGACGGGAACAGCCGGGAAATAGCGTGTCATGACATCTCGCAGGTCGGCACGCGAAAGGCCGGTTGCTTCGGTCGCGGTCGCCTTGCCGGCCTCGACCTCCTCGAACGCGAGGTAGAAAACACAGGTAAGCACATGCCGGTCGAACGCCGCCGCCTGGTCTGTCGGCGGCCATTGGCTGGTGCTGAAACAGCCACGGTGATGGGCGAACGTGGCGCCGTTCTGCTGGTCTTGTCCCCAGCTCATGCAGCAAGCTTGTCGGCCGCAAGGTGGGTCTGGCAGTTCTTCGGGCAAACGCGGCCGCAGGCGCCGCAGCCGATGCAGCGGCCGGCCTGGTCGACGACCATGACCATGCGGTTGAGCTCGCCATCGAAGTCGTCGTCCTCGCCCGCGCAGATGCCGAGGATTTCGCCTGCCTCATCGACGCCGTGAAGGTGCATGACCTCGCGCGAGCAGACCTTGAAGCAGCGGCCGCAGCCGATGCAGGTCGCGCCATCGATCGCCGTCAGATAGTGCGGCGTCCAGGGAGAGCCGTCGCGGGTGACGAAAGAGCCCGTCATTGTGAATTCTCCAACGCTGCGAGTTCTTGCTTTGCCGCATCCAACTCGGAAAAAACCTCGAAGGCTTTCCAGGCGACCGCCTTGATCTCGGTCCAGTTGACCGGAAGGTCCTCGGCAAGGTCGTGCAATTCCATCTTGGCGGCTCCCGCGCGCGACTGCAGCTTGCGGACCTTCTTCTGCAACAGCGCAAGGTCTGACATGATCCCCTTCCTCGCAAGCCGGTCGTTACGCCCGCGCCATGTCGGGACGCGCTTCGATGGCCACGACCGCATCGCCGGCGTGCCGGCCTCGGCGGGTTTCCGGAACGTCTCGAAGCCGAACCGGTCATGCCGATGGTAGGCGAGACGCTGCAGCCAGCTTATGCAATCCCGCGCGGCGAGACGCAGGTCCGTATCCTTCGAGCTCGGCATAAGAGCGGTTGAGCGCAGACGACAATCAAGATCTTGTTCCCGACGTCGACGCGGGCGGTGAGAGCATATTGTGAGGGTGTCGATTTGGCGACGCCCCTATGCCAGAGAATGCGGATCTCGCGTCGATCCGGCGCGTTGCTTTCCTTCGCTCCATTGATCGCATCAACCAGGATCTAAATGATCGCGCGGCGGCTGCCGCCTCAGGAGAAGCCTCAAGCGCCGTGCCGGGAACGCAGGACGCAGCTCATAAAAAATTGTCTTCATCGCATTGATGGGTTTGCTCAAGAGCGCGGCAGGAAGACAGGCCGGCACCAGGCGTGTCGTGGGTTGGACAAGCCCGACGACAGGTTGCGGCCGCCTTTTCAGGAACGGCCCGACAGGATTGCTGGGGAGGCAAGCTGAATTCCCGCCGCGTTCAACCGTGTTGCACATTGGTCTCATCGCACCCCTTTGTCAGTTCCAAGGCCTGCCGCTCGAACAGGCGGCGGTAGATGCCGTCGCGACGGATCAGCGCGGCATGGTCGCCCTGCTCGGTGATGCAACCACGGTCGAAGACAAGCAGCCGGTCGAGTGCCCGCACCGTCGAGAGCCGGTGCGCAATGACGAGCGTGGTGCGCCCGACCATGAGCCGCTCCATCGCCTTCTGGATCAGCACCTCCGATTCCGAGTCGAGGCTTGATGTCGCCTCGTCCAGAATCAGGATCGGGGCATCGGCGAGGAAGGCGCGCGCTATCGCCACACGCTGGCGCTCGCCGCCTGAGAGCTTCACGCCGCGTTCGCCGACCAGCGTACCGTAGCCGTTCGGCAGGCGTGCAATGAAGTCATGCGCGCTGGCGAGCCGCGCCGCCTGCTCGACGTCGGACCGAGAAGCACCCGGCCGCCCATAGGCTATGTTCTCGGCCAGCGAGCGGTGGAACAGGAGGGGCTCCTGCTGTACGATCGCGATCTGCGAGCGCAGCGAACCCTGCGTCACCCGCGAAATGTCCTGCCCATCGATCAAGATTCGTCCAGCATCCAGGTCGTAAAGCCGCTGGATGAGCTTGACGAAGGTGGTCTTGCCGGAGCCAGAGGGGCCGACCAGACCGACCCGCGCGCCGGCCTCAATCGAAATCGACAAGTCGCTGTAAAAGGGCGACCAATGATTGCCGTAGTGGAAGTGGACGCTCTCAAAAGCGATGTGACCCTTCGTGATCCGGATCGGCTTGGCGCCCGGATCATCGGCCACGTCGGGCGGCTGGCTGTAGGTTTGGACCAGTTCCTCCATCTCATTTACAGAGCGCTGGATGTTGCGCACGTGTATGGAAACATCACGCAAGTAGCCATATAGGACGGTGAAAGAGGCGAGCACCAAGGCGATGTCACCTGGGGTAGTCTGGCCGCGCGACCACAAAAATAAGGCATAGCCGATCAAAGCCGCTCTCATCGCAAGAAGCATGATCCCCTGGAATGCAGCACTGACCGTCCCGCGCACCCAGGTCCGGAGGGTGCGGTGCCGCCACTTGGAGATGACTTTCGCCAGGCGATGATCTTCCCGCACCTCGGCGCCGAAGCCTTTGACCACCGCGTTACAGCTGATCGCGTCCGCAAGCGAGCCGCCAAGCCTCGTGTCCCAGTTGTTGGCGAGGTTTGCGGCTGGCGCCACATAGCCGAGCGACAGGACAATGATCAGCGCCACATAGCCAACCGAGCCGCAAGCGATGATCAGCCCCATCATCGGCCAATACCAGCCGAGCAGAACGCTCGACCCCACGAGCATGATGAGCGACGGGAACAAGGCAAGAAGGATCGTGTCGTTAAGGAGGCAGAACGCCCACATGCCGCGCGTGATCTTGCGCACCGTAGAGCCGGCGAAGGTTTTCGCATGCCAATCGGTCGAAAAGCGCTGGACGCGATGGAACGCGTCGCTGGCGATGTCCGACATCATCTTCAGAATGAAGTCATTGACGGCAATGAAGGCGATGTTGCGCATGACGACGGCGCCGAGTGCGAGCGCAATCAACATTGAAAAGGCCGCAAGAGCCGCATCCCACACGACGGCGTCGGCTGCCGCTCCTTGGGCGACCGCGTTTACGAGCCGTCCGGAATAGAGCGGCGTCAGAACGTCAAGGAGCGTTGCGACAAGCACCGCGAGCATGATGATCGCGAGCCGGACCGGTTGCCTGCTCCAGTGGCGCATGGTGAAGGCGAAAACGTCGCGAAAGGCGGCGCCGCGTAGATCGATGTGAAAACGCCGCGTGGCTTTGTACGAGCGAAGCAGGCCGCTCGGTCTCAAGAAACCCGAAATGGAAGGTCTGCGTGAGGACGAAAACATCGCTCGGAATGCGGGTGGCTGATCTGGACCTGACATGTTGCTTTCTTTCCTTCGTTCCATCGATCGCGATGTCACCCGCGAGATGAATATCGGCCGCGGGCACGCGCTGCCCTACGAGGAGAGAACCGCAAAAGCCGCGCCAAAGGCTCAGAAAGAAGCTCAGAAGCATTTTCTGCATATTCTACAATGACAAACGAGATCTCAGCAGGGCAACGGGGGCGTAACAGTGCCGTGTCGCGCACGCGACAAACCCGACAGGACGCCTCGGTCGCGCGGGCAACCTTGGCGAACGGCCCCGACAGGATTGCTCCTCACGCGAGGCGGAATCTACGCCCGCCCGATTCCACGGCGTTCCGCGTTGAACAATTCCCGCCGATGTCGGAAATGCGACATAGCTGTGTTAGAGCCATCATGTTGTTTTGAAATGATTCCCTTCTTTGGCACGGTCCATGCGTAGCTGTTCGCGAACGCTTCCGGCCTGAAGGAGAGACAGTCCACGATCAAGCGCACCGAAAACGCCGTGGCCTAAAGACCGCGCTTGCCGGGGGCCGAGCCGGCGCAACGCTGGCGCACCAAGGTCGAGGCGGGTTGCCGCGCCGGCGCCAAGAAGCGCGCAGGCCGAATGTGGCGGCGGCAACTCCTTCGGCTAATCATCATCATGACAGACCGGGCGTGCGCCTTGTGTGATTGCGCTCAGGAGAAGGATCACATCCATGAGACCTGTTTATCTGGACAACAACGCAACGACACGGGTCGATCCTGAAGTCGTTCAAGCAATGCTGCCGTTTTTTACCGACCAATTCGGCAACCCTTCGTCGAGCCACGATTTTGGCGCTTCCGCCGGGGCGGCGGTGAGAAAGGCGCGCCTGCGGGTGCAAACGCTGATCGGAGCGGAGTTCGAGGACGAGATCACCTTCACCTCGGGCGGGACGGAAAGCGACAACGCCGCGATCCTCTCGGCGCTCGAGGTGATGCCTGAGCGCACAGAGATCGTGACTTCCGCAGTCGAGCATTCGGCCGTGCTGACGCTTTGCGCCCACCTTGAGAAGACGCGCCGCATCAAGGTGCATAGGATCCCGGTGGATCGCCACGGCCGGCTCGACCTCGACACTTATAAGGCCGCCCTCACCCCGCGCGTGGCGATCGTCTCGATCATGTCGGCGAACAACGAGACCGGAACGATCTTCCCGGTGGTCGAGCTTGCTGAGTTGGCCAAGGAAGTCGGCGCCCTTTTTCATACCGACGCGGTGCAAGCGGTCGGCAAGCTTGCGATCGACTTGAAATCGACGGCAATCGATATGCTGTCTCTCTCCGGTCACAAATTACACGGACCGAAAGGGGTCGGCGCACTTTATGTAAAGCGCGGCGTGCGCTTCTGTCCGCTGATCAAGGGGGGAGGCCAGGAGGGCAACCGCCGCGCCGGCACGGAGAATACGCCAGGCATCGTCGGTCTCGGCGTGGCAGCCGATCTTGCCTTGAAATTCATGGACGACGCGAACACACGGGTAAAGGCGTTGCGCGACCGCCTGGAGAAAGAACTTCTCCAAAGCATCCCAGACGCCTTCGTCGCCGGCGATTTGCTAAAGCGGTTGCCGAATACCGCAAACATCGCCTTTGGAGATATCGAAGGTGAGGGCATATTGCATTTCCTTAATCGCGAGGGCATCGCCTGCTCCTCCGGCTCTGCTTGCGCCTGCGGCTCGCTGGAGCCGAGCCACGTCTTGGTGGCGATGAATATCCCCAATAGCGCGGCACACGGGGCAATCCGTTTCTCCTTTTCGCGCAACAACGGCGAGGAGGACGTCGACCGGGTGCTCGAGGTCATGCCCGGGATCGTTAAGAAGCTGCGTGAGCTTTCCCCATCTGCCAGCCAGGCGAGAGGACTTCAATCAGCTCCAGGCCTGGGCGACAAGGCAAACCCGACCACCGTTTCCGGCCCAGGAGAATGCAATGCGCAGTTGCTTCGCTGAAAGCCGCGCCATCGATGTCACCGACATCCTCGCCCGGCTGAAGAGCCTGTCGGCTGCGGAGGAGTTCTTCGCAGCCCTTGGCATCTCTTATGATCCGAAGGTGCTCAATGTCTCACGGCTGCATATCCTGAAGCGCATGGGCCAATATCTCGCTGAAGAGGATTTCGCCGGTCTTCCCGACGGGGTGATCGCCGCGCGGGCGCGTGCGACGTTGGAACGCGCCTATGAGGATTTCGCGACATCCTCGCCACTCACCCAACGGGTCTTCAAGGTGCTCAAAGAGCACGATCCCGACAAACCGGCCACTCGGGACCACACCTTTGTCCCGTTCGAGTCGATCCTGAGGCGGTTCGGGACAGAATAACGCGACACGAGTGCGACGCGACAATGTCGAAAAGCCGACAAACTCGGTCATCACGACGGTACCGTTCGGAAGAAAACAACCCCATGTCAAAAGGGAACAGAGCAACGCAAAATGGTTGGCACGAATGATGCTGCGAAGGAGATGAACGCCAGCGCCGCTTGCGGATTGGAGCCGAGAAAGACGCAATGCACATTGTAATCTGTATCAAGCAGGTGCCGGACTCCGCGCAGATACGTGTCCACCCGGTGACGAACACGATCATGCGCCAGGGCGTGCCGACCATCATCAACCCTTACGACCTGTTCGCCCTCGAAGAGGCACTGAGATTGCGCGGCGCCCATGGCGGCGAGGTCACCGTGCTTACGATGGGTCCGCCGATGGCAGAAGATGCGCTGCGCAAGGCGCTCACCTATGGCGCCGACCGCGCGGTACTCTTGACCGACCGCTGTTTTGCCGGCTCCGACACGCTGGCGACCTCCTTCGCGCTTTCTCGGGCAATCGTGAGAATTGGCGAGACCTTCGGCGCGCCGGACATCGTATTCGCCGGCAAGCAGACGATTGACGGCGATACCGCCCAGGTCGGGCCCGGCATCGCCAAGCGCCTCGGCCTCCTGCAGTTCACCTATGTGGCGAAGATCGACTCTATCGATCTCGATGCGCGCGAGATCACCGTCAAGCGCCGTTCGGAAGGCGGTACGCAGGTGCTGAAAAGCAGGCTGCCTTGCCTCATCACAATGCTGGAAGGCACCAACGAAATCCGCAGGGGCTCGCTCGACGACGCCATGCGCGCCGCGCGCAGCCAGATCGTGAAATGGAGCGCGGCCGAAGCTGGCATTGAGGACCTCAACAAATGCGGCCTGCGCGGCTCGCCGACGGTCGTCAAGCGCGTTTTCGCCCCAACCACGCGGGCGGAAAAGGCGACGCAGATCGACATGACCGACAAGACGCAGCACGACCTCGCTGACGAACTGATCGCCGCAATCTTTTCCCGCCAGCCAGCGCTGGAACACGAACTCGCCTTCGACGGCGGCCAGTGACGGGACGGCAAGGAGAGATGATGTCGAACGCGAACCGCGAAGCCCCTCCTTCCGCCGGCCGTGCCGGCATCAAGAGGGAATTGCCTGAGCACTTTAGGGACTATCGGCACGTCTGGGTTTTCATCGAACTGGAACGCGGCGAGGTCCATCCCGTGTCCTTCGAACTGCTTGGCGAAGGCCGCAAGCTCGCCGACAAGCTAGGCATCCAGCTTGCGGGGATCGTGCTCGGACCGCCGGGCGAGGCCACGCAGCATGCCGTTGCCGAGGCCTTTGCTTACGGCGCCGACCTTGTCTACCTCGTCGAGGCACCGCTGCTTGCCGACTATCGCAACGAGCCTTTCACCAAGGCGATGACGGATCTGGTCAATACCCACAAACCGGAGATCCTGCTTCTCGGTGCGACCACGCTCGGCAGGGATCTCGCTGGCTCAGTAGCGACGACCTTGCTGACAGGGCTCACTGCCGACTGTACCGAACTCGATGTAGATGTCGACGGTTCGCTCGCCGCGACCCGTCCGACTTTCGGCGGTTCCTTGCTATGCACGATCTATACGCTCAACTACCGGCCGCAGATGGCCACGGTACGACCGAGGGTTATGGCCATGCCACCGCGGACGGACAAGCCGGTCGGGCGTGTCATCCGGCACAAGCTGTCAATGACCGAGGAAGAGATCATCACCAAAGTCCTTGGCTTCAACCTCGATCGCCAATCGGCAAAGGCAAATCTCGCCTACGCCGACATCGTGGTTGCCGGAGGCCTCGGTCTCGGCTCAGCGGAGAATTTGCAGCTTGTGAAGAATCTAGCGCGGGCAATCGGCGCCGAATATGGCTGTTCGCGCCCGTTGGTCCAGAAGGGCTGGATGCCTGCCGATCGGCAGGTTGGCCAAACGGGCAAGACCATCCGGCCAAAGCTTTACATAGCGGCCGGGATTTCCGGCGCCATTCAGCATCGGGTTGGCGTGGAGGGGGCTGATTTGATCGTGGCCATCAACACCGACCCGAACGCCCCGATCTTCGAATTTGCCCATCTCGGCATCGTCACCGACGCAATCCGTTTCCTGCCGGCATTGACGGAAGCTTTCACCCGGCGGCTGTCGCCGCACAGCCACGACAAGCTTGCGAGCTAAGGGAGAGGGCCATGATCGAGCAAGAATTCGACGCCATCGTCGTCGGGGCCGGTATGTCCGGAAACGCGGCCGCCTACACCATGGCAAGCCAGGGCCTGACGGTGCTGCAGTTGGAGCGCGGCGAGTATCCGGGCTCCAAGAATGTCCAGGGCGCCATCATGTACGCCGACATGTTGGAGCAAATCATTCCGGATTTCCGGGATGATGCGCCTCTCGAGCGGCATCTGGTCGAGCAGCGATTCTGGGTGATGGACGACACCTCCCACACCGGGATGCAGTATCGATCGGACGATTTCAACGAGGCGAAGCCCAATCGCTACACGATCATCCGCGCCCAATTCGACAAGTGGTTTTCGCGCAAGGTGCGCCAAGCCGGCGCGACGGTGCTGTGCGAGACGACGGTGACCGAACTTGTCCGCAGTGCCAGCGGCAAGGTGATCGGCGTGCGCACCGACCGGGCTGGCGGGCCGATCTACGCGGACGTCGTCGTGCTCGCAGAAGGTGTCAACGGACTGCTCGGTACACGGGCCGGCCTGCGTAAGATGCCGAAGCCAGAAAGCGTGGCGCTCGCTGTCAAGGAAATGCATTTCCTACCCGATGAGGTCATTGAGCAGCGGTTCGGCCTCCAGGGCGACGAAGGCTGCGTGATCGAAGCGGCGGGCACGATTTCCCGCAGCATGGCCGGACTGGCCTTCCTCTACACCAACAAGGAGTCGATCTCTCTCGGCATCGGCTGCCTCGTCTCCGATTTCGCCCAGACAATGGAGAGCCCTTACGTCCTCCTCGACGCCTTCAAAAACCATCCTTCGATCCGGCCGCTGATCGCGGGCTCGGAAGTCAAGGAGTATTCCGCGCATCTCATTCCCGAAGGTGGCTACAAGGCAATTCCGCAGCTCTTCGGCGACGGTTGGGTGGCGGTCGGTGATGCCGCCCAACTGAACAACGCTATCCACCGCGAGGGTTCGAACCTCGCCATGACTTCCGGCCGCATCGCGGGCGAGGCAATCATTGAGATCAAGGGCCGCAACCAGCCGATGATCAGGAGGAACCTCGCCCTCTACAAGACCATGCTGGACAAGTCCTTCGTAGTCAAAGACCTGATGAAATATAAGGACATGCCGGCCCTGATACACACCAATTCCCGCAATTTCTTCATGACTTACCCGCAGTTGATGTCGCAGGCCGCGCAGAACTTCATGCGGGTCGACGGCACCCCGAAAATCGAGAAGGAAAAGGCGACCACTGCTGCCTTCATCAAGGCGCGTTCGCGCTGGGGGCTGATCAGCGATGTGGTCCGCCTGGCACTCGCGTGGCGCTGAAGGAGAAACAGGATGACGATGGCCGTGACGAAGTTACGTGTCGAGGAGAAGCTTTATCAGAACCGCTATCTGGTCGATCCGGGCCGCCCGCATATCAAAGTGCGACCGCACGAGAGGCCGAGCGCGAACCTGCTCGCGCTGACACACATCTGCCCGGCTAAGTGCTATGAGTTGAACGACAAGGGACAGGTGGAGACGACTTCCGACGGCTGCATGGAATGCGGCACCTGTCGCGTGCTGTGCGAGGCCAGCGGTGAGATCGTATGGAATTACCCGCGCGGCGGCTTTGGCGTTCTCTTCAAGTTTGGATAACTGCCGCAAAGAGTGAGAAACGAGAGGCTCGCAATTGCGGTCAAGACCGTCAATATTGTTCACAATTGCCCGAAAAGCTGAAAATACTATGTTTCTGGAACTCGAAATACAAAAAAGGGCTTGGGAGGAGCACCTTGGACAACCCTTGAGGTGTTTGCATGGCTCACATGCTTCCAGATCAGGTCGGTGAAATTGTATCTCGGAACACCCCGCCTGAACCTGCGGTCGAAGCGGCGCGCAATGCGGACAGCTTGCTCAGGGGAATCTACGAGATATCGAAGATTCTGACTGCCCCGACCCGGCTGGAGATTACGCTTGCCAATGTCGCGAATATCCTCTCCTCGTTTGTGCAAATGCGTCATGGCGCAATCGTCGTCCTGGACGCTGAAGGAGAGCCGCAGATTAGCGCAACTACCGGCGGCGCTGTGCCTCAGTCAGCCATCGGCAGTGTCATACCCCAGCCCGTAATAGACAAAATCGTCGCTACTGGAGTGCCGATCGTCATACAAGACACAAGCACGTCGGAGCTGTTTCAGGCTGATCCTCAATCGACCAGCGGCACGATCGCAACTGCGTTTATCGGTGTCCCGCTAAAGGCTGAGGAAAAGATCTTCGGGACCCTGTCGATCGACCGGGTCAGGAACGGTACCACCAGGTTCCGTTACGAGGAGGACTTACGTTTCCTGGCCATGGTCGCCAATCTGGTCGGCCGGACCATTCGCCTGCATCGCATTTTGAGCACAGCTGGTCAGCGACTTATCGAGAAGCAACCGAGACCAGAGCAATCGCTCGACGAGGACAGGACCCATGCGGCCCGACATCCGCATGTCAAGATCGACGGAATCATCGGAGAAAGTCCCGCACTCAAGCAAGTGCTGGAGATCGTCTCGGTCGTGGCCAGGACCAATTCCACCGTGCTTCTGCGAGGCGAAAGCGGTACCGGCAAGGAGTTCTTTGCACAGGCCATCCATAAGCTTTCACATCGGAGGGAGAAATCCTTCGTCAAATTGAACTGCGCCGCACTGCCCGAAAGCGTTTTGGAATCGGAGCTCTTTGGCCACGAGAAGGGCGCCTTCACCGGGGCTATCCTGCAGCGCGCTGGCCGGTTCGAATTGGCAAATGGCGGAACCCTGCTGCTTGATGAAATCGGCGAGATTTCGCCTGCCTTTCAAGCCAAGCTATTGCGCGTCTTGCAGGAAGGAGAACTGGAGCGAGTGGGCGGCACCAGGACCCTAAAAGTTGACGTGCGGCTCATATGCGCCACCAACAAGGACCTCGAGACGGCTGTCCGGAATGGAGAGTTCAGGGCCGACCTTTATTACCGCATCAATGTGGTGCCAATAGTCCTGCCTCCCCTCAGAGAACGACCGGGCGATATTCCACGCCTTGCGAACGCTCTCCTCGACCGATTCAACAAGGAGAACCATCGCGATCTTGGCTTCACGCCGTCGGCGCTTGACCTGATGTCGCAATGCTATTTCCCTGGCAACGTGCGTGAGTTGGAGAATTGTGTGAGACGGACGGCCACACTTGCGCGTTCAACGACAATAACTGCGTCGGATTTCGCCTGCAAGAACAGCCAGTGCCTGTCTTCGCTTCTGTGGAAAGGAGTCGGCCGTTCGCACGGCGCCTATGCCGTCGACGAGTTCGCACGTGGCAATATGATGCCGGTTGGATCGCCGCTGCCTGCCATGCGAGTCGGCCCCTCACAGAATGAGGCATCGCCCGGCGAGACCTGCGACCCCCACCATCCCGTTTGCCCTGCAATGAACCCGCGTCTGACGGAACGCGACCGGCTGATTGATGCGATGGAGAAAGCCGGCTGGGTTCAGGCCAAGGCGGCTCGTGTTCTTGGTCTCACGCCGCGGCAGGTCGGCTATGCTTTGCGCCGGCATCGTATCGGAGTGAAGAAGTTCTAAACGTCCCTGATGACATCAAACGTGGGGGCGCGGTTGCTGCCCGCACCGGGCGTAACTGAGACAAGACGGCACTTTTCGCGTTGCTTTTGACCGTTGTCGGCGACCTGACAAAACCGTGTCGCAGGAAACGGACACAATTGGACACAAAAGGCCGACGTAAAAGCCAACATGACGGATAAGACCGCTTTTGGAGTTGGCATATCTCTTGCGCTCTGAAGTGCGATGTTCACACCACGCACGGAGCCGCTCCATGTCCGCACCGATGATTTCGCTACAGGGCCTTTCCGGCACGACAGTCTTCGATCAGTCGCCGGCGAGAGCGAAATCCGGTGGCTGCGCATCTTCATCCTGCGGCTCCTCCGCGAAGCCGCACGAGATGGACTCGGCCGTCTGGGAGAAGATCAAGGATCATCCCTGCTTTTCAGAGGAAGCGCACCACTATTTCGCGCGCATGCATGTGGCGGTCGCCCCAGCCTGCAATATTCAATGCAACTACTGCAATCGCAAATATGACTGCGCCAACGAAAGCCGGCCTGGGGTCGTTTCGGAAAGGCTGACGCCCGACCAGGCGCTGCGCAAGGTGATCGGGGTTGCCAACGAAGTGCCGCAGCTTTCCGTGCTTGGCATCGCCGGACCGGGCGATGCCTGTTACGACTGGAAGAACACAAAGGCGACATTCCAACGGGTCGCCAAGGAAATCGCCGACATCAAGCTGTGCATCTCAACCAACGGGCTCGCGCTGCCAGACCGCGTCGCCGAGCTTGCCGAAATGAATGTCGATCACGTGACGATCACCATCAACATGGTCGACCCGCGGATCGGTGCCAAGATCTATCCGTGGATCTTCTATGACAACCGCCGTTATACCGGCGTTGAGGCAGCCACGATCCTGCACGAACGACAGATGTCGGGGCTGGAGATGCTGACGGCGCGCGGCATCCTCACCAAGATCAATTCGGTAATGATCCCCGGCGTAAACGATGAGCACCTGATCGAGGTGAATAAATGGGTCAAGGAGCGCGGCGCGTTCCTGCACAATGTCATGCCGCTGATTTCCGACCCGGCGCACGGTACGCATTACGGCCTGAGTGGGCAGCGCGGCCCCAAGGCAATGGAGCTGAAGGCCCTTCAGGATCGTCTCGAAGGCGGCGCCAAGTTGATGCGCCACTGCCGGCAGTGCCGGGCCGATGCTGTCGGCCTGCTCGGCGAGGATCGTGGCCAGGAATTCACGCTCGACCGGCTTCCCGACAAGGTCACGTACGACGCCAGCAAGCGCGAGACATATCGGGCAGTGGTCGCGCGCGAGCGGGGCGATCGCCTGGCGGCCAAGAGCGAGGCGCTCGGGATGGTCAAGACCGCAGGCTCCGGCAAATCGCTTCTGGTAGCGGTGGCGACCAAGGGTGGCGGCCGCATCAACGAGCATTTCGGCCATGCGAAGGAATTCCAGGTTTATGAGGCCTCGCCGAAAGGGATCAGTTTCGTCGGTCATCGCAAGGTCGAACAGTATTGCCTCGGCGGCCGGGCCGAGGACAAGAGCCTCGACGGCGTCATCTCTACGCTCGAAGGCGTAGACATCGTGCTGTGCGCGAGAATTGGAAATTGCCCCGAGGATCGTCTCAAGGAAGGTGGGATCCGAGCAACGGAGGCTTACGGGTATGACTACATCGAGACCGCGATCGGCGCGCTCTACGCCGCCGAGTTTGGGAGTGAGCCACTGGCTGCGACGGCCTGAGCCGCCTCATTCTAACCGAACCGGAGTTGAAAATGGCCTTTAAGATCATCGCTTCCCAATGCACCCAGTGCGGTGCCTGTGAGTTTGAATGCCCTTCGGGCGCGATTAAGTTCAAGGGCGAGACCTACGTGATCGATCCGAAAAAGTGCACCGAATGCGAGGGGACCTTCGAAACGCAGCAATGCGCCTCGGTATGTCCGGTGTCGAAGACTTGCGTCCCTGCCTGACCTCCATTTCGGCTACCGACACGGTCGAGGCGCCTCCGCAGGACCATTGACCTCCTGTTGGAAAGCTGCAGCCGAGAGAAAGGAACGGCCATGAGCCTCGGACGCGAACAGGACATCGAAATCCGTACACCCCCGCGATTCATGCCGGGTGAGCGGGTCCGCGCCACACACCACATAAAAAATGACGGCACCTATCCGGGCAAGGAGATCGGTGAAAATCTGGTGCGCAAAGGCGACGAGGGCTATGTGCGCGACATCGGCACCTTTCTCCAGCAGTTCTACATCTATGCGGTCGAATGGGTCGATCGCGGCACCGTCGTCGGCATGCGTGCGCGTGAACTCATGAGCCTTGAGACGGCCCGGACTCCTTCCAGTGCCGAAATCGGTGCCGGCTTTAACAAAGGAACGGCCCGATGAGGGTAATGATCCGCAGGACCGGTGCTGGCTTATCGGCATATATTCCCAAAAAGGATCTCGAAGAGCCGATCATCAAGGTCGACAACGAACACTTATGGGGCGGGGCTGTGACGCTGAAGAACGGCTGGCGGTTAGTTCTGCCCGACCTTCCGTGGGACACGCCTTTGCCGATTACCGTCGAAGCAAGGAAGATTTCCGACGAGGACTGACCTTCGGGTTTACACAAAGAGAGCGGCAAAGGGATACGAGCATGAACACAATGACCTCGGGCCATCTCGTCGTCATTCGGGACAGTTTTGCCGAAAGGCAGCTTGACCTTTTGAAGAAAGCGCTCGCGGCCGATCAGGTCATTCCCTATCTCGGCCCGGGTCTGCTTGAGATCCGCTCCGCGGGACCGCCCGTACCGCATACCCCCGAAGCCGTTGCCGCAGCGCTCAACAAGCGCACGCCAGCCCCTTCGAAGATTCGCACCAACATGTGGTCGGTAGCGCAGTATATCGAACAGCGCCGGCACCGCCGGACGCTTCAAGTTTGGATGGCCGAAATATTCGCGGCCCCGGTGGTGCCGACCATCTTGCATGCCTGGCTCGCAACGCTGCCGCTCTCCGTGATCGTCGACAGCTGGTACGACGGTGCCATGCGCGCGGCTCTAATACAGACCCGCCGAACGGACGTCGTCGAAATACAGGGCGTAACACGGGCGCACGAGATCGGTGACATTTGGACGAAAGCCTACGATTTGTCCGGGATATTACTCGAATCCGCACCGGCGGCGAAGACGGTTCTCTACGCCCCTCATGGCGGTGCCAGGCCGGCCGCAAACTTCCTCGTCGCAGATTCCGACTACGTTGAAGTGCTGAGCGAAATCGACATCCAGACGCCGATCCCTGACCTGGTGAAGGAACGGCGAGCTAGCCGTGGTCTTTTCTTCATCGGCTGCCGCTTCAACGATCAGATGCTGCGCACCTATGCCCGGCAGATCATGAAGCGCTCCAATGGCCCACATTTTGCGGCAATCGATACAGCGACGCTGACCAAGAACGAGCGTCGTTTCCTTGCGGCAAGCGCAATCACGGTCATTGACATGCCGACGGGTCAGGCCGCAGCCCGTCTCGTCGGACTGGGCGAGACATTGCATGAAGCCAAACGGGGTATCGTTTGAGCCATTCTCAGACGCCTCAACATTGCCGAAAAGGTAAAACGGGCAATTGACTTCCGGGTTTTTCAACAACTCCGAGAGGCACTCTGAAAAGCTACGACGGTTATTTCATTCGAGGCTGCAGCGGATATGGCATTCGATGCTGCGGATGAACACAGCGGCGACGGGCTCGAACCAGCCGAGCAGAGCCTAGTCTGGCGCCAGGGTTGTCGCGGCGAGCGGTCGCAGCTGATCGGCTTCACTTGGCGGTAAAAGCTGTGGCACGGCGCGATGACCAGGGCCGGTTGGGGTCGATGCCAATCGAGCTAAGGCCAAGCGTGCTCACCGCATAGGCGGTCACCTGCCACTGCCATATAGGCGGTCACCTGCCACTGCCATCCCAGAGCGTCAGGATGATCGCGTTGCGCGACAGCTTGGCGCGCCGCAGACGCGAGCGATTGGTTCAGGGCAGCCCGCTTCGCCATCAACGAGACCCGCTGCTGCATGAGTTGTAAACGCCCGCACCACGGCGCCGCGAATCCGCGCTTGTGGCGCCATGACCTTGAGGCGAGTGAGTTCGGCGCTAACAACGCAGACTGAACCAATCCGATCAGCCCGGCCCATGCCGGAGAGCACGGCGACCAATGCCGCCAGCTCCACCACGCAGGGGGACACGATCCCGCCTGCGGCTAAGCGCGAGTTGAAAAGCATACGTCGACGCCCGCCATTTCCGCATGCACCGCCTTGGATAAGGCCTGCCTCGAGGCATGATGCGGGCCTGGTTGGCTTTCCTGTCGATGCCAGCTTCGTAAGCAGCGGCTCCCGCGAGGTCGAGCAGTTCTAACTGGCGGCTTGAGTTGACGGCGCTCACGCACAGCCGTTCCAGGTGCGGCCGGTTATGCGGCCTTCCCCTTCCCATTTGGCTTGGGCAAGCTTCTGGGTGATCCTCTGCATCGCCGGTCGCAGAGAGGTCCGGTCTGCAACGTCAGCACAGGCCACTATTGCGGCCGCCTCGGGATGTATGCGTCCCTCTCATCTGTTTGGCCGGACTGGGCGAGCTTGCACCCGGTCGGACATGCAGTCCAACCTGGATGCGCGCTTCCACATCAAGCCGCATGAAGGCGAAGAAAATCCTCATACGTCGCTTGCAACCCGGCACCAAGAGACGTTTTGGCTTTCCAGCCAAGGTTACGCAAGCGCGTTACGTCAAGTAGCTTGCGCGGAGTACCGTCTGGCTTCGTCGTGTCGAACACCAAATTGCCCTCCCAGCAGACCGCCGCCTTGACGAGTTCCGCCACATCGCGAATTGTGACGTCCTCACCAACGCCAACATTAATCAGGGGCGCAGTGTCGGGGGCTGTCAAGGCGTCAAAATCCGAATCTGGCAGGCCAAGCAGGAACGCAATGGCATCGCCTACATCCGACGAATACATAAACTCTCGCCGAGGATTTCCGGATCCCCAGACCCCTACAGAGGAGTCGCCGTTCATTTTAGCTTGATGAAAGCGGCGTATCAGAGCAGGCAGAACGTGACAATTTTCGGGGTGATAATTATCGCCGGGACCATATAAATTGGTCGGCATCAACGCGAGATAGCGCGCCTTGTACTGCCGGTTGAAAGACCAGCACGATTCGACACCTGCGATTTTTGCCAAAGCGTAGGGACGATTCGTCGCTTCAAGCGGACCGGTGAGAAGGTATTCCTCCCGTATCGGCTGCGGACAGTCGCGTGGATAGATACACGAGGAGCCAAGAAAAATCATCCGTTCGACGCCGGAAGCGTAAGCGGCATCAAAAACACTGACTTGAATCGCGAGGTTGTTATGAAGGAAATCGACAGGGGAGCTAGCGTTCGCCAGTATACCACCAACCTTTGCGGCGCACATAACGACGTAATCTGGCCGCTGTGACATGAAGAACCTGCGCGTCTCGCTCCGGTCAAATAGATCCAGTTCGTCGTGAGTACGTGTTATTATCTCATAGGATCCTAACGCCTCGAGGGCTCTCATTGTGGCGGATCCAACAAGGCCGCGATGGCCTGCCACATAGACTTTCTTCATCTTTTTGTTTTCCATTGTTAGCGCTCTGGGCGCTCCTTAAGAAGGCCACCATAGCACTGACAACAACCCAGCATGGCGCCGCCGTTGTCAGCATAACTCTCGTGGACTGTGTGAATAAAAACCCTGCTTCATCAGCACTGCCTCACGCTCTGCCATGCGCAAATCTTCGCGAACCATCTCCCTAACCAATTCGATGAAGGAGATTTTGGGCTCCCACCCAAGTTTTTCTTTCGCCTTGCGGGCATCGCCGAGAAGTGTCTCGACTTCTGCAGGACGAAAATAACGGGGATCTACTTTTACGATCAGAGCTCCCGTCTTTGCATCGTACCCCTCTTCGTCGACCCCTTCCCCCACCCAACGAACATCGATGCCGAGTTCAGCGGCCGCGACGGTGACGAATTCGCGCACCGAATGTTGCTCACCGCTAGCGATCACAAAGTCTTCAGGTTGCTCCTGCTGCAGCATCAACCACTGCATCTGGACGTAGTCTCGAGCGTGCCCCCAATCGCGACGCGCATTAAGGTTGCCCAGGAATAGAGTGCGCTGCATTCCAAGCTTAATCCGAGTCAAGGCGCGCGTGATTTTGCGAGTTACAAATGTTTCTCCGCGCGCAGGTGACTCATGATTAAATAAAATGCCGTTACATGCATACAAATTGTAAGATTCTCGATAATTTACGGTCATCCAGTGAGCATACAATTTGGCAACAGCGTAGGGGGACCGGGGGTAGAACGGTGTCGTCTCGGTCTGTGGCGTTTCCCGCACCAGCCCGTAGAGCTCAGACGTCGAGGCTTGGTAGTAGCGCGTATGCTTGACGAGCCCCAGGATCCGAATTGCCTCGAGGATACGCAGCGCACCCAAGGCATCGGAGTTCGCGGTGTATTCTGGTTCTTCAAAGGAGACTGCAACGTGGCTCTGAGCTGCCAAATTGTAAATTTCGTCCGGCTGAACCAGTTGGATGACGCGCGTAAGGCTCGACGAGTCTGTCAAGTCCCCGTGGTGAAGTGTAAGATCAACGCCACTTTCATGAGGGTCATGATAGAGATGGTCTATACGGCCCGTATTAAAAAGAGACGATCGTCTCTTTATCCCATGCACAGAATAGCCCTTTTCTAAAAGCAATTCTGCGAGGTAGGAACCGTCTTGCCCCGTAACCCCGGTGATTAAAGCTACTTTTCTCTTTGACAAGCTTGAATCCTTTTGATTTTGACGCGCCCATGAAAACGCTCGCCTGCGGCGGGATTGCGTGGCGAGAAAGGGGCGTATTGGGCAGGGCGAACGGGGGCCTCTGCGCGAAGGCAAGGGAGAGTTCGATCGGGATGCCAGCCTTTCATGGAGCCGGGGAACGTTCGAAAGTGTTGTCGATCAAGATCAAACGACGCGGGTCATTCAAATCGAATTCGACAATTCGTGGCACGAAGAGGCGGGCGTAGCGGGTGAAGGCGCTAGTCGGAGGAAAGCGAATAACAGTGTCGCATCGACCGAGGAGATACATCTCAACGAGCGCGGAAAATCCCCCGTCGGTGCCCAGTGCTGCACTGTGTAAGGGGCCGGCCTGATCCGCCTGGAAGCGTTTTGGGACGGTGAAAAGTTCGGGAAATACGCCCGACAGGTGATCAACAACCTTGGCGCTGTCTGTACACAAGAACACCCTTACAGGTCTTGAATGCGGTTGCGCCTTGGCCATACGAATGGCAGTGCATACCTGCTCTAAGGCAACCTTCGGATCAGCCCAGTAAGGTGCGTGATCCATAATATCTTCGCCGTTGCCGTGGCGGACATGGACTCCAATTATGCTGTGCCCGTCAAAATGTTCCTGGTAGAGCGCTTCAATGCGATCCTCAATTTCGACCCTCGGTGTGATGCTCCTAAATATGGTTCGCTCGGCCTTTTCATCGCAGCGCCACATCAAGCAAGCATCACACACTACCGTGTTGGCTTCACAATCATCTTGGGCCTGGAAAAGATCGTTAAGCTCGTCACGTTCTTGGAAAATCTGTTCATCCGGACGGTACACGCAGTCGATGGATGGCTTGTTCCACCACGACGGGAAGAAGGGACCAGGGAATGAGACGTGATTGATCTGGTCATCGCAAATGACCCGTACACCACCGATATCCTCAATTGGCTTGAAGAAAGCTGGAAAGGCATTCGCAAACGGGTTGTCAAGGTAACAAGAGCCGCGCCAATCTATTGCTAAAGCTCGTCCCGTCCGATGTGCGTAGTCCCAAGCCGACGCGAGAGACCACAGGCAATCACCGAGACCCGTGCGCCGTCGAGAAACAACGAACCGATCGTTCCTTGAGCGATCAACAAGCATCTAAATTGCCTCTCTCCAGAACACCACAAGCCTCAGCTTTGCTGCTGCGTTTGAGGCAAGCGCCTGCGCAATTCGGGGAAGATTGTCGTGCTGTGCCAATGCGATGTAGCTTGCGTCTGTCGCGGAAGTGCCTGGCCGCGATGGACGCGCGCCTGGGCTGGTCTTCCGCGCAGACCAGAAAATGCTCTTCGGAGCCAACGCAAACATCAACCACTTTCCTTAAGGCTGCTACATTCTTGAATTCTTTCTATGCATCGTGCCGTAACATCGGTAAAATCGTCTGTTTCGATGAAACGCATCCACGCCATGGATGGCTAGTGACATGGGTTCCAGAGCGTTGGCTGTGAACCCTCTCGCTGTGCTCGACGCACCGCTAACCCCAGCGGAACCTTACGGTGACAGCAGGCAGCATCGACCTAAGTGAGCCGGCCATGAGCGCGGGCCGCGGCCACGAAGCTTCGACTGGGCCAGGTTCTGCATGGGAGCGCCACAAAGAAAGAGGCGATGCGTCGAGCTGTAAGCGAGCCTGAGCTCGCTTTCGAAGCGCTATGCCATCAACCCCAAGACGGTCGCGAAGTGGAGGAGCGGAGTTCGACCGCCGATCTGCCCACCGGCCCCAGGGAGCCGAGATCGAAGGTTCTGTCTGCCGTAGGAGAGGACCGTTGTTGTGGCCTTCCGCCGCAACACACTGCTGCCGCTGGACGATTGCCTCTACGGCCTTGCAGCCGACGATCTCGCATCTGACGCGCTCTTCATTGCACCGATGTCTGCAGCGCAAGCATCGGCTTCTTCCACATTGATATTGCGGAGATCCCAACCGAACAGGGCAAGCTAAACATCAAGGCCTTTGTACCGCGGCACCGCCTGTCGCGAACCTTCGCGCCCCTCTGTCCCGCCGGCACCAAAGGAGACCGTCGCGGCGCCGTTGTTGCTAGATCACATTCAATTCCCTAAACGCCCGCCCTTCGGCGACACGGATGTACCCAAACGCGGAGCAATCGACCGTGCGGTAGCCGCCATGCACGAGAAGCTCGGCCAGCGCCTTGCCGACCGCCGGGGCCTGCTGCAGACCGTGGCCTGAAAATCCGTTGGCGAAGAGGAAATTTTTCACCTTGGGGTGCGGCCCGATCACCGCGTTCTGGTCGAGCGTGTTGTAATCGTAGTGCCCGGCCCAGGCGCGGGTAGGCTTGATCGCCTCGAAGGCCGGAATGCGGGTCGCCAGCACCGGCCAAATCACCTCTTCGAACAGCGGCCAGTCGACCTCGAAATCCTGGGGATCGGCCGGGCCGTCGCCCTCTTCCGGCTCGGCGCCGCCGGTGAGATAGACCGAGCCTTCCGGCCTGACATAGATGCCGGAGGGATCGACCAGCAGCGGCATATCGGCATATTTTTCGCGCGCCTCGAAGACGAAGACATTGCGCTTGCGCGGCTCGACCGGCAGCGCCAGCCCGGCGAGAGCGGCGACCTTGCCGGCATTCGGCCCGGCGGCATTGAGGACGGTGCCGGCTTCGATCGTCTCGCCATTGTCGAGCCTGACGCTGGTGACACGGTGGCCCTGCCGCTCGATGCCGATGACCGAGGCGGTCATAAAGTCCACGTTCTTGCCGCGCAGCGCCTTGCGGAACAGCGTCAGCATCGCATGCGCGTCGAACCAGCCTTCGCCGCTGCGGCCATAGGAGCCGGCGGATATACCTTCGGTCGACAGCCAAGGGAAGCGGCGCGTCAGCTGATCCGCGTCCTCGAGCACGATGTCGGCCCCCTCGGCGACCTGCGCTTCGTGATTGGCATTCAGGATCGGCAGCCCGTTCTCGCTAGCGAGAATGAGAAAGCCGCCCTCGCGAAAACCGATGTCGGCGTCCGCGCCGAATTCTTCCTTCAGCCGCCGGAACAGTTTCATGGTGAATTGCGACAGGCGGATGTTCTGCGGGATCGAGAATTGCTGGCGAATGGAGGCGCAGGACAACGTCGTTGCCGCGTGCGCGAACTGCGGATCGCGCTCGATCAGCGCGATCGAGCCGGAAAACCCTTCCTCGCGCAGATAGTAGGCGATCGAGGAGCCGACGATGGCTCCTCCGATGATAACGATGTCGTAACGCACTTTTTTGTCGCCTTTCCGGTAACCGCCCGTGTCGATCACACAGCCGTCAGCATGATGTCGAAGCGCGTGCCGCGGCGGGCGCGGGCTAGCGAGTTGAAAAGGGTTGCCGCATGCGCTTGATCCAGCGGCGCTCACGCAGCTGCCGGTCCTGCCTCACGCAGCAAGTCGTCGGCTCTGTCCGTCTTCTCCCAGGTGAACTCAGGCTCTTCACGGCCGAAGTGTCCGTATTGCGGTATATCGGGCGTACGAGATCAAGCATCTTGATGATGCCTTTCGGTCGGAGATCGAAAACATGCGAATCCAAACATGAGGCCCTGATCCCGCCCTTGCTCGAGATCCTGCCATCGTCCTTCATCAACGCCCTGGCTGATGTCGGGCGACTGCCCGGTGAGAGCCAGAACGACGGCGCAATTTCGACCATCAAAACCGATGGCATCGTCGTAGCCAATATCGAGTATCGTATCGCGGGCGACTTGGGTGTAATCGATGTGCGCATGGCTGGTACCCTCGTCCTGCTGGCTTTGTCATTTCGCGCTCTTCGCAAATGCTGTTTGGCGGCGGAACATAAAACGACACCAGATTTCTGCCGCCACTGATCTCGAAAGTTGTGATGAGCGTACCATTGACAGCGATTTGCGCTCGCAACGATTCCATGAATTTCTTTGAAGGATCTGTTGCAACGCTAAACAACAACGCAACGAGATTGGCGGGGGCCTGGTAAGACGGCAAGCTGGAACTGGTTGGCCAAGAGGGAGGCGATCGGCGCACCTTTCCCCAGGCGACGTGCTAACTTGCATCGTGCACCTCATCCGCCATTTGCTAAATGTTTAGATGGGGTATTCGGCTTTGCCCCACGTCTTGAACGGTGTTTGAGGTGCTGCGCTTCGAGCTGATGATAAAACGTGGTCTGCGTGAACAGCCACAAGCATCAGGAAAGGAAGCGCAGCATGAAGCATTATGCCGGACTGGACGTCTCCGTGAAAGAGACGACCGTTTGCATCGTGGATGAAGGAGGCCGAATTTGCAGAGAGATGAAGGTTGCGAGCCATCCGGACGATCTTATTGAGGCGTTGAAGAATCCCGCCTGGAATCTGGCCCGGATCGGGCTTGAAGCCGGTCCCTTATCACAATGGTTGTTCAGTGGTCTGGCGGGAGCCGGACTACCTGCAATCTGCATCGAAACCCGTCATGCGAAGGCCTTTCTCAAGGCGCAGGTCAACAAGACCGACCGCAATGATGCGCGCGGCATCGCGCAGATGATGCGGGTTAATTTGTTCCGGCCGGTGCACGTCAAGACGCTGATGAGCCAGAAACGCCGGGCGCTGTTGACAGCCCGCAAGTTGCTGCAGGAAAAGGCCATCGCAATTGAGAACGACATTCGAGGCCTGTTGCGTAACTTCGGTCTCAAGGTTGGCATTGTCGGCGCTGCCAAATTTGCGGATCGCATCCAGGACCTTTCCGGCGACATTCCGGAGCTACGTGACATCATGGAGGTGTTGCTCGCCGCCCGGCAGAAACTTCGCGAGCAGTTCACGGTACTGCATGAAAGGCTGTTGTCGATCGTGAAGGGTGACACGGTTTGCAGGCGGTTGATGACCGTACCTGGTGTCGGACCTGTCGTTGCGCTGGCTTTCAACGCCACGGTCGACATTCCTGCCCGCTTCAAGAATTCGAAGGACGTAGGGCCGGCTCTCGGGTTGACGCCGCGCTTGCATCAATCAGGCGAGGACAATCGCGTCGGACGTGTTTCCCTCTGCGGTGACGCCATGATGCGAACGCTACTTTATGAAGCCGCGCAAGTCTTACTGACGGTGGTGAAAAAGTGGTCATGGCTGAAAGCTTGGGCGATGAACGTCGCTAAGCGCCGGGGCCGACAAAGAGCGACCGTTGCCCTTGCTCGCAGATTGGCTGTCATCATGCACAGAATATGGTCCGACGGCAGTGAGTTCCGCTGGGCGCGAGAGGAAGCAACGGCGATGATATAGCCGGGTCCACCAAACGAAAGGGAGAAAATCCGATAACGAGATCCGCCAGGGGCGGATGAATGTCCTTCGCGGGACGGAGGATGAAGAGAGGACGTGCCGGGACTCGTTTCCACCGCCGCAACATGGTGAGAACGCTGTTTAGATTGTCCCCTTCATTCCAACTGATCCCATGCTGGGAGGGCCCAAAGCGCCGATCCCGAAGAGAAGCAAGGCCTCGCGAAAGACATCAAATGCCCGTGGTAGAGGAAGCTTGAAAGCGATTGACTTCAACACGCCGAATAGAGAAGTCCCGGCATTTGCTGGAGCGGATTGAAAGTGAACGCTCGGGCTGGGAAGCCCATGCCTTCCAGATGAACTCGCAGGGCGTGAGGCCCTTGAGGGTCTTCAGCTTGCGGCCGAAATTGTAGGCCGCGACGAAGTCGGCAAGATGCCGACGCAGTTGGTCGCGATCGTCGTAGTGGAAGCGCTTGACGGTTGCGTCTTGATGGTCCGGTTCATTCTCTCGACTCTTCTCGCCGGCCTGTCGCCGTCGACATCTGGCAATCGGCCGATGCTTGCCTGCAGGCAGCGGTGGGAGCGCGTCAGATGCGGGACGTCGGCTGCAACGCGTAGAGGCAATCGTCGAGCGGCAGCAGCCTTGTTGCGGCGGAAGGCCACAACAACGGTTTTCCTCGACAGACAGAACTGTCGACTCCCTGGAGCCGGTGGACAGATCGGCGGTCGAATTCCGCTTCTCCACTTCGCGACCGTCTTGGGGTTGATGCCATAGCGCTCCGAAAGCGACCTCAGGCTCGCTTCACCTAGCCCATAGTGCATCCTTTGAGTCGGACGAGAATGGCGAAATTTCTTTTCCGCGACATGCAAGCAAGAAGGCTTCAGCCAATGGCGGTTTTTCGATAATCGGCCGTGTCTATCCCATGTCGTTTCAGCTTGTCGTAGAAGGTCTTGCGGGGAACTCCCAGGACTTCGATCGTTCGCCTCACGTCGCCGCCGCATTCCTGCAAGGCATCGCGGATGACAGTCGCCTCATAAAGGCTGACCTTCTCGGACAAGTGGAGGCTTGATACCGCTTGTTCCTTTCGACCTGATGCAATGGGCGTGCCTAGCCTTTCAAGTCCCAAAGCAACGCGATCGGCGAAATGCACGAGTTCACGGACATTGCCGGGCCAATTGTGGCTCACGAGGCGATCGCGCACGCCAGCGCTGATGTCCGGAACAGGCCTGCTGAAGCGTTTGGAGGCGCGTTCCAGGAAATGCCCAAAGAGCATCGGGATGTCTTCGCGCCTTTCGCGAAGCGGCGGGATGCGGAGCGTCACCACATTCAGCCGGAAATAAAGGTCTTCCCGGAAATCTCCGCGGGCGGCCGGATCGCCGAGATCGGCCTTGGTAGCCGACACGACACGAAGGTCGATGCTGCGGGTTTCGTTCGTGCCAAGCGGCGTGATCTGCCGGGTCTCAAGCACCCTCAGAAGCTTCACCTGGAGTGCTGGCGGCATCGACTCGATTTCGTCGAGGAAGAGCGTCCCTCCGTTCGAATGCTCGATGCGACCGGTCCTGCGCCTCTGCGCGCCAGTAAAGGCGCCTGCCTCGTGCCCGAAAAGTTCGCTATCGATGACGCTTTCGGGCAGCGCTCCACAATTCAGGGCAACGAAGGGCTTCGTGCGTCGTCTGCTCCAGCGGTGAAGCAGATCCGCGACCACCTCCTTGCCCGTGCCCGTCTCGCCTTCCACAAGGACATCCACATCGGTATCGGCGATCTGGCGGAGAGTTTCGCGCAATCGAATCATGGTCGGTGCCTCCCCGATCAGCGGGATATCGCCCGCAGATCGGACAACCGCATCCCTAAGACGTCTGTTTTCCAGGACCAGGCGCCGTTTTTCCGAAGCGCGATGCAGCGTCACGAGAAGCCGGTCGTTCGCATATGGCTTCGAGATGAAATCGTAGGCGCCATCCTTAATGGCGGCAACGGCCAGCTCGACGTCGGCATGCCCGGTGATCAGGACAACCGGAATTTCCGGGTCGATCGCCTTCACTCGCTCGAAGAGCTGAAGTCCGTTCAGCCCGGGCATACGGATGTCACTCACGACAGGGCCATCGAAGTTCCCGTCGATTCTGGCGAGTGCGGCCTCGGCCGAACCGAACACGCTCGGTGAGAACGAGGCAAGCTTCAGCATCTGCGTGGCTGCGCGAAGCACATCCTCGTCATCGTCGATAAAAATGACCGGTCCTGATTCAGCACTCATGCCGCTCGCCTCAGCTCGACCGTGAAGGAAGTCCCTCTCCCGTGGCTGGCATCATCATGCCGCAACGAGCCGCCGAGCTCACGTGCGATCTCTTGCGAAATGACCAGGCCAAGACCGAGACCCTTTTCCTTGTTGGTAACGAACGGCATGAAGAGGCTCCTGCGAATGTCGGGGGCAAGGCCGGGGCCGTTGTCCCGAAGGGAAATAGCGACCATTTCCCCGTTTTCGGCGAGCGCTATCTCGACGCGGGGCTCCGGTTGATCCTTCAGAGCGTCAAGCGCGTTCTGGAGAAGGTTGACGAGTATCTGCTCCAGTCGCATGCGGCTTGCCATGACAATTGGAGACGGATCGATCCGCTTCCGTTCAATCGTCACCCCGGAATCGCGAATTCGGCCTGAAAGAAGCGACAGAGCGCCGTCGATCGCGTCGTCCGCCAGTATCGGTCCCATCGATCCGCTGGCGCGGCGGGAAAAGGACCTTAGCGTTTCAGTGATCGTGCCGATCCTGCCGGTCATGGCGACGATCGAGGTCAGATTCTCGGCGGTGTCTTGCGACCGGCCGATCCCTAGAAGACGCGCGGCATTTTCAGCATAGGTGCGGATTGCGGCGACCGGCTGGTTGATCTCGTGGGCGACCCCGGCCGTTATCTGTCCCAGGATTGACAAGCGGTTCGCCTGGGCGAGTTCGTCGCGCAGGCGACGCACTCTTGCTTCAGCGTTCTCTCGCTCGGCGATCTCACCGGCGAGCGCTGCGTTCGAGCTCTGGAGCTCCGCCGTGCGCAGTTCGACGCGATGCTCCAGTTCCGCATTGAGCAACACAAGCACTTCTTGCCGCTGCCGGGCCGCCCGCCGCCGTCGAACAATGATGAAAATGACGAATCCAACGAGAACGAGGGCAAGCAGCGTTGTCACGCGGGCTGTCATGACCGCCGAGGAGATCTCGGTGTCGGCGGGGATGAGCAACGACATGCGCCAGCCCGGAACTGCTTTGCCGAGATCCTGCGAAACCGCAACGAAACCGGCTGATCGACTCTCAGGAGTTGCGGTGACCAGGTTGTCGCCGCGGCGGGAAAGCGGCACCGGCTCGAAAGTCTAGCTGCAGACGATCGCGAGCGGTTTGCTTCTCCTTTGCGGAAAGCGGTGAGAGAGCGCCAAAACGCCATTGGGGCACGCTCGTGGCAAGAACCACGCCTCGCTCATCGGTCGTGAAGACCACGAAGCCGCTCTCCAGCCAACGCGACTCGACGCGGTCGAGCTCCACCTTCACCACAACCACACCGAGCGGCCCCTCCGGCCCATCGACCCGGCTCGACAGATAGAGACCAGGGCGCGCGCTAACCGTGCCGAGCGCATATTGCATAGCCGCGCCATCCGCCATCGCCTCGGTGAAGTAGTGGCGAAAGCGGTAATCGCTGCCGACGAAACTGGTCGGCTCGCCGGCGTTGCTCGCAGCAACCGCTACGCCCTCAGGATTAATGATGTAGAGTATAGAAGAGCCGGCGTCGCGCGCGATGGCGCGAAGCTTCTCATCAAGCGCGGCTTCGTTGGCAGTGCTCGGACTGCGAAGCATCTCCTGAACGGCACCGTCGCGTGCCAGAACCAGCGGAATCATTCGCTGCTTCTCGATCTCTCCTTTCAAACTGTCGGCTGCAAGTGGGAACGCGGCAAGAGCACGGTCGCCTAGGGCATACTCTGCTCTGGTGCCGGCGATGCGTCCCGTTGCAAAGACGACGAAACAGAGCGCCGCACCAAGAATTGCAAGCAAAACCACAAGCCAGAGAGATCGACCGCCGGATCTACCAGGGAAGACCAATGGGGCGCGCTGGAAGGCGCCATTACCCATGTCTTCTTCTTCTGCCATCGTATTCTTAAAACCGATCATTGACGAACCATAGTGCGGGGTTCCGCCAGAAGGGAAGGCGATCCGTGCGGAAAACCGCACAATCTTGCTGCGCGATTTGTTGAAGATACCTGAGGCTCCGGCGATTTCCGCGCTCTCTTGGCTTGGCACGGCTATTGCGGTCAACAACGCAGCAGCGTTCGACCGGGGCGCCGCGATGGGAGAAGCCGCGGGGAGGAACAGCCCGCCCCAAACCGGTCAGGGAGAGAAAACTTACATGTTGACCCCACTGGCTCCAAGCGTAAAGCGCGCACCCCGCAAGACCCTTTTTGCCAAGCCTTACGTGCAGGTGCTTGTCGCAATCCTCCTCGGAGTTGCGGTTGGCCATTTTTATCCGCAAATCGGAGAAAACCTGAAGCCGCTCGGCGATGCCTTCATCAAGCTCGTCAAGATGATCATCGCGCCCGTTATCTTTCTGACCGTGTCGACTGGAATTGCCGGCATGAGCGATCTTCAGAAGGTCGGCCGTGTTGCCGGCAAGGCGATGGTCTATTTCTTCACCTTCTCGACGCTCGCGCTTATCGTCGGCCTCATCGTCGGCAATGTCATTCAGCCTGGCGCCGGCCTCAACATCGATCTGACCTCGCTCGACGTCCAAGCCGTCAATGGCTATGCCTCAAAGGCCCATGAGCAGTCCGTGACMGGCTTCCTCATGAACATGATCCCGACCACGATTGTCGGCGCCTTTGTGGAAGGCGACATTCTACAGGTGTTGTTTTTCTCCGTCCTCTTCGGCATCGCGCTGGCGATGGTCGGAGAATCGGGCAAATCGGTTCTTTCCTTCCTTCAGGACCTCACTGCACCCGTTTTCAAATTGGTCGGCATCCTGATGAAAGCCGCGCCGATCGGTGCTTTCGGAGCAATGGCCTTCACGATTGGCAAATATGGCATCGGTTCGGTAGCCAACCTTGCGATGCTGGTCGGGACCTTCTATCTCACGGCCTTCCTCTTCGTATTCGGGGTTCTCGGTGCAGTCTGTCGCTACAACGGCTTCTCGATCTTTTCTCTTATCCGCTACATAAAGGAAGAGCTGCTGCTGGTCCTCGGAACGTCCTCCTCCGAGGCTGCGCTGCCCTCTCTCATGGCGAAAATGGAAAAGGCCGGCGCCAAGCGCTCGGTCGTGGGCCTGGTTATCCCGACCGGATATTCCTTCAATCTGGATGGCACCAATATCTACATGACCCTCGCGGCCCTTTTCATCGCGCAGGCGACGAATACGGATTTGTCAGTTGGCGATCAGGTCCTGCTGCTGCTCGTCGCGATGCTTTCCTCCAAGGGTGCAGCAGGTGTCACAGGTGCCGGCTTCGTCACGTTGGCCGCTACGCTCTCCGTAGTGCCGGCAGTTCCCGTTGCTGGAATGGCGCTGATCCTTGGCGTCGATCGCTTCATGTCGGAATGCAGGGCACTGACGAATTTGGTCGGTAACGCGGTGGCATCGCTCGTCGTCGCCCGCTGGGAAGCCGAACTGGATCAGGCGCAATTGAAAGCTGCATTCTGCGGCCACCAGCCTGCCGAGACATCAACCGGCCAGCCACTGATAACGCCCGCGCCGAGCAACTCGGCAGCATCGCTGCCGGTTGAACCGCCTGGCTGGTCCCAAACGCCGGACGATCGGGCCGCGGGTTCCAAACAAACTCTCGCGGGCCGATGAAATCAACAATCCCGAAATGCAGTGGGTGCAAAATCATCTGCGCCTTGCGAAGGTCTTGCACCGGTCACGACACGCAAGCCCTCGATGATGCGCTTAATGCCTCCGAAGTTTGCGACGGTTCGTGGAACCGGGCGCGGAGCTGGGTCGGAGCCGTCGGCACGGCTGAACAATTCGCCCAGGCTCTACGTTTCGGCTTCTACCTCGCACCATGCCACGACAAGAATTCGGTAGCGAACAGGATCAATGCAGGAATGACAGATTTTACTGAATCGACCTTTGCCGGATTTCTTCTTGATGTCGTTTAATCAGACTCGAACAATGGCGAAGCGACCCATAATTGCTGATATCGCCCGGGAAGCCGGGGTTAGTGTTGCCACCGTTGACCGAGTTCTGAATGCCCGTCATCCGGTGCGGAAGGAGACTGCGCAGCGGGTCTTAGCGGCGGCACAGGCCATCGGATATCACGCCGCAGGTCTTATCAAGCAGCGCCTGCAGCCGGACCTGCCGCAATATCGGCTTGGCTTCATCTTGAGAAAACCGACTCACCACTTCTACCAGGGCTTCGCGCGTGAGGTCGAAGCGGCGGTCAACGCGGCGAAGTGCTTCCATGGCACTTCGCTCATCGAATTCGCGCCGTCGCACATGCCGTGCGACCTTGTTCCACTGCTCAAGGAATTCGGCGCGCGCTGCCACGCGATCGCCATGGTGGCGCCGGACCATCCGGCGATCACGGCAGCCGTCCAAGAACTCAAGGCAAAAGGAATCCCCGTTTTCTCGCTGCTTTCCGATTTCGCCGAAGGTGTTCGTGAGGGTTATATCGGCCTCGACAACCGCAAGGTCGGGCGGACGACAGCGTGGATGCTTTCAAAGGTCGCAAGACGGCCGGGCAAGGTGGCGGTTTTTGTCGGCAGCCACCGTTTTCAGGGGCAGGAGCTGCGGGAGGTCGGCTTTCGCTCCTATTTCCGTGAGAATGCACCGGCATTCGAGCTGCTCGATCCGCTCGTGAACCTTGAGGCACGGCAGATCACCTACGAGGCCACGCTGGATCTCATGCAACGGGAACCCGAACTCACCGGCTTCTATGTGGCCGGCGGAGGTATGGAGGGAGCGATCTCCGCGCTCCGTGAAGAAGGCGAAAGCCGGGGTCTCGTCGCGATCGTTAACGAGATCACACCGGAGTCACGGGCTGCACTCGCAGATGGCATGATCACGATGTCGGTCGCCACGCCCCAGCGCCTGCTTTGCCAGGAACTGATGACGCTGATGGCCCAGGCCATCAAGGTCGGCGCTTCGGAGACGCTTGGGCAGACTTTTCTGCCGTTTGAGATCTATCTGCCGGAAAACATCTGAAAAACTGATAAAATACTATCATGAGAGCCTAATTTCCTTTCATTCATGAAAGAAAAGCAGCGGGAGTTTGATTGACTCACCTGCCTCATTCCGGTCTCGTTTAACAACGAATGATTGCTGCGCGGCGGAAGCCAGTCAGCCGAGAACGACGACCCGCACTTCATGAAGAGAGAGGAAAGCCATGCGTCAAGCATCGCTCCGCTTTGCGATCGACCGCATGACGCCGCCCCATCTTGCCAGGGCCGCACTTGCTCGCGGCCCGGGCCTGACTGGCATCGACATTAGCTATCATCTCGATGGCAATTTCATTGCGCGCGAAAAGCCGGCTGCAGACGTCCGTCTTGCTAACGGATCAATCGTCATGACTATCTTCATCAACGCCTTTTCGTGTTTCAATGAATCCCGGCGTGCAAGGGCGAGGCGAGCAAACTCGTCAATTGTGCAGCGGCCTGCGGAGCGAAAACGCCGACGAATGCGATTCGCCAAGGACATCCACGCGCTGGACAATAGGCGCACTTGCCTCGGGCATCGATTTCATGGCGCGAGATGGATGATCACATGCACGATACTCGCAACTCCGAGCAAAGTGCCAGGCAGATCTCGTCATGCTGCATATCGCTTCCAAAAATGAAAAGCCCTAATTCAAAGTCCGAGATGAATAACGTGGTCCCTATTGTGCCGTTGCACGAAAGGGCGCCGGACATCTTTGAAACGTCGACAGCGCTCACCGCTCCCTCTGGGCTGGAAGCCACGTTGGCCAACGTCGTCGACCTCCTGCCATCGTTGGTGCAGGTGCGGCACGGCATCATCTCGCTCTGCGACGGTGCCGGCATACCGGACATGACCGTCGGCGCCGGCTGGAGCGAAGGCAGCGATGAGCGCTACCGCAAGCATCTGCCACGGGCGGCGGTCGACCAGATCATAACGACGGGCATGGCGCTCGTCGCCGAGAACATAGCGTTGGATCCGGCTTTCAACGCCGCCGACAAGGAGGTGCTCGGGGCGTCCGACAACATGAAAGTGTCGTTCATCGGCGTACCCATTCGCGTCGATGCGAACGTCGTGGGCACGTTGACCATCGACCGCATCCTGGACAACAAATCAGGCTCCCTCCTCGATTACGACCTGCGCCTCCTTACCACAATCGCTAATCTGGTTGGACAGACAGTGAAGCTGCATCGCCTGTTCGCCTCCGACCGCGAGCGACTGATGGCCGAGAAAATCCGGATGCAAAAGCAATTCGGCGAACTCAAGCAGCCTGGGCATGAGGGCAAAAGGGCTCATGTCAAGGGGATCATTGGCGACAGCCCGGCGCTGCGCGGGCTGCTTGAGAAGGTCGCGTTAGTAGCCAGGTCCAACAGCACCGTTTTGCTGCGCGGGGAATCCGGGACCGGCAAGGAGCTGGTCGCCAAGGCCGTTCACGAGATGTCGGGACGCGCCAAGCGGCCGTTCATCAAGCTCAATTGCGCAGCGCTCCCTGAGACAGTCCTGGAATCCGAACTGTTCGGTCACGAAAAGGGGGCCTTTACCAGTGCATTCAACTCGCGCAAGGGGCGCTTTGAGCTCGCCGACAAGGGAACGTTGTTTCTGGACGAGATCGGTGAGATTTCGGCCTCGTTCCAGGCAAAGCTGCTGCGCGTGCTGCAGGAGCAGGAGTTCGAGCGCGTCGGCAGCAACCAGACGATTAAGGTCGACGTTCGCGTGATTGCCGCCACGAACAGGAACCTGGAAGACGCGGTTGCAAGGAACGAGTTTCGCGCCGACCTTTATTATCGCATCAGCGTTGTTCCCCTGCTGGTGCCGCCATTGCGCGAAAGGCGCGGTGATATTCCGCTCCTTGCCGCTGAGTTTCTCAAGAATTTCAACAACGAGAACGGCCGTATGATGGTCTTCGATGCGAGTGCGACTGAAGTGCTGATGAACTGTGCTTTTCCCGGAAATGTCCGCGAGCTTGAAAATTGCGTGCAGCGGACAGCGACCCTCGCAGCGGGAAAGTCAATCGTCAGAAGCGACTTTGACTGCTCACACGGCCGATGCCTTTCCGCGATGTTATGGAAGCACGCGTCTAAGGAGACTTCGCCGAAATTCGAGGCGATCGCACCATCGCCACTAAACCCGGCCATGAAATCATCTGGTGCCTTTGCATCGCCCGCCGTTGCGACCCCGCCTGTTGACAGCGAGCAGGCACTGCCAGCGCCTGATCGGATAGGCCTCGTGAGCGACGGGAAGCTGACCGATCGCGAGCGTCTCATCGCGACGATGGAAAGATCCGGCTGGGTACAGGCAAAGGCAGCGCGCCTGCTTGGATTGACGCCGCGCCAGATTGGCTACGCGCTGAGGAAATACGGTATCGAGATCAAGTGTCTCTGAACGGGCTGTCGAACTTTCGATATGTGGGGGCCGCGCGACAGAGCGAGCGAGGCGAATAGCTGGGTCAAATCAAGGGTTGGTTCATTCGGCACGGACCTCCGCGAGGCGGTCCAGCCCCCTATCGGCGCCAAGAACGGCCCGCCGTTATGGTCGCTCTGTCGGTCCTGTCGATCGGCTCTGCGAACTAGTGCAATGAGGATTTGCCTGTGTAAAACCAGTTCGCCGGGTAGCCGGGCAGTGCGCCGGCGTTGTCGACGGAGTTCGCGCCAGAACCGTCCCTGTAGTACCCCACCGTCTGAAAGATGAAGCTATTGCGTTCGATATCAACGAGAGCGATGACGTGCGGCCTCCACCCTAATCTCGGATCGAAATCGTTCGTCGGATCCTGGAAACGTGAGTCAACGCCCGCGGTCAGGTAATCCTTGCTGCCTTGTTCGCCGGATCCGCAGAGCATGTTATTGTCCTGCCCAAAAACGTGCGGTTTGTCGCGGCTTCTGTCACCGGAGAGTTCGTGCCATGCCTTGTCGCCGTAGGGTCGGTGATCGGCCTCGCGGGCTAAAGATTGAGAGCCGCCTCGACAAGCGTCGGTTCTGTCGCTGCGGTCAGGTCCCACGCTCACAACGTCCCGCTCATTTTCGATTGCTTCGGGAGTTGGTTGACCCCTAAGAAACTGTTTTAGCTGCAGGACAAGCTTTCTCATTGCAGTCTCCCGATGCCCCCGCGACGAAGCACTTCGTATACCGCTCACCGAGCCATTGCGGTAATCGTTTGCCGTTATGAATGCATTTGCCGGATGGATGTTTTCTCACGTGCTCTTCGCCCTGCTGCCTTCAGTGACGGGCGGGACCGCGGCGGCCTGCACTTGGCGACATTCGACGCGCGAAACCGCTGGACGAGGATGTTGGCGATGCCCGCGCAGGACCGCCAGCTTGTAGCCAAAGGGCCATTGGGCCGATGCAGTGACCAACTGGCCAGCACGGCTCTCCGAGGTGGCTTATTCGCTGCTCGTGCTCAGCAAGATAGGGTCGGGCCTCAGAGCGTGGGGCATGAACGTCGCCAACTGCGCAGTATGCCTCCGGCCCTTGTTGCTGTTGCCCGCGCGCTCGCCGTCCTTCTGCGTCGCATGAGAGGTCGGTCTCGTCCATCAACACAAGCTTCGCCGGACCCGCGAAGGCAGACGCTCAAGGCGCTTTGGCTGATCCGCACCGACTGCTCACCTCCGTTGAAGGATTTTGAATCAGCACAAAAGCAACTGTCACATGACCATCGAGTCATCATCACAGGACATGCTGTAGTTGCAGCTCGGTCGGCTGGTCCGTAAAAGCAGATCGGGATCATCGTCGGCCCGTAGTCCGAGATATTCAACTTCTCTGTAGCCGGCGGCTAGGATGGCGTCGCCTGTCGCAGTGCCTTGGCCAGCCTCTCGGCCGCTTTAACAGTATTTCGCTTTGGGGGACCGCCACGCGCTGCTCGGCCGGCAGCTGAGAATTGCGATCGCCCATCCATGTGCTTCGCGCCTTTTCGGAAAGGCGATGATCTCGAGAAAGCGGGCAGGACGGCGCACGAGTTTCAACTGCTGGAAATCCTTCTCGCCAAGAAGGCCGGACCAGCAGCGGCCTGGAAAAGAGCTTCGTCACCAATCGCGCCACGCCGTCGAAATGGCCGGGGCCGAACGCGACGCACAGCCTTCGCTCGCCCCGCTCACCGAGACCGCGGTGGCAACCACTCGAGATACATCTCTCGTGCGGCGCGTAAAGCATCCGGCGCCTAGCAGCTTGGCAGCGTCCTCATGCTCCGTGGGTGGGTAGGCGGCAACGTCGGCGGCGGTCGTTCAACTGCTTCTGGTTCGCGAAGAGGGTAAGGATCACCCGGTCGGCGCCTGAAGTGCGGCGCGCACCAAGCTGAGATGGCCCTTCATGCAAGGGCGCCCATGGTTGACACGACCGCGACTTTCATGCCCTGCCTTCGCCATGCCGCCACGGATTTGCGCGACTCGGTGGCGGTCCGGACGATCGGTGTGCTCATGTCGCTTCTCCTCCTTTGATGGCTTTCGGTTCATCGCCGAAGACATGTTCGGCCGCCGGAAACCGGCGCTCCTTCACGTCGCACGCGTAGGCCTCGATCGCTGCCGAAGCGGCCTCTCCCAGTTCGACATAGCGCTTGACGAATTTCGGGCGGAAGTCGCCGAACAGGCCCAGCATGTCGTCGACGACCAGGATCTGCCCGTCGCAGGCCGCCGAGGCGCCGATGCCGATCGTCGGGATTGGGATTTCCTCGGTGATGCGGCGGGCGAGCGGTTCGGGCACTTTTTCCAGTACGACGGAAAAGGCGCCAGCCTCGCTGACCGCAAGAGCATCGCGCCAAATGCGCTCGGCATCCTCGCCCCTGCCCTGCACGCGATATCCGCCAAACAGGTTGACCGCCTGCGGCGTCAGGCCGACATGCGCCATGACCGGGATTCCGCGCGCTGTGAGGAAGCGGATCGTCTCGGCGATCGTCGCGCCGCCCTCGAGCTTGACCGCAGCGCATCCGGTCTCCGCCATAAGGCGCGCGGAATTGCGGAAGGCCTGCTCTAGGCTTTCCTCGTACGAGCCGAACGGCATGTCGACAACCAGCAGCGCCCGCTCCATTCCCCGCCGAACCGCCTTGGCGTGCATGATCATCATATCGAGCGTGACACTGAGCGTGGAGGGAAGGCCGTGGAGAACCATGCCGACGCTGTCGCCGACAAGAACGATGTCGCAGTGGCCGTCAACCAACCTTGCGACCGGCGTGGTGTAGGCCGTCAGGCAGACCAGCGGCGTGCTGCCCTTTCGCGCACGGATGTTCGGCGGCGTGATCGCCTTGACGACACCAGCGGCGCTCAATCCACGTCTCTCCTCACCCAGCGTCACCCACGGCCAGTGTCGCGTTTGGCATATTTTTGTCGAGGTGCGAAGAGGTAAAATCGCCAGAGCGCGTGGTGTTGACGCGACGGGTGGTATGATAAAGAACAGAACTAAATCGGTTTAGACAGGCGGAGCTCTGCAAGTAGGTCAGGAACTATGGATCAGGCAAAGGGACCAAGGAAAGGCAGAGTCATAGGCAAGACCAACGACGTCAACGCGGACCTCATCGCAGTCGTCGTTGCCGTGAACGACGCTGGACCTTGTGTTCTAACCATCGAAGAGGGGGCCGCCCTTCCCTCGGGCCCGTTTGAGCTCGCTCATCGTTCGCTCCAATCGGGCCTCCGAGCATGGGTGGAACTGCAGACCGGTCAGCCTCTCGGTTATATCGAGCAGCTCTACACCTTCGCCGATCGCGATCGGATCGGCGCCAACGAGCGCGTGATCTCGATCAGCTATCTCGCACTCACCCGCGAAGAAGATGCGGGCGCCTCGGGCAGGCGCAGCTGGGCCAGCTGGTACGACTATTTCCCCTGGGAGGATCATCGCTCCGGAAGGCCCCCGATGCTGGAAGAATTGTGGCCGCGCCTTATCGAATGGGCGGACGGCGCGGATGACGCCGCGACGCGCTTCGATCGCCGGCGGCGAGCGGCGGTCGCCTTTGGCTTGGACGACCGGGCATGGAACGAAGAGCTCACGCTGCAGCGCTACGAGCTGCTGTATGAAGCCGCCCTGGTGGAGGAAGCAAAACGCGGCGGAGATTCGGCCATCCTCGCTCCGGTGCCGGGCAGATCGATGAGCGCCGATCATCGCCGCATTCTGGCAACGGCTATTGCGCGGCTGCGCTCCAAGATCAAATACCGGCCTGTTGTGTTCGAACTGATGCCGCCGCTCTTCACGCTCTTACAGCTACAACGAACCGTGGAGGCGCTCTCCGGCAGGCTTATCAACAAGCCGAACTTTCGCCGGCTCATAGAGCAGCAGGAGCTGGTTGAGAAGACCGGGGCGACGACCGCCGAGACCGGCGGCCGGCCGGCGCAGCTCTACCGCTTCCACCATGCCATTCTAGACGAGAGGCCTGTGGCCGGCACAAAATTGCCGCTCGCACGGGCTTGACACCACTTATAGTCACAACGATTATATAGGCCTTATAATCGCGTTGACTATAACTGGAGGCTCGATGAGCGCCGTCCTGCCTTCGAGCGCCTCACTATACGACCGCGTTCGGCGCGTTATCCCACCGATCGAGTGGCCGCTCTTCGTCGAGGACATCGACGCGATCCTGGAACTGAAGCGACAGCGCAACGCGGTCATTCTGGCGCATAACTACCAGACGCCGGAGATTTTTCACTGCGTGGCTGACATCGTCGGGGACAGCCTGGCGCTGGCCCGCAAGGCGATGACGGTCGATGCCGAAATCATCGTGCTCGCGGGCGTGCATTTTATGGCCGAGACCGCCAAGCTCCTCAATCCGGACAAGACAGTGCTCATCCCGGATCTCGGCGCCGGCTGTTCGCTGGCCGAGTCGATCACCGCCGAAGACGTGCGCCTGATGCGGCAGCGTTATCCGAGCGTTCCAGTGGTGACCTACGTCAACACCTCCGCCGCGGTGAAGGCTGAATCCGACATCTGCTGCACCTCGGGCAATGCGCTCGCGGTGGTGAAATCGCTCGGCGCGCCGCGTGTGATCATGCTGCCCGATGAATATCTGGCGAAGAACATCGCGGCGCAGACCAAGGTCGAGATCATTGCCTGGAAGGGGCGCTGCGAGGTGCACGAACGCTTCACCGCGGCCGACATCCGCGAGCTGCGTGAGGCCCATCCCGGCATCAGTGTACTTGCCCATCCCGAATGTCCGCCTGAAGTGGTCGCGGAAGCCGACTTCGCCGGCTCGACGGCGGCGATGTCCGACTATGTCGCGCGGCATAGGCCGGCGCGTGTGGTGCTGATGACGGAATGTTCCATGAGCGACAACGTCGCGGTCGAGCATCCGGAAGTAGATTTCGTGCGCCCATGCAATCTGTGCCCGCATATGAAGCGCATCACACTTCGTAACATCCGGACCGCGCTCGAGGAGAACCGCCACGTCGTCACGATCGATCCTCATGTCGCTGAACGGGCCCGCTGGGCTGTGGAACGCATGCTCTTTGTATGACGGCGGACATCCATCACATTGGCGGAGCGCCGGTCATCATCGGCGCTGGTATCGCCGGGCTCATGACGGCGCTACACTTGGCGCCGCAACCAGTCGTCCTTCTGTCAAGGACCTCGCTCGGAACCGAAGCCTCGAGCATTCTAGCCCAGGGCGGGCTCGCAGCGAGTCTGGGGGAGGACGACAGCCCCGACCTGCACCTCGCCGATACGCTTGCTGCCGGCGATGGGCTTTGCGACGAACAAATGGCCAGGCGGGTGGTAGAGAGCGCACCTCAAGCCGTCGAGAATCTCATTCGTCTTGGTGCTCCTTTCGACCGCTCGCTAGACGGGAGGCTGCAGCTGGGCCTGGAAGCGGCGCATTCGCGTCGCCGCATCGTGCACGCCGCCGGCGACGCAACCGGCCGCGAGTTGTTTCGGGCGCTACTCGGCGTGGCGCGGCGAACCCGTTCGATCACGATCATGGAAGGCATGACAGCGCTTCGCTTGGTTGTCGCAGAGGGCAGCATTGTTGGCTTGCTGACTGTCCTGCATGGCGCCGTGTTCGCATTGCCCACACGCCGCGTGGTGCTGGCGACCGGCGGTATAGGCGGCCTGTTTTGCGATACTACCAATCCGCTCTCCTCATTCGGGCACGGCCTGGCGCTTGCAGCCTGTGCTGGAGCGGAACTAGCCGATCTCGAATTCGTGCAATTCCACCCGACGGCCCTCGACATTGCGCGCCGGCCAATGCCGCTTGTCAGCGAAGCAGTGCGTGGCGAAGGCGCGGTGCTGATCGATGAGCACGGCCATCGCTTCCTGGCAGACACGCCCGGGGCAGAACTCGCATCGCGCGATGTGGTCGCGCGGGCGATCTCCGATCAGCTCGCAGCCGGGCATGGCGTCTATCTCGATGCCCGACATTGTCTCGGGCAGAAATTCGCAAGACGCTTTCCGGCAATCGACGCTATTTGCAAGCATGCCGGCATCGATCCGGCGGTGGAACCCATTCCCGTACGGCCCGCTGCTCACTATCACATGGGCGGCGTGGCCGTTGACGCCGAGGGGCGAACTTCCGTTAGCGGCCTGTGGGCCTGTGGCGAAGTCGCATGCACAGGATTGCATGGCGCCAACCGGCTTGCCAGCAACTCGCTGACCGAAGCGGTTGCAACCGCCGCCTGGGTGGCTGAAAGCGTCGCGGGTACCTCTGCGGGTTGGCAGTGGCCTAGGCTTCCGGCAACTGTTCCCATCCGGCCCGACCCTTCACCTATTCGCACGATTGTGTCCAATGCGCTTGGCATTGTTCGGAATGGGAAATCATTGTGCGACACGGTCGCGACACTGCTGCCGATCTCTGTTTGCGAGACGGCCGCGGCCGACCCGGCCTTGGTGGCATTGTTGATGGCGATCGCCGCCCTTCGGCGCGAGGAGAGCCGCGGCTCCCACTTTCGATCCGATTTCCCCGGGCGCGATGCCGCCGCCCTCCCCTCACGATTGACGCTCTGCACAGCTTTTGAGAATGCCGTCACGCTCAGATGGCAAGCATCCGAACGGAGCCGTTGACATGACTTCACTTGCACCACTTCCCCAGATCATCATGGAGCCCATCGTGCGTTCTGCCCTGCTTGAAGACCTGGGCAGAGCCGGCGACATCACGAGCGATGCGATCATCCCCGCCGATTGCAAAGCGACGCTGGCGTTGAATGCCCGGCAGGCAGGCGTTGTTGCCGGGCTCGACTTGGTCATGTTTGCCTTCCTGCTGGTCGATCCCGGGATCAGCATCCAGCTCCGGTGTCCTGAGGGCGGCAAGGTTTCGGCCGGCCAGACCATCGCGATCGTAAACGGGCCGGCGCGCAGCCTGCTGACGGCGGAGCGGACGGCGCTCAATTTCTTATGCAAACTCAGCGGCATCGCGACGGCAACGGCTACGCTCGTAAACGCGGTGAGGGGCCATAACGCAAAAATCGTGTGCACACGCAAAACGACGCCCGGCCTGCGTGTCCTGGAAAAGTATGCGGTACGAGCGGGCGGCGGTGCCAATCACCGCTTCGCGCTCGACGACGCCGTGCTGATCAAGGACAACCACATCGCCATTGCCGGCGATATCCGCACCGCAATCGAGCGGGCGCGCAGCGCCATCGGTCACATGGTTAAGATCGAGGTCGAGGTCGACAGGCTGGACCAGTTGGAGATCGCGCTTACAGCGGGCGTCGACGCCGTGCTCCTCGACAACATGTCGGTCGAGGACCTTGCGCAGGCTGTGGCTATGGTCGGGGGCCGCGCGATCACCGAGGCTTCGGGCCGGGTAACGCGGGCGAGCGCCCCGGCAATTGCGGCGACCGGCGTCGACCTCATATCGGTCGGCTGGCTTACCCACAGCGCGCCCATTCTCGACATTGGTCTCGACATGCCGGCCGACCGAAATTGCAACAGGCATCTGAACTGATGGAGAGGACATGAACCGGGATCGCAGGAACTCCTTTGGTCGCAGGCTAACCTGCGTCAGCACGTCCCCGGTTCCACCAATAGCCGACGCAAGCCTTCTCGGCGCCTGGCGACACGCTTCAACAACGGAGGCGGGAGGGACGGACCAGCAAGGCACAGAAAGCCGCGTCGCAGTCCTTGGCGTCATCATCTGCCGACTCGACGAGATGCGCCAGTTGGCGGCCTCTCACGGGCTGGAACTTCTGAGTTATCTGCTGGACGTCGCCTTCACCGAATCCTGCGACGCGATCAGAAAGGAGCATTCCTGTGCTCACAGTAAAATAACGGAAACCGTAATCCCCACGGATGACGTGAGTTGAGCCTGCGGGCAGCAGTTGGAGAGTCCGCTCAAGAGCGCCACCAGTCGCGTTTCGATAGAAGACTTCCCGCTGGCATGCGCCTTGTCTTCAGCATCCACTGCAACGCTCCAGGTCAAGGACGGAAGATTATGGAGAACAAGACCTTATGAACGAACTCAGCCCAAACCTGACCTCGGATCCAATCGGTTGGGCGCTTCCCCCTTGGACGCGAGCGGAAGCCCAAGCGCTCCACGACGCGCCATTCAACGACCTTTTGTTTCAGGCGCAGACCGTTCACCGGCAGAACTTCGATCCCAACAAGGTCCAGCTGAGCCGGCTTCTCAGCATCAAGACCGGCGGATGCCCGGAGGATTGCGGCTATTGCAGCCAATCGGCACATCACGAAAGCGGGTTGAAGGCGTCAAAGCTGATGGAGGTCCGGCGCGTCATCGCCGAGGCGACCAAGGCACGCGATGCCGGCGCCACCCGCTATTGCATGGGCGCGGCCTGGCGAAACCCGAAGGCGCGCGACATGGACGCGGTGGTGGCGATGGTCGAGGGTGTCAAGGCACTCGGCATGGAGACCTGCATGACGCTCGGCATGCTCGATCTTGAGCAGGCCGCTCGTCTGAAACAGGCCGGTCTCGACTACTACAACCACAACATCGACACCTCCGAGCGCTATTACTCAGAGATCATCTCGACCCGCACGTTTGCCGACCGGCTGGATACGCTGGCCAATGTCCGCGACAGCGGCATTAAGGTCTGTTGCGGCGGCATTGTCGGCATGGGCGAAGAGCCGGTGGACCGGATCGACATGCTGGTGACGCTGGCCAACCTGCCGGAGCATCCCGAAAGCGTGCCGATCAACATGCTGATCCCGATCGAGGGCACCCCGCTGGCCGAGGCCAAACCCATCGAGCCGATCGAATTCGTGCGCGTGATCGCGCTGGCCCGCATCATGATGCCGAAGTCGCACGTGCGTCTTTCCGCCGGCCGCGCCGCCATGACCGATGAAATGCAGGCGCTGTGCTTTTTTGCCGGCGCCAACTCGATCTTCGTCGGCGACACACTGCTGACGGCGGACAATCCCGGCGAAGACAAGGATACTCTGCTGTTCCAGCGTCTCGGCATCGAGCCGATGGAAATCGGCACGCAATGAACGAGGCACTTCTTGCCCGCTATGACGCGTCCTTGCGCGGACTGGCGCGCAAGGACCGGCTGCGCACACTTGCACCGCGCGCCGGGCTCGACTTCTCGTCGAACGACTATCTCGGGCTTGCCGCCTCCAAAAGACTTGGCGAAGCGGTGGCGGCGGCGATTGCGCGGGGGACGCCGGTCGGCGCGACCGGATCGCGGTTGTTAAGGGGCAACTCACCGGAGCACGAGGCCCTGGAGGCAGACGCCGCGGCGTTCTTCGGCGCCGAACGCGCGCTGTTCTTCGGCAGCGGCTACATCGCCAACTTCGCTCTGCTGACGACGCTGCCGCAAAAGGGCGACCTCTTGATCCTCGACGACCTTGCTCATGCCAGCATGCATGAGGGGGCCCGCGCTGGCCGCGCCGAGTTCAAGCTCGCCGCGCATAACGACATCGATGCTGTCGAGGATGCGATCACCCGCTGGCGCGCCGAAGGCGGCATGGGCCGCATCTGGATCGCGGTCGAAAGCCTCTACAGCATGGATGGCGACCGCGCCCCGATGGCGCGCCTTATCGCGCTTGCCGATCGGCACGAGGCATTCCTCGTCGTCGACGAGGCGCATGCCACCGGCATCTGGGGACCGGACGGCCGCGGGCTGGCCGCCGCTTTCGAGGGCCGCGACAACATTGTCGCACTTCACACATGCGGCAAGGCGCTCGGCGCGTCCGGCGCACTCGTCACCGGGCCGGGAACGCTATGCGACTATCTCGTCAACCGCTGCCGGCCATTCATCTACGCCACCGCGCCGTCGCCTCTGATGGCGGTGGCAGTGCGCGAAGCGCTGGCCATGCTGTCCGACGAGCCCCAACGCCGTGTCCAGCTGCAGGAGCGCGTAGCCTTCGCGGGCCGCCAATTGGCCGAGCGCTGCGGCGTGAAGCCCAGCGGCTCGCAGATCCAGTCCTTTGTCATCGGCGACAACAGGCGCACCATGGCGGTGGCGGCGGCGCTGCAGGCGCGCGGCTTCGACATACGCGGCATTCGTCCGCCGACCGTACCCGAGGGCACATCGCGACTGCGCATTTCGCTGACGCTCAACGTCGACGAAGCCGACATTTCGGCCATGCTCGAGGCGCTCGTCGAGGTGCTGGCCTCGACATGACCAAGCGCATCGTCATCACCGGAACAGATACCGGAATCGGCAAGACGGTGTTTTCGGCGGGATTGGCCGGCTTCCTCAACGGCTTCTACTGGAAGCCGGTGCAGTCGGGCCTCGACGGCGAGACCGACAGCGAGGTTGTTGCGCGGCTTGCCGGCCTTCCGCCGCGGCGCGTGCTGCCGGAAGTGTATCGCCTGAAGGAGACGCTGTCGCCGCATCGTTCGGCCGAACTCGATGGCGTCGCGATAGACGTGGCAAGGCTCTCGCTTCCGGACTTGCCGGGTCCGATCGTCATCGAAGGTGCCGGGGGACTGATGGTGCCGCTCAACCGGCGGACCAAGTTCATCGACATATTTGCTCAGTGGCGGGTGCCGGTCATCCTGTGCGCCCGTACCAAGCTCGGCACCATCAATCACACCTTGTTGTCGATCGAGGCCCTGCGGGCTCGCTCGATCCCGCTCGTCGGCATCGCCTTCATCGGCGATGAAGTGGCAGATACGCAAAGGACAATCGTGGAATTCAGCGGCATACGCCAACTTGGCAGGCTGCCGCTGCTCGATCCGCTGACGAGTGAGACGCTGAGGGAAGCGATGGTTGCCGGCTTCGACCTCGCAGCGATCGCAGGAGGCGAGTGATGTCGCAGTCTCAAGTCTGGCATCCCTTCACCCAGCACGCGCTCGAGCCGGCTATCCCTGAAATCGTCAGGACGGAAGGCGCCTACCTCTACAAGGCTGACGGCACACGTATCCTGGACGCCATTTCGTCCTGGTGGGTCGTCACGCATGGCCACCGCCATCCCCGCATCATCAGGGCCATCGAGAAGACCGCGTCGAGCCTCGACCAGATCATCTTCGCGGGCTTCACCCACGAGCCAGCCGAACGCTTGGCCAGGGCGCTTGTCGGGCTCGCTCCCACCGGTCTCGACTGGGTGTTTTATTCCGACAGCGGCTCGACCTCAGTCGAAGTCGCGCTGAAGATGGCGCTCGGCTATTTCCGCAACATCGGCGCGCCGCGCTCGCGCATCGTCGTCATGGAGCACAGCTATCACGGCGACACCATCGGCACGATGAGCGTCGGCGCCCGAGGCGTGTTCAACGCCGCCTACGAGCCCTTGCTGTTCGAGGTCGACACAATCCCCTTCCCGGCCGCCGGGCGAGAGCAGGAGACGCTGGACCGGTTCGAGGCAGTCTCCCGCGACCGGCACGCCGCCGCGCTGATCGTCGAGCCGCTGGTGCTCGGCGCGGGCGGCATGCTGATGTATCCGGCCTGGGTTCTCACCGAATTGAAGAAGATCGCCGAGGCCTCCGGAACGCTGCTGATCGCAGACGAAGTGATGACCGGCTGGGGCCGCACCGGGACCATGTTCGCCTGCGAGCAGGCATCGATCTCTCCCGACATCCTGTGCACCTCGAAAGGGCTGACGGGTGGCGTGGTCCCGTTGGCCGCCACGCTCGCTACCGATGCCATCTTCCAGGCCCATTATTCGACGGACCGGAAGAAAACCTTCTTTCATTCGAGCTCATACACCGCCAATCCGATTGCCTGTGCGGCAGCACTCGCCAATGTCGAGATCTGGCGCGACGAGCCAGTAGCCGAGCGGATCGCGGCCTTGAGCGTGATGCAGGCCGCCGGGCTGCAACGCTTCCGGGACAATCCATATTTCACCGACTGCCGGGCGACCGGCACGATCGCGGCACTCGATCTGCGCACCGGCTCAGCCGGCTATCTGGCCGAGATCGGGCCGAAGCTCCGCGCCTTCTTCCTCGAGCGCGGCCTGCTAGTGCGCCCGCTCGGCAATGTCCTCTATCTTCTGCCGCCCTATTGCATCACCGGCGAGGAATTGGACGGGCTCCATGACGCCATCGAGGAGGCCGGCGAACGCTTCGGCACAAAGCCATGAGCCGATCGTCGCGCGTCCTCGGGTTTGGTCATCATGCGCCGTCGCGCAAGGTCGAGAACCCGGAAATCGAAAACCGTCTCGGGCTAGAACCCGGCTGGATCGAGCGGCGCACCGGGATACGCTCGCGCTTCTGGGCAACGGACCAAGACACGCTGTCTGGTCTTGCCACGCAGGCTGGCGACATGGCGCTGGCGAACGCCGGTATTGTCCGCAGCGACATAGGGCTGCTGTTGCTTGCCACCTCGACGCCCGACCACCTTCTGCCGCCCAGTGCACCCTTGGTCGCGCACAAGCTCGGCCTTGGCCGCCCAGGCGCGGTCGATCTAACCGGCGCCTGCGCCGGCTTCATCTATGCGCTGATGTTCGCGGACGGGTTCACCCGCCTGCACGGCAAACCAGCGCTGGTCATCGCCGCCAACATCCTCAGCCGCCGCATCAATCCAGCCGAGCGCGCGAGCTCAGTCCTTTTCGCCGATGCCGCCGGCGCCCTGGTGATTGGTGCGTGCGAGGACCCTGATCTAGGTATTCTCGGCGCTTCGGTGGATTCGGACGGCTCGCGCTACGGGCTGATCCAGATCCCGGCCGGCGGAAGCAGCATCCCATTCCATGACGATCTGGATCTCGGGCAAACTCGGATGACGATGACCGACGGACGCGAAGTGTTCGCCAAAGCTGTTGAGATGATGACCGATTGCTCTACAAGCGCGCTTGCCGTTGCCGGAGTGCGACCACAGGACATCGATCGGTTTGTGCCGCACCAGGCCAATGCCCGCATTTTCGATGCGGTCGGGCGAAACCTCGGCATCGCCGATGAAGCGATCGTCAAGACGATCGCCGAGTATGGCAACTCTTCCGCCGCGACGATCCCGCTCTCGCTGTCGCTCGCCCATCGGGCGGCGCCGTTCCGGCCGGGGGAGAAGGTTCTTCTGGCGGCCGCGGGTGCGGGTCTTAGCGGCGGTGCGATCGTCGTTGGAATTTAGCCACGCGAACCGAACTGCCAAGACTGACCTTGAACGATGAATACAGGGACAACGACCAATGCGAAAACTAGTCGCCGGCAAGCTGCACGGCATCCACGTCACCGAAGCGAACCTCAACTACCATGGTTCGATAACGCTCGACCCCGACCACTGCGAGGCAGCCGGGATCCTGCCGATGGAATTCGTGGAGATATGGAACAAGAATTCCGGTGCGCGGATTTCGACCTATGTCATCCTCGGCGAGCGCGGTTCACGGTGCTGCATCCTCAACGGAGCGGCGGCTCGCACCTGTCAGCCCGACGACCCAATTATCGTCTGCAACTCCATCTACCTGGACGAAGTGCATATCACCTCGCTGAAGCCGCGCATCGTCACGTTCGACCAGGATAACTACATACTCGACCGCCTGAGCTACTCCGTCGATCTTGACACAGACGGCCGTTACAGTTTCTCGATCCTTGATGAGGCGAATGAAGCTTTGGCAATTCCAGCCTTGGTTTCCGGGGCGTGAGCCGCGCTCCGCAGATGTGCGAGCCTCGGCACTGAAGAGCGTCTGGTCTAAGACTCGACGAAGTTGCTGAAAAAGGGCCGATGCCCACTGCGCCTTGGGCACCGTGGGCCTTCGTGGGATGGCGCAATGTCTCGCAGCTGCTGATCCGCGAACAGCGGTTTGCATGTCTGACCCTTGTCTCAGGTTACTTGCGGTGGCGGCTTGCAAATTCTTTCTGCTTTCTCAAGCGCCGCGGCTGGGTCCTTGACGACCTGGCTTTTCATGATCTTTGCCGCCGTGTCGATCAAGCAGGCCACCGTCTTCCGCATCGGCAGCGGTGCCAACCATCATCGCGAATATGGCTAGCCGAACGGCCGCAAGCAGCATTGAGGTGGGCCTTCGGCAAAGTGTTTCCCGCCGGCGCCAAGGCTCGCCAGCCATCCGACGCCTGATCGCGTTACATATCAGGTTCGTCGATCGGTGGCTTGGCAGCAAGACCGAGCCTGGCTCGTTGGCCATCGGCGTAATTTTCGGCGGGAAACTGTGTCTTGAACCGAAGAACTGTCAGTTTGCCGTCCTCGACAATATGAACAACCCATCCCCCACTACAACGCTTGACCCGCACGTCATTAGGTTCGCCAGCCACCATTGCTGCCCCTCATTTTCGTTGCCCTTGGGCTGAGACTGGAAGTCGTTCCCGCACATCGGAAAACATAGGACCTTACGTAACGTCAAGCCCCGATTTTGGGATAGCCGATGCCTTGTCGATTTCAGGGTGACGGCGATTCTGGTCCGCAACGTCCGTGATTGCTCAAATCGATTTAGATGCGCAGATTTTGCATGTTAATTCAGCCTTGTTATCCACAACTAACGTGAATGGGAACGCGTATTCAGTCCGAGTACCTCTGCAAAAAATCTGCCGCTCTGGTGAGGGGAGCGGGCGATCAGGGCGTGTGAGGTGCTGACGTCAAACGCGAGATTCCGGAAGATTGATAAAATCGTTTGTTTCGATGAGATGCATCCACCCTGTGGATAGAAATACAGTCCCATGAACGGGCAAGCCTCTGGTGCGGGAGATGATGCTAAAGGAGACATCCCGCATGGCCACTCCACGCAAAAGCTCGGCACGTCTCGGCGCTACCAAATGCTCAGCCCCTCACCTCGCTCTCTACGGTGCGACGAAGCGCGCTGGCAGATCGCGGAAGGCACAATGGTTACCGATCCGCAGGGTGGATTCATCCTGTGGGTCGAGCCTCCGAACACCATCGATTGGCTCGACTCTTTCAGGGCTGCATCGTCCGGAAAATCGTGATCGCCCACCCTCTTGTCTTGACTAGCCCCAGCCTAGGGCTTATCTCGTCGCATTGTTAGCGCTCGCCCTTGGTGAGTGCTAACCGCAGGCCGGCATAGCCGAGCTTTGTAAGTTATCCGGCGTCGCCGGACGCTTTTCTCACCGTTCTCATCGAGGAAGAAAAAATGGCAAAGTCGAAGTTCCGCCCGCTTCATGACCGCGTGGTCGTTCGCCGGGTCGAATCCGAATCCAAGACCGCCGGCGGGATCATCATCCCGGATACGGCAAAGGAAAAGCCGCAGGAAGGCGAGATCATTGCTGTCGGCTCCGGCGCTCGTGACGAAGCCGGCAAGCTGGTCCCGCTGGACGTCAAGGCTGGCGACCGTATCCTGTTCGGCAAGTGGTCGGGCACCGAAGTCAAGCTCAATGGCGAAGACCTTCTGATCATGAAGGAAGCCGACATCATGGGCATCATCGGCTAACACGCCGCTGCCTTTCATCCGTACCATCCAATCTGAATTTCGGGCGAAATGCCCAGGAGTTAAAAATGGCTGCCAAAGACGTAAAATTCTCCCGTGACGCCCGCGAGCGCATGCTGCGCGGTGTCAACATCCTCGCCGACGCGGTGAAGGTGACGCTCGGCCCCAAGGGCCGCAACGTCGTTATCGACAAGTCGTTCGGCGCCCCGCGCATCACCAAGGACGGCGTCACCGTCGCCAAGGAAATCGAGCTTGAAGACAAGTTCGAAAACATGGGCGCACAGATGGTCCGCGAAGTCGCTTCGAAGACCAACGACATCGCCGGCGACGGCACCACGACCGCGACCGTTCTGGCGCAGTCGATCGTCCAGGAAGGCCACAAGGCGGTTGCCGCCGGCATGAACCCGATGGACCTGAAGCGCGGCATCGATCTTGCCGTGACCGACGTCGTCGCGACGCTGATCAAGAACGCCAAGAAGATCAAGACCTCGGAAGAGGTTGCCCAGGTCGGCACGATCGCCGGCAATGGCGACGAGTCGGTCGGCAAGATGATCGCGGAAGCGATGCAGAAGGTCGGCAACGAAGGCGTCATCACGGTCGAGGAAGCCAAGACTGCCGAGACGGAACTCGAAGTCGTGGAAGGCATGCAGTTCGACCGCGGCTATCTCTCACCCTACTTCGTCACCAACGCCGACAAGATGGTTGCCGAGCTCGAGGACGTCTACATCCTGCTGCACGAGAAGAAGCTCTCCAACCTCCAGGCCATGCTGCCGGTTCTCGAAGCCGTCGTGCAGACCTCCAAGCCGCTGCTCATCATCTCGGAAGACGTCGAAGGCGAGGCTCTGGCCACGCTGGTCGTCAACAAGCTGCGCGGTGGCCTGAAGATCGCCGCCGTCAAGGCTCCGGGCTTCGGTGATCGCCGCAAGGCCATGCTGGAAGACATCGCCATCCTCACCGGTGGCCAGGTCATCTCGGAAGACCTCGGCATCAAGCTCGAGAATGTCGGCCTCAACATGCTCGGCCGCGCCAAGAAGGTGTCGATCTCCAAGGAGAACACCACCATCGTCGACGGCGCCGGCAAGAAGGCCGAAATCCAGGGCCGCGTCGCCCAGATCAAGCAGCAGATCGAGGAGACCACCTCGGACTACGACAAGGAGAAGTTGCAGGAACGTCTCGCGAAGCTCGCGGGCGGCGTTGCGGTGATCCGCGTCGGCGGTGCGACGGAAGTCGAAGTCAAGGAAAAGAAGGACCGCGTTGACGATGCGCTGAACGCGACACGCGCGGCCGTGGAAGAAGGCATCGTTCCCGGCGGCGGCGTTGCCCTGCTGCGCGCTTCGCTGAGCATCAACGCTGTCGGCGCAAACTCCGACCAGACCGCCGGCATCAGCATCGTGCGTCGTGCGCTGCAGGCTCCGGCCCGCCAGATCGCGGCCAACGCCGGTGCGGAAGCCTCGATCGTTGCCGGCAAGATCCTCGAGAACAAGGGCGCGACCTTCGGTTTCAACGCCCAGACCGGCGAATATGGCGACATGATCGCCATGGGCATCGTCGATCCGGTCAAGGTCGTGCGCACGGCTCTCCAGGACGCGGCCTCGGTCGCCGGCCTGCTGGTCACCACCGAAGCCATGATCGCGGAGGCTCCGAAGAAGGAATCGGCTGGCGGCGGCGGCATGCCTGGCGGCATGGGCGGCGGCGGCATGGGCGGCATGGGCGGCATGGATTTCTAATCTAGCCTCTATCAGCTTTCGGATACCGAGAGGGCGGCAGCGACGCCGCCCCCTTTTTTTGGGACGGAGCCGGTCGGAAAAGGTTTGGGCTCGCGTGATATTGTAGTGCGCGCGCCTACACGGCCACACTACATCGTCGCAGTGGAGCTTTCGGGTGGCGAACTGAACAAACATGGCTTTGTGCGCGACTATCAAGACTTAGCAGCGCTCAAGCCACTACATCGACCATGGCGGTCGGTTTTCGATATGCCTGATATGAGCGGCCGTGGAAGCCGCTCAAAGAATGATACCGCAGTGCTGTTGCCAACGTCGGCGATTTCGATGATCGACTCCGCCTATGCCAGCTCTTCACGAGCTCTATCCGCGCGCTTGCCTGTTATGGAGCGAAAGCCTTTAGCGCGACTAGTGATTGAGGCTGTCATTGCTATGGGCTAATCAGTCGGGAAGCTGCGCTTGCAATGACGGAGGGCCGGAACGATCTCGTCCGATCATCTGGCACAAGGTGTGCTTATTAGTACGTTGCGAAGCTAGTAACTTAACCATGAAGGGGGACGACGGTTTGACCGTGACACAGTCGCTGACGAGGCGTCTCAAAAATCCCGAGCTATTTGACGATCTGGCCGGTGTGCCTGGTCGGAAGGCGGAGCAATCCACGAGGCGTTTTTCGGTGTTCAATCCCTCAACGGGCGAGCTGTTGGCTGAGCTTCCAGATATGGATGTCCGGGACGTTTCCAAGGCAATCGATAAGGCTGAAGCTGCGCAGGAACATTGGGCGGCGCTCACCGCGCGCGAGCGCTCCGACATCTTATGGGAATGGCACCAACTGATCCTCGACCACAGCGAGGACCTTGCAGCCATTTTGACGGCTGAAATGGGTAAGCCGCTTGCAGAGGCGAAGTCTGAAATCGCCCATGCCGCAGCCTACCTCCAATGGTATGCCGAGGAGGCCAATCGCATCTATGGCGAGACGATTTCGCCGCCTTCTAACGACAGGCGTATGCTGGTAATCAAACAGCCGATCGGTGTTGTCGGCGCCATTACTCCTTGGAATTTTCCCGCCTCGATGGTGGCTCGCAAGATTTCGCCTGCGCTTGCCGCCGGCTGCGCGATTGTTCTGAAACCCGCGGAGCAAACACCGCTTGTCGCGGGTGCTATGTTCACGCTTGCCCGGATGGCAGGTTTTCCCGATGGCGTTCTAAACTTGATCTACGCATCGGAAGGCGATGCGGTTGGGCGTGAACTTTGCTCGAACCCGAAGGTCCGCAAGATCAGCTTCACTGGGTCGACCGAGGTCGGGCGGCTGCTCATGAGGGAGTGTTCGGATCAGATCAAAAGAACCAGCTTCGAACTTGGTGGTAACGCTCCTTTCATTGTTTTTGATGATGCAGACGTCGACGCTGCCGTCGATGGTGCGCTACAGGCAAAGTTTCGGAATGCAGGCCAGACCTGCGTTTCAGCCAATCGGCTTTACGTACAGTCCAGCGTGTATAATGAATTCTGCGACAAATTCACCAAGCGCGTCAGTGCATTGCGCGTCGGTGACGGTTTCGAGCCAGAAGTTGCGATCGGTCCCCTGATCGATAAGTGCGCGCTTGCAAAGATTGAAGATCATATTCGCGATGCTGTGCGGCAGGGTGGGAAGATCCGTTGCGGTGGCAACCGTATCGGCGAATCGGGAACCTTCTTCGAGCCCACGGTGATCACCGACGTCGAAAGGACAATGCGGGTCGCTCAGGAAGAAACCTTCGGACCGCTGGCTCCCATAATCCGCTTCAACGATCCCGACCAGGTGGTGCGCGAGGCGAATGACACGATTTACGGTCTTGCAGCCTACTTCTACGCTTCCAATCTAAAGCGCGTGTGGCGCGTGGCTGAAGCCCTCGAATACGGAATGGTCGGCATCAATACGGGACGCATGTCATCCGAGGCCGCACCCTTTGGCGGAATGAAGCAATCAGGGATCGGTCGTGAGGGGTCGCGCCACGGCCTCGAGGATTATCTCGAAATGAAGTACCTGTGCATGGGTGGGCTATAATCCCACAGCATCCGCGTCCCATTGACTTCGCCCTGACAATCCGCCGCGGCCATCGATGGAATGGTGGCCTTCGATCAAGGCCAAGCGTAAAACCTTGATGCTGTCATCCTTGCCTTCGGCCGCATTCACCGATCCCTGATTGACACGTGCTTGCCATGTACCGCTTCAATCCGCCGGGAGTGGTTTTTCCTGTCTCGGCCGCGACACTGGACCAGATCAACGAGCACAGGGGCGTGCTCGCCACCTGTCGAACCGTGCTTGCAATAAGGAATTCGCCGCGCTGACCAATGACAAGGCACGGCGGATCGAGGCGATCTACGGGCAAACCTTTGGTGGCGGTTGAAGGCGTGATCATCATAAGGATTGATCTTTAGTCCGACGGCACGGCGGTGCCCTTAATCCGCCCATTGTTTCCGGACCTTGGTTTGTCGCCGACACATGCGCGAGCGTCCCTCGGGTTCGACCGGCCGCCCATGACCGCCGGTCGAATGGCGGCATCTTCTGAAGCCTTATTGCAGCCCTAGCTTCCTCTTCAGTTCCGCGTTCTCTGTGCGTAGGCGTTCCGCGAGCAGGCTCTTCAATCGCTTGTTTTCTTTCTCGAGGGCGACCAAGTCCTTCAGATCGTCACCATCGGATCTAGGCGCCGCGGCCTTCTTCCAGTGATAATAGGTCTGTTCCGATATACCCGCCTGCTTTACGGCGCTCTTGAGAGTGGTGCCGCCGCTGATCGACGTCTCGACCTGAGCGAGCATTTGGGCGCGCTCTTTTCCGGAGTAGACCTTCCGGGCGCTCCGCACGGCCGCTGCTGTTGCTGTTGCTTCCGCCGGGGACGCCGTATTGGCGCCATTCTTGCGACCAGGCTCAGTCTTGGCCTTCCGCGAAGGTGGGGTTTTCTTCTTCGTTTCAGGCGTCCTTCCTTTGGGAGCGTGTTCGGTTGCAGCTTCTACTGATTCAGCGTCTAGGGGATTTGCCATGAGATACTCCGCTCGCGGTTTGTGCGCGTGTTCAGCATCAAGGGCTATGACATTAGAGTCAATCAGCCGACGATTTGGCAGATCCATATCTTTGAGCTCCCTTGTTGTGTCGGCTATAGCCGCGGAGAGATCGACATCGCTCCAGATGGAATGGCCCCGTTTTTGATAATTGCGCTTTTGTTTGACCTCCACAGTGAACGGTCGGGTCTGCCGCCTCATAGTTTCTTCCTTGTTAGAACGAATTGCACAGGAGGTCGCGGCTGACGATGACTGAACAACTGGCGCTTCCTCTGTTGCGCCGAGCTATATGGATGAGATAGTCCGAGAGCAAGCGGCACTTGCGGTGTGCATTGACAAATGCTCGGGCCACGTCGCTGGCTGACCGCAGCTTTGTTTTCATATCGATGCGTTTGCAGAGCTGGAACAGCGGCTCGCGCGTCGCAACGCCATCGAGCACGTTTTGAAGGGGTGGATCTGAAGGCATCCGGTTTCTGCTGGGCGGACGCCAGCGGCTCGCGGAATATTGTCCGCGATGGCTCGATCAGGTGGTTGCGAGCTTGTCAGCGAATCTAAAGCGGGGGTAGGGGGTACATGTAACGACACATCACGACACAGTCGGCTAGTCGGAGCGTCTGATCGACGTGGCCGGCAAGGCGGGTCATGCTGTCGTGACGCAAGTGGGCGTCGACGGGTCAGGTTTTCATTTAGCGTTTCAATTGAATTCGGAAATGAAAGTCCCCCTAGCTTTCCAGTTGGATAGGCCTCACCGGAAGTCATGATCGTCTCGTCCCAGTGAAGGGCGCAATCATTCGTGATTGCGACCTTCACTAGCCAGCTCCGGCCAATCATTGCGGGAGGATATGCAATACAGGTCGAGGCGTTGTCGGCGTTTCGGCGGGTAAGACGGGATAGGCGACCTCCGGTACTTTTCCGGTCAGCGAATTAAGGAAGGCAACGAGCAGGTCGACTTCTTTTTCCGTCAATTCTTGGCCGAGCTGGGTGATCCCCATAATGGCGACGGCCTGTTTCAGATCCCAAACCTTGCCCGAATGAAAGTATGGCGCGGTGAGTGCTACGTTGCGCAACGGCGCCACGCGGAAAACATAGGAATCGTCGGCTTCATGGGTCACGGCAAATCGGCCTTTGTCGTTTTCCGGCAGGACATCGGTGTTGGGCTTTTCAACGAGGCCGAATGGGGAATAGCCCTCCCCACCCACGTTGATACCGCCGTGGCAGGACGAGCAGCCTTTGTCCATGAAAAGCGTCAGGCCCTGTTTCTGTTCGGAAGTCATAGCGGCGTCATCGCCGTTGAGGAAGGCATCGAAGGGCGCCGGTGTGACCAGTGTCGCCTCAAAGGCTTCGATTGCCTTGGCGACGTTTTCGAAGGTGACGCGATCGGCTTCGCCCGGGAAAGCTGAATTGAACCACTCGACATATTGCGGCATCGACTTGAGCGTGGCGATGAGTTGACCTGGTGTGTTGGCCATTTCGACAGCGGCTTGGATCGGTGCCTTGGCCTGAACCTTCAGGTCTTCAGCACGACCATCCCAGAACTGCGCTATGTTGAAGACAGCGTTCAGTACCGTCGGCGCGTTGCGCGGTCCCTTCTGCCAACCATGGCCGATCGAGCTTTCTTGATTGTCGTCGCCCCCGGTGGCCAAGTTGTGGCACGAATTGCACGACAAGACGCCTGACGCCGAGACGCGTGGATCGAAGAACATTGCCTTGCCCAGGGCTATCTTCTCCGGTGTGATCGGGTTGTTGGCGACTGTCGGCGTGATGGATGGGAGAGGCTTGAAGGTGGCCCGTGCTGTTTCTCTGAGGTATACGGGGATCGTTTGCGCAGCAAAAGCGATGGCCGGCAACGCGACAGCCACCGTAGTGAATAGGATTTTCACAAGTGATCTCCCTGCGTTTTGCACGGAAGCCATTGTTGATATGCGGTTCGTGAACGCCTTGCGCTAAAGGCGGCAATCCTCTTTGAATAAAATCGATTCTGACGCGGACCTGACATATTGTCTTCCTTCGTTGCATTGCGCGATATCACCCACGATGAACGCCAGTCGGTATCTCCTGTCGCCTCTCGAGAAGCATCAAAAGTCGTGCCAACTGAGCAGAAGGAACCTCCGGGGATTTTCTGGTCATCATTCAATAGGTTGAAGGAATTCGCAGCAAAGCGCAGCCCTACTCCGGTGTCGCAGATCTGACAGCCAACAGTCGGGCTGAAACAGAGAGATGTTGGTCCCTCAGCGTCTTGTCCGATGGGCACCGGCCTCCTGCATGGGCGGGAGGGGACCACACGGTATTAAAGCTCAAGATGAACGCCGCCGGCAAGCATCGCTAGACAGTCCCCGCAGATACTTTGACGCTGGTCCGCGAGCTGGTGCGCCTAGTGCCCGACCGCCAGATCGCGGCTCCTCAATCGCGCCGCAAGCCGACGGCGCGTTAAAGCGGCCGCGCAATCATCGATGTGAGCGTGATGACGGCGCTGCGCACTGTGTCGTCGAATTGTGGCCACTGGAGCAATCCTCGTAAAGCGAGCCAAGGTTCTTGATCTAAACGGCGGCGGCCGCCATATTAGCGTAGCGCCTCTCACACGTTCGAGAGTGATCGCATTTTTGGATGCCGCCGGCTCGGGCTGTTTCGGCATCCTATTTCAACATCGGCCGCCGCTTGTTTCGAGTCATCGAATGGCCGTTCTCTGCATTTGGAGGCAAAATGACCGCAACGCCTTTCGCGCTGCCCGAGGCAGTGCTTACCGCAATCTCAAACGGAAAACCCGTAATTCAGGCATATCGGGAACATCTTGGCTATTCGACCGAGGACATTGCCGTGACCAGCGGTCTGACAGTCGAGGAGGTCGGGCTGATCGAATCTGGCCATTGTTTCGACAAGGGCTATCGCGATCGGATCGCTCGGGCGCTTGGCTTGGCTGAGAGGATCTTCGATGAAATCTCGGGTATCCCGAACGCTGCCTGACGTCGGCCTCTGAAGATTACCCGCCGCCTGCCAGGTCGGATCAAAATCCCAAGGGTATATCAAAGCCCTTACGGCGGCGGGGCGGTGGCAGAATTCTTATTTCTACGGAATCGATTCGCTCTGCGGAAGATCGGCTTCATGCTGGGCGACACGGATGTAACCTTGGCCCGCACGAGAGGCCAGATCTGTGGATAGAGAGAACCGGCTAGCCGCGTTGATGGTACGAGGGCATGTGGACAAAATATCCCTACCCGATGGTGGCGCCGAACTACGGCACAACGATCAGCGCTTGCGAAGTCGAGCGCTTAGACGAAAGATTTCGGCGGAACCACCCGAGGCCATCAGGAAGATTCGTCACGATGAAAGCGATCCCTTGCCCGTTCTGCACAAGCTGCGAGGTTAGGCCATATGAGACGGACGAGGCGCGCGTTGTGATGAAATGCGAGGACTGCGGTGCATCGGGGCCGGTCTGCATCGACGAAGTCAACGCCGTCGAAAGCTGGAATTACCGTCCATCTGCCCAGCCCGAATAGGATTGTCCACGTGGCATGGCGATAGCGATGCGCCTACGCCTAATGGCCCCGGTCCGTCACCGGCGCGCAGGAGCGTATTACCTTCCTCAGCCGGTGCCGCGTTTCTCTTCCGAGCCCCCGCCAGTCAGGCCCGGCGCATGCTGGCCTACCCCGTCAGAGTGCCAGGCCGCTCATGTCGCGCCTGCCGTACATGGCAACGAACCTTATCGCGCACCTGATCGACTGATATTGCCGATCACCTTCCGCAACTCGAGCGGCTGTAGCAGCGCATGCCGTTACATCGGATGCCCAAGTGTCGTCTGACAATCTCGCCGGAAAACTGCCGTCTCAACAATTCGGCCAGCCTGTCGTTGCGACATCGCTCACTAGCCATACTCATAAAACCTGTTCTGGTTTGCCTTGCCTAGCCGCCGGTCGCCTGACAGCCCACATGCCGACGCAGGTTCGGTCTGCCAGCCACCGCAGGGCATGTGACGTGGGACTGTCAGGTTCGACCGTATACGTCCTCAAGCCGCACGATGTCATCTTCGCCGAGATACTCGCCGCTTTGGACCTCGATCATCACCAGTCCGATATTGCCGGGGTTTTCGAGCCGGTGTTTGTGGCCGCAAGGGATATAGGTGGATTGATTAGTGGTCAGGAGTAGCTCCTGGTCGCCGTTGACTATTTTCGCAGTGCCGCTGACCACGACCCAGTGCTCGGAGCGGTGATGGTGCATCTGCAGGCTCAAGCGTCCGCCCGGCTTCACCTCGATGCGCTTGATCTTGAAGCGCTCGCTTTCCTCCAGAACCGTGTAGGTGCCCCAGGGCCGGTGCACGGTACTGTGAAGCAAGTGCGCTTCATGTCCCGCAGCCTTGAGGCCCTCGAAGAGTTTCTTGACGTCCTGGACGCGATCGCGGGATGCAACAAGCAATGCATCGGGGGAATCCACGATCACCAGGTCGCTGATGCCGACGGTGCCGATGACGCGTTTGTCCGAGCTTATGTAACTGCCCACGGTGTCGACCACATGGACATCGCCGCGAATCCTGTTGCCGCTCCCGTCAGCGGCGACCAGTTCGGCCATTGCGTTCCAAGATCCAATGTCGTTCCACCCTATTTCGCAGGGAACGACAGCGAGATTGTGGGTTTTTTCCATCACCGCATGGTCGAGTGAAATACGCGGCGCCATGGCGAAGTGCTCAGATGAGAGTTCGACGCTGGCAACATGTTCGCCGTGGCTGACGCGAGCGTTATCATAGCTATCGAGAACGGCATCGATCACCTGCGGGCAATGCGCAGCCATTTCGTCGAGCATGACCTGCGCCTTGAAGCAGAAGATGCCGGCGTTCCAGAAGAAACGTTTGGACGCGACATAAGATTTGGCAGTCTCGGCGTTCGGTTTCTCGACGAACCGGACAACTTTCTCACCGTCGGCCTCGATGTAGCCGAATGCGGTGTCTGGCCTATCCGGGGTTATGCCCAAGGTTGCAATACGCCCCTGCTGCGCCTGTTCGATTGCCCGGTTCATGGCGGTTTGAAATGCGGGCAGATCACCAATCATATGGTCGGCGGGAAAAACACACAGAACAGCATCGGGACCCTGTGTTGCCTTGGCATGGACGGTTGCCGCAGCGACGGCGGCGGCGGTATCCCGACCCTCAGGCTCAAGCAGAAAGGTGCGTGGCAAAACAACGGAATCCAGCTCGTCGAAAACGTCTTTCGTAAGGAAGAGGTGCCCCGTGGACGTCACGGTAACAAGCTCCACGACATGCTGCATCGAAGCGGCGCGCAACACGGTGTGCTGGATGAGCGAAAGTCCATCCGCCACCTTGAGGAAAGGTTTGGGGTGCGATTGCCTTGAGGCGGGCCAGAGCCGCGAACCAGCTCCACCGCTGATGATGACCGGAACCACTTTCATCAAAGGTCCTCTATCTCGTCTGTAAGCGCGAACGCATGGGCCCCTTGCAGCGTCGAGGCGACGATCGCCATGGCCCTGCTCTCGGTCGAAGCTTCCGAGTAGCAGCGCAGTTCCGGGGCATTGCCGGAAGGCCGCAGATGTATGATCTCACCTGAAAGCATCCGCGCCCTGAGGCCATCGGTTTCGTCAATTTCGGCGACGGTCCCGAACGAGGCAAGAAAGTGCTGCAGTGCGTTCCGGCTTGCGAGATGATCCATCAATCTGCGCGAACTTTCCGCGGGGAAGTTCTGAAGCCGGTCACTGGCGCACACAGGAAGATTCCAAAGCCCGCGCAGTCGCGACAGCTTCTTTTTTGTCGACGCCATGGTACTGAGGACGGCCATAATCGGGAGGAATGAGTCCCGCGTCGGCAGTGCAGTCAATGTCTTCCCATTCACCACACAATCCGAGCCCAGCAGAACACCACCATTGGCCTCAAAGCCGACGATGACGCCGCCGGCGCCGTGTAATGCTTCCATTGCTTCAATGACAAATGGAGACCCGACTTTCGTCCTCTGGACCGCGAAACCAAAGGCCTTCGAAATTCCCGAATTGGAGGTCACTGGCGTCACGATCGTGTCTGCCTTCAGGAAAAGAGCCGTTGCAAGCCCAACCAGGTCGCCGCGAAGAAGATCGCCATTTTCATCAGCGATGAGTGGCCGATCAGCGTCCGCATCGGTCGACACGATGGCATCGAGACCGAATTCGCGGACCCACTTCTTCAATTTTGCAATTGTTGCTGTGTCTACGGCTTCGGTATCGACAGGTACGAAGGTCCCGGTTTTCCCGATGGCGACCACGCTGGCACCGAGCGATTGAAGAACCTGTATCAACAGTTCCGCCGCGACCGAACTGTGCTGATAGACACCAAGTCTCATGCCGGAAAGTGAGCCCGGCTCCAGCATGTCATGGGCGCGCTCTCGATAAGAGGCGATCGCTTCTTCACGGTGCATAGGCCACGTCGTTCCCGGACAAGCTGGTGGTAAGCAATACGCATTTGATCTTTCGGCTACAAAGCGCGTAATCGCGGCCTCATCCGCCTTGCTGATTTCACCATTCGGGCCATAGAATTTGATGCCATTGCGATCGGCTGGAATGTGCGACCCGGTGACCATAAGAGCCGCCGCGCCGTGTTTGCATGCATATAGTGCCAGGGCAGGCGTGGGTATGGTGCCGCAATCGATCGGCTGGAAACCATTTGCGGCCAACGCCGCCATGCAATTGTTGGCTATCGCCTGACTGCTGTCACGTAGGTCGCGGCCTATGAAGACCGAACTATTCGGCTGAACCCGGCTGGAAATCAAACGCCAAGCGAAAGCTTCGGTATAAAGTCCGCTGGCCTTGCCGACCAATTCCGAAGCCAAACCTCGAACGCCGCTTGACCCGAATTTCATGATTTCGCTTTGCTAGTGGACAGGCAGGGTGGGGTAATGTTGCAATGGGCTAGTACTTTCTACTGCAAGCGCCATCGTTCTCAGGCACCTGCTGTTCAGGTATGCGGTCTCTACAACACGGTGTGGCGTAAGGACCCCTCAGAGTTCCGCCGAACAGCAGGGCATCCACTGGCACAGGGGCATCCACAGTTCTCCTTCTAATGGTATCTTTTGGCGCGCTCATCTAATGATCAAGGAAGTGGAGTGATCGATCGGTGCCTCCCGGTATTTCGCTATGCAGCATCATGACAGGTCCGTAAACTTGGTTGTTTGGATGGAACGCATCCATGGCATGGATAAGGCTAGAAAGCCGTCTCGATCAGCGCAATGGAACCCTGTGATTCTTGGGTAATGGATTAAGGTCAGCCAGAGCGCTCGCCGACCATGGCGTCGCCTAGGGCGCTGGACCCAAGCAGGAACCGATGCTTGGATCAGTTGGGGCGACGATCAGCGCCGACAATGTCTTGCCTTGCGACGCCTTCAGAAAGTTGTTTCTGGAATTGCGTTCGATCAAGGCCCAGCGCAAAACCTTGATGCAGTCGTCGCCGCCGCAATCTTCGCCTTCGGCTTTGTCTACATCCATCCGTTCGAGGACGGAAACGGCCGCATTCACCGCTACCTGATCCACCACCTCCTTGCCATGCACCGCTTCAATCGCCGGGAGTGGTGTTTCCCGTCTCGGCCGCGATCCTGGACCAGATCGACGAGTACAGGCGCGTGCTGGAGAGCAATTCGAAGCGCCTTCTGCCATTGGTCGAATGGGAACCGACGCCGCAATTCAACGTCCGGGTGCTGAATGACACCGGGGATTTCTACCGATACTTCGATGCAACCCCGCACGCCGAATTTCTTTATGCCTGCCTTCGGCGGACGATCGAACGGTACCTTCCTTACGAAACAGCTTTTCTGCAGCGCTACGATCAATTCCGGCAACAGGTGAATGCCTTTATCGACACGCCCAAGCGGCTGATCGATCTGCTCTTCCGTTTCCTTAACCAGAATGGTGGCTCCTATCGAGCCGCGCCCTCGGAAAGGAATTCCCGGCTCTGACCAATGACGAAGCGCGGGCGGCTCGAGGCGATCTATGCGCAGACCAGAAAACGGCAAAGCACGCGGCAGAAGCCTTTCCCTGGGACTGCCGGTCGACCCTTGCGTTAGCGCCGAAACTCGGGACGTCAAGTTCTGGGGCAAACCGGACAAGCCGAAGGTGTGTCGGGAATGCTGCTGCGCCACGGCAGTGATTTCTGCATTATCTATACGCCTATATACGCAGTGCCGGCGTCAGCACCCCAGCGGTCGAAGATACGCGACAAGTCGCGTGCAAGTCATCTTGGGGACGCTGACAACAAGGTACGTGCGCTCAATCGCGTCCACCCCATTCACAAAACCGGCTCCGTGGAGTAGTGGGAACGCAGAGAAATCTCCGGTCGCAGCCTTACCCGGTCAAAACAAGGATTCAAACCATGAATGCCCTCGTCATCTGCTCCGGCGGATTGGACTCTGTTTCGCTCGCTCACAAGGTGGCGACCGAGCAGAAACTCATTGGCCTGCTTTCGTTCGATTACGGCCAGAGGCACAAAAAGGAACTCGGCTTTGCCGCTATCTGCGCCAAGCGGCTGGCTGTTCCGCACCAGATCGTCGATATCCGCGATGTTGGCCGGAACCTGAGCGGCTCGGCGCTGACTGATAATGTGGACGTGCCCGACGGGCACTATGCCGAAGACTCCATGAGGATCACGGTGGTGCCGAATAGGAACGCCATCATGCTGGCCATCGCCTTCGGGGTTGCCGCCGCGAAGAAGGCCGATGCGGTGGCCACTGCCGTCCACGGCGGAGATCATTTCATCTATCCCGATTGCCGGCCCGCTTTTATCGACGCCTTTCAGACGATGCAGAACCATGCCCTCGCAGGCTACGCCGATATCCGCCTGTACGCTCCGTATGTGAATATGTCGAAGGCCGACATCGTCAGCGAGGGGGCAAAGTACGCCACACCGTTCGAGGCGACGTGGTCCTGCTACAAGGGCGGTGCACGTCATTGCGGTCGCTGCGGGACATGCGTCGAACGGCGCGAAGCATTCGATCTGGCCGGCATCACCGACCCGACAGATTATGAGGACGCAGACTTCTGGCTCCACGCTATCCAGACAAGGAGCGCGTGATGTTCCGCATTACCAAAGAGTTCCACTTCTCGGCCTCGCATCAGCTCACCTCCTTGCCACCAGATCATCAGTGCGCACGTCTGCACGGCCACAACTACATCGTCGTAGTGGAGCTTTCAGGTGGCGAACTGGACGAACACGGCTTTGTGCGCGACTACCAAGATCTGGCGGCGTTCAAGCACTACATCGATGGGACGTTCGACCATCGGCATCTTAACGACGTGCTGGGGCATGACCATGCCACAGCGGAATGTCTGGCCAGGCACTTCTACGACTGGTGCAAGGTGCGGCTACCCGAAACCTCCGCCGTGCGGGTGAGCGAGACGCCGAAAACCTGGGCGGAATACCGACCATGACTTGCGCGTTGCATCCCGGAATCCGGGTGAGCGAGATTTTTGGGCCGACCATTCAGGGCGAAGGCGTGCTGATCGGCTTGCCGACGGTGTTCGTAAGAACCGGGGGGTGCGATTATCGCTGTTCCTGGTGCGACAGCCTGCATGCGGTGGACCGTCGCTTCCGCCATGATTGGGAGATGATGTCTCCCGACGCGGTTTGGCAAAAGGTCATTGCGCTTTCCGGCGGTCAGCCCGTGATGGTATCGCTGTCGGGCGGCAATCCGGCCATCCAGCCGCTTAGCCAGTTGATCGACCGCGGGCATGGTGAGGGCTACCGTTTTGCATTGGAAACCCAAGGCTCGGTGTCTAAGCAATGGTTCGCGGATCTCGACGTGCTGGTACTAAGCCCCAAGCCGCCCTCAAGCGAAATGACGACAGATTGGGCCGCGTTCGACGCCTGCTTAGAGGCGGCGCAGTATAAGCCGCAGATGGCGCTCAAGCTCGTTGTCTTCGACGATGATGACTATGCCTATGCCAAAGACGCCGCGGCGCGCTACCCGCAATTACCCGTCTATCTGCAGCCCGGCAATCACACGCCGCCGCGTCCCGGCGACGAAGACGCGTTCATCGACATGGCCGGTGTGATGAGGCGCATGGAATGGCTGGTTGAAAAGGTGACCCGTGACAGGTGGTTCGAGGCGCGTGTACTGCCGCAGCTTCATGTTCTGCTCTGGGGAAACAAACGGGGCGTCTAGCCGAAGGGGAAGGATTGCCGACGACGCGCAAGACAGACATCTATAGCAATCTCACCCAACTGGGCGGCAGCAGCGTCGTTCCGGAAAGCCCCGAAAACACCGTGCTGGAAAAGGGACCGAATCCGCATGAGGGCTCGCCTTATTGGGGGCGCTTCACCGCTCGTCTGGGCGTGACTTGCTCTCGATACTACCATGCTTTTCCGCTGGATTTGATTGGTCGCCGATCATCGCCGCGGGCCGAATGCACTTGACAAAACAGCGCCGGCCCGTTCAATTCGACGCATTCACCAGGGGAGTCCCGGCAAGGGGCTGAGATACTGCTGGCTTTCGCGGCGCAGTGACCCGTTGAACCTGATCCAGTTCATACTGGCGTAGGGACGGTGTAAGCGCTTGGCGGGAGTTTACGCCCGAGGTCCTGTTGCGGCAGGTCGACCAAAGCGTCTTTTCATCCTTCCGGCACAGAACTGGGTCTCCAATGCATGAGCAAAGGAGCCTCAAGATGAATGCCCTCACCCCAGCCGTCTCGACGGGACCGCTACCTGCCTCACGGAAAATCCACAAGTCCGGCGTCCTCTATCCGCACATCAAAGTGCCGATGCGCGAAATCTCCGTCCATCCGACGGCGGGCGAACCGCCCGTCATCGTCTACGATCCATCAGGCCCCTATACCGACCCGACAGTCGAAACCAGCATCGAAAAAGGCCTCGCCCGGCTTCGCCATGAATGGATTACGGCGCGTGGCGATGTCGAAGCCTATGACGGCCGCCATGTCCGGCCGGAAGACAATGGATTCGCCGCAGGCGAGCGCCTGACGCCGGAATTTCCCATTCGCAACCGGCCGCTCAAGGCCAAGCAGGGCAAGGCGGTGACCCAGCTTGCCTATGCGCGCGCCGGCATCATCACGCCCGAAATGGAGTTCGTCGCCATCCGCGAGAACCTCGGCCGCGAGATCCTGCGTGGCAAACTTGAGCGCGACGGCGAGGCCTTAGGCGCCGAGATCCCCGACTTCGTCACGCCGGAATTCGTGCGCGACGAGGTGGCGCGCGGGCGGGCGATCATTCCCGCCAACATCAACCACCCAGAGAGCGAACCGATGGTCATCGGCCGCAATTTCCTGGTGAAGATCAACGCCAATATCGGAAACTCGGCGGTCACCTCCTCGATGGCCGAGGAAGTGGAAAAAATGGTCTGGGCGATCCGCTGGGGAGCCGACACAGTGATGGACCTGTCGACCGGCCGCAACATCCACAACATCCGCGACTGGATCGTGCGCAATGCACCGGTGCCGATCGGCACGGTGCCGCTTTATCAGGCGCTCGAAAAGGTCAACGGCATTGCCGAGGATCTGAGCTGGGAGGTCTACCGAGACACGCTGATCGAACAGGCCGAACAGGGCGTCGATTATTTCACCATCCATGCCGGCGTGCGGCTGCACTACATCCCGCTGACCGTTGACCGGGTCACGGGCATCGTCTCGCGCGGCGGCTCGATCATGGCCAAATGGTGCCTGCACCATCACCGGGAAAGCTTCCTTTACGAGCATTTCGCCGAAATCTGCGACATCTGCCGCGCCTATGACGTGTCCTTTTCGCTCGGCGACGGCCTTCGCCCGGGCTCCATCGCCGATGCCAACGACGCGGCGCAATTCGCCGAGTTGGAGACGCTCGGCGAGCTGACGCAGATTGCCTGGGCCAAGGATTGCCAGGTGATGATCGAGGGGCCCGGCCACGTGCCAATGCACAAGATCAAGCAGAACATGGAGAAGCAGCTCGCTGTCTGCGGCGAGGCCCCGTTCTATACGCTAGGACCGCTGACGACCGACATCGCGCCGGGCTATGACCACATCACCTCAGGTATCGGCGCCGCCATGATCGGCTGGTTCGGCACCGCCATGCTCTGCTACGTCACGCCCAAGGAGCATCTCGGCCTTCCCGATCGCAACGACGTCAAGATTGGCGTGATCACCTACAAGATAGCCGCTCATGCCGCCGACCTGGCTAAGGGGCATCCGGCGGCGAAAGTCAGGGATGATGCCCTTTCCCGCGCGCGCTTCGAATTCCGCTGGGAGGACCAATTCAACCTGTCGCTCGATCCCGAAACCGCGCGATCCTTCCACGACCAGACCTTGCCCAAGGAGGCGCACAAGCTGGCACATTTCTGCTCGATGTGCGGGCCGAAATTCTGCTCCATGCGCATTTCCCACGACATCCGCGCCGAGGCACAGAAGGAAGGCATGGCGGCGATGGCGGCGAAATACCGCGAGGGCGGCGATCTCTACGTGCCGGCGGACGAGACCGGCACACCGCTGGTGCCGGAGGCGCATGAGCGGTCATGAGGGTGCTGGTCAAAGGGGCCGGCGTCGCCGGCCTCACCGTCGCCTTCGAACTCGCCACGCGCGGCGCGGCGGTGACAGTTGCTGAGACAAGACATGGCCTCGGCGGCGATGCGTCGTGGTTCGCCGGCGGCATGCTGGCGCCATGGTGCGAGCGCGAAAGCGCCGAGCAACCGGTGCTGGATCTCGGACGCGATGCCGCCGACTGGTGGGAGGCGGCAACGCCCGGGCAGGTGACGCGGGCCGGAACACTGGTCGTGGCCGCGCCGCGCGATGCGGGCGAACTCGACCGGTTCGCCAGCCGCACGTCGGGTCATCGGCGCGTCGATGAGGATGAAATCGCGTTGCTCGAGCCTGACCTCGCCGGCCGCTTCCGCCGCGGACTGCTCTTCTCCGACGAAGCCCATCTCGACCCGCGCCAGGCGATGGCGGCACTTCATGACAGGCTGGCGGCGATGGGAGTCGAATTCCACTTCTGCGCCGATGCCCCGGCTGTTTCCGGGTTCGGTCGTCAAATCGACTGCACGGGAATGTCCGCCGTCGATGGAAGGCTGCGTGGCGTTCGTGGCGAGATGCTGATCCTGCGTACGCCTGATGTCTCGCTGTCGCGCCCGGTCCGCCTGCTTCATCCGCGCTTTCCGCTCTATATGGTGCCACGCACCGACCACCGTTTCATGATCGGCGCGACGATGATCGAGAGCCAGTCCACTGGACCTGTCACGGCTCGTTCAATGATGGAGCTTTTGGGGGCCGCCTATGCCCTCCATCCGGCATTCGGCGAAGCTGACATCATTGAGACCGGCGTCGGCATTCGCCCGGCCTTTCCAGACAACCTGCCGCGTGTCGAGGCATGTGGAAGCACCGTCGCGATCAACGGGCTTTATCGCCATGGCTTTCTTCTCGCGCCCGCCATGGCGCGCCAGGCGGCCGACCTGGTTTTCAATCATGACGGAACTAAGGAGCTAGCTCATGAAACTGTTGGTCAACGGCGAAGCGCATGAGGTTGCCGCCAACACCCTGGCCGAGCTGCTTGCCGCGCTCGACTATGAGGGCGATTGGCTGGCGACCGCCGTCAACAGCGACCTCGTGCACAAAGCCAACCGGGCGGAATTCCGGTTGAGCGACGGCGATCGGATCGAAATCCTTTCGCCGATGCAGGGAGGCTAGCATGTTCGAGCTTCTCGGGACGACGCTTCCTTCCCGCCTGCTTCTCGGCACCGCGCAATATCCTTCGCCGGCCATCCTTGCCGATGCGGTCAAGGCATCGGGCACGTCGGTGGTGACCGTCTCGCTGCGCCGTGAGACGGCAGGCGGTCGGGCCGGCGAGAAATTCTGGTCGTTGATCCGCTCGCTGGGCGTCAGAATCCTGCCCAATACTGCTGGCTGTCATTCCGTCAAGGAAGCGGTGACCACTGCGAAAATGGCGCGCGACGTCTTCGGCACGAGCTGGATCAAGCTCGAAGTGATCGGCAACCACGACACGCTGCAACCGGACGTGTTCGGCCTGGTCGAAGCCGCCCGCATCCTGTGCGAGGACGGTTTTGATGTATTCCCCTATACCACCGATGACCTTGTCGTCGCCGAGCGGCTGCTGGAGGGGGGCTGCAAGGTCTTGATGCCGTGGTGCGCACCAATCGGTTCCGCCCTCGGGCCGGTCAACGTGATGACACTGCGTTCGATGCGCGGCCATCTCCCTGGCGTCCCGCTGATCGTGGATGCGGGGCTCGGACGGCCGTCGCACGCGGCCACCGTCATGGAACTCGGCTTTGACGCCGTGCTCCTGAATACGGCGGTCGCCAAGGCGGCCGATCCGGTCGGCATGGCCCGTGCGTTCGGCAAGGCGGTCGCCGCCGGTCGCGAAGCCTTCATTTCGGGAATGCTTGAACCGCGTGACGTCGCCGTGCCATCGACACCGACATTCGGCAGGGCAGTTTTTTCATGAAGCTCGATCCCTTCTATCTGATCGTCGAAAGTGCAGCCTGGATCGATCGGCTGGTGCCGCTCGGCGTCAAGCTGGTGCAGCTTCGCATCAAGACCATGGGCGAAGCCGGATTGCGCGCTGAGATCCGCACAGCGAAGGCCTTGTGCGCTCGATACGGGTGCCAGCTCATCATCAATGATTACTGGCAACTGGCCATCGAGGAAGGCTGCGACTTCGTTCATCTCGGTCAGGAGGATATGCAAACCGCCGACCGTTCGCGGATTCGGGTAGCCGGCGTGAGGCTCGGACTGAGCACGCATGATGGTGTCGAACTGGACACGGCGATGGCCGCCGAGCCTGACTATATCGCGCTTGGGCCCATCTACCCGACCATCCTGAAGAAGATGAAATGGGCGCCGCAGGGGCTCGAACGGATCAGAGAGTGGAAGCATCGGGTAGCGCCAATCCCATTGGTCGCGATTGGCGGTCTCAACCCTGACAGGCTCGACGGAGTTTTCGCGGCTGACGCCGACAGCGCGGCGGTGGTCACCGACATCACGCTGAATGCCGATCCCGAAGGGCGCACACGAGAATGGATCGAAAAGACGGAGCGATGGCGCTGAGGCGAGAACCCCATGTGCTTGTCGTTGGCGGGTCGGACTCCAGCGGTGGAGCTGGAATTGCCCGCGATATAGAAACGGTTTCCGCCTTCGGGCTGCGCAGTTGTCTTGCCATCACCGCCGTGACAGTCCAGACGCACTCGGCTGTCGAGCACGTCAAGCTTGTGCCGTCGGAGCTTGTCGCCGCTCAGATGCGCGCCGCGTTCGCTGCCAACGCTGTCGCGGCCGTCAAGATAGGCATGATTGGGACATCGGCGGCTGTTGAGGCAGTCGGCGCTGTTTTGGTCAACTGCCAAGTGCCTGTGGTACTCGACCCGGTCCTGGCCTCTACCTCGGGACGCAATCTGCTGGCGGACGATGCCATTAATATGCTGCGCCACGATCTGATGCCGATCTGCCGGCTTGTAACGCCTAACCTGGTCGAGCTGGCTGCGTTTACCGGCTCGTCACCGGCCGCGGACGAAGAAGGGGCTTGTCGTCAGGCTGAAGAGCTATCGAGGACGGTGAGGACCGCCGTACTCGTCAAGGGCGGCCATGCACAAGGAACCCGTTGCGTCGACGTGCTTTTGCAGCCGAACCAACCTGCAGTTCGGTTCGAGGCGCCCCGCTTGCCGCGTGGGATGCGCGGAACGGGTTGCATGATGGCCAGCGCAGTCGCCGCCTCGCTTGCTCTTGGAGCGTCGCTGGAAGCGAGCGTGCGCCAAGCCAAGCAACATGTTTTCGATGCGCTTGCCGGATCGAAGGACATCGGGCCGATAAGCTGATCGGGCCGAACGTATCCAACGCTCCGATCAAGTCTGGCAGGCGATCGTGGGTCTACTTCTAGGACATGAAGGCCCTATCCGAGGGGTGAAAATGCGGCATACACGGTCGCTTTCGCCCATGAACAACACGCCGCTTTGAGAAGGAGCCGCATGCCTCTGTGCCAACAGGTTGATGGGTCATCCGAAACCCGCACCTAGTCGTCGCTAGCGACCGCATGCCGCTTGGCACGTTGTTGGGTGAGCGAACGTTCGAACCGGGGTTAGCCAACTCGAGCCATAATTGCGGATTGAATCGCCGTTGCGGTATATAGGGAAGCATCTAACGACAGATTCCCAAACGCCGGTTGACAAAGGAGGTAGTTTGCACCTGCCGCTTCCAGCTGATCAAGAAGAGCTTGTCCCGCAGAAGCTGCCGTTCCTACTACGCACAATTCCTTCTCGATTGCTGCATCGAAGGTCAGCGGCAGGTTTGGTGGAGACGGCATGCCATTGAGATCATAAAGGAATTTAAAGCTCTTTAGCCACCGTTCGTAAGCAGGTGCGGCGAGTGAACGTGCATCTGTTTCAGAACGCCCAATCACGACCATGCGGAGCAATCCAAGAAATGGCGTTTGGTCGTCCGCCTCACTGGTGTGCTCTCGACCGGCGCGGAAGGCATCAGTGATTCTTCGAACGGAAGAGGAAGGTCCCACGCACGCGATGTTCACGCCATTCGCAGCGGCCCAGACTGCCGATTCCGGTCGATTGGTGGCGATCCAAGTCGGCGGATGTGGACGCTGATGAGTTCTTAGCGTCAGCGGAACGCTGTTCAACTCAAAATGGCGACCTTGATAGGATAGCGTGCCGCCCTTCAGCGCATTGATAAGAATTTCGCTGGCTTCCGCATAGTGGTTTGGCGCCGCGTCCGAGCCAATCCCGAAGTAACCCAATTCGATCGGGAGCGAGCCGCGCCCTATCCCAAGTTCGAGCCTGCCACCGCTCAATTGGTCCAGCATACAGATCTCTTCGAACGCACGTAGCGGATGATAGAGGGCAAGCAGCATTACCAACGGGCCGACACGAAGGCGCCGGGTTCGCTGGGCTACGCTCGACAAGAACAGATTCGGTGAGGGACCTCTCCCATGTGGGGTACAATGGTGCTCTGCGAGATGATATGCATAGAACCCAAGGTGATCGCACGCCTCCGCTAACATCAGGCGATCTTCGTACTGTCGGGCGATATCGGGGCCGTCCTCGTCCAGATGATCGAAGATTCCGACAGCTAGGCCTGAAGGAAAGGCCTTATCCATGATATTGTCTCCATTTTTGACGCAACAAGTCAGGTTGCTTGCGTATTCCAAGCAATTTAAAGATTTCTCGCCGTGTAATCGCTCGGATTATTGCCTGCGAAATGCTAAAGCAGAGCCTTAGCAACCTAATGCGGGGGTGTTGACATATTCAATATTCTGATAATACGACTAGCGGCACGAAGAAACGCATCCATTTGCTCTTTTGTACCGATGCTGACGCGGATGTAATTTTCCAAACCTTTATCTGGAAAGACGGCAACAAGTATTTTTTGCCTTGCGAAGGCTGATTGCCACCATGAGCCGTCCTGTCCCGTTGGCACGCGGGCAAGCAAGAAGTTTGCGTGGGAAGGGATTACGGAAAATCCAAGTTGCGACAGCGCGAGCATCACTCGCCGTCGTTCATGCCTGATGTGTCTGTGGTTGTCTGCATAGGCGGCGCGGTGCGCAAGGACGCTGATACCAACCGCCTGCCCGATCACATTCATGTTGAAGACGTTCTGGATGTTGCGTAGCCTGCCGATAATTTCAGGATGACCGAAACCGAAACCGACGCGAACGCCGGCGGCAGCATAGCTTTTCGAAAATGTCCTTAAGACCAGAAGGTTCGAATAGCGATTGATGAGGCGTAGACCATTCTCGGGTGCAAAGTCGACGTAGGCCTCATCCAGCACGATCAAGCGGTCCGATTTCGCTACCAGGCGTTCGATATCGGCCACCGGAACGAACGTTCCAGTCGGATTGTTCGGATTGGCTAGCAGAATGAACTTGGCGTCCTTTGCAGGACCGAAGAGCAATTGCTCCATCGGCAAGGAATGATCTTCGCTAAATTCGATTTCGACAAATTGAGCACCCTGCAACGTTGCAAGTTTGCGGTTGAACGAAAAGCCTGGCGACATCATCGCCACGCTATCCCCCGGGGTAAGGAATGCTCTGTAGACAAGTCCAAGCAGTTCAGACGATCCGTTGCCGGCGATCACCTGATCCATGGAAACGCTGTAGGCATTCGCGGCTGCTTCCCTCAAGCTGATGTTATCGTCTTCTGGATATAGATACTGCCGTTCGAGAGCTGCAATCGCACTTTGCATTATGATTGCCGGAAGCGGGAAGGGGTTCTCATTCGTGTTTAGTTTTACCCAACTTGAATCCGGCGCTTGTGTATCGGATGGCAGAGCATCTAACTGTCTCGCCACTTGCGAAAGAGACGACAGCACACTCTGAAGTTTTGCATCGGACATGTTTTTCTCCGTTTCAGTCGCAGAGGGAATCCGGGATGAACTGATGGTCTAGAGCACATGGCCGACCAACAGTGCATTCACACCGCCGTTGTCAGCACATTGACCCCGCGAGGTCGGGCGGGCTGTCCTCCCGGGTCGGATTGGCCCGACGCTCAGTCCGCATCCACTCGTCATCGGGCCAAGGCTCCGCCAACCACCAACGCTTGATTTGTCCCTGATATTTGCCTCGGTCAGCCTTTCAAGGACGCTTGATCTGATGCCGTATTTCCTCAGCGTGTATCCAATCTGGCGCGGCGTCAGTCCAAGGAGGCGCCGCCTTTGTCTGCACCGAGCCATCTCTTCACGGCCGCGATGACACGCTCGCGATTTGACATACTCGTACCTTTAAAGAGGCTGCGCTGGGAGGCGCCAGCGGTGCCTGGTCGCTGACGACGGACGGGACCGTAGCGGCGGCCCAAGGAGCAGCCTCAGTCGGCCGCGTGGCCGGCCTGTCTGGCATCATCGGCCCAGTTGCGGCACCTTGTTGCCCGGTCCGCTCTTCCACGGCGCCGCGAAAAAACACTGTCCGTGGCAGCAGTCAAAGTCGTTTCTGCCGATTGACGCTCCCGCTGCCAGGAACATGCGATGCAGCTTCACTGTCTGCCCAACCAGATTGGCGATTGTGGTGAGGAGGCGGAGGTCGTAATCGAGGAGGGAACTTGATTTGTTGTCCAGGATGCGGTCGATGGTCGGCGTGCCCACGACGTTCGCATCGACGCGAACGGGTACACCGATGAACGACACTTTCATGTTGTCGGACGCCCCGAGCACGTCCTTGTCGGCTGCGTTGAAGGCCGGATCCACCGCTTGGTTGCGGATTTTGACTGATCACGGGCGAGCGCGAAAAACGCTGTAGCCGTAAGTCGAGGCGCCGCGACGTGGTCGAGTGCACAGCGGTGCGATGCCTGGCGCATGGGTTTCCTTTCATGAATCGCGACCGTCGACTGACTTCTGCACGACGCAACCGCACGTTGATTCACGAGACCGGAATGGGCCGGGAGAGTCAATCGAGCTTTCTTTCATTCGCGCAAGGAAACTCTGCGGTCATGATAGAATTCCATCAGTTTCATATCTCCGGTAGATGATATCGAACGACAGAATGTCTGCCCCGGCGTCCCCGCGATGCCGGTGCTGATGGCAAGGGCCATCAGCCTGATCAGCTCCTGGCAAAGCTGGCGCAGTGGCGTGGCGACCACCATCGCGACGATCTCATCTACGAGGGCCGACCGCGACTCCGGCATGATTTCATTCACAATCGCGACGGCGTCTTGAGCTTTGCGCAACTCGCGGAGCGCCTGATGGCCCCCTGCCCCCGCCGACCATACAGAAGCCGACGAGCTCAGGTTGCCGTGCATGAGATCCAGCGTGGTCTCGTATGTGATCTGCCGCTTCTCGAGGGTCACGAGCGTATCGAGCACCTCGAAACTCGGCGCGTTGTCACGGAAATAGGAGCGAAGCCGATTTCGCGTAGCTCGTGCCCCTGCAAGCGGTGGCTGCCGACGAAGACCGCCCGTTGCCGGGCCGTTTTGCGACCGTGGAAAACATCCAAGCGGCGGCCCCCCGACCTTGCGGTTGTTGAGGCCGATATAGCTCTCGCGCACGCCGGGGGCGAAGTCGGAAACGGCGAAAACCGGAATGTCTTTCGCCTTGAGCTCCTCGACTGCTGCCTGATCTTTGGGTGGTCCGGCGCCCGCGTGGCGATAGCATGGCAGCGTCCGCTAGGGTCCTTGTGCTCGCCGGCTCCTTCGGGCGGTTGGGGAGTCGAGCCGGTGCTGCCACCGCTAACTCGTTCAGGCCTTGTTGACCGACAGCTACGTTGTGAAGATCGAGCCGGTCGCTCCCATCTGCTAAGATGGGCGGCTGTGTCGACGAGCGCAAAGACAGCGCACCATAGACTCATTACTTGCGATCATCTGAGCATTCAGAAGTTCTCGCGGCCGCCACCCAGAACTCACCATTCCTGTGAGTACCTGGGTCGACGCGACAGCGAGCGATGGGGCCGCGTCGTCTTACCTGACCAGGCAAGTCTGGCGATCGTCCGCGTCGCTCGGGGAGGCTAGGACAACCGGCAAGATGATCGCGTCACTCAGTGCCATTGTGAGTCTTAAGGCCTGAGGATCTGGTCGAGTCCGCGCCGGTCGAGCTGCGGCGGCTGGCCGCCGTATATGTCGCCCGTCGTGCTACCGACTCACTGTTGTGAACGTTTCCCCATCCTCCATCCGATCGCTGTAACTGGTCAGTTCTCTTCCCACAGCCAAAGTCGCACTTTCGCGGCCGAACTGCAGACCTCTAGCAAAGCCAGCTGCGCTGCGCCGTTTCCCAAACGTCTAGTCACATTTTCGAAGTGCGTGTTGGAATCGGTGATTCCGTGACACATTATCGCCACGTTTTAGCCGCGACCTGCTCGCAATCGCCCACCAGAAAGCCGGCGTTGCCCTGAGACGGTTCGGTCCGGCATCGGCTCAAACCAGCCCCCCACTTAAGGGTCAGTGCCGGATCGAACGCTCTTGCATCTCTTCTTGAAGGAAATCAGGTGCGACGCCGAAGCAAGCTGATCCGCTCCCTTGAGCGACACATGGTCCGCCAAATTGCACAGCGCGCCAAGGACCTACAAATCAACGATGTTTTGAGGCGGCGGCTGCCAGGCGAGACGCATCTGGGCCCGGCAGGGCCATTCCGAGCCCCCAGCGCGCGAGATGCTTCGGATCGGAAGTGTTGCGCAGCTCACTTCTCGAGGATCGATCCGATCGCAAAGACGCATCACGGATCGCATGTCGTGCTCCACCAGCAGAATGGAAACATTGTCGGCCTTAAGCATCTCGATCTTGTCGGCGACCTCGGCTTTTTCGGTCGCGTTTGAGCCAGCCAGTGGCTCGCCCAGCGGCATGATACGAGATCCAGCCGCCAAAGCTGTCGAGATGCTAAGCATTCGACGAAGCCCGCCAGGAAGATTTCCCGCCGGACTAGCTCGTGGGCCTCGATGTCGTTGATGACGACGCCGCCGACACCGCATCACTGGCCATCGGCGGCCAGGCAGCGAGCAACGCTGCCGCCCCACCAAAGACTTTCGCATACAATTTCCCGTAGCGATCCCGGCAGGGGCAGCGGTCCGGTTCATTGGCCCGGCCCATCAACGCACCGGCAACGGCGCCGACGGCGCCACCGACAACGGCGCCTTGCACCGGATCATTTGCCACGGCAGCGCCTATGGCCGCGAAGCCCAGGCCGCCGACCGCTGCACCCTTTTCCGTCTGAGAGTACGCGCCAGCGCCATCAACTACCCTCATAGGAATCATCCGCCATTCGGCTACACGCACGTAACCGCCAGGCGGAAGCGGACGGTCAGAAGTTTCTGGCGCTCACGTCATTTCAACGGCTTGCACCACATTCGCCAACCGGTCGTTGATTTTTCAGGTTGGTCAATAGCAGCCCATTGCACCAAACGTGGTCCACGCGTCCCCACTCACAGGCTGCCGCGGCATCCGGAAAGAACCCACGTCCGTTAAGGTTGGCACTCGTGTTGCAGATGACCGAGGTCGAAAGGGGCCATGGCCGATCTAGACGCGCCGTCATCTCGTCTCACAGCGCGTCGACTGGATGAGTGGCAGAAGGCGCTATCCCGACGAGCCGCGCTTCAAGGGCCTCATCACCATCGCTATGGTCGAGACCCACATCGAGACCCGCGCCGAGGTCAGGGTCGAGCGACGATGCTACATCTCCTCTCGCATCCTCACCGCAAAAACCTTCGCCGAGGCCACCCCATTGGGGATCGAGAAGGGCTACGTGAATTCAAGGAGGACCAGGCCACGCGCCACAAACATGGCCATGGTCCGCCACCTCGCCCTCAACCTCATCCGAGCCATGTCCGGAAAACAATCCATCAAGGGAGCGAAAACTCGCGACCTGGGATACCTACTACCTGATTGCAGCTCTCCAATTCCGGATGGTCGACCCATGCCAGCATAATAGTCTCCATGCCGAGGCGATTGAAAACGAACTCAAATATTCTCTACTTGGATTCCGCCTTGCGGCATCTGCCACAGTTGCGTTGCACCGGCATATTCATTGTCCTGTTCTGCATTGCGGCGCCCGACCCAGACCAGGCCGTCGATACTGAGGATCATCAACCCGACACAGGGACGATAAGGCAGCGTTTCGCGATCAATTGTCTTTTTAGTCATCTTATGCCCTTTCCGGCCATTACAGGGAGTTCGTTTGCGATCGGCAGATCGCTACCCCTTTTGCGGATCGATCACACGCCGAAATCGGTACGGTCGATGACCGTGCTTGTGTGCTGGGCAGAGCGCAGCGCAGATGTGGAGAACCCTCGCGCGCGGACCTGGAGCGAGGGGAGGCTCAAAATGAATATCCTTGTTGACTTGGATCAACGCTCAGGAACTCTCTGCGAGCAAGAAAGCCCGTATTGGGAACGGCGGGCAGTCTGGAGTAACCGGGGACGCCTGTAGGGATCGGAACAAGAACTGCATTCCGGCTCGCGTCTCTATCCGATGACTTGATATAAGAGAGAGATGAGTTCGCCCTGCAACGCGTCCTCAGGAACGGCCTTGACGTGATCGAGCCTGGGCTAAGGTGTGTCGACGGCGGATCCGAAATGGATTTCGAGATATCACTGCAATCGACGCGAAGGGGCGGCATGTCGTCAGTCCATGTGCCGCTGCTTCTTGCGGCTGTTGGCTTGCGAGAACAGCCTCCCCATCAACTTGATAAACATCGTCACGGCATCATCGGTAAGCTTCTGGCCGAATTTGATGACCTGCGCCACGATCAGAGCGTGCTGACGGCTGGCGTTGAAGTCGTTGGCCAGCCATGCTGGCGTGGCATTGCCTTCGTATATCATCTGATCCCAACGTCCCGAAGAAATGCGGACATGTAACGCGGGGTCGATCTCCAGCGTCGGCAGAAACGTGATCCGCTCGGTCAGTCCAACCAGGTTTGACGCTCCAGGCGCTTCTGACGCTGATCTCAACCAATGAAAGCGCGTTTGACTGATCGTCGGGTCGACCTCCAAACACACGTCCAACGATGCAAGCCGATCAGCTGGTATCGCTTCGATCAGTGGCCCCTCTGCCCGTCGCCGGGCAATGGCCCGCGCCGCGATCCCCATCCGCTCAATGATGTTGGCTGCCGGAGCAGCGAATTTCGATTGCGGAACTCCGCTGCGATGACGCCAGCTATCGAAGCACCCGCGTCTGTTGTTGAGGCTTTCTCGATTGCCGACAGCAATGCGGCACGCCGATCTTCGGCTGTTGCGTTTCGCTTCTGCAAATAACCCAGGAGGTGAGCAAGGTGATTGCTGCGGGTTTCCTCACGACGAGCATACAACCTGAACATGCAAAGTTGGATCGCAAAGCCGAGCTGATTGTGTTCACGGCGCCGTAGCTGGATTTCCATCAAATCGGCCGGCGAAGGAGAATAGTGGAGGGTCAGACTGGCTTCACCGCAATGTCGAATAGCGCTTTTCGCTCGTGTTCTTTGAGAAGCGCTCGTCGGGCCACTTTCCACTCCACTCCAGAACGGTCGTGGCAAAGCCTCTGTCCAAAGCGGCGTAACGGTACAAGACGCAAATGGCGTATCGACAGCGAACATCCGGGCGTTCACTCTCCGTTCGACCTTAGCGCGTTGTTTAAGTACTTTCAACGTAATGCCCTCGTTTAGACTCGGAGCTGATCCTTCCCGGTCTATCACCAGGATTTGGCTCGCGACCCGGCACCGGCGGTTCGTCTTTGTGCGGCGAATCCTCCTGTGTCATCCAGGCCGCATCAACTCGGCCATCAGGCTTCTCACGACTTATGCATGCGATTCCCACTTTTTGTTAGCATTCGGCGCGAACCCGCATCCTGCGCTAAACCTGCGAAAGAACCCTTGATTGTCGCCGCTAAAGCTTATTGTCCTCTTGAGCGTTCTCTGCTTCTCGTGGAAGACGCTAAATCCGCTCGTGCGTTATTGCCGGCCAGCAAAGGCTGCGGGTCGGCGGTGAGGGTGTCGAGGGGCGGCGGGCGTTCCCCTTCACTCAATGGTGCCGCCGGCGCCTGGATGATTTCCACGACGCCGCCCCCGCGATCGTAGCCGTTGTTATGATCATCGTGCATGCGCTGCGCTGTTGGGGACATGCTGATGGCTGTGCCGGAAGCACCGGAGACACGTGAACCCTCGGCAGCGGGCAGAGCGGCTTCTCTGTCGCTGCACAGGAAAGCGTAGAGTTCCTTCACGCAAATGCGGGCGTCCTTCTTGTCCTTTTGAAAGGGCGGGACGAGGGGCAACCTGATGTCGGCCTTTTGGTAGGACGGACTGCGCTCTTCGTACAGCTGGTCAACCTTCTGCTCGATGTCGGCGCCTTGCAGCAGCGGCCGGCTGGTGTCCTTCTTGAGGCGCCTGCGGAGCTCTTTCAGATCGGTGTCGAGCCAGATCGACCTCGCCTTGTTAAGAATCAGGGCTTGATTGGACTCCTTGCCAAAGCAGCCTCCGCCGCTTGCGATGACGATGGACCCTCTCTCCAACTGCTTGGCGAGCTCTTTGGTCTCCAGGTCCCTGAAGTGCGCCTCGCCGCGGTCAGGGTCGGCGAACATCTCCATCAGATTGCCGTGCTCGGCGACGATACGCTTATCGATGTCGACAAACTCCACCCCCAACTCCTTGGCAAGCTGAGCGCCGATGGTCGACTTGCCGCTCGCCGGCATGCCGACGAGCACGACCGGCCGCGTACCGAGGGCCGCGAGGATCTCGCCGGCTTGCGGCGAGCGAGCGACCGCAATCTGTTGTCTTGCGACGGTGGGCGATCTGGAGGTCCCTGCCGCCCTCGACCTGCTTTCTCCTGACGAGCTCCAGTGTAATATCTCCCAGGCACCACGGGGAATGGGGACCTCCTCGCATTCGCCCTGCGCGCGCTGCGCGAGCTCGGCCCGGTAACTGGCCGGCGTATGGAACTCGACCTCGAAGCGATAGTTCTGCGCGGTTCTGAACGCCGTGTGAACGCCGCGTAACCCCGGCGTCTCCTTCCTGATGAACCAGTTGGTGGTCTCGACCTCGCTGCAGTCCCGCTCCTCGAAGGCCAGTGCCGCCTTCCTGAAGGCGCGCGTAAAAGCCTCGTCCGGGATCTCGAAGACATGGCGCACGGCATTGGTGACCAGTTGGGCCTCCGGCGCGTTCACGCTCTGATCGGTCAACTCGTCGGCTATCCAGACCTGCCCGCGCGACCGTTGATCCAGATGCGGCACCTTCACCTCGATGCCGTCCTGCCGCAAAAGCTCGGCAACCGCATGCACAGTTTCGTTAATCGCGCTTTCTTGCGCTTCGGCGGGGGCGGCTTCGAGCCTGGCGCGCTCCTGGGCCTGTTCGCTGCTCAGCGTTATCCTGCTGGCGCGGTCGTCGTCGGCCGAGATTGCTAAGGCGCTGGGCAGGATGCGCTTTTCGACGGCGAGGCTGATCGAGGCCTCCATGACCGAGGCCGCCAGCGTGGGGTTGTCCTTCAGATTTGCCAGGCTGCCATCGACGTCGAACAGGCCCTGGTGGAGCTTTGCCGCCTGCGCCTTGACATAGGGCGCCGACTTGAAGCCCGGCCTCCGCTCCAAGAGCCGCTGCAATCCGGTGGTTTTTTGCATGAACATCCGCGCACCGGTATCGGACTTGTAGGCGTCAGTGCCGACCTTGATGCCGACGCTCAACAGATTGATGGCGCTTTCATGCAGATCGTCCGGTTTGTAGCCGTCGGGCCGCGGATCAATGCGCGGCTGGTAGCAGTTGAGCAGGAAATCGATGCGCTTCCTGGCGTCAGCGGTTGCCGGATAGGATTCGCTGAGTTGCGGCAAGAGCGCGCCGGCGTCGGCGCTGACGGCAGGCTTCGCGCCGGTTGAGGCCACGGATAGCGCTAACTGCTGCTTGACGTCCGACTGCTCATGAGCCGGCTCGCTCTTGAGCTGCAGGTTCCAGTCCTGGAGCTCGGCCACTAGCAACCCGGCCAGTTCGCAGGCCACCGGATGCCTGGCGGCCTTTCTGTCTTCCCCCGCCCTGGCGATGAGCTCACGGAGGGTCTGGCCATCTGGCCGATCTTCCTGCAACAGTGCGCGGATGTCGGCCTTGAGCTCATGATGAATTCCCTCGTAGGTGCCGAAGATGGCACGCTCGGCAAACCAGCGTTGCGCCTCCAGCGGCTGCGCCAGCAGGTCGCGCTGCAGGCAGCTGTAGGTCTCCAGCACCAGCCCGGTGGCCGACAGGATCTGCTTGGACCGGCTGAACTGGTAGCCGCCTTTCTCAATGGCCGGCGTGTGCGACTTCGGCGGCTTCATCGAGGCGATGCCGCGCGCCTGCAGCTGCGCGTCGAACTGGCGCACATGCTCGTAAAGACGAGGCTGGTCGCCGATGATGACGACCGGGTCGCCGTCAAAATCGCCGTCGAGCATTTTTTGTTCGACGCTCGGAACCGCAACCAAAGAGCCGGGCGCGAACACCTCCGTCGCCTGCAGGATGCCGACGCACTCGAGCGCGGTGTCGGCCTTGACCCGGTCCTTTTTCTCCAGCCAGCGCGAATGGCACTTTACGTCCTCGGCAGACATCACCACCCCGCGCTCGGCGAAGGCCGCTGGCCACATTTCGTCGGGCACAACGATCAAGATGCCTTTGGCAAAGAAGGTCGGGTCGTCGGCGGCAAGCCCAGCCCCCGACCTGTGCGCGACGTTGAAGCTGTATTGGAAGGCCACGCACCGATCCAGGAACGCCGCGGTCCGATCGCCATCGCGCGCCGACCTGACCCGGTCGGCGGCGAACGGGCGCAGGTTGGGCTTGTCATAGGGGGAGCGTCCGACAAGCACGCCAGCGTCACGGGTCAAGGTCTTGCTCTTGCCGGTCGGCACATGCAGGCATTCGTCGCTGGACGGCACGGCGATAGCGCCCGGACCCTCGATATGCCCGCCCGTGACCGTCCGGAACAGCTCCTCGGCGGTGAGGCTTTGATGGGTTTCGAGCCAAGCCAGAGCCTTCTCGCGGGTCTCCTGTGCCACCTCGACGCTGCGCGGATAATGTTGCAGCGCCGAGGGCGGTACCGCCGATTGCTTTTTATCGGCATAGGCAGGCATCCGCTCGGGAGCGTCGTGGCGAGCCCGGGCAATGGACGGCATGCGCTCGGCCAGTGAGGCCCTGATGAAGCCGCAGCCGTCATGCGGCCGCAAGGCGATCTCGCCGTCTCGCCCCTCTAACCGGAAGGGATGCACTGCGCCTGCGGGGCGGTCGGGCAGAAGGGACAGCTTGAAGCACCCTTCCAGCGCATAATCATGCGGGCCAATGTCGGGGATGCCCGGCGGCGCAGCAAATCCGCGGCGCTGGGTATAGTAATAGGCTTCCTTGAATGGCGCCCAGTCCCGCGACAGCTGCTCAAAGGCCGTACCCGGAGCCGTCTCGGCATAGGGGATCGCCAAAAGCTTGCCGCTTGGGGCCTCTGCGGCCGTGAAGGGCAGGTGAGAGGCAAGCTGGTTCAGGCTCTTTTGCGGCGGCTTCAGTTTGCTGCCGCCGAACAGGTCCATGCGGTAGGGCACGCCCTCCACGGTGAACGTGCGTGTCAGCATGGCGCCAGTCGGAGTTCCCTTTAGCTGCACCGCCAACACCTTCACCGAGCCCGAGGTCAAGCGGTGGAAAATGGAATATCGCAACTCGGCTTCGCTGGCCAGCGGCCGGCCTTGCATGTCGACCACCGGCAGCCGCATCAGTCCGGCATCGCCTTGCGGCGGTTTCGGCTCGTGGTCCATGGCCTGAAGGACGCCATGGACATCGAAGCTGGCGGCTGCATGCTGGGCCTGGATCATCGATGCGTTCTGCGCCATGAAGGTGTCGAGCGCTTCGAGCGGCTCCTTCGCCTCGATCTCGGCGATCACGCTCCAGCTCATGTGGGAAAGGTCGGCGTAGATGAGGGCGCGGGAACTGTCCAGGATCTGCCTGGTCTTGCCGTGCAGCTCTTCCTGCCTGGCCTGCAAGGCGCGCTCGTCGCCGTCGACATAGGGCCGCCGATAGAGCGTCTCCAGCACCGCCCGGGTCTTGAGCACCTGATAGATCGAAAGCGCCGGGCAGCGGCTTGCATTGGCGTCGCTGGTGCGCTCGGCCTGGCCTCGTTTGAGATGGGCATCGATCTTGTGTTCCACCACCGGCTGGATGGCGTTGAGCAGGTTCAGCGTCGATTTGCGGTGCCAGCGCAACACCGGCTTCGGGCTGCGAGCTAGTGGCAGCAGGGAGGCGCAAAGATTGCCCATCGTCTCGAGGTTGTTGTCGAGCTTAAACCCGGGAGCGGCACGTAACACCTCGAGCCTGTCCAGCCCCGGCTGTGCCAGCGCACCGAAATCGTCCGACAACTGCGCCTTGCCCAACGCCTTGAATATGCTCGCGATGGCATGGACATCGGCCTGCTGCAGCCGATCCTCGGCATATTGGAGGTAGTGCGCCAGCTGATGCAGCCGGTCCTTCAGCAAGGCGGGTTCCGCGACCTCGCCGGCGGTCTCTCCCTCCTCGATACCGCGCGACAGACCGTTGGCGATCCTGGCTAGCGCAGGCGTGCTGAAAGTAGTGAAACGACGGCCCTTGGAACCGAGCTCGCCGGCGATGGCAACGATCCCCTTGCGTGCTTTTTCTTCTTCCGGCCACTTGCCGAAACCGTTCACCAGATTGGCCAATTTTTGATCCGAGAATCCGTCGAGATTGCCGTCGCGGGCAACCACCGCGCCGGCGATGGCAACCGTCGCTTCACGCGTCTTCTGCTGGTCCGGCCATCTGCTGAAGCCGTTCACCAAATCGGCCAACTCTGAATCCGAAAATCCGTCGAGATTGCCGTCGCGGGCAACCACCGCGCCGGCGATGGCAACAGTCGCTTCGCGCGTCTTCTGCTGGTCCGGCCATCTGCTGAAGCCGTTCACCAAATCGGCCAACTCTGAATCCGAAAATCCGTCGAGATTGCCGTCGCGGGCAACCACCGCGCCGGCGATGGCAAGCGTCTCTTCGCGCGCCTTATGCTGGTCCGACATTGCGTCGGAGATGCGATGCGGGCCTCCTTCACTATCAGGACGCCCTGCTTGTCCGACCAACTCTCCGGTGCTGCCCATATTCCCTCTCCGATCCAGCAAAACGCATCGCCTAAAGCCTGTGAACAACAGGGCATCATTGGTTTGAGGGCGGTCACGCGAGACTGCAACGGCATGCTTGAAAGCCGCAGCATTCACGCAGCGGCAACTGCCTCGACAACGCCGCAATGAAAAGCTTCTTCGCCACTCGATCGCTTCGACATCAGGCTGAAGCTCAAAGGGCTGAGCCCTGTACAAAGGCCCGTAAATCACTGTGAACCCTACCGCTTTACGGGGAGAATCTACGGTTTTTTCATTGCGGTACAGATTGAGCGATATCGATCAGGCAGCGTTCGAAATCCAGTTCAAAAGAGCTGTCTTCGGTTTGGCGCCGACCGAGAAATCGGCCACTTCGCCGCCCTTGAAGATCGCGAGCGCCGGAATGGAGCGCACGCCCAATTGGGCGGCGAGTTCCGGGTTTTCATCGATGTTGAGCTTGGCGACCTTGATCTTGCTTTCCATCTCGACGGAGATTTCCTCGAGGCTCGGAGCAATCATCTTGCAGGGATCGCACCATTCGGCCCAGAAATCGACGACGACGGGTGCTGCGGATTCCAGAACTTCCGACTGGAAGTTATTTATATCGACTTTCACGGTAGCCATGGCTGCTCCTTCTCATCGGCCGCTCCAGTTTGCGCTTCCTCTACCGGAGCTGAAGTTCCGGCTTCATGTTGGACCCGACACTGATCCTGATCGGCAAGATCGAGATATTTCTCGCCGTGACCGAGAGCAATGGGATCCGGGGGGAAGTATCTGCTTCACAAGCGGCAAAATACCCGCCATTATCAAGGAGCGTACTCAATCCACGTGATAGCCGAACGCTGTTTCCACTTTGACTGAGCCTCGGGTGAGATGATGTAAGTTTTCCGAGCGGCAAGTGGACCTCCGTTCAATATCGAATGCGCCGATTTGAGCGTGTCCTTTAATGAAGATCCAAAATTCTGAAGCGTCAACGTCGAAACGGGTTACACTCGTAATATGGATAGATCGGACATGCTGGACTTGGCTCGCAAGCATGGGATCTCCGAAGCGACGATCTACAATTGGAAGGCCAAATTCGGCGGCATGGACGTTTCCGAGGCGAAGCGGCTGAGGGCCTTGGAAAAGGAGAACGCGAAGCTGAAGAAGCTTCTGGCTGAGCAGATGCTCGACGCGGCCGCCCTTCGCGAGCTGCTTTCAAAAAATGTTGACCCGCCCCGTGTAAGGGTCGTTTCGATCAGGACGATGCAGTCTGCACAAATGTATCCGGCCTCTTGCAAGTGGGCCGCTGTCGCGGCCAGGCCATGATGAGATCCGCCCGTGCGGTTCCCAAATAAATGGTGGTCGGGCTCACAACCCGCTTTTTTGCACAGGGCTTATGGCGCGCCGATCGACTGTCTCGTCCTCACTTTCACGAGCCTCGCAGTCTGGAACAAATGGGATCAGCTAGAGGCCGGATCCCGCCGTTCGTAGCTTGCGCCGGGCTTAGTCATCACTACCCATGCGATCCGCCCAATCTTGGCCGCCAAGGCGACGGTGACCTTGTTAGTGTGCATGCGTGCCTGAAGTCCATCAAGCCAGGCGCCAAGGTGATATCGCGAGCGATCAAGGTGTGTCACGCAGGAGCGGGCGCCATGGATGATCATCCGGCGCAGATATCGGTTGCCGCGCTTGCTTATTCCCAACAGCTTCGTTTCTCTCCCGTAGAGTATTCTCTGGGAACAAGACCCGAGCTGCCATATCGCGGGCCTCTTTGAACTGTCGGGCAGATCCAGCTGCTGCCAAAAGCGCCCTCGCCGCGAGTGGACCAATGCCCGGGATAGTCATTAATCGACGTGCGGTATCGCTTTGAAAGGCAATCGCCTCGCGGTTGACTTCAGCAATCCGCAGCTCCATCTGCCGCAGCTCGTCGAACGTGTAGATGCAAGAATGCGACGCATACCCGAAGCTACCCCAGAAGAGATGAACGGGGCTGACTTTGCCCAAATATGAGGCCCGGAACCTTTGGACCACTACCGACACTGATATGAACGCCCTAAAGACCGCGCGACAGCCTCGCTGTCATAGGGCCGCTCGATCAGCGCATGCGACGCGTGCTGTCCGTCCATCGGTGGATGTACCGACAAGCTGGTGATCGACAAGGTCGAAGCTCAACTCGATCTCACCCACGCTATCCGGCACCAGGCCGGTGGTGAACCCACGGGCGTTCGGGTAGAACATCGCATGCCATGAGTGGTTCACCCACGGTGTTCGCGCGAGCCGATATTTGCCAACGATCTGTGCGTAGAGCTGCAGCGCAGCGGCTGTATCGCGCCACGGCAGATATGGGATATCCGGCCACCTCTCATCCATGTCTCACTCCATGTCTCCGCCGTGAATAGAGAATCGATCCATTTTGCGCCCGATTGACAGGTCCCGACCTGACCGCAGCCTGCGTTCTTAGGCACCTGGATACGCCCAAATGGTACATGATCGGACTGACGATGAACGAGGCCGCGAGCTCCTGCGCAGTCGGACCGGCAAACACTTCGGTGACGGCGATCGTTCGAGGCTCTCCCGATTTGTGAAAGCAATCGAGGAGACAATCCGAGCCAAACTCAGAAATAGTCGGATCGGCCCCAGAGATAAGGTTCAGGAGCGATGGGGCTGGGGGAACGGCAATATTCGGGAACAGAACCAATCCACTGAAGAATTTTGTTGGTATTTCTGTTGGCTTGAGCGGCCGTCGGCCAGCGCTAACCGCTTAGAACTAAGTCCAGATTTCCCCCGCTTGGATTCCGCCTGGGCGGGTGAGCCCAATGCGCATATTGACCGATTTCAAGCGTCGCATTTCAAAAGATTGCTTCGCTGTGGCCTAGACCCTGCCACGGTGTCGATGAGGCTGCGAAAATCCGGTCGACCTTCGCTGCGAACTGCAACGTGCGACCGGAGGCCACAAGCGCAAGGCTGTGTCAGTACGCCTGATCTGAAATTTCGCGGGAGGGCCGAGAGCTGCCTCGATTATTCCGAACGATGCAAGCGAAAGACCACCAGTTCTCTTCTGAAATCCTGATCACAACATCGTTGCCGCTCTGTCATCCGGCGTGCCAAAATGAGGGCGTCGTTCGAACGATATATGCAGCCCGCTCTCCGACAAAAACTGACGTGCGCGATCGGTGTCGCGCTGGCCAACCCGAGATACCCAATCGGAAAACAGGCGGACCGCGCGCCGGTTCATGTGCCTGGAAGGACAGACCAGCCAATAGCCGGGAAACTCAATGACGTCGAACTCGGTCGATACCGGCACCAGGGAACCCGACACGAGATCCTCGAACGCGATTGTCGTGCTTTCCAGGACCACGCCTGCTCCGTCCTTGGCCAATTGAACCGACATTGACGAACGGTCGAAACGGTAGGGATACGTCATGCGGGCGCCCTGGATACCGTTGCGCGGCAGCCAATAGTCCCACCGGAAATAGGCCTTCACGCTGTCGATCAGTCTCGCATGGCGAAGCTGCTCGCGCGGATCGACTGACAGTCCGCGCAGCTCCGCCAGATAGGATGGCGAGCACATCGGAAGGATGAGGTCGTTGACGACGCAATCGGAGTAAAGGCCAGCCCAGCCACCGTCGCCATAGCGTAGATCGAGATCGATGACCTCGGTTTCGAAGTCCGAGAAATTGGGCGTGGCGTCCACCCGCAGGTTCCAGCTCGGATAGTCCTTGCTGAACTCAGCCAACCGGGGCGCCAACCACTTCTCGCCGAAAGAAGGACTGACGCGAAGGCTGAGCTGGAAGCTTTCGCGCTGGCGAACAATGGCATTTCGCACCTCACGAATGGATTCGAAGGCCTGGGTCGTGGTCTGGAAAAGTCGTTCGCCGTCGATGGTCAGCGAGAGATGGCGCTTTTCTCGCTGGAAAAGCCGCACGCCGAGTTGGTGTTCGAGCAACCGCAGTTGCTGGCTGACCGCTGAAGGTGTCACCTGCAACTCCTGCGCAGCCTTTGCCACGCCGCCGAGCCGGGCGACGGCCTCGAAATGGGTCATCGAATTGAACTTGATATCCGACATCTTTCTGGTCAGTTAGTTAAGTTCAGCTACACAGAATGTTAAGAAACGAGAATTGAGCCGAATGTCAATCAGTCGCATGATCCTGTCGTCTCGGGAGGAGATACAGGATGGAACCGGGTTCAACCCAAAGCTTGGGTAGCGCCGGCAACGTGCCGGGAGTTGGACAGGTATCGACCAGGAAGCCCCTGATCGAAGCTGCCAATGTCGAAAAAAGTTATGGCGCAACCCGTGTCCTACGAGGTGTGAGCTTTCAGGTCCGGGCTGGCGAAATCCACGCGCTCCTGGGAGGTAACGGCGCCGGCAAAAGCACTCTCATCCGCATCATCACGGGGCTGACATCACGCGATGCCGGCGAAATTAACGTCGCCTCGTCGAAGGCCGGCCGCACCAGCCCGATCATCGCGGTGGTGCATCAGGAGCTAGCGCTGTTGCCCGAGCTGTCGGTCGCGGAAAACATCGGCATCGTACATGCAAGGTCGGGCTGGTCGCAGATCAGCCGTCGCCGCATGCGTGAAATTGCCCTTAGAGCGCTCCAGCTGATCGACCCGGCGATCGGCGAAGAGATCATCGATCTGCCAGCACGCAAATTGTCGCTTCATGAAGGCCAGATTGTCGAGATCGCTCGTGCCCTTTCCACTGGAGCAGAAGTCCTGCTTCTCGACGAGCCCACGGCCAACCTCACCGCCGGCGAGACAGCCAAACTCTTCTGGGTGCTCAAGCGGTTGGTGCACGAGGAAGGCATCGGCATCGTCTTTGTTTCTCACCGCATGCGGGAAATCCGCGCGCTCTGCGATGTCTGCACGATTTTGCGCGATGGCGCCACGATCGCCAATGCCACGTCACTTGCCCTGCTTAGCGACGCCGAGATCGTCCAGCAGATGGGACAACCCGCACAGGGTCCGGCAATGCACCGCAACCCGCAAAAACGCCGCCGACAGGGCGCCCCCGTCGAACTCCTTGGCCCTGGAGATGTCAGGATCGCGATTTCGTCTGGCACCATCCTGGGACTGGCCGGCGCACCCGCGGGTCCGACCGGTCTCATAGCTCCCCTTGTGGGCGCCGGGCTTGGAGCTGGCTGGCGCCTTTCCGGAGAGGGTTTTGCCGACCGGTTCTCGTCTCCAGCGGCAGCGGCGCGCGCAGGCATTGGCTTCGTCTCGGGCGACCGGGCAACCAAGGGCATCCTTTCTCAGCTTCCCATCGTCGACAACGTGCTTGCAGCACGCAGGGTTCGCGAGAGGCGGCGGATCGTTGCCGCGGCCGAGAGGCAGGAATGTCGCGATCTCGTTTCGGCGCTGAAGTTGAAAGCCGCCTCGATCTGGGACCTGCCGGCTTCGCTGTCCGGCGGCAACCAGCAAAAGCTTCTCGTCGCACGCTGGCTTGGGTTGCCGCTCAGGATGGTGGTGCTGGAAGAGCCGACGCGGGGCGTCGACATCGGCACCAAGCATGACATTTACGGCTTGATCCGGGAGATGGCCGACGCCGGCGCGATCATCATCTGGTGGTCGACCGAGAATGTCGAACTGCTCGAGCTTTGCGATGCCATTTTCGCCTTCGACACCGATGGGCAGCCAAAGGGATTCCTGCCTGAGGAGCACTACACCGAAGACGGGCTCGCCGAACTGACGGGGATGGCGGCATGACCGACGCGACCAACGGCAACACGACCACCAGCAAACTCCGGAGCGCCACGTCACGCGTCCCAGCAGTTCTTTTGTCCTACCGCACGGAAGCCGCGATTGCAGCGGCAATCGTGGTCCTGCTGCTGGCCGTTGGCATGTTCGTGCCCGCCGCACTCAGCATGGGTAATTTGCAAAACATCGTCCAGGCCGCCGCGCCTCTCATCATCATGTCGCTCGGTGTTTTGCTGGTCGTGGTCACCGGCGGCATCGATCTTTCGGTCGGTTCAGTCTTTTCCCTGACCGGGATGGTGACCGCGCTGGCGATGGCCAATGGCGCTGACGGACTGACCGCCAGCGCCGCCGGCCTGGCGGTCGGCTTGGGGTTCGGCGCGATCAATGGTCTTCTGGTCACGGTCGTCGGGCTCGCGCCTTTCGTCGTCACGCTCATCACCTACGCGGTGGCGGGCAGCCTGGCCTTCATCGTCACCAACGGCCGTTCGATGCCGATCGGCGCACCGGATTTCTGGCTCCTGAATTCCGGCGAGATCGTCCCCGGCATGCCCAACCATCTCGTGGTCTGCATCGTACTGATGGTCGCGCTGGAATATGTGCTGCGCAAGGTCGTGGTCGGACGCTGGTTCTATGCCGTCGGCTCGTCGGCAATTGCGGCCCGGCTGCTTGGCATCCCGGTTCTGCGCATCAAGTTCGCGGCCTATGTCGCTTCGGGCCTGCTTGCCTCTTTGGCGGGGCTGCTGACGGTCAGCTACATCCTCAACGCCGAAGCCACGGCAGGGGCGAGCCTGATGCTGCAGGCGATTGCCGCTGTGGTCATTGGCGGGGCCAGCCTTTTTGGCGGAACCGGCAGCGCGATCGGCGCCGTGCTGGGCGCGCTGATGATCACCTGCATCCAGAACGGTGTGAACCTCATTGGCGTGAACAGCTTCTGGCAAGGCTCCGTCACAGGCGCCGCAATCCTGCTCGCGGTTTTGATCGACCGCTTCAGCAACAAGAACCGCATCTAGATCATCAACGGGAGGAACCAAGATGAAGTTGAAGAGCATCCTGATTGCAGCTTTGGCGACGGCCGCCTTGTCAAGCGCGTCGTACGCCGAAGACAAGAAGACCGTCGCCTACATCGCCCCATCGCTCGACATTTCCTATTGGCAATGGGTCGGCTACGGCGTGAAGGAGAAGGCCAAGGAACTCGGCATGGACTATGTCGAGTACACGTCGGAAAACTCACCCGCCAAGCAGATGGACAATGCCAGGACCGCGGTGACCAAAGGCGTCTCGGCCATCGTGATCGGCCCCGTCAGCTCGACATCGACACCGCCGCTGCTCGACTATCTGGCGAAGCAGAAAGTGCCGATCGCATTCGCCGGCATCGGGCCGCAGCCAGGCCTCACCAACTACACATGCTCGGTCACCGCCAACAACTATGAGACCGGCAAGGCGCAAGGCAAATTCACCTGCGAGCTCGCCAAGGAGCGTGGCGGCAACAAGGTTGGCATGCTGTCGCTGCCGCAGGATCGGGAGAATGCGCAGAAATATCTCAAGGGCGCCAAGGAAGCCTTCGCCGCCAACGGGTGCGACCTCGTCCAGATACTGGAAACACGCGGCCTCACCATCAACGAAGCCGTCACCCAGGCAAACGACCTCTTAACCGCCAATCCCGACGTCAAGGCCATTTACGGTATGTATGACGAAGCCGGCACCGGCGCCGCCAAGGTTGCCGAGACCCGCGGCCTGACCGGCAAGATCGGCATTACCGTTGCAGACGGCTCGCCCACGACGATCGCGCTGCTCAAGAAGGGAGCGATCCAGGGCATCTTCTTCCAGGAGGCGGTCGGCCAAGGCATCGACGGCACCCAACAGGTCTACAACGCCTTGACGGGCGCGCCGGTGACCCAGGATCTGGCCCTGGTCATGCCGCTCGTTACCGCCGACAAGGTCGACAGTCCCGAGGCCAAGAAGGTCATCGCCCGCGTCTTTCCCCCGAGCAACTGACCGCCACCCAATGGACCCGCCGGCAGAGGCCGGCGGGTCCAGATCCCGAGCGAGGAATCCTGACCGTGGCCGAGCTGCCGTTCATCGATCCGCACCATCATCTCTGGGACCTGGAAGTTAATTACTATCCGTGGCTGACCGACGGGGTTAAGCCGTCGGCCTTCGGCGACTACGAAGCGATCCGCAAGAGCTATCGTCTCGACGACTATCTTGAGGACGCCAGGAACCAGAACCTCGTGAAATCGGTGCATCTGGACGTTGGGTTCGATCCCAGCGATCCGGTCGGGGAGACGCGCTGGCTGCAGGAGATCGCCAACAAGCGAGGCTTTCCGCATGGCATCGTCGGCTATGCCGACCTGTCCAAACCCGATGTCGGCGAACTCCTCGACAGGCACCTGGAGTATCCGAACTTCCGGGGTATCAGGCAGTCGATGAACTATCATGCAGACCCCGCCAAGACCTATCAGGCGCGGCCAGAGGTCAGCCGGACGCCAGAATGGCGACGCGGCTTCCGGGAACTGGCAAAGCGCCGGCTAAGCTTCGACCTGCAGCTCTATTATCCGCAGATGGAAGAGTTTCTCCAGCTCGCGCGCGACTTTCCCGACGTCCAGATCATTCTCAATCACACCGGCATGCAGGTCGATGGCCCTAAGCGTTTCGAGGCCTGGAAAAAAGGCATGCACCGATTGGCGCAAGCGCCGAACGTCGCCTGCAAAATCTCCGGTCTCGGCATGGGCGACTGGTCCTGGACCACGGCGTCGATCCGCCCCTATGTCGAGGAGGCGATCGCGGCCTTTGGTGTTGGCCGCAGCATGTTCGCGACGAACTTTCCGGTCGACAAGCTTTTCTCGAGCTTCGACGCGGTCGTGAACGCCTTCAAGGAGATCACACGATACTACCCGCACGAGGAGCGGCTTGCGTTGTTCCATGACAACGCAGCCCGGTACTACCGGCTCTAGACCATCCGCCGAAACAATTGAAACAGCAGGAGACTTTGACATGTTGCTGAAGGGCAAGGCCGTCGTGATTTCGGGTGCCGCGAGCCCCCGGGGAATTGGCCGCTCCACGGCAACGCTGATGGCGGAGCAAGGCGCGCGCATTGCTATTCTTGACCTTGATGAGGAACAAGCCCGTGACGCCGCGGCGTCGCTTGGACCCGAGCACATCGGCCTCGCCTGCAATGTCGCCGACCTCGATGCCTGCAAGAGGGCTGCGGCAGAAGTGACCGAAGCGTTCGGAAGGGTCGATGTGTTATGCAACATTGCCGGGATCACGCAGCCCGTAAAGACACTGGACATCGGCCCGGCCGACTGGGACCGCATCCTCGATGTCAATCTGCGCGGCGTGCTCTATCTCAGCCAGGCCTTCATCCCGCATATGCGTGAAACTGGCGGCGGCTCGATCATCTGCATGTCGTCGGTTTCAGCGCAACGCGGCGGCGGCATCTTCGGTGGCCCGCATTACTCAGCCGCCAAGGCGGGTGTGCTCGGGCTCGCCAAGGCCATGGCACGCGAATTCGGGCCTGACGGCATTCGTATCAACTGCGTCACGCCCGGCCTGATCCAGACCGACATAACCGGCGGCAAACTGACCGATGCCATGCGCGCTGACATCATCAAGGGTATCCCGCTCAGTCGCCTGGGCGATGCGCGTGACGTGGCGGGCGCCTACCTCTTCCTCGCCTCCGATCTGGCCAGCTACATCACCGGCGCCGTTATCGACGTCAATGGGGGGATGCTGATCCATGGCTGACGGGACAACGGAATTCGAGATGCCACGCGCGGGCAGCAATGTCAGCCTTGCCGAACGCGCCTATCGCATCCGTCGACATGCCGTGCGCATGGGCGAAGTCCAGGGCCAGGGCTATATCGGGCAGGCGCTCGGCGTCGCCGATGTGCTTGCGGTCGCCTATTTCCATGCACTTCGCTACCGGCCGGACGACACGCTGTGGGAAGGACGCGATCGCTTCCTCCTATCCATCGGACACTATGCGATCGCACTCTACGCGGCATTGATCGAAGCAGGCGTGCTGCCGGAGGAAGAGCTCGAGACCTACGGTACCGACGACAGCCGCATGCCGATGTCCGGCATGGCGGCGTACACACCTGGCATGGAGATCACCGGCGGCTCGCTTGGCCACGGCCTTGGCATCGCCGTCGGCATGTGCCTGGGGCTGAAACGCAAGCGGAGCGGCAGTTTCGTCTACAATCTGATGTCCGATGGTGAGCTCGGCGAGGGCTCGACTTGGGAAGCAGCGATGTCGGCCGCACACCACGGGCTCGACAATCTCATCGCCATCGTCGACTTCAACAATCAGCAAGCCGACGGCCCATCGACCGCGATGCTTTCCTCCGAGCCGGTAACCGACAAGTTCGAGGCGTTCGGCTGGCACGCACAGCGTGTCGATGGCAACGACATTGAGGCAGTCCGCATGGCCTTCGATCTAGCGCGCGGGCTGAAGGAACCCTGCCCGCGTGTCATCGTCTGCGACACTCGCATGGCCAAGGGCGTCCCGTTCCTTGAATCCCGCGACATCGCACACTTCATTCGGGTCGAGCCGCACGAATGGACGCTGGCCCTCGAAGCTTTGGAAAGGGGACGTTCGCAGTGAGGCTGTCAAAGTTCGCACCGCGCCACGCCGTCAACGCGGGTGAGCGCAAAACCACGTCGGCAATGATCGCCTCGATTGCGCCCGATGGCATTGCGACCCGCAACGCGCCGTTTGGGCACACACTCGCCAGATTGGCACACCAGCGGCCCGGGATCGTCGGGCTGACAGCGGATCTCGCAAAGTATACAGACCTTCATGTCTTCGCGCAGGAGCATCCCGACCGCTTCTATCAAATGGGGATGGCCGAACAGGTGCTGATGAGCGCCGCCGCAGGCCTGGCGCGGGAGGGTTTTACGCCCTTTGCCACGACCTACGCGGTCTTTGCCTCGCGACGTGCCTACGATTTCATATGCATGGCGATTGCCGAGGAGAACCTCGACATCAAAATTGTCTGCGCTCTGCCGGGATTGACCACCGGCTACGGCCCCAGCCACCAGGCGACGGAAGACATCGCGATTTTCCGCGGCATGCCGAACCTGACGATCATCGATCCATGCGACGCGCTCGACATCGAACAGGCCACGGAGGCGATCGCGGACTACAAGGGGCCGGTCTACATGCGGCTGTTGCGGGGCAAGGTCCCCGTCGTGCTCGACGAATATGATTACACATTCCAGATCGGCAAGGCGCGGCTGCTGCGCGACGGTGCGGATGTGCTGTTCATTTCCAGCGGGCTGATGACCATGCGCGTGCTGGAGGCCGCGAAGGCGCTTGAAGCGGACCGCATCGACTGCGCGGTGCTGCACGTGCCGACCATCAAGCCGCTCGATACGGACGCAATCCTTGCCGCCGCGCGCCGGGCTGGACGGATGGTGGTCGTTGCGGAGAACCACACGATGATCGGCGGGTTGGGCGAAGGTGTCGCTGGCCTGCTGATGCGCGAGGGCGTGACCCCTGTCTTCCGCCAGATCGCACTGCCCGACGAATTTCTCGACGCCGGCGCGCTACCGACACTTCACGACCGCTACGGGATCTCAACATCAGAGATCGTGCGCCGCGTACGCAAGTGGGTGAAATAGATACGAGGTCCTGACGCGTAACCAGGCTTGGGGTCTGACCCTATGGTGCCAATGTGCCCCTGAAACGCGGTTTCTAGCGTGAAGGCGATCCGCGGCATGGTCAGCGCCGGGAATGCTCCCTGACGCGTCGCTCCTGCGACGCTTTCTCCGGCAAGCGATCGCGCGTCAGCCAGGCGAGCATGGCTCGTGAAGCAACGCTCCCCTCGCGCATCCCGGTCTTGTACTCCCTTCGCATGTTCTTGGCGAGCTCGACCAATCGCAAGACAGCACGCTATGGACGGGGCCGCCCCCGCTGCAGTTCGGCGATGACAGATCGACCAAATCGTCGAGCGCGCAGGGCAGCCGAGGCAGCACTGAAGTTCCACACTGCCATTTATGCGACTTTTCGAGCACAAACCAGGAACATCTGGCCGGTTTCCATTCATCGCCCAAGGCCAATTTCGCGCTGGAAAAAAACAAAATGGGGGAGTTCAGAAATGGCCACAACGGGGCAGTAAGCCGACGGCCCGCTTCAAGAGAACTCATCAAAAAGCAGACGACAAATAGGATCATTGAGGTGTGTAGAAGCATTCGGCCGCATCTCTCCTTTCTCGCAAGCGACTGCGCCGTCAAAGCCTGAAGTCAGTAGCACTTTATCAGCAGAGGACGGAACTCACCCCCTTTATCGGTTTGGTAACTACGCAATGCCAGATTATTGCGTGGAACAAGAAAAGAATATTAATAGAGAATTACCGATCGCCGATTTTATCAGGCGATGGTCCAATCTTGATGGCGGTCAAGAACGGGCAAATTATTCTCTTTTCTTGGCAGAGCTGTGTGATGTGATAGGAGTCCGGCGACCCGATCCTGCATTGGCCGCCCATGACTTCAACGACTACGTATTCGAACGGCGCGTTGAAAGAAAACGTCCGGACGGTACGACCGAAGCTGGGCGCATCGATCTCTACAGGCGAGGTTGCTTTATACTCGAGGCAAAGCAGAGCCGCCTCCGTGGCGGCAAGAAAGCGGTGCCTGAAGGCCAGGCAGACCTGTTCGCCGCTGCGGAACGAGGACCCGCTGACACGGTGGTGCCTGGCCTCGATCACGTCATGGTCCAGGCGCGCCGGCAGGCCGAGCGATATGCAGCTTCGTTGCCCTCCGACCATCCATATCCGCCCTTCATCATCGCGTGCGATGTGGGACGAGCGGTCGAGCTCTACGCTGATTTTTCCGGTCACGGACGCCACTACGCCCAGTTTCCCGATGCGCGGCAGTTTCGCATCGAACTCAGCCAGCTAGCCTGCCCGAATACCCGCGAACTGCTGCGTGCGGTATGGGAACAACCTCAATCACTTGATCCAGCACAGAAGACGGCCAAGGTTACCAGAGAGATTGCCGGGCAGCTGGCAGAAATCTCGAAGGCCCTCGAAGGACGAGGCTTCGAGGCCGGCAGCGTAGCAGTTTTCCTCATGCGGTGCCTCTTCACGATGTTCGTCGAAGACGTGGGGCTGCTCCGCAAGAAGGGCTTCACGCAGCTTCTGACGAAGTGCCTCGACGATCCCACGCGGTTTACCTTCGAAATCGACGACCTCTGGCGGCATATGGATCGCGGAGACTATTCGCCCGGCATCGGCGAGAGACTGCTTCGGTTCAATGGCAAACTCTTCAAGAATGCCGCGTCGCTGCCGCTGACCAAGGACGAAATACGCCTTCTCCGCGATGCCTCGGATGCCGATTGGCGCGATCTCGAACCTGCAATATTCGGCGCTCTGTTCGAACAGGCACTGGACCCGATCGAGCGCAAGCGTCTCGGTGCGCATTACACGCCCCGCGCCTATGTCGAACGGGTTGTGGATGCCACAGTTATCGAACCCCTCACCAACGACTGGATCGGCCATCAATCGGCAGCGGAGCGTGCGATTCGCAACGGCTCAAAGGCGGCCGCCATTCACGAGGTTGAAGACTTCCTTAGGCATCTAGCATCCGTGCGGGTGCTCGATCCGGCATGTGGCACGGGGAATTTCCTGTACGTCGCCCTCCGCCGGATGAAGCAGTTGGAAGGCGAGGCGCTCAAGCAATTGCAGGATATCGGCGGCGACGAAGCGGTCGCACGCGTCGCTGACATCTCGGTGAAGCCGGAGCAGTTCTTCGGCATGGAAATCAACAGGCGGGCGGTTGAGATTGCCGAGCTGGTACTCTGGATCGGATATATCCAGTGGCACATGCGGACCCGGTCCACCGTGCCTTCCGAACCGGTGTTGGGCAGCAGCGACCATGTTCACGCGAAGGATGCACTGATTACCTGGTCGGGCTATCCCCATCCGCATCTCAAGAGCGATGCGCTCGGCAAGCCCGTGCCCGACGGTCAAGGCAACGAAACCTACTTCTATCCGAACGCGATGAGCGCCGACTGGCCGGAGGCCGACTTCATTGTCGGCAACCCCCCGTTCATAGGCGGGAAGGATATTCGCGGGCGGCTGGGCGCGGGTTATGCCGAGGCCTTGTGGAGTGCCAACCCGCAGATGAATCCTGCAGCGGATTTCGTGATGTACTGGTGGGATCGGTCAGCCGATCTGCTCGTCAGGAAGGAAACCCGGCTGCGCCGCTTCGGTTTCGTTACCACGAACTCTATAACGCAGGTATTCCAGCGGCGAGTCCTTGAGAGACATCTGGCAGGCACTTCTCCAGTTTCGCTCGTGTTCGCCATTCCTGACCATCCATGGACCAAGGCGTCAAAGGACGCCGCTGCGGTCAGGATTGCCATGACCGTAGCTGAAGCCGGTGAACGAGATGGGGTTGTGCGCAACGTGACGAGAGAGGCAGACCTTGATACCGACGAGCCCACGATCGAGTTCGCTGAACGTGAGGGGAAGATCAATCCCGATCTCACGATCGGCGTAGATGTCACCAAATCGAAGGCACTGGTAGCCAACGACGCGATCTGCTCACCGGGCGTGAAGCTGCATGGAAATGGCTTCATCATCACGCGTGAAATAGCCTTTGAACTCGGCCTTGGAAAGCGGCCGGGTCTTGATCGGCATATCCGCGAATACCGAAACGGCAAGGATCTGACATCACGGCCGCGTGGGGTGATGGTTATCGACCTGTTCGGCACCGCCGCTGATGAGGTCAGACGAGAATTCCCCGAGGTCTATCAACACCTGCTGGATACGGTGAAGCCGGAGCGAGACCGAAACAATCGGGCCTCATATCGAGAGAAATGGTGGTGGTTCGGAGAGCCACGAAGGGAACTCCGGCCAGCATTGGACGGCTTGTCCCGTTACATCGCCACTGTCGAAACCATGAAGCACCGCATCTTCCAGTTCATGGAGGCCGAAGTGCTTCCAGACAACATGCTGGTCGCGATTGCATCGGATGATTCCTTCCATCTCGGCGTGCTATCTTCGAAGGTGCATGTGGCTTGGGCTTTGCGCACCGGAGGCCGCCAGGGCGTTGGCAACGATCCGAGGTATTCGAAATCCCTGTGCTTCGATCCCTTCCCGTTCCCCGACGCCGACGCCTCGGCCCGCGCCGAAATAGGTGCCATCGCTGAAGAACTCGATGAGACGCGCAAGCGGGTTCTTGCCGAGCATCCCGACCTGACTCTGACCACGCTTTATAATGTTCTCGAAGCTGTCCGGACGGGTGGTGCATTCTCGCAGAAGGATCAAGATGTCCGAAGCCAAGGCCGTGTTCTAATCCTGCGCGAGCTTCATGATCGGCTGGACGCCGCCGTTGCGAAATCCTATGGGTGGCACGCGGATATTGGCGTCGAACAAATCCTCGACAGCCTGGTCAGGCTGAACGAAGTGCGTGCCGCCGAAGAGAGCCGGGGCTTCATCAAATGGCTGCGGTCCGAGTATCAGATCGACAAGATCGGGCCGCTGGCGCATCGTGGCGACCGCGTCCAAGCCATCCTGGCGACCAAGGTCAAGGCGAAGATGACACCGTTCCCGGCGGCACGACTGGACCAGGCGCGGGTCGTCCTCGACCTCATGGCGCGTGCGAAAGCGCCCCTATCAGCAGAGGAAATCGCCGTAACCTTCACATCCCCGGACGAAACCGTCGCCGATGTGCGCGACGTCCTTCAATCCCTGGTGCGGCTTGGGCAGGCTGAAAGTTACGACCAAGGAAGAAGCTTCTTCCGAGCGTCGTAGGAGTTTCTCTTTCGACAAGACTTGTCTCCAGGCACCACATATTGCAGGGTAATGCGGGATTAGGACAAGTGCAGCCATCCACGCGGCTCTCCTACAACAGGCAAGATTGCCTGCTCCCACCAACACCAGAAGACGCTGACCTCGTCCGATACTGGCGCCACCCAACGATTGAACGACCGCCCTCATTTGCCGCAGAAGGCATCGTCAAATGCGTAGAGAACCCTCTTTGCGAGGCGGTGGGTGGCAATGGCCTCTTCGATGGTGGTGTTGCGCACGCCGGCGTGGGCGAAGTCATGCCGCCAACTCAGCATCTGCTTATAGGCCTGCTCGATATTCTTGCCAACGCGGGCGTCGATACGCTTCCGTCGTTCATTGAGCAGGGCCTTGAACCTTACGGAGACGTTGTCGTCAAACGTTCCTGTGTAGCCGTGCAGGTCATTGATCGTGATCCGGCTGTTCAGCTTCTTGTAGTTGTTGGTGGCGAAATTCGCGAACGCAATGTGGTGACGGCCGGCGTAGCTGACCAAGGTTTCTTTAACGCAGGATTCGTATGAGGCGGCGATCGTCACAACCAAGAGTCCGGCAAGGTCTGCGCGGAAACCGGCGACGCCTTTGGTGGCCGGAGGAACGAACTGTTCCATCTCGACGACAAGCTTCTCGATTCGATCGAAATGGACATCGAGATCTGCCCTAGGCATTTGTCAGGATGTTTCTCGCCGCCTCAAGTCGTAGCCGCAAGACAGCCGTGTCTGTTGTGGCGCGGCTTACGAAGTCGGACAGAAACACGTCGTCGACCAGCGTCTCATACCGTACCTTGAGTTGTTCCGCCGTAATTTCCGGATGCTCGAGCAGGGTGACCATCACAGCCTCTAGCACCGCGGCGTTAATAATGCCCTTGGGACGGAAGGGGCTGGCCAGCGCAGCATTGACAGTGGCCACCGCTGCGGGAAAACGCTCAGTGAAGCGCTTAGCCCGATCCGAATCGAAGGAACGGTTAGCGTCCATCTGACTGTTGAGATACCTGAGCATCGGCTTTTCGTAGTCGGCCCACACTTCGAACAGGGCGAACAGGCGCAAAACCAGCTCGACGTCCTTCTGGTTCTTGTCTGGTTTCGAAATGCCCAGGATCTTGTGCCATCCGGGCGTCAAATTAAGGGCCTTCATGGCATCGACAATCTTGCCCCGGTATACGGCGTTGCGGATCTCCTGCGGCTTCAATTGGGTACCGCCGGTATTCAGGCGTTCGAAGATGTGGAAGACGCTGTCGTTCCTGATGCTCGGCTTCAGTTGCTTGATATTGATGGCGCGCAGCGTCGCATTCCGCAGCTTGCGTTGGTCGCGCGGCGAGAGCTCGTTGAACGTTTTGCCGTTGTATTCCGAGCGTTCCGATAAACCTTTCAGCTTGAAGATTTGCCTGCGATTCTGGTTGTCGGCTTCGCCGAACAGACCGTCGAAGAAGTACTTCACGCTCATGATGCGCTGTTGGCCGTCGATGACTTCGAGCAGGTCTTCGTCGTTGACGTAGAGAAACACCTGCGGAACCGGCAGCCCCATGAGGAAGGACTCAATCAATCGCGAGGCCTGTTCGATCTTCCAGACATACTTGCGCTGGTAGAAGGGAACAATGATATCGCCGCGGGTGACTTGGTTTGCCAGCAGTTCAAGCGTGGGGTCCGATGGCGCGACGGAGATATCGAACTCGACGAACGGTACCTCATCGTTTTCAGCCTCGGTGTTGAAGTCGTCGGCTTCATTTTCATCTGCCACGGTAGGACCCCTTAGAATTGGCCACAATAGACTGGACAGCACCCACAGCCGTCAATGCCATGGCGCTATGCGAGACACTGGATACACTGAATTCTTCGCAATATGCGGCTCGTGAACAAATGCGTGTAAGTCGGCCTCTTCGACGCACTCCCGCCATTCGTGTCCGGACGAACGCCGCAGTCCGGCCTCAAGCGAGCGATCAGCGCGGCTCAACGAAACGTGGAGGCAGCGCGGCTGCCTCGAAAGCTCCTCGAGCAACTGCCTCATCACAAATATCGTGAGGCACCGGCGGCAAGGATCACCAATCCCTGCAGAGGTCGACAACTGTCGAGCTGACGGAGGCGTTTTCGAGTTCAGAGATTCATGCTGCTGAAGAGCTAAGCGGCGACCATACCGAGAATTCACTTTCAAATTCTGGCCGCAAAGTTCTATCGTAAATGAAAATAGGGGACGGGGCATGGAAACGAGTTCGGACACTGGCGATGCCGCCGGTATATCAGCCGCGCCCGTAATAGAAGTCATGGCGGACATCGCCGCCAGCTTTACATATGCGTCCTTCCAAAATGCTATTCCGGTGATCCGGTCTATCGCACTCAATAACCCGACCCAGCAGGCTTTCGAAAAATGCACTCTCGAGCTGACATCGAACCCCCCTTTTTTGCGCGCCAAAAGCTGGACAATTGATCGGATCGTTGCTGGCGACCTGCTTCCCTTAAGCGATCGAAAAATCGATCTCGATGCCAGCTATCTGGCCGGTCTCAACGAGGCTGAGCGCGGGGAGATAACGTTGCGCCTAACCTCAGGAGGCGCAGTGCTGGCCGAACAGCGCGTTGCGGTGCGCCTGCTTGCTCGCGACGAATGGGGTGGCGTCATCGATATGGCGCAATTGCTGCCCGCGTTCGTCATGCCGAACGACCCGGCGATCGCAGGACTGCTGCGTTCCGCAGCGGAGCGGCTCGCAGCGCATGGTCATGCCTCCAGCCTCGATGGCTATCAAAGCGGCAATCCGCAACGCGCATTCATGCTGGCGGCCGCAATCTATTCGGCCATTGCCGGTCTATCGCTCCATTATGCTGAGCCACCTGCCAGTTTCGAAAGCCGAGGCCAAAAAATCCGACGCCCCTCGACAATTGCCGCGGAGAGGCTGGCAACCTGTCTCGATGCCAGTCTGTTGTTCGCGTCCGCCCTGGAGGCTACGGGCCTGCACCCCGTCGTGCTCATGTTCCAAGGCCACGCTGCCGTCGGCGCATGGATGACACAAAAGACGCTCGCCAACGCCATCGAAGCCGATGCCATGGAGATCCGCAAGGCGCTGGCATCGCGCGAACTGATCGTATTCGAGACGACCGGCGTAACGCATCGGCCCGCGATGACGCTGGAGGCTGCGCAACGAGCAATCGAACAGCGGCTCGACGAAGCGCAGGTGGGCACCTTTGTCGCCGCCATCGATATCCGCCGCTCCCGTAGCGGCGGCATTACGCCGCTTGCCTCGCACGAACCGATGCGTCGCAGCGTGGATGCCGAAGTAGCAACCGAAATCGTGCTGCCGCTGCCAACGGCACCGTCCGTAACAGCCCTGCCTGCCGACATCGTCGAGGTGAAGCCGACGACGGCGGCCGGGCGGATCGACCGCTGGCAGAAAAAGCTCCTGGATTTGACGCTGCGGAACCGCCTGCTCAATTTTCCGGACTCCAAAAAGACAATTCCGTTTCTTTGTACTGACGTCGGCTATCTCGAGGATCGCCTGATGGCGGGCGCTTCGATCAGGCTCATTTCGCTACCCGAACAGAATCCATTGGGCGAGCGTGATGCTGCCCTCTATCGCGAAGTCCATGGACGCGACCTGCAGCGCGGTTTTGCAGCAGAAGCGCTCCTGCGCGACGAGCTCCCATCGACGCTCGATGGACACCAATTGGAATCCCGACTGATCGATCTTTACCGACAAGTTCGCAACGACTTTGCTGAGGGCGGCGCGAATACGCTTTTCCTGGCGGTCGGCTTCCTGCGCTGGAAGAAAAAACCGGAGGACGAGCGCAGCTATCGCGCGCCATTGTTGCTCGTGCCGGTCAAAATCGAGCGCCGCAGCGCAACATCGCGTTTTACCTTGCGCTTTCATGAAGATGAGCCGCGGTTCAACGCAACCTTGTTGCAGTTTCTTGAGCGCGACTTCGAGCTCAAACTGCCACAGTTCTCTGGTGAGCTGCCCGAAGACGAAAGCGGCGTTGATGTGCCGCGTCTGCTAAGTCTCATGCGACAGGCAGTGCGCGACGTCCCCGGCATGGAGGTGGTAGACGAGACGGCGCTCTCAACCTTCTCCTTCGCCAAGTTTCTCATGTGGAAGGATCTGGTCGAGCGTACCGATGCGCTGCGCGAAAACCGCGTCGTACGCCACCTGATCGATACGCCGGAGATAGCGTTCGAGGGCAATGGTTCATCATTCCGGGACGAGCGCGAACTCGATCGGCACTATGCCCCGTCCGATATCGTTTCGCTGCTGCCGGCCGACTCTTCACAGACCGCGGCGAGCCTTGCCGCCGCTGAGGGTCGCGACTTTGTCATCATCGGTCCTCCCGGTACTGGCAAGAGCCAGACCATCGCCAACATGATTGCCAACTGTCTTTCAGTTGGCAAAACCGTGCTGTTCGTGGCCGAGAAGACGGCGGCGCTCGATGTGGTGTATCGCCGCCTTCGCGAACATGGCCTGGGCGCGCATTGTCTCGAACTCCATTCCAGCAAGGCGGACCGACGCAACTTTCTCAACCAGCTCAGGATCAGCTGGGAAAGCGGCGTGCGCGTGGGCGCAGCGGAGTGGATTGCGATCAACGAGCGGCTTCGCGTCCGTCGCGACGAACTGAATGCCTATGTCGAAGCGCTGCATCGGCGCCATATCAATGGTCTCACGCCCTATCTGGCGCTTGGCATCGCTCTCAAGAACAAGCAACAGCACGC
>NZ_JBFUEG010000013.1:0-155752 GCF_056404315.1 Mesorhizobium sp. P2_D6 | reverse complement strand
TGGCGGCTTCATCTATGTCTCGCAAGCGCTGGCCGGCGAGCCGGTCGCAGCCGCGCAGACCGAGGACGGCGAATGGACACTCTCCTTCCATGCCCATCCGCTCGGCATCATCGACACCAGGCGTATGAAGCTTGTCCGCCGCAGCGCCGCGCCAACCAAACCGCTTGGCGCTGCGCCGGACGCATAGGGGAAGAGAAGTGTTACCTATGTATCCGGTTCATTCTGTTACCCATCTATCGGCTGGACAGCTGTCGTCCCCATTCGCCAATCTCCAGCGTTGCAGGAAGGAGCCGGCGTTGCGGCCAGCCCCTTTCGCCCCGTTTAAGGGGAGAAATGTCCGGCAGGCAGGTGAGGGGCGGCGCCGACGCTTTGGCTTGCTGCCTACCCCCTGCCCACAAACGGCATCTTGGTCGCCATCACCGTCATGAACAGCACATTGGCGTCGAGCGGCAGGCTGGCCATGTGGACGACGGCGTCGGCGACGCGCTGGACGTCCATCACCGCTTCGGCGGCGATCGAGCCGTTGGCCTGCGGCACGCCGACGGTCATCGCCTGCGCCATGTCGGTCAGCGCATTGCCGATGTCGATCTGGCCGCAGGCGATGTCGTAGGGTCGCCCGTCGAGCGCCAGCGTCTTGGTCAGCCCTGTTATCGCGTGCTTGGTCGCGGTGTAGGGCACAGAGCCCGGCCGCGGCGCATAGGCCGAGACCGAGCCGTTGTTGATGATGCGGCCACCCATCGGCTTCTGTCTGCGCATGGCGCCGAAGGCGGCACGGGCACACAGGAACGATCCGGTGAGATTGACGCCGACAATGTCGTTCCAGACCTCGACCGGGATCTCGTCGATCGGTGTCGACTTGTAGCTCATGCCGGCATTGTTGAAGAGCAGGTCGACGCGCCCGAAAGCCGCCGCCACGGTCTCGAACAAATCTTCGACCTGGCCGGCCTTGCTGATGTCGCAGGCGACTGCCAGCGCCTTGGCATCCGTCTTGCCGGCTTCAGCGATCGCGGCGTCGAGCACCTGTTTGCGGCGGCCGCAGAACACGGTGTTCCAGCCTGCCTTGAGCAGCGCCGTGGCGACGCTCTTGCCGATGCCGGTGCCGGCGCCGGTGACGATGGCGGTTTTCTCTGTGAGGGCTGTCATGATTTTGCTCCTGCGCACCGCGCATCCCCGGCACAGATCGGGATGCATCCGAATGCACCGAGGCATCGCAAATGACGGGGATCATGGCAAGCCGAACAACCTGTGATCGGCTGAACAAAAAGGGCGGTCATTGGCGACCGCCCTGATCTGAACCGGGCTTGGGAGGAGGAAAAGCCGATCCGACTGCTAGAATCATGCGCTTCCTCGGTAAACGAGGCGTTAACGCTGTTTCCCGTCCGGACGCGCTGCCTCGGCCGCGCCGCCGCGTTGGCTACCAGCGCGGATTCGGCGCGGTCCCGGCCGGGACTGGCACCTTCGCCGCCGACACCGTCGCCTCGACATGGTCGACCAGCGCATCCGGCAGGCCGAGCCGGCCGGCGAGCAGGTCGAGATAGCCGCGTTCGGCGCGCGTATCGGGATCGATGGTCAGCCGCGACGCGGTGTAGAGCTCGAGCCTCTGCTCATCGGTCTTGGCGCCGGCGACCAGCGTGTCGAGATCGAGCGGGCTGTCCAACTCGGCCAACAGGAATTTTTCGGCATCGGAACCGACGCCGGCGAGCTTGAGCTTGCCGGCGATCTTTTCGCGTTCCTCGTCGTCGATATGACCATCGGCCTTGGCCGCCGAGATCATCGCCCGCACCAGGGTCAGCGTGAACTCGTCCTCGCCTTGCGGCGCCTGCGAAGGATGGAAGCCGGTGTCGGCGGGCGGCGGCAGCAATTCCGGCTGGCCGGCGGCCGGCGCCTGCTCGGGGGCATTGCCGGCCTTGTAGTTCTGGTAGGCCTTGTAGGCGAGACCGCCGATCGCGGCCAGTCCACCGAGCTTGATGGCGGTGCCCGTCACCTGGCGTCCCGTGCCGGTCCCAAGCAACACCGCGGCCAGCGCACCGGCGGCCAGCGGATTGTCCTTGGCCATCTGCACGGCCTGTCCTGCTTTGTCGCGGACGGTGCCGGTGGTGCCAGGAACCTGAGAGCCGAGCAGGTCGTCGAGAAGCTTCTTGGGGTCGAACATGTTGCCTCCAGAAAAGGGCCCGCGCCAAACGGGGGCGGGCGGGTTTTGGACGTTGCAGACGTAGGTCCCGCTTGTTGACATTACAATGAGGGACGGGCGCTTTGCCAGCGATGCGGCCTTTCGAAAAATCGGATTGCGGTGTGTCGAAATGGACGGGGGCTTGCGTTAGTGTCCCCGCCTTCTGACGAGGAGGAACTGTCGTGACGGAAGGATCAGAGCGTGAGCCGGCGCGCGATCCGCAGGATCTGGAGCGCCTGCTGATTGACCGGCAATGGGTGGGAGATATTGACGGCATGGTGGCGCTGTTCGAGCCGGACGCCGTGATCGACAGCGGCGAGGCAGAACTAATCTGTGGCCGCGAGGCGATCCGGGCGCTGTTTGCCGCGTTTACTGCGAGCGGGCGAAAATTCCAGCGCGGCGAACAGCGCCCCGCGGCGATCAACGGCGACCTGGCGCTGACCTCGACCCGGCTCCCCGATGGCACGGTGACTTCGGAGGTCGCACGCCGCCAGGCCGATGGCACATGGCTGTGAGTAATCGACCGCTATTCCGTCGCGTGGTGATGCAGCCAGGCCGTTGCCCCGACGCTAGCTGCCGATATGCTCCCTGCCCTGCGCTTGCGCCAGTTCGACCTGGCGCTGGCGCTCGGCGTAGCGGGCGCGGTCCTCGTCCGAGCGGGCATCATAGCAATGCGGGCATGAAACGCCGGTGGCATAGTGCGGCGACAGCCTTTCCTCCGGCGTCAGCGGATGCCGGCAGGCGCGGCACAGTTCAGCCTCGCCCTCGGCGAGACCATGCGAGACAGAGACCCGCTCGTCGAAGACGAAACACTCGCCTTGCCACAGGCTGTCTTCGGCCGGCACCTCTTCGAGATATCTCAGGATGCCGCCTTTGAGATGGAACACGTCTTCGAGGCCGAGCGACTTCACATAGGCCGTCGCCTTCTCGCAGCGAATGCCGCCGGTGCAGAACATCGCGACCTTGCGGCCATCGAGCTCGTCGCGATGCTTTTCGACCCAGGCCGGGAATTCGCGAAAGCTCGACGTGTGCGGATCGATGGCGCGCTTAAAAGTGCCGATCGACACTTCGTAAGCGTTGCGGGTGTCGATGACGATGGTGCCGGGGTCCGAGATCAGCGCGTTCCAGTCGGCCGGCGCGACATAGGTGCCCGCACCCGTCACCGGGTCGAGATCCTCGACGCCCATGCTGACGATCTCGCGCTTCAGCCGCACCTTCATACGATGGAACGGCATTTCGGCGGCGCTGCTGTATTTAACCTCGAGATCGGCAAGGCCTTCGATAGCCTCAAGATAATCGATCAGATCGGCGATATCGGTCTCGCTCCCGGCAACCGTGCCGTTGATGCCTTCCTGCGCCAGGAGCAGCGTGCCCTTGATGCCGCGGCCGCAGCAGAAGGCGGCGAGCGGCGTCCGCAAGGCCCGCAGCACCTCGAAGTCCCCCAGCCTCGCAAATTTATAGAGCGCGGCGACGTGCACGGGTTCATGGTTGGACAGTGTCATCGCCAAGCCACTAAACCGTGGTCAAAGCGGATTCAAGGCAGCGCCAACGAAAGCTTCTTGTCGGCAATCGCCCTCGGGCGCGGCGCCGGCAGATGTGACATCGCGGCAGGCCGGGTTTCGTGGACTCGGAATCTGCCTTCTGCTAATCGGTTGAAATCATCCCCAGGAGAGACAAGCCAATGCCCAGCAAGACCGAAAAGCTCCTGTCGCTGCTCAACGGCCAGCCGGTCATCCCGGTGTTGAAGATCGTCAATGTCGCAGACGCCGTGCCGCTCGCCCGGGCCCTCGCCGCCGGCGGCCTGCCGGCAATCGAGATCACGCTGAGAACCGCCGACGCCCTGGAAGCGATCCGCCGCGTCGCCGGTGAGGTCGAGGGCGCCATTGTCGGCTCCGGCACCATTCTGGATAGCAAGCAATTCGACGAGGCAGCAGCCGCCGGCTCGAAATTCATCGTCAGCCCCGGCATCACGCGCGAACTGCTCGCGGCAGCCAAGGACAGCGACGTTCCCCTGCTGCCTGGCGCCATCACGCCCGGCGAGATCATGGCCGCCCGCGAGGCCGGCCTGCGCTTCCTGAAATTCTTCCCGGCCGAACAGTCCGGCGGCATCGCCTCGCTGAAGGCTTTCGCCTCGCCACTGGCCGATGTGAAGTTCTGCCCGACCGGCGGCATTTCGGCCAAGAACGCCGCCGACTATCTCAGCCTGCCCAATGTCATCTGCGTCGGTGGTTCCTGGGTGGCGCCGGACGAGCTGGTCAAGGCCGGCAAGTGGGACGAGATCGAGGCGCTCGCACGGGCCGCCAGCAAGCTCGGTAAGTAGCCTCCGCAAGCACAAAAACCCGGCCGGCTTGCGCCGGCCCTCACAAGAAGTTCAGCCGCGCGTGATCGGCCGGGCTGACCTGGCATGACTGCCCTGTGATCGTAGATCGAGAGAGTTGGTTCCCGCTCATGGGCTCGAACCACGATTCACGCCTTCAAAGGGCGCTGTCCTACCATTAGACGAAGCGGGAATGCAGGCTGGTGGTTAGCATTCCGGGACGCTGGAAGCCAGTGCTGGAGATTCGCCAAAAACAAAAAACCGCGCGGGCTTCCCAGCGCGGCTTCGATGTTTACCCGGTCGAGGACCTTACTTCGTCTGGAAGCGGGCGACCGAAAGGAATTTCACGGCATTGCCGGTGAAGCGGTTGGCATCGGCCATCTGGTTGTCGGCCTGGAAGCCTGCGGTGTAGACCTCGCTCGGCGGCGTATGCACGATGTTGTAGGCATAGCGCGGCGCAGTCGTCGGGCTGGAAACGGTGGCAATGTTGTCGCCGCTGCTCAGTGCCCAGCGCGCCGCCTGCGGTTCGGCCGCCACCACCACGGCCTTCGGGCCGGGCTTCAGGTCGCGGGCCGAGGCCCGGGCTTCCTTGCGCGTAGTCTTCACGCCGGCGCCGATCACGGAGGCGGGATCGGTACCGGCGGGACGGGCAGCAATCGCGCTGCGCGGCGTTGCGGCATCGACGCCTGACGGATCGTTGAACGCCGAGCGCGGCTCGAGCGAGGCAACCTGATAGTCGTCGGTAGCACTGGCGGCATCGGCGGCACTGGCCTGTTCGAGAACGGCCTTGACCTCATCCGGACGCTGCGACGGCAGCACCGAGAAGGCATCCGTTGCGGTCTGCTTGTGCGCGGCCGTATCGGCCAGCGCCAGCAGCACGCCCTTGTCCTGAGGCGCAAGCTCAGCCGGCGGCGAAGAGCGGTCGGGACGCCAGGTCGGCAACGGGACGTTGACGGCGACCTGCGCCGGAGTGGCAGCCGCTTGGTCGGCACTGCTCACATCGGCCATGCCGAACGGCACATTGGCAGGCGCCTGCGCTGTCGCCACTGTCTGTTCGGTGGTGGCGTCGGCCATGCCGAACGGTACCGTCTCAGGCTGCTGCGCGCCGACATCGGCTTTCGGCCGCGGCGCGAAATCCGGCAGCGGCACTTCCTTGGCCGGCAGCGCCGCGATGATCGTCTCTGGTGTATCCTGCTGCGGCTCGGAATCGTCCGCGCTGTCGTCGGCAAGCTGCGGAATATTGGCGCGCTTCGCATTCTGCGGCGACACGATCGCGATGCCGGGCAGGTTGCTGTTGTTGTTGCTCCTGGCAGCCAGGACCGGCTTCGCAGCCAGGACCGGCTTCACGCTTCTCGGCGACGGCGCGGCGGTCGCGACATCGGCGCTGTCGTCGGCTTCGTCTTCGCCGCCACCGCCAAAGAAAGCGGAAAGGAAGCCACCGGATTTCTTGGTGCTGCCGCCAGCGCTGGCCATCATGATGGCCGGGGAACCGGCGCCCTTGCGCGCCTTGTAGGCGGCGAGTGCCTGGTCATAGCCCGGCAGCGGCTTGCCGTCGCTCGGCACATGCAGCGTCTTGCCATTGGGGAACAGGCTGACCAGTTCCTGGCGGCTGATGCCGGGCCAATGGCGCACATTGCCGACGTCCATATGAACGAAGGGCGAGCCGGACGACGGATAATAGCCGACGCCGCCGCCCTGCATCTTGAGGCCGATGTTGCGCAGCTTCTTCAGCGGTACGCCCGGAATGTAGAAGTCCATCGCCTTGCCCAGCATGTGCTGGCTTTCCTTGGCGACGCCTCGGCTGCGGCTGCGCAGCATCGAGTTGGTCGCCGGCGAGCGATAGCCGCAGACGACCTGGATGTAGTCGGTGGCGCCGGCCTGCCGGTAGGCTTCCCACACCAGGTCGAGCAGGCGCGGGTCCATCTTGGTCGGTTCGTTGCGACGCCAGTCGCGCAGAATGATGTTGATCTTCCTGAGACCTTCCGGATCGTAGCGGCCATTGCGCTTGTAGACGATCTCGGCCTTTTCGTGCGTGTGGAGGTGATAGAGTTTCAGGGAGCGCGTTTCGGCGCTTGCGCCGGTCGCGGCTGCGGCAAGGAAACCAAACGCAACAATCACCGCTGCCAGCCATCTCGGCCAGACGCCAATGTGATAGTGCCGCCCGTTGCTGTGTCGTTCGACTTTGTTCAAATCAAAAGGCCTTGCAGGCTGCCGTTTGTCCCCGGATTTGCCCAAACGGATGCGTGGTTCTCACATCCGAATATCGATCCTAATGGTTAATCATCGCTTATTGAAGCCGAAATGCGGTAACACCGTGGCGACATCCCGTCAAAAATAATACACAGGATTTCTTGGTAAACTGCTGGTTTAGATCAAGATTCAGCCTTTTCCCGCTACACGATCTGTTACTGTTAGCCTTAATGCGTGAACAGCGCCGTTCCGCATCGCCATATTCCTGCCCCAACCCCTTATGCAGCGCTAGATATCGCCTTGCAAGCTGGTCCCGGCCTTGCGCCAACAAGCTGTGGAATTCGGGTTTCCAATGCATGTCGCTCAAAAGTGGTCCCGGTTTTGAGACAACGACATGCATAATGCAAAGACCTAAAGCGCGTCGCCTGATTCCGTTCAAGCGCGACGCGCTTTAGGATGCAAGACGGTCGAGGCGGCCGGTTTCCGGGTCGATGCCGTATTCTTTAAGCTTGCGGTAGAGCGTCGAGCGGCCGATGCCGAGTCGGCGGGCGACTTCGCTCATCTGGCCGTTATAGTGGTCGATGGCGAGCTTGATCATTTCGAGCTCGACATCGGCCAGCGCGCGCACATTGCCGCGCTCGTCCAACGCCCTCAGCGTGCCGAAACGCTGAAGCAGCCTGGCCGGAGGTTCGATCTCGGCCGCGACGGGACCGACGCCATCAGTCTGGGCGCTATCGCCTTGCGATTCGTTGCTCCAGATCATGACGGGGTCCGACAGGGACGCGTCGGTATCGAGATTGACGGTGCCCTCGACTTGTGCCCGGATCTGCGGGAATTCGTCTGCTGTCAGCACGTCGCCCTCGGCAAGCACCGAGGCCCGGAACACGGCGTTTTCCAGCTGCCTGATGTTTCCCGGCCAGTCATAGGCCTGCAGCATGGCCAATGCGGCTTCCGAAATGCCGTGCAGGCGATGGCCCGCCGGCGCCACCTTGTCCATGAAATGCTTGACCAGATAGGGGATGTCGTCGCGCCGATCGCGCAGCGGCGGCACGAAGATCGGGTAGACGTTCAGCCGATAGAACAAATCCTCGCGGAACTTGCCGTCCTTGACCTGCTGCAAAAGGTTGCGGTGCGTGGCCGAGATCAACCTGATGTCGACCCTGACCGTGGCGCGACCGCCGACCGGATCGACCTCGCCATCCTGTACCGCACGCAACAGCTTGACCTGCACCTCGAGCGGTAGGTCGCCGATTTCGTCCAGGAACAACGTGCCTGAATGCGCCTCGACGAACTTGCCGGTGTGTTTGTCGGTGGCCCCGGTGAACGACCCCTTCTCGTGGCCGAACAGGATCGATTCGACCAGATTGTCGGGGATGGCGCCGCAATTGACGGTGACGAAGGGTTTTGAACGACGATCACCGGTGCCCTGGATGGCGCGCGCCACAAGTTCCTTGCCGACGCCCGATTCGCCCTCGATCAGGATCGGGATGTTGGAGGCCGCCGCCTTCTGGCCGAGGCGGATCACCCGGTCCATCGCCGGGCTGTGCGTGATCATGTCCTTGAAGGTCAGGTGGCCGCCGCGCCGCCGCGACGTGCGCTTGACCTCATCCTCGACCGCCTCGACCTTGAGCGCGTTGCCGATCGCGGTCTGCAGCCGGTCGGGGGATGCCGGCTTGACGACAAAATCGAAAGCGCCATGGCGCATCGCCGAAACCACGGTCTCGATGCCGCCCTGTGCGGTCTGCACGATGACGGGAACCGTGATGCCGCGTTCGCGCATCGCCTTCAGCACGCCGATGCCGTCGAGGCCGGGCATGACAAGGTCAAGGATGACCGCCGACACATCGCGCGCGCCGGATCCGTCGAGAGCTTCGAGGCCTGCCTCGCCGCCATCGGCGACGATGGCACTGTGGCCGAATTTCGTCACCGCCGCCTCGAGCAGCCTGCGCTGCACGGGATCGTCATCGACTATGAGAATGGAACCTGTCATGACTGATTTGAGTTGCCTGCCTGGGAAATCCCCATGGATCATCCTGGCACAGGGTTCTAAACAAGGTTTCAAAAAACCCGGTGAATGAATTCCTTAGGATTTGACCGGCTTGCCCTTTCCCCTTGATTCCAGAAGGTAATTGTTGATGCGCAGGATTCTCGGTCGGCAGCTTGCGGCGGCAGCGTCCGGTCAGGGCGCGGCGGAGCTCGGCGACCTGCCGGAATGGAATCTCGCCGATCTCTATTCCGGCATGGAAGCGCCCGAGCTGAAGCGCGACATCGCCAAGGCGGCGGCCGATGCCGTCGCCTTCGAGAACCGCTGGAAGGGCACGCTGGCCGCGGAGGCCGAGCGCGGCAGCGCCGGCAAGCTCGGCGAGGCGCTGAGCGCCTATGAGGCGCTGGAGGAGCTGATCGGCCGCATCGTCTCCTATGCCGGCCTGATCTATGCCGGCAACACCGCCGATCCGCAGCGCGCCAAGCTCTATGGCGACATCCAGGAGAAGATGACCGACGCCAGCGCGCATCTGTTGTTTTTTGCGCTGGAGCTGAACCTGATCGACGACAAGGCGCTCGAAGCAGCCCTTGCCGCCGATGCCGGCTTTGCCCACTACCGGCCCTGGGTGCTCGATCTCAGAATGGACAAGCCATACCAGCTCGAGGACCGGGTCGAGCAGCTTTTCCATGAAAAGTCGATCACCGGGCGCGGCGCCTGGAACCGCCTGTTCGATGAGACGATGACCGATCTGCGCTTCGACATAGACGACGAGGAGTTGACGCTGGAGCCGGCGCTGAACCGCCTGCAGGACGCCGATGGCGAAGTCCGCCGCCGCGCCGCCGAGGCGCTGGCCGCCACCTTCCGCAAGAGCCTGCGCACCTTCACGCTCATCACCAACACGCTGGCCAAGGACAAGGAGATTTCCGACCGCTGGCGCGGCTTCGAGGACATCGCCGATTCACGCCACCTCGCCAACCGTGTCGAGCGCAGCGTGGTCGATGCGCTGGCCTCCGCCGTGCGCGAGGCCTATCCGCGCCTGTCGCACCGCTACTACGCCATGAAAGCGCGCTGGCTCGGCATGGAGGTGATGAACCACTGGGATCGCAACGCCCCCTTGCCAGAAACCCCGCAAGCGGTGATCCGCTGGGACGATGCCAGGAACACGGTGCTATCGGCCTATCAGCGCTTTTCCCCCGACATGGCGGAGATCGCCCGCGTCTTCTTCGACCGCAACTGGATCGACGCGCCGGTCAGGCCCGGCAAGTCGCCCGGCGCCTTTGCCCATCCGACCGTGCCTTCGGCGCACCCTTACGTGCTGCTCAACTACATGGGCAAGCCGCGCGATGTGATGACGCTGGCGCATGAGCTCGGCCACGGCGTGCACCAGGTGCTGGCCGGCGGCCAGGGTGCGCTGATGGCCTCGACGCCGCTGACTTTGGCCGAAACAGCATCCGTCTTCGGTGAGATGCTGACCTTCCGTTCGCTGCTCGACCAGACCACCGACAAGCGCGAGCGCAAGGCCATGCTCGCCCAGAAGGTCGAGGACATGATCAACACGGTCGTGCGCCAGATCGCCTTCTATGAGTTCGAGCGCAAGGTGCATGCCGAGCGCAAGAACGGCGAACTGACTTCCGACAAGCTTGGCCAGTTCTGGCTCGAGGTACAAGCCGAGAGCCTGGGGCCGGCGATCAAGCTGCGCGAGGGCTATGAGGTCTTCTGGACCTACATCCCGCACTTCATCCATTCGCCCTTCTACGTCTACGCCTATGCCTTCGGCGACTGCCTGGTGAACTCGCTCTACGCGGTCTACCAGAATGCCGAGCACGGCTTCCAGGACAAGTATTTCGAGATGCTGCGTGCCGGTGGCACCAAGCATCACTCCGAACTCCTCGCTCCCTTCGGCCTCGACGCCACCGACCCCGCCTTCTGGCAGATCGGCCTTGGCGTGATCGGCGGCCTGATCGACGAGTTGGAAGCGCTCGACAGTTGATGCTACGGAGCCGTTGAACCGGTGGCGCAGAGCAACAGGTTCGGCGGCGCCGGTCTCGACTTTGCGAAATCACAGAACAGTTTAGCCGGAATGCATGTGACGACAGCTCTGTTCTTGTTCTAAATATCTGTTCTTGAAGAACTCTCGGGCCAAATTTTCCGTTAGCTTTCCAGAATCCGTATGATAGCCTTTCCGGCGGAAGCTCAGCCGGGCACGCGGCTTAGGCCGGACAGCATCCCGGCCCATGGCAGCGGTCCGGCGAATGCGACAGCGACGGTTGGCAATGGGCGGGAAAGCCGAAAGCCGGCAATCGACGACAGACCGGCTGTTCCCTGAACCGCCGAACCACCAATGGATGATCCGATCTGCCAAGGTCATGACTTGAGACGGCGGCGGACGGATCCGACTGGAGAGAGACGATGACCTTCTTCTACATTGTCCTGGCGTTCCTTGTAGGTGTGTTGGTTGGCTGGTTTATCTGGGGCCGGCTGCGCGGTGAGCTTGACAGCCTGCGCGGCGACCTCGACCGCACCCGCGGCGAGCGCGATAGGCTGCGCGCCGATTCCGATCGTCTGACCGGCGAACTCGACGCCTGCGGCAAGACCCGCGCCGATCTCGAACGCCGGCTGCGTGAAACGTCTACTCCATCGGCCAAACCTTCCAGCCCGGCGCCGGCCGCATTGGTCTCGACACCCGCAACGGCCAAGTCAGCTCCGGCGGCGAAGCCGGCCGCGCCCGCGAAACCCGCCGCGGCAAAGCCTGCCGCCGCCAAGCCAGTTGCGGCCAAATCCGCCGCCAAACCGGCTGCCAGCAAACCTGCGGCTGCCAAGGCGAGCGCCGCTCCGAAGCCCGCCGCTTCAAAGCCGGCTGCAGCCCCGAAGAAGGCTGGACCGACAGCTGCGAAGGCCGACAATCTGCGCCGCCTGATCGGCATCGGACCGGTCAACGACAAACTGCTCAAGGGCCTTGGCGTCACGACCTACGCCCAGATCGCCGCCTGGACGGCGGCCGACGTCAAGCGCATCGAGGACACGCTGAATTTCGACGGCCGCATCGCGCGCGAAAAGTGGATCGAACAGGCCAAGCTGCTTGCCGCCGGCGACGAGAAAGAATTCGCGCGCCAGTTCCCGACCGCCGGGACCGCCAACAACACCTGATCTGATCATCGGCAATAAGCCCGACAAAGCGGCGCCTTCGGGCGCCGCCTTTGTTTTCGCAAGTGCCACCGTCTTTGCGCCCTGCGACGCCGCTCCCTCGATTGCACGCCGCCCGGCCCCCATATAGAGCGGTTCTGGCGTCATCGACCGCAGCATCCGAGCCCCATGCCCCTGCCCTCTGCCATCTTCCGCAACGATGAAAGCGGCCGTCAGCTGGTCTTCGACCGCCCGGCCGACATCATCGTCGCCTATGAGGCCAAGGATTTCCTGCCGGCTCTGGCGGCTGCGCAGGCGGCATCTGACGCCGGCAGATGGCTGGCCGGCTATTTCTCCTATGAAGCGGGTTATTTGCTCGAGCCGAAGCTGGTGCCGCTGCTGCCCGGGGGCCGGCGCGCGCCGTTGATCTGCCTCGGCGTCTTCGATGCTCCGCTGGAGCAGGCCGTGTCACAGAGCGGCGCGGCGACCAATGGTCCGATCTTCGATGCAAGAGCGTCATGGTCGCAGGAGCAATACGCTGACCGTTTCGCGCGCCTTCACGAGCACATCCGCAAGGGCGATTGCTACCAGGGCAATCTGACCTTTCCAGTCCACGCGCAGTGGTCCGGCGACCCGCTCGCCGCCTTCGACGCGCTGACCGGACGCCAGCCGGTCAAATACGGCGCGCTGATTTCGCTCGGCGATCCCATTGTTCTGTCTCGTTCGCCCGAACTGTTCTTCGAGATCGACACCGAAGGCATGATCGAAACCCATCCGATGAAGGGCACCGCGCCACGCGGCGCAACCAAGGCCGAGGACGCGCGGCTGAAGGCGTTCCTGCGCAATGACGAAAAGAACCAGGCCGAAAACCGGATGATCGTCGATCTCCTGCGCAACGACATCTCGCTGATCAGCGAGGTCGGCACGCTGGAGGTGCCGGAACTGTTTCGCATCGAGAGCTACCCGACCGTCCACCAGATGGTGAGCCGTGTGCGGGCGAAGCTGCTGCCCGATCTCGGCATCCGCCAGATCTTCGCCGCTCTGTTTCCCTGCGGCTCGATCACCGGCGCGCCAAAGATCCGCGCCATGGAAATCCTGCACGATCTGGAAGCCACGCCTCGTGACGTCTATTGTGGCGCCATCGGCTGGATCGCGCCCGGCGGCACGATGCGCTTTTCGGTGGCGATCCGCACCATCTCGCTCTTTTCCAGCGGCGAGGCCGTCTACTATGTCGGCGGCGGCGTCGTCTTCGATTCGACGGCCGAGGAGGAGTATCAGGAGTGTCTGCTGAAGGCGCGCTTCGCGACGGGAACACCGCCGACTTCGACCTGATCGAGACCATGCGCTGGCAGCCCGGCCAGGGCTTCCTGCGTTTCGAGCGCCACCTCGCGCGCCTCTACGGCTCGGCGGAAGAACTGGGCTTTGCCTGCGATCCGCAGCGGGTCGGCGAGGTGCTAATGAATGCGGTCGGAAGCCAGCAGACGGCACTGCGCACCCGTCTCGTTCTGCAGCGCGACGGCGAGGTGACCGCCTCGGTCCAGCCCTACGAGCCGCTCGCCGCAGACAAGGTCTGGCGGCTGCAATTGGCGCGGGTGCACCTCTCCTCCTCCGATACGCTGCTGCGCCACAAGACCAGCCGGCGGCAGGTCTACACCCATGCCCGCGCCGAATATTTGACCACTCGCGCCGACGAGGTGCTTCTGGCTAATGAACGGGGCGAAATCTGCGAAGGCACCATCACCAACGTCTTTGCCGATTTCGGCGATGGCGTGCTGATGACCCCCCGGCTCGACTGCGGCCTGCTGCCTGGCGTATTGCGTGCGGAACTGCTGGATGAAGGCCGCGCCAGCGAAGCGATCTACGGCTATGACGAGTTGAAGTCGGCCAAGGCAATTTTCGTAGGCAATTCCCTGCGCGGATTGATCCCGGCAACATTGGGCTGACCGAAGCCATCGGGAGAGAAAAATGTTCGTCGTTTCGCTGACCTACAAGGTGCCGCTGGCCGAGATCGACCGGCTGGCGCCCGCGCATATGGAGTGGCTCAAGGCCTGCTATGCGGAAGGCGTTTTTGTCGCTTCGGGACCAAAGAAACCACGAACTGGCGGTGTCATCATCGCACGCGGCCCTCGCGACGTGCTCGACGCCCGGCTGGCGGCAGATCCTTTCGCCAAAGCCGGCGCCGCCGACTATGATGTCACCGAATTCATGGCGAAAATGACCGCCGCCGCATTAGCCGCCTACAACGAAGCATGAGCGCTCGCCTGCCGACCCACACGCCCTATGACGGCTCATCGAAACTGTTCACTATCGGGCTGAAGCCACTCGAACCCGATAGATGGATTGAAGTGGACGAGCATCTGCTGCCTCATCTGGCCGAGAAACGCCGGCTTTATGCGCAAATCCCCGAAAAGGTTTTTGTTGAGGAGGCAGCCACCCGCGACGCCCAGCGCGAAGTGCGCGACCTCATCAAAGCCCATCTGCTGTCGACATTTCCTGAAACGTACCGGCAAACCGGTGCCGGCATCGAGGTCATCGGCGCCGAAGGCAACAGAGCCGATGTCTTCAGCAACGCCCCTCTGGTCGCAGCCTCGCTGCTCGTCCAGGAAGACCTGATCCTGATGCGCCGCGATGACAGCGGCTGGCGGCTCGCCGCCGGCTCGCTGTGCTTCCCATCATCCTGGTCACTGCTCGAAAAATTCGGGCTGCCGCTGCAGGAGATCCACGCACCGGTGCCGGGCTTCGGTCCAGGCACCAGGCCGGCCGAGCTCATCAACCGCATGTTCGACGGTCTGCAGGGCCAGGCCGTCGAACGCTTCAACTGGTCGATCCAGGCCGACGACGCGCTCTATCACCCGCTCTCCAATGTCGAGCGCATCGACCGTGCCACCAACCGCCCGTCGCGGTTTCCAGATGGCGACGTCAACGCCCACGCCTTCATCCGCGTCGAGCGCCAGACGCTGCGCAAACTGCCCATGTCGCGCGACATCCTGTTCACTATCCGCATCCATCTCGACCCGCTGGCCGTGTTGGCGCGGCACCCGGACCGGGCAACGCTTGCCGCCTCTTTCGCGGCGCAATTGCTGGCCCTGGATGAGGCTCAACTCGACTACAAGGGCATGACATCGGACCGCGACCGGCTCGCCGTCCTCCTTAACCACATGGCCAATGCTGCCTAGCGGGCGGTTGGCGCTTTTCACTGGTTTGTGACAATGATCTGTGATGTAGCGCATATCCACCGGGCAAAATGCCCGGTTTTTCGCGCGTGTTTTGCCCCAGTTTCCCCGGTTTTTTGAAGGAGTGCTCGATAAAATGGCGAATGAAAACTGGCCCGTTTACGGTGAAATCACCGGCCCTGTCGTGATGATCGGCTTCGGTTCGATCGGACGGGGAACGCTGCCTCTGATCGAGCGCCATTTCAAGTTCGACAAGTCGCGCATGACGGTCATCGACCCGCTCGACACCGATCGCAAGCTGCTCGACGAGCGCGGCATCGCCTTCGTCCAGGAGCACGTGACCGAGAAGAACTACAAGAAGCTGTTGACCCCGTTGCTGACCAATGGCGGCGGCCAGGGCTTTTGCGTCAATCTGTCGGTCGACACCGGCTCGGTCGACCTGATGCGGCTCTGCCGCAAGCTCGGCGTGCTCTACATCGACACCGTCGTCGAGCCGTGGCTCGGCTTCTACTTCGACACCACGGCCGACAATGCCAGCCGCACCAACTACGCGCTGCGCGAAGCCATGATCAAGGAAAAGCACGACAAGCCCGGCGGCGCGACCGCGGTTTCGACCTGCGGCGCCAACCCGGGCATGGTCTCTTGGTTCGTCAAGCAGGCGCTGCTGAACCTCGCCGGCGATCTCGGCCTCGAATTCTCCGAACCGGCGCAGGACGACCGCGACGGCTGGGCAAGGCTGATGAAGAAGGCCGGCGTCAAGGGCATCCACATCGCCGAGCGCGACACCCAGCGCACCAAGAAGCCCAAGCCGATGAACGTGTTCTGGAACACCTGGTCGGTCGAAGGCTTCATCTCGGAAGGGCTGCAGCCGGCCGAGCTCGGCTGGGGCACACATGAGAAATGGATGCCGAAGAACGGCAAGAAGCACAAGCATGGCTCCAAGGCGGCGATCTACCTGGAGCAGCCTGGCGCCAACACCCGCGTGCGTTCATGGTGCCCGACGCCGGGCGCGCAATACGGTTTCCTGGTGACGCATAACGAGGCGATTTCGATCTCGGACTTCTTCACCGTGCGCGGCAAAAAGGGCAAGGTGCACTACCGTCCGACCTGCCACTACGCCTATCACCCCTGCAATGACGCCGTGCTGTCGCTGCATGAAATGTTCGGCGCCGCAGGCAAGGCGCAGCCCGTGCATCATGTGCTTGACGAGAACGAGCTGGTCGACGGTGTCGACGAACTCGGCGTGCTGCTCTACGGCCACGACAAGAACGCCTATTGGTACGGCTCGCAGCTGTCGCTGGCTGAGGCACGCAAGCTGGCCCCTTACCAGAATGCCACCGGCATGCAGGTCACCTCGGCTGTTCTCGCCGGCATGGTCTGGGCGCTGGAAAACCCGGAGGCCGGCATCGTCGAAGCCGACGAGATGGACTACAAGCGCTGCCTGGAAGTGCAGTCCCAGTATCTCGGGCCGGTCAAGGGCTACTACACCGACTGGACGCCGCTCGATAACCGTCCGGGTCTGTTCCCGGAAGACCTCGACAAAAACGACCCGTGGCAATTCCGCAACATCCTCGTCCGATAGCGGTTCCATACCCCTGCCTCACTGCCTTGCAATCGCCCGGAAATCGGGCGATTGAAGGGATGCGGACGAGAGCAGTGTGCATCCATTTGGGCGCACGAGGGGCCGCTCTGGAAACTTGAGGCCACGCACATCGTGTTTCCCAAACGTCGTTTGGCGATTGGGCCGATGCGTCAGGAGAGGATTTCATATGACGATTGCGCGCAAAATTCTTTCGGCGGGCGCGGCGGGCGCTCTTGCGACGATGATTGCCGCCTGCACCACCGGCGGCTCCGACGGGCCACCGGTCGGATCGCAGCCACGCGGGGTGGAAGGGTCCTGGCTGAACGCCGAAGGCAAGGCGGTCTCGACATTGAGCGGCGGCGTCTTCACCACCGTTTCGGCAGAGACCGGCGAGAAGTTCGCTGATGGCAGCTACACCAAGACCGGGGCCACCTCGGTCGAGATCAACGGTACTTCGCTGATCCGGCAGCAGCCGATCGCGTTCAACTGCCTGCTGGTGTCGATCAACCAGCTGAATTGCACCAGCTCCGCCGGCCAGAACTTCGTGCTGACCAGGCGCAGCTGAGCCATCGCATACGGCCTTGCGAAAAGGCGGCGGCGCGATGCCGCCGCCTTTTTTATGCCGGCAAACCGATGCCGATTTCGTCCACCCTGATTCTTCTTGCATCGCCACAACCGCGATGTGAACATGCCGGAAAAGCTGGCTGTTATGCCCCGTTCACGCTGGGCGTTAAACGGCTCGACCACATCCATCCGGGAGACGAAGATGAAGAAGCTCGCTGCCATTGCCGCCCTTTCTGCCTCGACGCTTGGCCTGTCGGCCGCACCATCCTTTGCCGACTACACGCTGAACATCCTGCATTTCAACGATTGGCACAGCCGCATCGAAGGCAACAACAAATACGAGTCGACCTGCTCGGCCGAGGAGGAGACCAAGGGTGAATGCATCGGCGGCGCCGGCCGGCTGGTCACCGCGATCGCCCAGGAGCGCAAGAAGCTCGAAGGCCAGAACGTGCTGCTGCTCAATGCAGGCGACAGCTTCCAGGGATCGCTGTTCTACATCACCTACAAGGGCGCCGCGGAGGAGGAATTTCTCAATCAGATCAAGCCCGACGCGGTGACGCTCGGCAATCATGAGTTTGACGATGGCGAGAGCGCGCTGGTACCTTACCTCGACAAGGCACAGTTCCCGGTCGTCAGCGCCAATGTCCTGTCCAACGACAAGTCCGGCGCCGCGGGCAAGATCAAGCCGTCGATCGTCGTCGAGGTCGGCGGTCAGAAGATCGGCATCATCGGCGCCGTGACCAACGACACGCCAGAACTCGCCTCGCCCGGCCCCAACATCACCATCGCCGACGACGTCAAGTCGATCACCGCGGAGGTCGAGAAGCTGAAGGCGCAAGGCGTCAACAAGATCATCGCCGTCACCCATATCGGCTACCGGCGCGAGCGCGATGTCATTGCCAAGATCCCCGGCATCGACGTGGTCGTCGGCGGCCACAGCCATTCGCTTCTTTCCAACACCGACCCGAAGGCGGAAGGCCCCTATCCGACGATGGTCGACAACCCCGACGGCTCCAAGGTGCCGGTGGTGCAGGCGGCGTCCTATTCGAAATATCTCGGCGAGTTCAAGGTCGTGTTCGACGACAATGGCGTCGTCAAGGAAGCCAGCGGCGACCCGATCTTCCTCGACAAGTCGATTACCCCCGATCCGGCCGTGCTTGCCCGTATCAAGGAACTCGGCGCGCCGATCGAGGCGCTGAAGAACAAGGAAGTGGCCGAGACCACCGAGGCCATCGACGGCAGCCGCGAGAATTGCCGCACTAAGGAATGCGCGATGGGCAACCTCGTCTCCGACGCCATCCTCGACCGCGTCAAGGGACAGGGCGTCGAGATCGTCGTTTCCAATGGCGGCGGCCTGCGTGCCTCGATCGACAAGGGCACCGTGACCATGGGCGAGGTGCTGACCGTGCTGCCGTTCCAGAACACGCTGGCGACCTTCCAGATTTCCGGCAAGGATCTGGTTGCCGGGCTGGAAAACGGCGTCAGCCAGGTCGAGGACGGCGCCGGCCGCTTCCCGCAGGTGGCAGGTCTCAAATACGCCTTCGACAAGTCGGTCGCGCCCAATGCCGGCCGCGTCAAGTCGGTCGAGGTGATGGAAGGCGGCGCCTGGGCGCCAATCAATCCGGACAAGGACTATCTGGTCGCCACCAACAACTACGTCCGCCAGGGCGGCGACGGCTACAAGGTCTTCGCCGAGAAGGCCAAGAACGCCTATGATTACGGCCCCGGCCTGGAACAGGTGGTCGCCGACTATCTCGCCGCGCACCGGCCCTATACGCCGAAGCTCGACGGCCGCATCACCGAGGTCGCGGCAACCGTAGCGGCGGCTCCGGCCGCCGAGCCGGCCAAGCCAGCTGAACCGGCACCTGCTCCGGCTGAGCCGGCAAAACCGGCCGAGGCGGAGCCGGCGATGCCCGCGTTGCCGGCAGGCTCCGGCGACATATCCACCACCCCGCCAAGTGTGCCGGCGGAAACGGCCCCGGCAGCGCCTACCGAACCGGCCAAACCGGCTGAAACAGCCCCTGCTCCCGCAACGCCTGCCCCCGCCGAGCCGGCAAAGCCGGCCGAGGCCAGCCACGTCATCGTCGCCGGCGATACCTATTGGGACCTGGCCAAGAAGGCCTATGGCGACGGCACCAAATGGAAGGTGATCTCCGAGGCCAACAAGGGCTACGAGCCACGCCGGCTTCCCGTCGGCGCGACCCTGACCATACCGCCGAAGTAACTTCGCTTCGCGCATGCGACCAGCAAAACCCGTCCGGAAAAACGGGGGGTTTTGGCTTTCAGGGTAAGGTGCGGCCAGACGCAGCATTGAAAACGCGCGCCGCATCGCTAGTTTCGCCGCGACATCGTCGGTTTCGCGCGGTGTCGGGAGACCTTCCATGACGCTTTCCACGCCTGTCGACCCCAAAGCCGCGAAAGCGCTCGGCCCGTTGCCGGCGAGACATCCGCCGGTCAAGGCCGGCAAGATCGGCGTCATGCTGGTCAATCTCGGAACGCCCGACGGCACCGATTTCAAGCCGATGTGGCGCTACCTCCGTGAATTCCTGTCTGATCCGCGTGTCATCGAGCTCAACAAGGCGATCTGGTATCCGATCCTCTACGGCCTGGTGCTGACCACGAGGCCGAAGAAGTCCGGCGCCAACTATGCCAGGATCTGGAATCGCGAGAGGGACGAGTCACCGCTGCGCACCTACACCCGCGCCCAGAGCGAAAAACTGACCGAAGCACTGCGCGATCTCCCCAATGTCGCCGTCGACTGGGCGATGCGCTACGGCAATCCTTCGACCGCGAGCGTTGCCGAAAAGCTGGTCTCGCAGGGCTGCGACCGCATCCTTTCCTTTCCGCTCTATCCGCAATATTCGGCGACCACCACAGCGACCGCCAACGACCAGCTGTTTCGCGCGCTGATGAAGATGCGCCGCGCGCCTGCCGTGCGCAGTGTTCCGCCCTACTATGACGAGCCGGTCTACATCGAGGCGCTCGCCCTTTCGATCGAGCGGCATCTGGAAACGCTAGACTTCGAACCGGAGGTTGTCATCACCTCCTATCACGGCATCCCGAAGCCCTATTTCGAGAAGGGCGATCCCTATCACTGCCACTGCCAGAAGACGACGCGGCTGCTGCGCGAACGACTGGGGTGGGATGAAAAGAAACTGATCATCACCTTCCAGTCGCGCTTCGGCGCCCAGGAGTGGCTGCAGCCCTACACCGACAAAACGGTCGAGAAACTGGCCAAAGACGGCGTGAAATCCATCGCCATCGTCAATCCCGGCTTTTCCGTCGACTGCATCGAGACGCTGGACGAAATCGGCCGCGAGGCGGCCGAGACCTTCCACCACGCCGGCGGCGCGAAATTCGCCCACATCCCATGCCTCAACGACAGCGCAGAAGGCATGGCGGTGATCGAGGCGATGGTGCGGCGCGAACTGTCGGGCTGGGCCTGAGCCCGCTACGTTGTAGCGATCGATCGCCACTGTTGCGGTATTCTACGCACTAATAATCAGCGATCACCTGATTGTAACATTATTGAAACACACCTAAGTGTTTGGTGAAGTCGGTTGCATGGAATCAACGCCATGGCCGGCATCTGAGGGAGATTTAAATGGACTTCAGTGGTTTCGGTATTGCGATTGGTGCGCTTGCCTTTCTGGTGTTGGTGCTTCTTATCAAAGGCATCCGGACAATCCCGCAAGGCTACAATTATACGGTGGAGCGCTTTGGTCGTTACACCAAAACACTAAGCCCCGGCCTCAACCTCATCGTGCCGTTCGTCGACCGTATCGGCGCCAAGATGAACATGATGGAACAGGTGCTCGACGTTCCGAGCCAGGAAATCATCACCCGCGACAACGCCATAGTCGGTGTCGACGGCATCGCCTTCTACCAGATCCTCAATGCCGCGCAGGCCGCCTATCAGGTCGCCGGCCTGGAGAACGCCATCCTCAACCTGACGATGACCAACATCCGTACCGTGATGGGCTCTATGGACCTCGACGAACTCTTGTCCAACCGCGACGCCATCAACGAGCGGCTGCTGCGCGTCGTAGACGAAGCGGCACACCCGTGGGGCATCAAGATCACCCGCGTCGAGATTAAGGACATCAATCCGCCGGCCAACCTCATCGAATCGATGGGCCGGCAGATGACGGCCGAACGTAACAAGCGTGCGCAGATCCTTGCCGCCGAAGGTCTCAAGCAGTCGCAGATCCTCGAGGCCGAAGGCCGCAAGGAAGCCGCCTTCCGCGACGCCGAGGCGCGCGAACGCTCAGCCGAGGCCGAAGCCCGCGCTACCCAGGTTGTGTCGGAAGCCATCTCCAAGGGTGACGTGCAGGCGCTCAACTACTTCGTGGCGCTGAAATACACCGAAGCGATGGGCAAGATCGGCACCGCCAACAACAGCAAGGTCGTGCTGATGCCGATGGAAGCCTCGGCGCTGATCGGCACGCTCGGCGGCATTAGCGAGATCGCCAAAGAGGTGTTCCGCAGCGAAGGCACCGCCGGCGCCGCGCGGCAGGCTGCCCGCCCTCCGGTGGTTCGCCCGAGCGAGAACTGAGATCAGACGAGAACTGAGGTCATAGGAGCTCACTCCGATGTTCGACCGCATCATTTCCGAACTTGGCCCGTGGAACTGGATGGTTCTGGGCTTCGTCCTCCTGGTGATGGAGGTCATAGCGCCTGGCATCTTCATGCTGTGGATCGGCATCGCCGCGCTGTTGATCGGCGTGGTTTCCCTGCTGATCTGGGACGCAAGCTTCTGGACCTGGGAAGTCCAGGTCCTCGCCTTCCTGGCGCTGTCGCTGGTCTCGGCCTTCGCCGGCAAGAAGCTGGTTGGCGGGCGTCATGACGCGACCGACCAGCCGCTGCTCAACCGCCGCGGCGCACAGATGGTCGGCAAGATGGCTACCCTTGCCGAACCGATCAAGGATGGTCGCGGTCGCATAAAACTCGGCGACACGCTGTGGCGCGTCTCCGGTCCTGACCTGCCGGCTGGTACACAGGTGCGCGTCGTCAGTTCCGCCGACACCGATCTGGAACTGACGGTCGAGGCCGTTTGAACGCTTGAAAGCGCGCAGCGCTTTCGGAACGGAAAAACAGGGCGCGTCGCGTAGGGATTTGATGCGCCCTTATTTTTTCAGGCGGCGCCGATCCGCAACAGATCATGCAGGTGGACCAGCCCGACGGGCCGCCTGCCCTCGACCACCATCAGGCTGGTTATGGCCGAGTTGTTGATGGTCTGTAGCGCCGTCGCCACCAGGGTGTCGGGTGTGGCGGTCTTCGGCTTTTTCGTCATCACCTGATCGACGCTCATCTCCATGAGATTGCTGCCGATGTGGCGCCTGATGTCGCCATCGGTGATGATGCCGACCAACGCGCCGTCAGCCGCTGTGATGGCCACGCAGCCGAAGCCCTTGTTCGACAGCTCCAGGATCGCCTCGCGCATGCCGGTGCCCGAAGCCACCAACGGCAGCCTGTCGCCGACATGCATAATCTCATGGATCTGGGTCAGATTGGCGCCGAGCTGGCCACCGGGATGGAAGGTGCGGAAATGGTCGGGGGTGAAGCCGCGCGCTTCGAGCAGCGCGATGGCCAGCGCATCCCCGACCACCAGTTGCAGCAGCGTCGATGTGGTCGGCGCCAGGCCGTGAGGGCAGGCTTCCGGTACCGATGGCAGAAGCAGCACCACGTCGGCCGCGCGCGCCAGCGCCGAAGTCGCGCCGGAGGTGATGGCAATCAGCGGGATCGAAAAGCGCCTGGAATAGGCGACGATGCCCATCAATTCCTTGCTCTCGCCGGACCACGACATGGCGATGATGGCATCATCCCTGGCGATCATGCCGAGGTCGCCATGATTGGCCTCCGCCGGATGGACGAAGAAGGCGGGCGTGCCGGTCGAGGCGAGCGTAGCAGCGATCTTGGAGCCGATATGGCCGCTTTTGCCGACGCCGGTGACGATGACGCGGCCATCGATGCGCGAGATAATGTCGACGGCGTGCGCGAAGGGTTCAGCCAGTCCGTTTTCCAGCGCGGCGGCCAATGCCGCCAGGCCGGCCTGTTCCGTGGCTACCGTTCTCAGCGCCGAGGCGATCGAAGCCTTCAAAGACTTCTTTTCTGGGGATCCCGCATGCATGGCTGATGCGCTTAGCGCGTTGCCGTTCGCCTGTCCAACAGAATTGCCGTCCGGCCAGGTCTGACAGGCACCCCTTCAACCTCCCGTTAACCATCCCCCTTTACGGTTCGGTAAGTATGGCGCGCTTGCGCCGCGCAAGCAGTGGTGACGATGTCGCGGGCCCTTCCTGAAAAGAAAAAAGGTCGAACGGGCAGAGCCTTTTGCGCTCTGCTCTTGGCGACGAGCATGCTCGCTCTGCTGCGGCCAACTGCGCTTTATGCCCAGGAAACCGAGCTGCGCGGTGAAGTCTCGGAATCGGCGATCCTGTCCGATCAGCAGCGCCGGGCCAGGCAATTGAGCAAGGCCAACACACAGGTCAAGCCGGCGCCTGCCGACACCGCCCCCACGGAGAACACGCCAACCGCCTATGTGCCGGCCAGCGATGGCGCCTTACCGGACGACACCGACCCGTCACAAGCCGGCGCAAACAGCATTTTCGACCCGCCGCAAGCCACCGACGATTCGTTCGCCGACCAACCGCCAACCGTCCAGCCACGCCGGCCGTCGACGGCAAAGCAACGCGCCGTCGATGCGGACAAGACCAAGGACAAAACCAAGGCTGCCGACAAGAAGAAGCCTGGCCAGGCCACGGACTCGACCACGACCGGAACAACGCCGACCGACACGACAGACGACACCGAGCAGGATACGGCCAACCGCCGTGCCCTCACCGTCGATAGTGTCGACCGGCAGAAGCTCGACCCTGGCGCCGAGCGTACCGATGCCATCGAAGGCCAGAAGAAGAAGCCCGAGGACGACCCCTACGCGGCAACCGGCATCAAGGTTGGCTCCTTCCTGCTGCGGCCGACGCTGGAGCAAGGCGTTACCGTCACGTCGAACGCCGATTCCAGCTCCGGCGGCAAGTCGGCGGTGCTGTCCGAAACGGCGCTGCGTTTCTCTGCCGCCTCCGACTGGCGCGAGAATTCGGCTGTCATCGACGGCTACGGCAACTTCCGCAACACCATTTCGGGCCAGAAGATCAACGAGGGGCGCGGTCGTATCGAAGGCACACTCAATGTCGACCTCGACAATGAACTGCGCGCCATCGCCAAACTCGGCTACGAGATTGCGCCGGAATCGGCCTCCTCGCCCGACGCCATTGCCGGCGTCACCTCGCAGCCGATACGCCAGACCGTCGACGGCAGCCTCGCGGTCAAGAAGGATGTCGGCAAGCTCCGCTTCGGGCTGACCGGCGCGGTCTCCCACGATATCTATGGCGACGCGAAGCTGACGGACGGCACCGTGTTGTCGCAGAAGGATCGCGATTCCACCCTCTACACCGCGACCTTGCGCACCGGTTACGAGATCTCGCCCGCCATCACGCCTTTCGCCGAAGTCGAAGTCGGCCGACGCGCCTATGATCTGCGCGTCGATTCAAGCGGCTTTGAACGGTCGTCGACGCGGCTTGGCGCGCGCGCCGGTGTCGAAGTGGACATGGGCGAGAAACTGGCCGGCGAATTCTCCGCCGGCTGGCTCCGGGAAGCGATCGACGACAACCGGCTGGAGGCGAATTCGGGGGCGTCGGTGAATGCCGACCTCAAATGGTCGCCCGAACGCGGCACCATCATCGGCCTCACCGCGCAAACCTTGATCGAAGGCAGCACGACCGCCAATGAGAGTGGCGACCTCCTCTATTCCGGCCGCCTCACCGGCGAGCGGCAGATCCGCGCCGACCTGACCGGCAACGCCGCCCTTGGCCTCGACTGGCGCGACTACACCGGCTCCGACGGGCATGACCTGACGCTGAGCGCCGAGGCCGGGCTGACATGGTGGCTGAACCGCTATGTCGGCCTCACCAGCCGCGCCCGCACCGAAAAGCTGACCAGCAATCTGCCCGGGCGCAACTACACCGCCAACAGCGTCTATTTGGGGCTGAAATTGCAGCGTTAGCTACAAGGCGACGCCGCGGCGCTCGGACGGCTTCATCTCGTCGAGCAGCGTGCGGATGACGCCGGCCATGTTTTCGTTCATGTCGCTGCGCCACAGCGCGAAGGCGACATTGGCCTCGACGAACCCTTCCGGCGACCCGCAGTCGAAGGTGCGGCCCTGATAGTGGTAGCCAAAGAAAGGCTGCTGCTTTTCCAGCTTCAGCATCGCGTCGGTAAGCTGGATCTCGTTGCCGGCGCCCTTTTCCTGGCTTTCGAGGATCGTGAAGATCTCGGGCTGCAGGATGTAGCGGCCGTTAATGTAGAGATTGGACGGCGCAGTGCCGGTCTTCGGCTTTTCGACCATCTCGGTGATGCGGAAGCCGTGATGCGTGTCCTCGCCGCGGCCGACAATGCCATATTTGTGGGTTTCGGCCGGATCGCATTCCTGCACGGCGATGATGTTGTTGCCGGTCTCCTCATAGAGCTCGACCATGGCCTTCATGCAGCTCTTTTCCGACTGCATGATCATATCGGGCAAGAGAAGAGCGAAGGGCTCGTCGCCGACGAGTTCGCGCGCGCACCAGACGGCGTGGCCGAGGCCCATCGGCACCTGCTGGCGGGTGAACGAGGTCTGCCCTGGTGCCGGCTGCAGCCGCTGCAGGCGGGCCAGCTGCTCGTCCTTGCCGCGCTGGGCGAGTGTGTCGTAGAGCTCGAACTGGATATCGAAATGGTCCTCGATGACCGCCTTGTTGCGGCCGGTGACGAAGATGAAATGTTCGATGCCAGCCTCGCGCGCCTCATCGACGACATACTGGATGACCGGCCGGTCGACGACGGTCAGCATTTCCTTGGGGATGGCCTTGGTGGCCGGGAGGAACCGCGTGCCGAGACCGGCGACCGGGAAAACTGCCTTGCGAACTCGCTTCATACGTCAATTATCCGTTTGATTGCCTGCTCCGCAATCCCGTTTCGAGACATTTTCACGCCGAAATCGAGGATTACGAGCTGCTGGTGAGAACTTCCAGTGCCTAAAGCATCGACGTGTCTTTTCGTTCCCGACGGCACCTATGGTAAACTAATTCCTAACCCGGTTCGGCGATGAATGGTCTTTCCTGAGATAAAGAAGGGGGAAAAGATGTCCGTTCGCAATGCCGCAAAACGTTTTACCAGCGTCATGACGGCAGCCAGCCTCTCGCTCGCCTTGCTGATGCCTGCCGGGCCGGCCTTTGCCGATGCCGGTTTCCGGCAATGGGTCGCCGGTTTCCGCGCCACCGCTGTGGCCGGCGGTGTTTCCGGCGCGGTCTACGACCAGGCGTTCCGCGGCATCAACGAACCCGACCCGGTGGTGCTGGAAAAGGCCCGCACGCAGCCTGAGTTCAGCGCGCCCGCCTGGGACTATTTCGACAACCGCGTCCATGACCAGTCCGTTGCCGTCGGCCAGCAGATGGCCAAGAAATGGAAGCCGTGGCTGGACCGGATCGAAGCGAGGTTCGGCGTCGATCGCTACATCCTGCTCGCCATCTGGTCGATGGAATCGAACTATGGCGAGATCCTCAAGCGCGACGACATCATGCGCAATGTCATCCGCTCGCTGGCGACGCTCGCCTATGGCGACCCGAAGCGTTCGAAATTCGCCCGCACCCAACTGGTCGCCGCGCTGAAAATCCTGCAGACCGGCGACATCGACGAAAGCCACCTGATGGGCTCCTGGGCCGGTGCCATGGGCCAGACCCAGTTCATCCCGACCAGCTATCAGCATTATGCCGTCGACATGGACGGCAACGGCAAGCGTGACATCTGGAATTCGATCCCCGATGCGCTGGCGACATCAGCCAATCTGCTGAAGAAGAATGGCTGGCAAGGTGGCAAGACCTGGGGCTATGAGGTCACCATTCCGGCCGGCAAACTGCCCGCTGGCTCGAAGACGCTGGCGCAGTGGCAGGCGCTCGGCGTCGCCAGGGCCAATGGCAAGCCGTTCAGGAACGCAACCGACAAAGCGACGCTGAAAGTGCCGGACGGCCGCGGCGGACCGGCCTTCCTGATGATCAAGAACTTCTCCGTCATCAAGGCCTACAACAACGCCGACAAATATGCCCTCGCCGTCGGCCTTCTTGCCGACGAAATCGCCGGCTCTAGTGGTCTGGTGCAGGACTGGAAGCGGCCTTTCACCAAGCTGTCCTTCGAGGAAAGGCAGGAGTTGCAGAAGCGGCTTTCGCAGCACGGGCTTTACGACGGCAAGTTCGACGGCAAGATCGGTGACGGCACGAAAACCGCCATCATGACCTATCAGGCAAAGGTCGGCTTGACCCAGGACGGGTATCCGAGCATGGAAGTGCTCAAATGGCTCAGAAAGAAATAGGGCCAGCTGCAGTGCAGCGCATTTGCGACGCGCAAGGGACGCTGTAGCATCGATCTGCGCATGATCCCTGCGAGGGTCATGCACAAAGGGATGGAGAGGGAGCTTGGTTTCGGCAGCGCGTATCCGTGTGATCGTTTTCCGCTTGCCGATCCTCGTTCTGGCCATCGTTGTCCTGGCGACGGGAGTCGCCGGCACTTTCCACACACCGGCTTTTGCGCAGGAACAACCGCAGGACCGCGGCTGGTCGCTGCGCGACCTGTTGTTCCCGCGCCGCAGCGAACGCATCGAGCCGCCGCTCGACATCCGAAAGGCAAAGCCGAAGCTCAAGAAAAAGCCCCGTGCGCCCGTTGAACCTGCCGTTCCGATTGTCGAGAAGGCGCCGGATTCCCGCGTCATCCTGGTGATCGGCGATTTCATGGCGAGCGGCCTTGCCGAGGGCCTCGACACCGCCTTTGCCGCCAACCCCGCTATCAGGATCGTCGAGCGCGCCAACGGCTCGTCAGGCTTCGTGCGTGATGACGTCTACAACTGGCCCGAACAGGTCAAATCGCTGATTGAGGCCGAAAAGCCGGCAGCGGTGGTCGTCATGCTCGGCTCCAACGATCGCCAGCAGATGCGCGTCAACGATGTGCGCGAACAGCCGCGATCGGGGAACTGGACCAAGGAATACGAGCGCCGGACCGAGGCGTTGGGCGAGGCGCTGGCGTCGACCAAAGTGCCGTATCTGTGGGTCGGCATGCCGGCCTTCAAGGCGCCGAAGATGACCTCCGACATGCTCGCCTTCAACGACATCTACCACTCGGCGGCCGAGAAGAATGGCGGCGAATTCGTCGATGTCTGGGACGGGTTCGTCGACGAGAACGGCGCCTTTGTCACGACCGGTCCCGATATAAACGGCCAGGCCGTGCGGCTGCGTTCCGACGACGGCATCAACGTCTCGAAGGCCGGCAAGCGCAAGCTCGCCTTCTACACCGAAAAACCGCTGGCCAAGATCCTCGGTCTGGCGGCGCCGGGCAGCGTGGTGACCGCTGCCGCGCCCGCCGGCGCCCCGGTCGAGGCGCCGTCGCTTCCGGCCGCCCCCATCGTGGTCGATCGCACGGTTCCGATGCTGCTCAACGATCCGGCGCTTGATGGAGGCTCCGAACTTCTCGGCGCGGCGGCTGTGCCCAAGGCCAATCCGGATCTGCCGGGCGAAAAACTCATCCTCCAGGGCAAGGCCCCCGAGGCGTCGCCCGGCCGCGCCGACGATTTCTCCTGGCCGCCGAAGGCACAGCCGCCGGCGACAGCAGCGGCAACGCCCGATGCGACGACGGCAACTCCTTGACCGACGTTCCCGCCTAACGGCAATTCCGCGCCAAGCCGAACAATGGCATTATTGGCCGAAGTCAAAGTCGGGGGCGAATATGTCGGCAACGGGCTACGCATTGCTTGGGTTCGTGAGTTGGACCCTTTTGTTGCTCACATGGATGGAGATCTTGCGCACGCACCTCGTACTGAGCGGCCGCATCCTCGCCAATGGATTCGCGCCGGATAACGCAGGTCTTTCGCCCTTTTTGCGGCGGCTTGCGCGAGCCCACGCGAATTGCATCGAGGGACTCCCAATCTTCGGAGGTCTCATGGCCTTGGCCATGATGACTTCGCGGACCGGGATCACCGACCCGCTTGCATACTGGTTTCTCGCCGCGCGGCTGGTCCAGTCGGCTATTCATTTGGTGTCGACCAGTCCAAACGCGGTCAAGGCTCGATTTTCCGCGTTCGCGGCTCAGATGGTTATCGGCCTCTATTGGGCGGTGAAGCTGCTAATCAGCTAGCTTCAGCGTGGCAGCACCGTCGAGCCCATCAGCGCTTCGTCGATCGAGCGTGCCGCCTGGCGGCCTTCGCGGATTGCCCACACCACCAGCGACTGGCCGCGGCGCACGTCGCCGGCAGCGTAAAGCTTGTCGACGCTGGTCTTGTAGTCGCGATCGTTGGCTTCGACATTCCTGGAACGGCGGTTGTCGGTGACGATTTTCATCTCACCTTCCAGCTCCTTCGCCACGCCCACGCCAGCCGGTCCGGCAAAGCCGATGGCGATGAAGGCGAGATCGGCGCGGATGACGAATTCGGTGCCGGCGATCGGCTTGCGCTTCTCGTCGACCTCGCAGCACTTCACACCGGTCAACTGGCCGTCTTCGCCGATGAATTCGAGCGTCGCCACCTGGAATTCGCGCTCGGCGCCTTCGGCCTGGGAGGAAGAGGTCCGCATCTTGGTCGCCCAGTAGGGCCAGACCGAGAGCTTGTCTTCCTTCTCCGGCGGCTGCGGGCGGATGTCGAGCTGCGTGACGCGCACCGCCCCCTGGCGGAAGGCGGTGCCGACGCAGTCGGAAGCGGTATCGCCACCGCCGACGACGACGACATGCTGGCCGCCGGCGATGATGGGATGCGACGGCCACGCCACCGACTGGATCGGCTCGCCGCCAACGCGGCGGTTCTGCTGCACCAGATAGGGCATGGCATCATAGACCCCGCCGAGATCGTCGCCCGGAATGTTGGCCGGGCGCGGCGATTCCGACCCGCCGCAATAGAGCACCGCATCGTATTCGGCGAGCAGCTCGGCGACTGGCTTGTCGACGCCGACATTGACGCCGCAATGGAAGGTCACCCCCTCGCCCTGCATCTGCTCGATGCGGCGGTCGATATAGTGCTTCTCGATCTTGAAGTCGGGAATGCCATAACGCATCAGCCCGCCGGGGCGGCTTTCGCGCTCGTAGACGCTGACCTCATGCCCGGCGCGGCCAAGCTGCTGCGCGGCGGCCATGCCGGCCGGGCCGGAGCCGATGACCGCGACCCGCTTGCCGGTCTTCTTTTCCGGCGGATAGGGCCGGATATGGCCGGTCTCGTAGGCCTTGTCGGCGATCGCCTGCTCGACCGTCTTGATGGCGACCGGAATGTCCTCGAGATTCAGGGTGCAGGCTTCCTCGCAGGGGGCGGGGCAGATGCGACCGGTGAATTCGGGGAAATTGTTGGTCGAATGCAGGTTGCGGATCGCATTGTCCCAGTCGCCATTATAGACGAGGTCGTTCCAGTCAGGGATCTGGTTGTGGATCGGGCAACCGGTCGGCCCGTGGCAGAACGGAATGCCACAATCCATGCAGCGCGCGGCCTGTTTCTCGACCTCTTTGTCCGACATCGGCAGCGTGAACTCGCGGAAATGCCGGATGCGGTCGGAGGCCGGCTGGTACTTGTGTACCTGCCGGTCGATTTCGAGAAAGCCTGTTACCTTGCCCATAGTCCAGTTCCTGCTGTCCAGATGGTGCGGGGTTCGCCGCACCCGTTAACCCCTTGAGGCAGCCATGGCAACCTTGCATCCGAGGTCAAACTGTCGCTGAAAGTTCCGCCGGGAAGCCTGGGCCTCCCGGCAAGTTCAAAAGCCTATTCCGCTGCCACGCCCATGCGCATGCGTTCCATCTCGATCAAAGCGCGGCGGTATTCGACCGGCATGATCTTGCGGAATTTCGGCCGGAATGTCGTCCAGTCATCGAGGATCTCGCGGCCGCGCACCGAACCCGTGAAATGCACATGGTTCGAGATCAGCTGGTAGAGCCGTTCCTCGTCATGGCTGGTCATGTCGCCGGAGACGTCGACGCGACCCTTGTGGTCGAGGTCGCCGCCATGGTGCAGCAGCCTTTCCATCAAATCGTCCTCTTCCGGCACCGGCTCCAGCTCGACCATCGCCATGTTGCAACGCGCGGCGAAATCGCCGGCTTCGTCCAGCACATAGGCGACGCCGCCCGACATGCCGGCGGCGAAGTTGCGGCCGGTCTGGCCGATGACGACGACGATGCCGCCGGTCATGTACTCGCAGCCATGATCGCCGACGCCTTCGACGACGGCGGCCACACCCGAGTTGCGAACGGCGAAGCGTTCGCCGGCGACACCGGCGAAATACGCCTCACCCTCGGTGGCGCCGTAGAGCACCGTATTGCCGACGATGATCGATTCCGCCGCGACGATCTTGGACTCTTCCGGCGGCCGGATGACGATGCGGCCACCCGACAGACCCTTGCCGACATAGTCGTTGGCGGCGCCGACGAGATCGAACGAGATGCCGCGCGCCAGGAAGGCGCCGAAGGACTGGCCGGCGGTGCCCGTCAGCTTCACCTGGATCGTGTCTTCGCGCAGGCCCTTGTGCCTGAAACGCTTGGCCACTTCACCCGACAGCATGGCGCCGGTCGAACGGTCGACATTGCGGATGTCGACCTCGATCTTGACCGGCTGCTTGGCCTCGAGCGCGGGCTTCGCCAGCTCGATCAGCTTGCGGTCGAGCACATCGTCGATCGGGTGCTTCTGCCGCTCGGTCCAGTGTATGGCTTCATGCGGCGCGTCCGGCTTGAAGAACATCTTGCCGAAATCGAGCCCGCGCGCCTTCCAGTGCTGGATCATCTCGCGCTTTTCCAGAAGATCGCTGTCGCCGACGATCTGGTCGATATGGGTGAAGCCCATTTCGGCGAGCAGCCCCCTCACCTCTTCCGCGACGTAGAAGAAGAAGTTGATGACATGCTCGGGCGTGCCCTTGAAGCGCTTGCGCAGCACCGGGTCCTGCGTCGCGACGCCGACCGGGCAGGTGTTGAGATGGCACTTGCGCATCATGATGCAGCCGGCCGCGATCAGCGGCGCGGTTGAGAAGCCGAACTCATCGGCGCCGAGCAGCGCGCCGATGATGACGTCGCGCCCCGTGCGCAAGCCGCCATCGACCTGCAGCGCCACGCGCGAGCGCAAACCGTTGAGCACCAGCGTCTGGTGCGTCTCGGCAAGGCCCATTTCCCACGGGCTGCCGGCATGCTTGAGCGAGGTCAGCGGCGACGCGCCGGTGCCGCCATCATAGCCGGAGATGGTGATGTGGTCGGCGCGCGCCTTGGCGACGCCTGCCGCAACCGTGCCGACACCGACTTCCGACACCAGCTTAACCGAGACGTCGGCCGCCGGGTTGACGTTCTTCAGATCGTAGATCAGCTGCGCCAGATCCTCGATCGAATAGATGTCGTGATGCGGCGGCGGCGAAATCAGGCCGACGCCGGGCGTCGAGTGCCGGACCTTGGCGATGGTCGCGTCAACCTTGTGGCCGGGCAGCTGGCCGCCCTCGCCGGGCTTGGCGCCCTGCGCGACCTTGATCTGCATGACGTCGGAATTGACGAGATATTCGGCCGTGACGCCGAACCGGCCCGAGGCGACCTGCTTGATCGCCGAGCGTTCCGGGTTCTTGCCGCCGCCGGGCAGCGGCAGATAACGGTCGGCTTCTTCGCCGCCTTCGCCGGTGTTCGACTTGCCGCCGATCTGGTTCATGGCACGCGCCAGCGTGGTGTGCGCTTCGCGCGAGATCGAGCCGAACGACATCGCCCCGGTCGAGAAGCGCTTGACGATGTCGGCTGCGGACATGACCTCGTCGAGCGCGACCTTCTTGCGGCCGGTCTCTTCCGCGAGCTTGATCCTGAACAGGCCACGAATGGTCTGGGCGCGGGCCGTCTCGCTGTCGATCTGCGCCGAGTATTCCTTGAACGTCTCCCACGACCCCTGGCGCACGGCGTGCTGCAAGGTGGCGACCGCGTCGGGCGACCACATATGGGCTTCGCCGCGCATGCGGTACATGTACTCGCCGCCGACCTCGAGGCTGTTGCGCAGCACCGGATCGTTGCCGAAACCGTCGGTGTGGCGGCTGAGCGTCTCGGCCGCAACCTCGTCCAGGCCCACACCTTCGATCAGCGTCGCGGTGCCGGTGAAGTACTTCTCGACAAAATCCGACTTCAGCCCAATGGCGTCGAAGATCTGCGCGCCGCAATAGGACTGGTAGGTCGAGATGCCCATCTTGGACATCACCTTGAGGATGCCCTTGCCGATCGACTTGATGTAGCGCGAGACGACTTCGTAGGCGTCGACCTCCGCCGGCAGTTCGCCGCGCTTGTGCATGTCGAGCAGCGTGTCGAAGGCGAGGTAGGGATTGATCGCCTCGGCGCCATAGCCGGCGAGGCAGCAGAAATGATGCACTTCGCGCGGCTCGCCGGATTCGACGACCAGACCGACCGCGGTGCGCAGGCCCTTGCGGATCAGGTGGTGATGCACCGCCGCCGTCGCCAGCAGCGCCGGGATGGCGATGCGGTCCGGACCGACCTGGCGGTCGGACAGGATGATGATGTTGTAGCCGCCGGCGACAGCTGCTTCCGCCCGCTCGCACAGACGTTCGACGGCACCCTGCATGCCGGCCGCGCCCTCGCTCGACCCATAGGTGATATCGATCGTCTTGGTGTCGAAACGGTCCTCGGTGTGGCCGATCGAGCGGATCTTTTCCAGATCGCCATTGGTCAGGATCGGCTGGCGCACTTCGAGCCGCTTGCGGCGCGAATTGCCGACCAGATCGAAGATGTTCGGCCGCGGTCCGATGAACGACACCAGGCTCATCACCAACTCCTCGCGGATCGGGTCGATCGGCGGGTTGGTGACCTGGGCGAAGTTCTGCTTGAAATAGGTGTAGAGCAGCTTCGACTTGTCCGACATCGCCGAGATCGGCGTGTCGGTGCCCATCGAACCCACGGCTTCCTGGCCGGTGGTCGCCATCGGCGACATCAACAGCTTGGTGTCTTCCTGGCTGTAGCCGAACGCCTGCTGGCGATCGAGCAAGCTGACATCCTTGCGCAGCGCGCGCGGTTCAACCGGCTTCAGATCCTCCAGGATCAGCTGCGTGTTGTTGAGCCAGGTCCTGTAGGGGTGCCTGGTCGCGATCTCCGACTTGATCTCCTCGTCGGAAATGATGCGGCCCTTGGCGAGGTCGATCAGAAGCATGCGGCCGGGCTGCAGCCGCCACTTCTTGACGATCTTCTCCTCCGGCACCGGCAGCACGCCGGCTTCCGAGGCCATGATGACGCGATCGTCGTCGGTAACGATGTAGCGCGCCGGGCGCAGGCCGTTGCGGTCGAGCGTGGCGCCGATCTGGCGGCCATCGGTAAAGGCGACCGCGGCCGGCCCATCCCATGGCTCCATCAGGGCTGCATGGTATTCGTAGAAAGCCTTGCGGTCGGCATCCATGAGCTTGTTGCCGGCCCAGGCTTCCGGGATCAGCATCATCATGGCGTGGCTGAGGCTGTAACCGCCCTGGAACAGGAATTCGAGCGCATTGTCGAAGCACGCAGTGTCGGACTGGCCGTCATAGGAGATCGGCCACAGCTTCGAGATGTTGTTGCCGAACAGCTCGGAATCGACCGAGGCCTGGCGCGCCGCCATCCAGTTGTTGTTGCCGCGCACCGTGTTGATCTCGCCATTATGGGCGACCATGCGGTAGGGATGCGCCAGCTTCCACGACGGGAAGGTGTTGGTCGAGAAGCGCTGGTGGACGAGGATCAGCGCCGTCTCGAAACGCGGATCCGACAGATCCTTGTAGTAGGCGCCGACCTGATAGGCCAGGAACATGCCCTTGTAGACGATGGTGCGTGCCGACAGCGACACACAGTAGGCGCCGATATCCCTGTTGTTGTTCTCGGCGTAGATGCGGCCGGAAATGACCTTGCGCAGCAGGTACAGCCTGGCCTCGTATTCCTCGTCGTCGGGAATGTCGGCCGTGCGGCCGATAAAGACCTGGCGATGGAACGGTTCGGATGCCGCGATATCGGGTGCCTTCGACAGCGATGAATTGTCGACCGGCACGTCACGGAAACCGAGCAGCGGCAGCCCCTCGGACTGCGCCGATTCGGCGATGATGTCTTCGATATGGGCGCGCATTGCCGCGTCCTGCGGCATGAACCAGTGGCCGACGCCGTATTGGCCCGCCGCCGGCAGTTCGACGCCCTGGGCCGCCATCTCCTCGCGGAAGAAACGGTCCGGAATCTGCACCAGCACGCCGGCGCCGTCGCCCATCAGCGGATCGGCGCCGACGGCGCCGCGATGCGTCAGGTTTTCGAGCACGAACAGCCCGTCCTTGACGATCTGGTGCGACTTGACGTTCTTCATGTTGACGATGAAGCCGACGCCGCAGGCGTCATGCTCGTTGCGCGGATCATAGAGACCCTGCGCCGCCATACCATTGGTGGTTCGGCCGCCATTGGTCAGGCCAGTGGTAATGGATGGATTTTTAACGGCTGCCGCTTTCGTCTGCGCGGCCTGGCCGGTAATCGCAGATGGCGTCAGTTCCGTCATCGTCCTGTCCTCCGTTCCGGCCCCTGGCACTTCTTGCGTTTGGGGCGCTGGTCTACCTTGGGAAGCGACTGGCTTCCGCTCTCATTCTTGCGGCACGTCTTGCGAAATCCTTGGCGAACCGAGCGATGCGCCGCCGGCTCGTATCCGGTATCGTACAGGCCACAGCCGAGCCGTCTACCCGTCGCTCGCGGCAACGGCCGGAGTGGCCCAAATGATACGCCAATCCAGCCTGACTTGTGCGACAAAATAAGACAGCACTACTGTCCTAAATTTTTATGGCAGAAATCCCGGGCACACACAAGACCGATTCACAAAAATCTTGGACGTTTGGCGACAGAAAATTACGCGACGCGCAGTCGAAACGAAAACTTCGGTCCCTGCACGCCTTCGTGATCAGCCGCTGGCTTTACCGCTTTTTCAGCCCTTGGCCCTTGCGCGTCAAACCCCGAAGCAGCCATGGTCGCGCTCCTTTTCGCAATTAGACATGGACTTTCCGAATGTTCTTTGCATCCGACAACTGGGCGGGCGTCCATCCCGATATCTCGGCCAACCTGACCCGCCATGCTGCCGGCATCGCCACCGCCTATGGCGATGGCGACCTCGACCGCGCCCTCTACAAGCGCTTCAACGAGATTTTCGAGCGCGAGGTCGCGGTCTTCTTCGTTGCCACCGGCACGGCGGCCAACGCGCTGTCCATGGCGTCGTTGAACCGGATCGGCGGCGTCGCCTTCTGCCATGCGGAAGCGCATATGAATGTCGATGAATTCGGCGCCGCGGGTTTTTACACCGGCGGCGCGCGTATGTCGCCCGTCCCGGGACCTCTGGGGCGCATCAATCCGCAGGCGCTCGACCAAGCCATCAAGCGCTATTCGCGGGACCTCGTCCCCGCCGGCCAGCCGATGGCAGTGACGATCACCCAGGCGACCGAGGTCGGCACCGTTTACACCGTCGACGATGTCAAGGCGATCGCCGAGGTGGCTCGCCGTCACAAGCTGCCGCTGCACATGGATGGCGCGCGCTTCGCCAACGCCGTTGCGGCGACAGACATCAGCCCTGCCGAAATGACCTGGAAGAGCGGTGTCGACATCATCTCCTTCGGCGGCACCAAGAATGGCTGCTGGATGGCCGACGCGGTCGTCGTCCTCAACCCCGACGTGGCGCGCGACCTGCGCCTGCTTCGCCAGCGCGCCGGGCAAACCTTCTCCAAGGCGCGCTTCATCTCGGCCCAGTTCGAGGCCTATTTTGCCGACGATCTGTGGCTGAGGATGGCGCGCCACGCCAATGCGATGGCCGCAAGGCTGGCCGCGGCGATCGAGGACGCGCCGGCCGGCCGGCTGGCCTGGCTGCCGCAGGCCAATGAAGTGTTCGCCATTCTCGACGGCAGCAAGGCGGAAAAAATGCAAGGCGACGGCGCCAAATTCTACGAATGGGGCGTGCCGCAAAGCTTTGACGGCCACCTCGGCGACAATGAAGCGATCTACCGCTTCGTCGCCAGCTTCGCCACGACCGCTGAAGAGGTCGACCACCTCGGCCACATGATTGCCTGAGCTTTTCCGATGACCAAGCCACCTCTCGGCTCAACCATGCGGCTGGTTCGCCCGGCGCCAAACGTGCTGGGCTTTTACGATGGTCGCATCGACGGCGTTCGCGCCTGGTCGGACGAGCCGAACTGGCTGGACGACGGTGCCTATGCCCTCGGCATCTGCACCTATGCCGTTGTCGACGGGCCGCACGCGCTTGTCTACGACACCCATATTTCGCTACCGCACGCGCGCACTATCAGGCAGACGCTCGAAGCCATGGGCGTCAGCTCGATCCGGGTCGTGCTCAGCCACTGGCATGACGATCACATTGCCGGCAATGAGGTGTTTCAGGATTGCGAGATCATCGCCAACACACTCACTGCCTCGGCGCTGGCGAACAACCGAACGGAGATCGAAGGCGGTGTTCCGCCGATCAAGCCGCTCGTGCTGCCGAACAGGACCTTCGAAGGTAGTCTTGACCTCACCGTCGGATCGATCGCCGTCGAGTTGCGCCAGGTCGAAATCCACAGCCATGACGGCACGGTGCTGTTCATGCCCGAAACCGGCCTGCTGCTGGCGGGCGACACGCTCGAGGACCCGATCACCTACGTCAGCGAGGCGGATCGTCTGGCGCAACATCTGGTCGATCTCAAGCGCATGGCCGGCTGGCCGATAGACCGCATCCTGCCCAATCATGGTTCGCTCGAAGCTATAGAACGAGGCGGCTACGACAAAGGCCTCATCGCCGCCACGCAAGCCTACGTCCAAAAACTGCTCCGCTGCCGGCACGAGCCCGATCTGGCGAAGCAGGATTTGAAAACCTTCGGCGCCGACATGTTCGCCACCGGTGCGGTAGAGTACTTCGCGCTATACGAACCCGTTCATCGGCAAAACGTCGAGGCCGTGCTCGCAACCGGCACCGGCCGCTAGGCCAAGAAAGGCCGCACCAACAACTCCAGGCCAAGCAGGATCAAAAAAATCAGGAACCAACTCCGGAAGGTCGCCGGGCTGATCCGCTGCCGCAGCAACTGTCCCAGCCACATGCCGAGCAGCGCCGGCAGGACCGCCAGCGACGCCATCGCGATATGCTCGACCTGGAAGGCGCCATGCGAGGCAAGGCCGGCGGCAAGCGCGATGGTCGATACGGTGAAGGAAAGACCGAGCGCCTGAATCAGGTCCTCGCGGTTCAACCCCAATGCCTGGATGTAGGGCACCGCAGGGACGACGAACACGCCGGTGCCGCCGGTAACGAGGCCGGTAAGAAAACCGACAATGGGCGACGACCAGCGTTCGGCCGACATCGGGACCGTCAATTGCCGCGCCAGCAGCGTATAGACGGCATAGACGATCAGCGCGGCACCGAGGCCGGCGGTCGTCCATTTGACGTTGTCGCTGGCCAGCAGCCATGAGCCGGCCAGCGTGCCGGCAACGATGCCGATCATCATCAGCCATAGCCGCTTGAGGATCGACGCGAAGCTCGGTCCCGCGAACAGCTGCCAGAAGTTGGTGACGAAGGAGGGCACGATCAGCAGCGAGGCCGCGGCGACCGGCGGCATGATGGTGCCGAGCAGGCCCATTGCCAGCGTCGGCAGGCCCATGCCGGTAACGCCCTTGACGAGGCCGGCGAGCAGGAAGGTGACGGCAACGGTGGCTGTCAGTGTCAGCGAGAAATCAGACATCGCCCTTCATGGGAAGGCAGCGCCTGTTCCAAAAGAGCCAGAACTCCCGGTTCTGGGTGACACAGATTCCGCGCAACAAAAAAAAGCGGCGCCTCGCGGCGCCGCTTTCGTCTCGGGAGGAGACGCTTCTATTTCTGGGCGTTACTACGTCCCTTGGGCGTGACCCGCCGTCTTGATTACGCGGCGTTCTTGGCCTCGATCTGCTTGGCCTTCTCGGAGCTCGCGGTAATCGCGATCTTGCGCGGCTTCAGCTCCTCGGGGATGTTGCGGGTGAGATCGACGAAGAGCAGGCCATTCTTCAGCGTGGCGCCCACAACCTCGACATGGTCGGCAAGCTGGAAGCGGCGCTCGAAGGAACGCGAGGCAATGCCGCGATAGAGCAGCTCGGAGCCTTCGCCATTGCCCTCTTCCTTGCGCTCACCCTTGACGGTCAGCACGTTGCGGTGGGCTTCGATCGAGATCTCTTCATCCGAAAAGCCGGCAACCGCCATCGAGATGCGATAGGCGTTCTCGCCGGTGCGCTCGATATTGTAGGGCGGATAGGTCTGCGCGCCATCGGGCTGGGCCAGCGAGTCGAGCATCGTGAACAGGCGGTCGAAGCCGACGGTCGAGCGATAGAGCGGGGAAAAATCAACGTGACGCATGAGGTGTTCTCCTGTTGAGCAACATGGTTTGCGTGTGGCCGCTACGAAACCCTGAAAAAGGCGTTTCGGGTGGACCAGCAGCCCCGACATCGGCGGCTGCATCCAACATTTGGGGAGCGCAAAAGCGCATTTCAAGGATTTTTGAACAGCTGTGAATTGAGGCGTCGATGAACGGCAGATGAACCGCCGCTTCGGCGCCCGTTCAGCCGGCCGGGGCTAGAGTGCACCCAGGATCAAGAACCAGGCGGCGCTGGAAGAAGGCGCCGCGACCAGGCCGAACCGGGTGTAACGTCCCTTCCTCCCGGATCGACAGAGGCCGGAAGCACGCCGCCGCAGGCTGCTTCCGGCCTTACTCGCTGTTCGTCCGCCCCTTGGCGCCCCTCCCTTTGCTTTTCATCCATTGGCGTCTATCACCATGCCGACGCCCTGCCGGGCGAGACACCACCAAACGCAAGCGCCGAATGACGGACCTCTTCCACCCCACGCCAGGCAATCCGCCGCCGCAAAATATCGCCGGCGGCTTCTTCACCACGCGCGACGGCAAGAAGATCCGCTACGGCCTGTTTGCCGCGGTCACCCGGCCGCTGAAGGGCACGGTCGTCCTGCTGCCCGGCCGCAACGAGTGCATCGAGAAATATTTCGAGACCATCCGCGACCTTACCGATCGCGGCCTCGGCGTCGCCACGCTCGACTGGCGCGGCCAGGGCGGTTCGGACCGGCTGATCCGTGACCCGCAACGCGGCTATGTCCGCTCCTTCTACGACTACACCGGCGACCTCGAACAGTTCTTCGAGGAGATCGTGCTGCCCGACTGCCGCGGCCCGTACTACATCCTCGCCCATTCGGCCGGAGCCGTGATTGCGCTGCTCGCCGCGCCGTCGATGGTCAACCGGGTACGCCGCATGGTGCTGATCGCGCCATTCCTGACGGTGCCCGATTTTCCGCTGTCTGTAAAAACGGTGCGCCGCGTCTGCTCGCTCTTGTGCTTTCTCGGCCTTGGCCGGCTCTATGCCGCCTGGGGGCCCAGGCCCAGGCAGACCCTGCCCTTTGCCGTCAACAAGGTGACATCGGACCCTGAGCGCTATCAGCGCAACACGAAAATCTACGAGGACTATCCACAACTGGCGCTCGGCGGCCCAACGATCCGCTGGCTGCGGGCCGCCATCAAGGCAAGCGAAGCCATCAGCGAGCCGGACTTCATGGCGAAGATTCAGGTCCCCCTCCTCATGATCGCCGCCGGCGCCGATCAGGTCGTCTCGACCAAGGCCGTGGAAGCCTACACCAGGCGTCTGCGCGTCGGCTCGCTGCTGATGATCGACGGCGCCAAGCACGAGATCCTGCAGGAGGCCGATGTCTATCGCGAACAGTTGCTCGCCGCCTTCGACGCCTTCATTCCAGGCCAGGACGACCCCACTGACTGATGCCGCCAGCGCCGCAGGGTGCGGCGCCTTGAGCTTACGCCTGCTGACAGCCTTCTGTCAGGAGGACCGCCCGGCAGCGCCAGCAGCACGCAAAGAGCTAAAGATTCTGACAGCCGGTGCCGCGCCGGAATGATTATCTCTCCGCGTCGAACTGAACGCCAAGGAGATGACATCATGACCGAGAAAACCTGCGCTGCCTGCGATTGCCAGCTGGACGCCAACCCGATCCGCGTCAAGGTCGGCGGCAAGACCGTCGAGGTCTGCTGCGAGGAATGCGGGATTGCATTGAACGAAGCCGGCGCCTCGGTGGCCGGCGCCTCAGTGGTCGGCAACGGGGAGGCATGAGCGATGCGCCCCGATCATGCAACGATGGTGCACCTGGCACAGGCACCCACACCCCAATCCGCGACCTTCTGGCGGTCCTTGCAAACACAAGGCATCGCGGCGGCCAATTGGGTCGACCGTCAGTTGTAGAGACGTCGAAGCCGGCTTGCCTTGCTCGAAATGACCGACGAACAGCTCAAGGACATTGGCCTGTCGCGCGGAGAGGCCCACACGGAATATATGCGCCGCTTGTGGGACTGAGCCGGGCTGTTTTGCGAAAACTCTGACAGGTGAAGTCTCCTGACAGGTCTGGGCAGGCCGATCGCCTAAAGTGCCGGAATAGCTTCCGGCGCGAAGGGAACGCAGCGGCCATGTCTCAATTCACGGTACAGACGCTCCTGGACACCGGCACCGTCAGGGTAAGGGACGTCGTCTGCAGCGGCGAATGCCGGCACAAGAGCGAAGAAGAATGCACCGCCGCCACGCATCTGGTGTTTCCCTATCGCGGTGTCTTCGTGCGCCATGTCGGCCGCAACGATGCGGTCGCCGAAGCCAACCAGTTGCTGTTCTTCAATGAGGCCGAGCCCTATCGGATCAGCCACCCGGTCAAGGGTGGCGATTCCTGCCTCGATCTCGTCATCGAGGAGGCGCAACTGCAGGAACTGACGCCGAAGGAGCAGCTGCGCTCGGGCAGTGCGCTGTCGTTTCGCCGCCAGCGCCGCCGCATCGACCCGCGGGCCCAGGCGCTGGTGGCAGTGCTGCGCCACAGCCTGAGCCGCAACATTGCCAACGCTGGAGGCAGAAACCCTGGCGCTGACGCTGGTGCGGCGCTCTCTCGGCGAACGCACCTCGCATGCCGCAGGTGCCAGCGCCGGCCGGCAGAAGCTGGTCGACCGCGCCAAGCTCGTCCTGTCCTCGGATCTGTCGCGGCGCTGGACGCTCGCCGAGATTGCCGCCGAAGTCGGCGTCTCGCCGGTTTATCTCACACAGGTTTTTCAGCAGGTCGAGGCGATGCCGCTCTACCGCTACCATCTGCGCCTGCGTCTGGCGCGCGCGCTCGACCTTTTGGGCCGCTGCGACAATCTGACGACGCTCGGCATGGACCTTGGCTTCTCCAGCCACAGCCATTTCAGCGCGGCGTTCCGGCAGGTCTATGGCCGAACGCCGGCGGAATTCCAGCGTTCGATCACGCCGCGTTGACCAAAGCAATTCCAGGAAATGCGTGGAGCGGTTTTCCCGGGAAAAGCGCGCAGCGCTTTCCCTAGGGGATTGCGTCAAAACAACTGAAATATCAGCCGCGCAGCGCCGCCATCGCCGCCGCGTGAAGTTCCGGCGTCGCCGCGGCCACTATGTCGCCGCCCTTCTCCGCCGGGCCGCCGTCGAAGGTGGTGACGACGCCGCCGGCCTTTTCGATAATCGGGATCAGCGCCACGATGTCATAGGGCTTCAATCCGGGATCGGCGACGATGTCGACGGTGCCCGAGGCGATCATGGCGAAGGCGTAGCAATCGGCGCCATAGCGGACGAGCTGGACCTCTTTTTCGAATTTGTCGAAGCGCGTGCGCGCCTCGCCCTTGAAGAGCGCCGGCGTGGTGGTGAACAAGGTCGCCTCGTCGAGCTTCGTCGTCTTGCGGGTCGAGAGCTTCCGCGGGCCGCCCGGGCCCTCATAGTGGGAGCCGGAAGCGTTGGCGTAGAACAGCTCGCCGGTGAAGGGCTGCGCCATCATGCCGGCGACAGCGTCACCGTCGACCGTGAGACCGACCAGCGTCCCCCATACCGGCAGGCCGGAAATGAAGGCGCGGGTGCCGTCGATGGGATCGATAACCCAGACATGCCGGCTGGAAACGTTCTCGCTGCCGTGCTCTTCGCCCAAAATGCCGTGATCGGGATACTCGGCCGATATCAGCGCCCGGATGGCGCGTTCCGTCTCGCGGTCGGCTTCCGTGACCGGATCGAAACTGCCTTTTTCCTTGTTGGCCACCGCGCCCTGGGCGCGGAACCGCGGCAAGGTTTCAGCCGCCGCCGCTTGCGCGATCCGGCGCATGAAATCGATGCTGATGTCCACCTGATTCTCCTGCATTGCAGAGTGCCCGACCCGGTCTGCTGGCACTTTTGCGCCAAAACAAGCCGGTTTATCGATTTATCACTGAGATAACTGTTGCCAAAATATCACATCAGTGCCACCGAAGCGCAATTTCCACATCAGAGTGAATTAAAAAAGGGTGGAGTCGGTTGACATTTGTGCATCGCACAATAAATTTGTTCTCGGACAGGTTTTCCTGTCCATGCCCTCCTTGGGCGTTTCCTCCCTAGACTTCGACCGTGTCGTGCAAACGATGCGGTCTTTTTTTACGCCGCCGCATGGCTGGCGGGATCTCATGGATAGCGCCGCTCGGCGTCATTCGGCAGCCAGCGGCAGGTCGATGAAATGGTGGTCGGGAATCGCCATCATATCCGCCGAAAAGCGCGCCATATCGTCGGCCAGCGCATCGAAACCAGCCGATTTCTGGAACGTCCGCTCATTCATGTAGAGCCCGCGATTGACCTCGATCTGCAGCGCATGCAGATGGCGCGACGGCCGGCCGTAATGCTCGGTGATGAAGCCGCCGGCATAGGGTTTGTTGTGGGCGACGGTATAGCCCATGCCGATCAGCAGGCCGATCGCCGTCTCGGTCAGCGCAGCCGTGGCCGAGATGCCGAAACGGTCGCCGACAATGAAGTCCGGCCGCAGCCCGCTGTCGCCCACCCTGATGCTCGCCGGCATCGAATGGCAGTCGATCAGCACGGCATAGCCGAACCTGGCATGGGTTCTGGTCAAAAGCCGCTTCAGCGTCTCGTGATAGGGTTTGTAGACGGCCTCGATGCGCTGCACGGCCTCCGCCAGTGGCAGGCGACCGGAATAGATGTCGAGCCCCTCGCCCACCAGCTTGGGCACGGTGCCGAGCCCGCCGGCGACGCGGGCCGAGCGGATGTTACAGAAGGACGGCACCGGCTCGGCGAACATGCGCGGGTCGAGTTCCCAGGGTTCGCGATTGACGTCGAGATAGGCGCGCGGAAAATTCGCCGCCAGCATCGGCGCGCCGAGCGCCACCGCGCCGCCGAACAACTCGTCGACATAGCAATCCTCGGAACGGCGGATGGCGTTGCGGTCGAGCCTGGCCATGGCCAGGAAGCGGTCGGGATAATAGCGGCCGCTATGCGGTGAGTTGAAGACGAAGGGAACGCGCTGCTCGGCGCCCGATCGGATTTCGAAGGGTGGAACGACCGAAAAATCCTCGGCTGCCGTCGTCAATTTGAACGAACCCGGAAACAGCAATGCATCATGATGGGAAACTGCCACCTCATCGGCCGCATGTCCAGCATTTCGGCATGTCGGGACCCCCGTCAATCAGGATTAATGCCGCCAGTGTTCACTTGATGTTTACCGTCACCTCCTCATATACAGGATGGTTAACGGGTTTGCCGGACGGCAGGCTTGGGTGGGTGATTCGGACGGGATAAGATGGCACGCATTCTGCTGGCGGAAGACGACGACGACATGCGCCGGTTCCTGGTCAAGGCGCTGGAGCGGGCCGGCTACCAAGTCAGCGATTTCGACAATGGCGCCAGCGCCTATGAGCGGCTGCGAGAAGAACCGTTCTCCCTGCTGCTGACCGACATCGTCATGCCGGAGATGGACGGCATCGAGCTCGCCCGCCGCGCCACCGAGATCGATCCCGACCTCAAGGTGATGTTCATCACCGGTTTCGCGGCCGTCGCGCTCAACCCCGATTCCAAGGCGCCGAAAGACGCCAAGGTGCTGTCGAAGCCCTTCCATCTGCGCGATCTCGTCAACGAGGTCGAAAAAATGCTGCAGGCCGCCTGAAGCACGCCCAGTGCGATCCGGCCGCTCGCCTGGCGGCGCGACAAAACGAACCTTTCTTTCCCTTTTCCGGCTATTGACGCGCTGGATCAAAAATGGTGTATGCGCGGCTTCGGATGGGCGTGTAGCTCAGCGGGAGAGCACTGCATTGACATTGCAGGGGTCACAGGTTCAATCCCTGTCACGCCCACCATCCAGACCAAAGCTTCGTCTTGGTAGATCCGGCATGCGCGTCAGTGATCCTTGCGGAACGGCATCGTCGCCGGTCATTGCTTCCAGAACATCCATTTCGGCTTCTTGCGCTTTAGTGCCCCGGTCGGGATGATCGTTGCCGGAAAGCTGCTCTGGTCGCCGGCCTCGGCGAGAAACAGCCGCCGCCAATCATCGTTTTGCGCGTCGCGTTGCTGCTTCATGCCCACATCCCCCGTCGATGGTACGGCTGCGGCCAGACCCAGCCGAGTGCCTATGCGTTGGCACACATTGTCGACTTCGTCGCTAATGTCTTCGTAGAAGACTCGCAACGGCTCGATTCCGGTTCGGGCGAAATAGGCCGCCCAGCGCCCGTTGTTGGCAACTATCTTGGCCAATGACGCCTCGATCGCCCATCTTGAATATAAGGCGTCTTTCATGGGTTCCTTGCCGCTGCTCCAAACCCCATCCTGCATGGCCCTGGCGAGCGAGATTGCCTGGCCGAGCAGGTCCTTCCTCTCAAGATGAACCCATATCGGATCGGGGAACCATTCCGAGAGACGAATGTCTTTTTGGAGTCTTTCGAAATGCTCCGGGAAGAGCTTGAAGGCCACCACACCGTTGTCGGTTCTGCCTTTCTCGGCCGCCAGCAGACAGCGTTCAGCCGTAGTCACATCAGGCGTGTCCCAATGTCGAAAATACTCGGTGGGGTTGCCTAGCACGCCAGTGCTGCGCAGCTTCCTGCAAAAAAAATTGCTCCCGCTACGTGGTGTGCTGGCAATGATAAGCGTCTTGTGCGGACGCCTCCAACTGGCAGGCGGACTGATCGACATGGTTGACAGATACCAACGAGGTCATTGCCGAGTCCACTTGCTAAATTAGAGGCGCAAGAACCGCCCCGGCGCGAGCCGGGCGAGCGACAGCCCTGTCGGCTGATCATTGTGGCCGCGGATCTGGCCTGTGGCCGGGCTTGCCGCCGCCTCCGCTTTGCCGGCAATCCGGATTGCCGGCGTCGCAGCATTGTCCGTACTGGTCGAGGTCCGGCTTGCCCTTGTCGCATTCCCTTGGAGGTACCGTCTGACACCCGCCAGCTCCGAAACGGCGATGGCGGCGAGAATGACGTTTCTTGAAACAATAAACATATACGTTCCCCTTTGAGGGCCGCGTTTGTTACGCAGCGCTTGGTTGTGTGGCGCACCGAATTGGTTCAAAGGAATTGAAATGGCGGCAAAGCCTTCGCCCAAGAGCCAGTGGGGGCTTAAGGATGCATCACTCATCGGCACCGGGACGGTGAGGCCGCTTTATGTCCTACGAGGTGGCAAAGACCAATATGGGTTAAATTCTGGTCCCGGCTTTCCAGAGCCGCTGCCGCGCTTTCGAAAGCGGGCTGGAGTCACGGCTCAACCGGCTGGATGGAGCGCTTCAGATCCCTGAACATCGCGTTGGACGGCTCGGCCGCAAGGGATCTTTCGATCATTTCAAGCGCCGGTTTCAACTCACCCCTCGCGTCATGCAGAATATGGGCCGAACACGCCGCGGCATAGGGATTGCCCGCCTTCGCCGCGGCGAAGAAAGGCTCAAAGTTCTTTTCCATGTCATAGCTCCGCCATGCCTTGGAGGTCAGAGCCCGCAACATCGGCAATGGTGCATCAAGGCCGGGCTTGAATTGCCCAGTCATCAGGGATTTCAAAATAGCCTCGCCTGATGGATAGTTTCCTTCACGAAAATAGGTCGCCGCCATCTTCAGGGCAAAGACCTGATTGTCCGGATCCAGCGCGGCCGCCTTCTCGAGAATTTCCCTTGCTCGCGCGGGACTGATCTTGTCTTCCAGACTTAAAAAGGCTGCCCGATAGCCGAAGGCCGCCTCAAACGGATGGTAGTCCGCCTGATGAGCCTTCAATTCCTGCAAAATGATTTCCGCAGCCCGGCGTTTCCTGAACAACGCTCTCGTCTTGACGCAAGCAATTCCCCCCATCATCGCGGCAGTCTTCGCAAAAACGCTGCTCGCCGCATAGATTGTCCGGCAGCGCGCCATCAGCGCCATCTCAAAAAACGTCCTGAGGGTCTGATCCTCGAATTGGTCTGCGCCGAAGTCGTCGACCAGAAACGCTCCGGTTTCCGCCTTCAGGTATTCGAGCGTTGCGCGATCCTGCCCCACCAGCAGCGTTGCCAGGCCCTTTGACTTGAGCTCCAGCACGATCGCCCTCGCCAATGTCGAAGGGATCACCTTGTCGCCGTAAAGCAGCCTTGAGCGAAAAATGCCGCGCACGATGTCGCCGCTGCGCAGATGCAGCGCCGCTGTGGGTTGGGAAAACCGGCACTTGCCGGCTGCATCGAATGCACCTCGCACGGCTTGCGAAAAGCCAAGGGTTCGAAATGTTTCGTGTCCCCGTCTGGCCGGCGTATTGCCGGGAAGCCAGCTTTTGGCCCACCCCTGCTGAAACTTCTTCAGGACACTGAAATCATCGCAAATCCACCCTTGGAACCCTTTCCGCCTTGCGTCTGCTTCCAGGCTGGATCGCGAGAATTTCGATCCGCCTAGAATGGCGAAACCGGCAAGATCGATCTTTTCGCCCAACCAATGTTTGTCGATGAAGTCAGGAGAGAATATTTTCTCGATGACGTCGGCCGAATGGAACTCCATCTTGGCAACGTCCTGGTTGTTCCAGGTGAAGCCGAAACGGCACCCCATCTTGTCAGCAAGGCATTTTGCATTGACCATGGCCGTCAGACGACCACCCAAGCCATCGGTTCTGGTTGCGGCGAACAGTTTCTTGGAAAAATCGGTCAAGCAGCATCGCGCCTTACTTGATGGAACAAATTCGCAACCGGACCTGACGCTCCACACCCAAAGCGCTTGAGACTCGGTCTAAGCCAGGTCGCAAATACGTGAATACGAGGATCAGGCCGCGCCGAGGCGGACGTCACCCTTCTCAACATGGCTGAGAAACCACGCATATGTCTGTTCCAATCCACTGCGAAGCACGTAGCGCGGGCGCCATCCCGTTGCAAACAGCCGCGACACATCCATCAGTTTGCGCGGCGTGCCGTCCGGCCTGGTCGTATCGAAGGCGATCGTAGCCTCGACGCCGGCGACGGATGCGACGGTTTGGGCAAGCTCGGCAATGGTGACATCCTCCCCCGAACCGACATTGACGTGGCCGTCGCCGGCATAATTCTTCAACAGCCAGACCAGCGCATCTGCAGCGTCGTCGACATGCAGGAATTCGCGCCTCGGCGTGCCCGAGCCCCAAACCTCGAGGCTGGTGGCGCCGCTCAGCGCCAGCGCATGCGCCTTTCGCATCAGAGCCGGCACCACATGGCTGCTCTGAAGGTCGAAATTGTCGCCTGGGCCGTAAAGGTTGGCCGGCATCGCCGAGATGTAATCGACGCCGTACTGGCGCCGATAGGCCTGGCACAGTTTAAGCCCTGCGATCTTGGCGATCGCATACCATTCATTGGTGGGCTCGAGCGGGCCGGTCAGCAGTGCATCTTCCGGAATCGGCTGTGGCGCGAGCTTGGGATAGATGCAGGACGAGCCGAGAAACAAAAGCTTGCCGACCTCGCTGCGAAAGGCGCTGTCGATGACATTGCTCTGCATGACCAGGTTGTCCTGCAGGAAATCGACCGGGAACCGGTCATTGGCCAGGATGCCGCCAACCTTGGCGGCCGCCATCACCACCGCATCCGGCCGGTGCTCGGCCATCCAGCGCCGCACGCCGGCCTGGTCGAGCAGGTCGAGCCTGTCGCGCGATACGGTGAGCACCTCGCAATCCTCGCCCGCCAGCCGTCGCACGACGGCCGAACCGACCATGCCGCGATGCCCGGCGACGAAGACGCGCTTGCCTTTCAGCTCAAATGTCACGTCCATCGGCCTGCCTCACGCGGAGCGGCTGTTCTGTCGCGTGCCGCCGGCCGCGCGCGCCAGATCGGCCTGCACCATTTCCGCCACAAGATCCCTGAACCCGGTCGTGTGCGACCAGCCAAGTCTCGCCTTGGCCTTGGCGGGGTCGCCGAGCAAAAAGTCGACCTCGGTCGGCCGAAAATAGCGCGGATCGATACGCACCAGGACCGTGCCCGAGCCGGCATCGACACCAACTTCGTCGACTCCCTCGCCTTGCCAGCGGATGCTCCGTCCGGTCTCGGCAAAGGCCAGTTCGACAAATTCGCGCACCGAATGCGCCTCGCCGGTCGCCAGCACGAAATCGTCTGCTTCGCTGTGCTGCAGAATGCGCCACATGCCTTCTACGTAGTCGCGCGCATGGCCCCAGTCACGCCTGGCGTCGAGATTACCGAGATAGAGCGTGTCCTGCAGGCCGTGTTGGATCGAGGCGACGGCTCGCGTGATCTTGCGGGTGACGAAGGTTTCGCCGCGCGTCGGGCTTTCGTGGTTGAACAGTATGCCATTGGCGGCGAACATGCCGTAGGCTTCGCGGTAATTGACCGTGATCCAGTAGGCGTAGAGCTTGGCCGCGGCATAGGGCGAGCGCGGATGGAACGGCGTCGTCTCGCTTTGCGGGACCTCGCGCGCCTTGCCGTAAAGCTCCGAGGTGGAGGCCTGGTAGAAACGCACCGATTTTTCCATGCCGAGGATGCGGATCGCCTCCAGCAGCCTGAGCGTGCCCAACGCATCGGCATTGCCGGTGTATTCGGGCGTCTCGAAACTCACCTGGACATGGCTCTGGGCGCCGAGATTGTAGATCTCGCTCGGCCGCGTCTCCTGCACGAGGCGAATAAGATTGGTTGCGTCGGTCAGGTCGCCATAATGCAGGAAAAAGCGCGCACCGCGCTCGTGCGGATCGACATAGATGTCATCGACGCGCTCGGTGTTGAACGAGGACGAGCGGCGTTTGACGCCATGGACAATATAGCCCTTCCGCAGAAGCAAATCTGCAAGATAGGCCCCGTCCTGACCGGTTACACCGGTGATGAGCGCCACTTTTTCCGTCATTGCCGCATTCGTCCGCATCTAATCCCGGCAACGGAATACAGATTTGACGCGAGAACGCAAATCTCCCACACGGGGGATACTTTTCAGCCAACGATTGCGTTGTGCTCAGGCACCCGCGACCGCGCAGAAATGCTTCATCCTGGCCAACGCAAGCGCGGGATCGGCGAGCAAGCCTGCCTGGTCGGCAAGGCGGAAGACATCGGCATAGTGCAGGATGCCGCGCGCCGACTGCATGCCGCCGACCATTGTGAAATGATCCTGATGGCCGTTGAGCCAGGCCATGAAGACAATGCCGGCCTTGTAGTACTCGGTCGGCGCCTCGAAGATTTTGCGCGACAGTGGCACCGTCGGCGCCATCAGCGCGTGATAGCCGGTGCGGTCACCGTCAGCCAGTTTCGACAGGGCGGCATTGGCGACCGGGGCGATGGCGTCGAATATGCCGAGCAAGGCATGCGAGTGACGTTTCCCGTCGCCTGCGATCAGTTCAGGGTAGTTGAAGTCGTCGCCGGTGAACATGACGACGCCGTCAGGCAACCGGTTGCGCAGGGCGACTTCCTTGCGGGCATCGAGCAGGGAAATCTTTATCCCCTCGACCTTGCCGGCATGGCGCTCGATGATGGCAACGACGGTGTCGAGCGCAGTCTCGAAATTCTCACTGCCCCAATAGCCCTTCAGCGCCGGATCGAACATGTCGCCCAGCCAGTGCAGGATGACCTTGCCGGCGGCCTGGCTGAGGATGCGATCGTAAACCCTGATATAGTCGTCCGGACCCTCGGCGACCGCCGCCAGCGCCCGGCTGGCCATCATGATCGCCTTGCCGCCCTGCCCTTCGATGAAAGCGAACTGCTGCTCATAGGCGGCGATCACGTCATCGAGCGTCCTGGCAGTCGCCGGCATCAGATGATCGGTGCCAGCGCCCGATGCCAGATCGGCGCCTTCGACGCCGCGCGCCTCGGCGATCGAGCGCCGGATCAATTCCTGCGCATTTGTCCAGTCGAACCCCATGCCGCGCTGCGAGGTGTCCATCGCTTCGGCGATGCGGAAGCCGAGTCGCCACAGATGGTGGCGAAACGCCATCGTCTTGTCCCAGTCGACCACAGGCTTCGACCACGGATTGGTCATCGCAAGCGGGTCGGCGACGACATGCGCCGCGGCATAGGCAATGCGCGGGAAAGCAGCACCTATTCTGGGCTCCACCGGGTCGCCCACCAGCTTGTAGCTGACGCGGCCGCCATTCTCCGCAGGCAGGGTGATGTCCATGGCAACCTCCGTTTCCGGCATCCTATAAATGGAACGTTCCAATAAATCAAGAACCGTTATGATACTGGAGGTTGAACCGGTACAACTGCCAAAAAGAGACTAAGAGCCTTGCTGTGCAGCACATCCATCAATTTTTTGATCTCCCCCAGAATCCCGATTGACTCTCGTTTGGCACAGCGATTAGAACGTTCCAATAGATTTTCCAATTCGAGCGGAGGAAACCACCCGTATGGCCAGCCGGCCCAAGGCAACGATCCTGGACATCGCCCGCGAGGCCGGTGTGTCCAAATCGACGGTGTCGCTCGTGCTGCAAGGCTCAGGGCTGATCCGGCCTGAAACCGCGCTCAAGGTTCGCAAGGCGATCGAGGATGTCGGCTATGTCTACAACCGGGGCGCCGCCAATCTGCGCAAGGCCCACTCCAACGTCATCGGCATGGTCATCAACGATCTCACCAACCCCTTTTTCGCCGAGCTGGCGGTCGGCATGGAGCGTGTCTTCCAGTCAGCCGGCATCGTGCCGTTCATCGCGAATACGGCGGAGAATCCGGTGCGCCAGGAGGAAGTGCTGAAGTCGCTGATGGAACAGGGCGTCGCAGGCCTGATCGTCTCGCCGGCGCGCGGCACGACGCCGGGCGCCTTCCGCCGCCTCGAGACGGCCGGCGTGCCGGTGGTCTTCGCGATGCGCCGCCTGCCGGACAGCCGCATCCCTGTGATCGCGCCCGACAATCATCGCGGCGCGTATCTCGCCGCCGCCCATCTGATCGGCAAGGGCCATCGCCGGCTGGCTTTCTTCGGCGGCACCTCCGATCTGGTCGTCTATCAGGAGCGCCTGGGCGGTTTTCGCGAGGCATGCGAAACGCTTGGCATTGCCAGGCGCGACGTGCTCGTCGTCGAAGGCGAGACCAGCCGCAGGGGCGGCATCGCCTGCCTGGAAACCGCCCTTGCCATGCCCGAGCCGCCGACGGCGGCGCTGTGTTTCAACGACGCCGTTGCCTTCGGCGTCATGCTGGCGCTGCGCAAGCGCGGGCTGGAGCCCGGCGCGGATTTCGCCGTTGTCGGTTTCGACGACGTGGTCGAGGCCGAGCACTACATGCCGGCGCTGACAAGCGTCTCGGTGGACACGGCAGGCCTTGGCGAGCGCGCCGCGCATGTCATGCTGAAGATGATCCAGTCGCGCACCACGCGTGCCGAGGACCATATCGGCGCCGTCAATCTGGTCGTCAGGGAAAGCTGCGGTCCCGATCGCCGCGCCCGGAACACGCCTGCAGGAATGGGAGACGCCGCATGAGCGTCAAATGGGGATTGATCGGCGCCAGCACGATCGCCAAACAGTTCATGATCAACGCCATCCGTGCGCAAGAGGGTGGCGAGATATCAGCGGTGATGAGCTCCAGCCCGGAGCGGGCCAACGCCTATGCCGCGGAAAACAGCATTCCGCTCGCCGTCTCGACACTCGACGACCTGCTCGGCGCCGGCATCGACGCCGTCTACATCTCGACCACCAATGAACTGCATCTCGAACAGGCGCAGGCCGCGATCAAGGCGGGAAAGCATGTTCTGTGCGAAAAGCCGCTGGCGCTGACCAGCGCCGATGCGCGCACCATGGTCGCCGCCGCCATGGCAGCCGGAATCGTGCTTGGCACCAACCACCATCTGCGCAATGCCGGCGCCCACCGCACCATGCGCGATGCCATATCAGCCGGCCGCATCGGCAAGCCGATCGCCGCGCGTGTCTTCCATTCCGTCTACCTGCCGGAGAACCTGCAGGGTTGGCGCATCACCAAACCTGAGGCCGGCGGCGGGGTGGTGCTCGACATCACCGTGCACGATGCCGACACGCTGCGTTTCGTGCTTGGCGACGACCCGATCGAGATTTCCGCCTTCACCCAGTCGGCCGGCATGGCCGGCAGTGGGCTGGAAGACGGCGCCATGTGCATCTGGCGCTTCAAGTCCGGCGTCATTGCCCAGTCGCATGAAGGCTTCACCACAAAGTTCGCCGACACCGGCTTCGAGGTGCATGGTTCGGAAGGCTCGTTGATCGGCAAGAATGTGATGACGCAAAAGCCGGTCGGCACGGTGCTGCTGCGCACAGCCAAGGGCGAGGAGGAACTGAGTTTCGACCACGAAGACCTCTACGTCCGGTCGCTGCGCCAATTCCACGCCGCCATCAGCGGCAAAGGCCAGCCCTCCGCCACCGGCGAGGACGGCGTCTGGTCGCTTGCGTCAGCCGAAGCGGCGTTGCAGTCGGAGAAATCCGGCAAGGCGGTCGCAATCGATCCCAAGCTCGGGAGCGCCAAGTGAGCAAACTCGTTTCCGCCGCGGAAGCCGCCGGCCTGATCAAGGACGGCATGACCGTATCCGTCTCGTCATCGAGCGGCCTCGGCTGCCCGGACGCGGTGCTGGCCGCCATCGGCGAGCGCTTCGACACCGAAGGCCATCCCAAGGGTATCACCACGCTGCACCCGATCGCCGCCGGCGACATGTACGGCATCAAGGGCATCGACCATCTGGCCAAGCCCGGCCTGTTGAAGCGCACGCTGTGCGGCTCCTACCCCTCAGGCCCCTCCTCGTCCGAGCCGCCGCAGATTTGGAAGATGATCGGCGACAATTCGGTTGCCGCCTACAACGTCCCCTCAGGCATCCTGTTCGACATGCATCGGGAGGCCGCCGCCAAGCGGCCGGGCGTGCTGACCAAGGTCGGTCTCGACACTTTCGCCGATCCGCGCCACCAGGGCTGCGCCATGAACGCGGCCGCCAGCGAGCCGATCGTCTCGGTGCAGCAGTTCGACGGCGAGGAATGGCTCTATTTCCGCTCGATCGTACCCAACATCTCGATCATCCGCGCCACCACCGCCGACGAACGCGGCAACCTCACCTATGAGCATGAAGGCGCCTATCTCGGCGGTCTCGAACAGGCGCTCGCTGCCCGCAACAATGGCGGCATCGTCATCGCGCAGGTCAAGCGCGTGGTCGAGAACGGCACGCTGAAGCCGCATGATGTGCGCGTGCCCGGCGTTCTGGTCGACCATATCGTGGTCGCGCCGGATCAGTTGCAGACGACGCTGACGCCTTACGATCCGGCGATTTCAGGCGAGATCTTCCGGCCGCTGTCGAGCTTCCGCAACGCCGAGATGAACGTCCAGAAGGTCATCGCACGCCGGGTTGCCATGGAATTGCGCGACGGCATGGCCGTCAACATCGGCTTCGGCATCTCCGCCAACGTGCCACGCATCCTCCTCGAAGAAGGCCAGCACGGCAAGGTCACCTGGGTGATCGAACAAGGCGCTGTCGGCGGCGTGCCGCTGCTCGACTTCAAGTTCGGCTGTGCCTCGAACGCCGAGGCGATCATGCCCTCGCCGCACCAGTTCATCTATTTCCAGGCCGGCGGCTTCGACGCCTCGCTGCTGTCGTTCCTGCAGATCGACCGCCACGGCTCGGTCAATGTCTCCAAGCTGTCGGCACGGCCGCATGTCACCGCCGGCGCCGGTGGCTTCGTCGACATCACGGCGCGGGCGAAGAAGATCGTCTTCTCCGGCTTCTTCAATGCCGGTGCGAAACTGTCGCTGGCCGAAGGCGGCATCCGCATCGACCGCGAAGGCAAGGTCAAGAAGGTGGTCAACGAGGTCGAGCACATCTCCTTCTCGGGAAAACGCGCCGTCGCGCAGGGACAGGACATCACCTATGTCACCGAACGCTGCGTAATGAAGCTGACGCCGGACGGCCTGATGGTGACGGAACTGGCGCCGGGCATCGACCTCGAGCGCGATGTGCTGGCGCAGTCCGAGACACCGCTCGGCGTCGCCAACGACCTCAAGGTCACGCCGACGGCCCTCTACCAGGATCGGCCGATCGGCCTGTCGCTCAATGGCGGCGCTTCGCTCGGAGGCGCACATGGCTGAGCGCCTCGTCAGCTTCGAGCAGGACGGCGCCATCGGCATCGTCACGCTGCGTCGGCCGGAAAAGTTCAACGCGTTGGACATTCCGATGTTGCGGGCGCTTGAGACAGCGCTCGACGAAGCCGAGATAGCTGACGGCGTGCGCGTTGTGCTGATCCGTGGCGAAGGCAAAGGCTTTTGCGCTGGCGGCGATGTCGAGGCCTGGGGCGAAATGAGCGCAGCTGATTTCCAGGTGCAATGGGTGCGCTATGGCCACCGCGTCTTCGACCGACTGGCGCGGCTGCGGCAACCGACCATCGCGGTGCTCTCCGGCCATGCGCTGGGCGGCGGGCTGGAACTGGCGGTCGCCTGCGACTTCCGTGTCGCCGAAACACAGGTGAAGCTCGGCTTCCCCGAAACCTCGATCGGCGTCGTCCCCGGCTGGTCCGGCACGCAGCGCGCCGTGCGCCGCTTCGGTGCTCAAATCGTGCGTCGCATGGCGCTTGGCGGCGAGGTTTTTGCCGCCCCCGACGCGCTTGCCCTCGGCATTGTCGACCGCGTGGTCGCGACCGGCCAGGCGCTGGCGGAGTCCAAGACTTGGGCGCAAAAAATCGCCGAGCGCGGACCGCTCGCAACCGAAGCCGCCAAGCTGATGATCGCAGTCGCCGAAGGCGAGGAAAGCGCTGCCGCAACCGAGGCGCTCGCCAGCGGCTTCATTGCACTGACCGGCGACCTCAAGGCCGGCGTCGGCGCCTTCAAGGCCAAGCAGAAGCCGGCCTTTTCAAGATCCTAGAGAAAGCACGATGAACGCACCGCTCAACATTTCCATGCCGACTGAAGCGTACAAGGCGCCGAAGGCTTACAAGCTCCTGATCGACGGCAAACATATCGATGCCCACGATGGCCGCACTCTGGAACGCAACAGCCCCGGCCACGGCTTCACCGTCTCGCGCTATGCGCAGGCCGGCGAGGCCGAAGTGGAAGCGGCGATGCAGGCCGCGCACAAGGCGTTCGAGACCGGCCCGTGGCCGCGCATGAAAGCGGCCGAACGCGCCGCCATCCTGCTCAAGGCGGCCGATCTGATCGAAGTCCAGCTCGAAGACATCGCCAGGCTCGATGCGCTGGAATCCGGCAAGCCGATCGCCCAGGCGCGCGGTGAGATTGGCGGCGCCGTCGACATCTGGCGCTATGCCGCCTCGCTTGCCCGCACGCTGCATGGCGAGAGCTATGCCAATCTCGGCGACGCCATGCTGGGCGTGGTGCTGCGGGAGCCGATCGGCGTCGTCTCAATCATCACACCTTGGAATTTTCCCTTCCTGATCGTCAGCCAGAAACTGCCCTTCGCGCTCGCCGCCGGTTGCACGGCGGTGGTCAAGCCGAGCGAAATGACCTCGGCCTCGACCTTCGTGCTCGGCGATATCCTGATGCAGGCCGGCCTGCCCGCCGGCGTCGTCAACATCCTTGCCGGTCTCGGCGCCGATGTCGGCGCACCGATGGTCAGCCATCCGCTGGTCGAGATGGTGTCCTTCACCGGCTCGACCCGCGTCGGCAAGATGACCATGGCTGCGGCCGCGCAGTCGCTGAAGAAAGTCTCGATGGAGCTCGGCGGCAAGAACGGCCAGATCGTCTTCCCCGACGCCGACCTTGAAGCGGCCGCCGACGCCGCGGTGTTCGGCGGCTTTTTCAACGCCGGCGAATGCTGCAATGCCGGCAGCCGGCTGATCGTGCATGAGGCGATCTCAGACGATTTCCTCGCCGCCGTGAAGGCCCTCACCGCTAAAGTGACGGTAGGCGATCCGCTCGACGACCGCACCAAGGTCGGCGCGATGATTTCGTCGGACCATCTGGCCAAGGTAGCCGGTTACGTCACTGCAGCTGCAAGCGGCGGCAGCGATGTCTACAGTGGTGGCAAGCAGCTCGCCTCGACGGCGGGGCAATATCTCGATCCGACCATCATTCGCGGCGTCACCGAAGACATGGCCATTGCGCGTGAGGAAGTGTTCGGACCGGTGCTCTCGGTGCTGACTTTTGAATCGATTGATAAGGCGTTGCACATCGCCAACAACACGCCCTATGGTCTGTCGGCGGGTGTGTGGAGCGCCAGCATCGACACTTGCATGTCGGTGGCGCGTGGTGTGCGTTCGGGGACGGTTTGGGTGAACACATTCATGGAAGGCTATCCCGAGCTGCCTTTCGGGGGCTACAAGCAGTCCGGCATCGGACGCGAACTCGGCAAACGCGCTGTCGAGGACTATACCGAGGAAAAAACAATCCAGTTTCATCGCGGCCAGCGCACCGGTTGGTGGGTCGGCTGAGTTTGGAAGAACCCGGCGGGCATCCGTCGGTTATGTGAATGCAACAAGGGAGGTAGTACATGTTGCGCAAACTGCTTATCGGAACGGCTCTGGCGACGACCTTTGCTTTCTCGGCGCATGCCGAGGACGTCAAGGAAGTCCAGATGCTGCATTGGTGGACGTCGGGCGGCGAAGCGGCTGCTCTCAACGTCCTCAAGGGCGACCTGGCCAAGGAAGGCTATGCCTGGAAGGACGTGCCGGTGGCCGGCGGTGGCGGCGACGCCGCCATGACCGCGCTGAAGGCAATGGTCGCGGCCGGCAATTACCCGACCGCCTCGCAGATGCTCGGCTACACCGTGCTCGACTATGCGGCGGCCGGCGTCATGGGCGACCTCACCGACACGGCGAAGAAGGAAGGTTGGGACAAGTCGGTTCCGGCAGCCCTGCAGAAGTTCTCCGTCTATGACGGCAAGTGGGTCGCGGCTCCGGTCAACGTCCACTCGGTCAACTGGCTGTGGATCAACAAGGCGGTGATGGACAAGATCGGCGGCGCCGAGCCGAAGACCTTCGACGACTTCGTCGCCCTGCTCGACAAGGCCAAGGCGGCTGGCGTCATCCCGCTCGCACTCGGCGGCCAGAACTGGCAGGAAGCCACCATGTTCGACTCGGTCGTACTGTCGACCGGTGGACCTGAGTTCTACAAGAAGGCCTTCAACGACCTCGACGACGAGTCGCTCAAATCCGACACGATGAAGAAGTCGTTCGACAATCTTGCCAAGCTCGTCACCTATGTCGACCCGAACTTCTCGGGCCGCGACTGGAACCTTGCCACCGCCATGGTCATCAAGGGCGACGCCCTTGTGCAGGTCATGGGCGACTGGGCCAAGGGTGAGTTCAACGCCGCCAAGAAAACGCCGGGCACGGACTTCCTGTGCTATCGCTTCCCGGGCACGGAAGGCTCGGTGGTCTACAACTCCGACATGTTCGGCATGTTCAACGTCCCTGACGATCGCAAGGCCGCCCAGGTCGCATTGGCCACCGCCACCCTGTCGAAGAGCTTCCAGTCGGCCTTCAACGTCGTCAAGGGTTCGGTTCCGGCCCGTACCGACGTTCCGGACACCGACTTCGACGCGTGCGGCAAGAAGGGCATCGCCGACCTGAAGGCTGCCAATGAAGGCGGCACGCTGTTCGGCTCGCTGGCCCAGGGCTATGGCGCGCCTCCGGCGGTCGCCAATGCCTACAAGGACGTCGTTTCGAAGTTCGTCCATGGTCAGATCAAGACCTCGGACGAAGCCGTGACCGAACTGGTCAAGGCAATCGACGACGCCAAGTAAGCCTAAAAACCACCTTCCCCGCTTCGGCGGGGAAGGTTTCACCTCAGGATTGGCCGGCCTGAACACCATGCCGACCAAAGACCCGTATGCACGGGGCCGCCTTGCCGCCTGACGGCAGAGCACGGACGACCCGAAACGGGAGGAGCCTCATGAGCAGTGTAGCGACAACCCAGATCAAGCTGACGCCGGAGCGGTCGCGCCCTTCGGTGCGCGCGCGCCTGCAGGACGCGCTGCCGAAGATCGTGCTGGCGCCGAGCTTCGCCATCACCATCGTGTTCGTCTACGGCTTCATCCTATGGACGATCTATCTGTCCTTCACCAATTCCAAGACCTTCCCGTCCTATGTCATCACCGGCTCGCGCGCCTATCAGCGCCTGTGGGGCTGGACCTTCGACACCGACCCGCCATCGAGCTGGTACACGTCGATCACCAATATGGGCATTTTCGGCTTTCTCTATATCGCCATCTGCCTGGCGCTCGGCCTGTTCCTGGCCATCCTGCTCGACCAGAAGATCCGCGGCGAAGGCGTGTTGCGGCCGATCTATCTCTACCCGATGGCGCTGTCCTTCATCGTCACCGGCGTTGCCTGGAAATGGTTCCTCGATCCCGGTCTCGGCCTTGAGCAGACCCTGCATCAGTGGGGCTGGACGAGCTTCCATTTCGACTGGATCAAGAACAAGGATTTCGTCATCTACACGGTGGTCATCGCCGGCGTCTGGCAGGCCTCCGGCTTCATCATGGCGATGTTCCTGGCGGGCCTGCGCGGCATTGACGGCGAGATCATGAAGGCGGCGCAGATCGATGGCGCCACCACTTTCCAGCTCTACCGCCGCATCGTCATTCCGCTGCTGCGGCCGATCTTCCTGTCGGCCTTCATCGTGCTCGCCCACCTTGCTATCAAGTCCTACGATCTGGTGGTCGCGCTGACCAGCGGCGGCCCCGGCGGCTCGGCCTGGCTGCCCTCCAACTTCATGTATGAGTACACTTTCAAGCGTAACGAAATGGCCGTCGGCTCGGCCAGTGCGGTGATCATGCTGATGACCATCGTCGCCATCATCGTGCCCTATCTCTATTCGGAACTGCGGGAGAAGCCGCAATGAGCGCTGTCGCCACCCCTGCCCGCCCCACTGCTTCCCGGCAGGCCTCCGGCGGCATGAGCACCAAGACCCTCAACCGCATCGTCATCTACGGGCTGCTGGCGCTGTTTGCGCTGTTCTACCTGATGCCGCTGTTTGTCATGCTGGTGACCTCGTTCAAGACCATGGAGGAGATCCAGAATGGCAACATGCTGGCGCTGCCCCAGGCGCCGACCTTTGACCCATGGATAAAGGCGTGGAGCGAAGTTTGCTCGGGCCTGACCTGCGTCGGCATGAAGGGCTATTTCTGGAACTCGATCAAGATGGTGGTTCCGGCAGTCATCATCTCGACTCTGCTCGGCGCGCTCAACGGCTATGTGCTGACGAAGTGGCGCTTCCGCGGGGCGACGCTGGTGTTCGGTCTGATGCTGTTTGCCTGTTTCATCCCGTTCCAGTCGGTACTGCTGCCGATGGCAACGATCCTCGGCAGCTTGGGCCGGTTCGGCGTCAAACTGCAGAACGCGACCGGTTTCACCTTCGGCTTCGGCAATCCGACCGTGAACCTGGTGTTCGTTCATGTCGTCTACGGCATCGGCTTCACGACCCTATTCTTTCGCAATTACTATGAAGCGTTTCCGAACGAGCTGGTGAAGGCGGCGCAGATTGACGGGGCAAGCTTCTTCCAGATCTTCCGGCGCATCATGCTGCCCAACTCGCTGCCGATCATCGTGGTGACGGTGATCTACCAGTTCACCAACATCTGGAACGACTTCCTGTTCGCCTCCGCCTATGCCGGCTCCGGCGACGTGATGCCGATGACGGTCGCGCTCAACAACGTCGTCAACACGTCGACCGGGGTTGTCGAATACAACGTCAACATGGCGGCGGCGATGATCGCCGCGCTCCCCACCCTTCTCGTCTATGTCGTCGCCGGCCGCTACTTCGTGCGTGGCCTGATGGCGGGCGCGGTCAAAGGATAATCTGATGGCTTTTCTGGAAATCGATGGGCTGAAGAAGCGTTTCGGGAATGTTGAGATCCTGAAGGGCATCGATGTCGAGCTCGAAAAGGGCGGCTTCCTGGTGCTGGTCGGTCCGTCCGGCTGCGGCAAGTCCACGCTGCTCAACACCATTGCCGGCCTGGAGCAGATCACCGAGGGCGAGATCCGTGTCGACGGCCGCGCCATCAACGATCTGCATCCTTCCAAGCGCGACATCGCCATGGTGTTCCAGAGCTATGCGCTCTATCCGAACATGACGGTGGCCGGAAACATCTCCTTCGGCATGGAGATGCGCGGCGTGCCGGCCGACGAGCGCCAGAAGGCGATCGACAAGGTGGCCAAGGTGCTGCAGATCGGCCACCTCCTGCAGCGCAAGCCGAGCCAGCTTTCCGGCGGCCAGCGCCAGCGCGTCGCCATGGGCCGGGCGCTGGTGCGCGACCCCAAACTGTTCCTGTTCGACGAGCCGCTGTCCAACCTCGACGCCAAGCTGCGCGTCGACATGCGCATCGAAATCAAGCGCCTGCATGCCACCACCGGTACCACTATCGTCTACGTCACCCACGACCAGATCGAGGCGATGACGCTGGCGACCAAGATCGCCGTCATGCGCGACGGCGAGGTGCAGCAGTTCGGCACCCCGGCCGAGATCTACAACAACCCCAGCAATCTGTTCGTCGCCGACTTCATGGGCTCGCCGGCGATGAATCTGATCCCGGCGACCATCGCCACATCGGGCAACGCGCTGTCCGTCGTGCTGCAGCGCGAGGCGCGCGAGCCGATCACGCTGCCGATGGCCAATGCACCGGCGGGTCTCGCGGCCTTCCAGGGCAAGCCGATCATCTTCGGCGTCCGGCCGGAAGCGCTGACCGATCCGGAAGGCGCCGAACGCAACGCTTCCAACATCGCCACTGCCGAGCTGCACATCGAGGTGGTCGAGCCTGCGGGCTCCGACACGTTCGCGGTGACCAATCTCGGCGGCAAGCCCGTTGTGGCGCGGCTGCGCGCCGACGCCAACATCCAGCCGGGCACCAGCACGCCGCTGGCCTTCAACCTGACCAAGGCAGTGTTCTTCGATCCGGCGACCGAGAGCCGCATTCGCTGACCGCCATGACAAATCCGGACATCGTCATCATCGGCTCCGGCATAGGCGGCGCCACGATCGCCTCCGGTCTGGCCGGCAGCGGCGCCTCGATCCTGATGCTTGAACGCGGCGAGCCGCTGCCGGCAACGCCGCATGCGCGAGACACGCGCTCGATCTTCGTCGACGGCCACTACCGTCCCAAGGAGATGTGGCGCGAGGCCGGCGGCGCCGCCTTCAACCCCGGCAACTATTACTATGTCGGCGGCAACTCGAAATTCTACGGCGCGGTGCTGATCCGCTACCGCAAAGAGGATTTCGCCGCCATGGAGCACTTTGGCGGCGTCTCGCCGGCCTGGCCGTTCTCCTATGACGAATTCGAACCCTGGTATTCGAAAGCCGAGCAGCTGTTTCGCGTCCGCGGCTCACTCGGCGAAGACCCGACCGAGCCGTTCCATTCGATCCCCTATGCCTACAAGCCGGTGCCCGACGAAGCGCCGATCGCCCGCGCCCGCGCGGAACTGAAGGGGCTGGGCCTGCACCCGGCATCGCTGCCGCTCGGCGTCGACATCGACACCTGGCTGAAAGAGGGCAAGACTGGCTGGGACGCTTTCCCGAACACAGGCCAAGGCAAGGTCGACGCGCAGACCGGACCGCTGGCGGCTGCACTCAAGGACAGCAACATCCGGCTGGAGACCGGCTGCTATGTCGAATATCTCGAAGCGGCGCCCGACGGCAAAAGCATATCGGCCATCCACTACCGGCAGAATGGCGAGCTGAAGAAAGTGTCGCCGAAGCTGGTCATCCTATCCGCCGGCGCCGTCAATTCCGCCGTGATCCTGATGCGTTCGCCATCCTCAGATGGCAAAGGTCTCGCCAACCGCTCCGACCAGGTCGGCCGCAATTTCATGAACCACAATTCGAGCGCCATGCTGGCGATCGATCCGCGCCGCAGGAACGATTCCGTCTACCAGAAGACGCTGATGCTGAACGATTATTATCTCTCCGACGGCAAGGGCGGCAAGCCGCTCGGCAATGTCCAGCTGCTCGGCAAGATCGACGGCAACATGTTGAAGGCCAACGTCAAGCGAGTGCCGAAATTCGCGCTGGATTTCATGGCCGGTCACGCCGTCGACTGGTATTTGATGTGCGAAGACCTGCCCAATCCGGAAAGCCGCATCATGGTCGATGGCAAGGACATCGTCATGCAGTGGCGGCGCTCCAACATGCAGTCGCTCGACGGGCTGACCAAGGTGATGCGCGAAAACTTCCGCGCCTGCGGCTATCCCATCGTCCTGTCGCGCCCCTTCGACAAGCGCACGCCGTCGCACCAGTGCGGCACGGTGAAGATGGGAGACGATTCGGCCACCGCGCCGCTCGACCCGTACTGCCGCGCCTTTGATCACCAGAACCTGTTCGTCGTCGACGGCAGTTTTCTGCCGAATTCGGCTGCGGTAAACCCGGCGCTGTCCATCGCCGCACAGGCGCTGCGGGTCGCCGAGCACATCCGCCAGACGGACCTCGCGGCATGACCCGGCCCTCTGCCATCGTCACCGGCGGCGCGCGCGGCATCGGGCTGGCCTGTAGTCAAGCGTTGGCCGATGCCGGCTTCGACATCCTGGTCGCTGATCTCGCCGAACGAGCGCCGGATGGGCTTGCCGCCGACATCACCGCACGCGGCGCCAAGTTCGCCTACATCAAATGCGACATCGCCAAGCTCGACGGTCACGCCGCGTTGGTCGACGCCGCCACAAACGCCTTCGGCCGCATCGACTGTCTCGTCAACAATGCCGGCGTCGGCGCCGTGGTGCGCGGCGATCTGCTGGAGCTGAAGCCGGAGAATTTCGACCGTGCGCTGAACATCAATCTGCGCGGTACCGTCTTCCTCAGCCAGGCCGTCGCCAAGGCGATGCTGGCGGCACCGGGTGATCATCCGCGCTCGATCATCACCATCACCTCGGTCAGCGCAGAAATGGCCTCACCGGAACGCTCGGATTACTGCATCTCGAAAGCTGGGCTGTCCATGTGGGTGAAGAACCTGGCGCTCAGGCTCGCGCCGGAAAACATCGGCGTGTTCGAGCTGCGCCCAGGCATCATCCGCACCGAAATGACGGCGGGCGTGACAGCCAAATACGACGCGCTGATCGATGGCGGCCTGGTGCCAGCAAAGCGCTGGGGCGAAGCGTCCGACATCGGCGCTGTGGTGGCGACGCTTGCCGCCGGTAAGCTCGGCTTTTCCACCGGCTCGATCATCAATGTCGACGGCGCGCTGTCCGTGCCGCGATTGTAAGGGTGATGCCATGACCGACTACATCATCGTTGGCGCCGGCCCGGCCGGCTGTGTTCTCGCCAACCGGCTGAGCGAGGATCCGGGCAATTCGGTATTGCTGCTGGAAGCAGGCGGCAAGGACTGGCATCCGCTGATCCACATGCCGGCGGGCTTTGCCAAGATGACCAAGGGCATCGCTTCCTGGGGCTGGTCGACTGTGCCGCAGAAGAACATGAAGGATCGCGTCTTCTGGTACACACAGGCCAAGGTGGTCGGCGGCGGCTCCTCCATCAATGCCCAGATCTACACGCGCGGCAACGCCCGCGACTACGACGCGTGGGAGAAGGAAGAGGGCCTCGCGGGCTGGGGCTATAGGGACGTGCTGCCCTATTTCAAGCGGGCCGAGAACAACCAGCGCTTCGCCAACGATTTTCATGGCGACCAGGGGCCGCTCGGCGTGTCGAACCCGATTTCCCCGCTGCCGATTTGCGAGGCCTATTTCCGTGCCGGCCAGGAGATGGGCATCCCCTTCAACCCGGATTTCAACGGCGCTGCCCAAGAAGGCGTCGGCTATTACCAGCTGACCCAGAAGGACGCCCGGCGTTCATCCGCTTCGGTCGCCTATCTGAAGCCGATCCGCGCCCGCAAGAACCTGACCGTCAGGACCGATGTGCTGGTGACCCGCATCGTCGTCGAGAAAGGCCGCGCCATCGGCGTCGAGATCGTCGACAGGCCGGGCGGCCAGAAGACCATCCTGCGCGCCGAACGCGAAGTGATCGTCTCGTCCGGCGCCATCGGTTCGCCGAAGCTGTTGATGCAGTCGGGCATCGGCCCGGCCGATCACCTGAATTCGGTCGGCGTGACGCCGGTGCATGATCTGCCCGGCGTCGGCTCCAACATGCAGGACCATCTCGATTTGTTCGTCATCGCCGAATGCACCGGCGACCACACCTACGACAATTACGCCAAACTGCACCGCACGGCATGGGCCGGCTTGCAGTATCTGTTGCTGAAGAAGGGACCCGTCGCGTCCAGCCTGTTCGAGACCGGCGGTTTCTGGTACGCCGATCCGACAGCCGCATCGCCCGACATCCAGTTCCATCTCGGCCTCGGCTCCGGCATCGAAGCCGGCGTCGAGAAGCTGAACAACCCGGGCGTCACCTTGAACTCGGCCTTCCTGCGCCCGCGCTCGCGCGGCACGGTGCGGCTGAAGAGCGGCGATCCGGCCGACCACCCGCTGATCGATCCGAACTACTGGTCCGATCCCTATGATCGTGCGATGTCGATCAAGGGGCTGAGACTCGCGCGCGAAATCATGCGGCAGAAGGCGCTTGCCCCTTACGTGCTGCGCGAAGTGCTGCCCGGCCCATCGCTCGCCAGCGATGAAGAGCTGATCGATTATGCCTGCCGCACCGCCAAGACCGATCATCACCCCGTAGGCACCTGCCGCATGGGCCATGACGATATGGCCGTGGTGACACCGGACCTGCGCCTGCGCGGCATCGAAGGCTTGCGCGTCTGCGACGCTTCGGTGATGCCGCGCGTGCCCTCTTCCAACACCAATGCGCCGACCATCATGGTCGGCGAAAAGGGCTCGGATATTATTCTTGGCCGCGAGCCGCTGCCGCCGGCGGCGTTTTCCGGCAATCGCGCCGCGTAACAAGTTCAGGAAGGGCCCCAGATGATCAGGCACTGCGTCTTCGTTAAATTCCGCAGCGATGTCGCCGCCACCGAACGCGCGGCAATTCATGCCGACCTCGAGGCGCTTCGCTACTTTGTCGACGGCATGGACACTGTCTATTTCAGCGCCAATGTCAGCCCGGAGCCGTTCGCGCGCGGTTTCAACCATGGCTTCACCATCGACTTCCGCGATGCCGCCGCCCGCGACGCCTATCTGGTGCATGAGGCGCATCAACGCGCCGGCGCCCGTTTGGTCGCTGCACTCGAAGGCGGCACCGACGGGCTGATGGTATTCGATCTCGATATCAGCCCAGCCTGAGCGCCACGACACCGGCGACAATGCTGAGCGCGGCGGCGCCCCGCCAGCCCGTCATCTTTTCGCCCAGCGCGAAGACCGAGATCATCATGGCGAACAGGATCGAGGTCTCGCGCAGCGACGCCACCGAGGCGATCGGCGCCTTGGTCATTGCCCACATGACGATCCAGTAGGCGCCGCCGCTGAGCACGCCGGTGAACAGCCCGGCCTTCCAGTCACGCGCCAGAACGGGCAGTGCCTTGGGCCCGCGAAAGATGAGGCACAGCACCAGCGCGCCAAAAGCGTCGCAGATGAACAGCCAGGCGGCGTAGCTCTGCGCGGTCGCCGCCAGCCGCGCGCCGCTGCCGTCGGAGAGCGTGTAGCTGGAGATAAAGATCGAGGTGCCGAGCGCAAAGCCGACCGCGCGAAGATTGAACCGCTCCAGATGTACGCCGCCGCGAAACGACATCACCAGCGTTCCGGCCGACAGCAGCAGGATGCCGAGGATGGCGAACGGCGCCGGCATCTCCTGCACCACGACAATGCCGCCGAGCGCGGTCAGCAGCGGCGCTGTACCGCGCGCCAGCGGATAGGTCTGGGCGAAATCACCCGCCTTGTAGGCGCCGATCAGGAAGGTCCGATAGCCCATGTGAAAGATCACCGAGGCGATGATGTAAGGCCACACTTCGGCCTTCGGAAACTCGACGAAGGGCAGCACGAAGAGCGCGGCAAACCCCATGCCCAGCGTCATCAGAGTGATCGACAGGAAACGGTCGAGATGCACCTTGACCAGCGCATTCCAGATCGCGTGCATGGCGGCCGCGGCAAGCACCGCGAAGAAGACGAAAAGCGTCATGGAGGGCTCACCGACCTCCCGAGCCCAGGGGCGTTTCGAGATCGATGTCGACCCGGACCGGGAAGTGATCGGACGCCACCTCGCCAATATCGGCACCGACCGAGCGGACGCGATCGGCGAACATGCCACCGACGAAGCAATGGTCGAGCCGGCGCTTGGCCACCTTGCCGTCGATGGTCTTCACATGGGTGTGAAAATCAGCCGTCGGCTCGCTGGCAATGGACGCCGCATCGACGAAACCGTCGAGATAAGCGGCACCGCGATGATAGGGCGTGCTGCCGACGATGCGGCTGTATTCAGCACTCCCCGGCTCCATGTTGAAATCGCCCATCCAGATCGCCGCCATCGGATTTTCCGGCTCGGCTTCGCCGCTGGTCCAGTTGCGCGCAGGCTCGTCATCGATTCCGCTCCACGGTCCGCCCTCGGACGGTGCGCGGCGATGTTCGGCAAGCAGATAGTCGATCTGCTCCAGCCGCTCCTCCACCGCGATATGGGCGAGATGCAGCGACAGAACCCTTGCCGGGCCGGCAGGCGTGCGGATCATGCATTCGAGTGCGGCATTGCGGGTGTTGAGTGGCGTCAGCGTGCGGCGCATCGGCAGCGTGTGCAGCCGCGACCAGACGATCGGCAGCTTCGACAGCAGCATGGTGCCGAACTGCCGGCGGCGGTTGACGATGCGGCCATCGCGCCCCTCGCTGGCGTCCATGTCGAAGGCCGGGCCGTAAACCCAATGATAGTCCGGCAGCAGCCTGGACAGGATCTCCGGCTGGTCGTCCTCATTGCTCCGCTGCCAATGCCGCTCGACCTCCTGCAGCGCAATGATGTCGGCGCCGTCGACAATGCGCGCGGCGCGCGTCAGATCGTAGCGGCCATCGCTGCCGAACCCGTACTGGATGTTGTAGCTGACCAGCTTCATTGCTTATCCGGCTCAGTTTCGCTGTTGGCAGTAGCGGTTCAGCAGATTGGTTGCAATGTACACGAGAATGGAAGCGGCTTGTGCCAGAAGCCTCCCCGCCTTGCTGCGCGATCATGCACCGATTCCCGCCCGGCTCGGTATCCTCGGCACGCCGGAAAACGCCGCGAGGCGTCCCGGGGAAAGTGATGGCGCAAAAAGAAGGCGCTAGTCGGTCGTCAGCGGTTGGAACCGGCCCGCCGGCGATGCGGCCAGTTCTGCCCAGTCGATCTCTTCCTCCAGCCGGTGATAGGCCTCGTCGCCGATCGTGCCGTTGCGGCGCAGCTCCTCAAGCGTGTCGCGCTGGCGGTTGATGGCATAGAGGCGCAACCGGTCGTATTCGGTGGCGGCTTGGGCGTCGTTCGGGTTTTCCGCGATCACGCGCTGAGCTTCATACTGTTCTCGCACAACGGCAGCCGCCGCCGAGGTCTTGCGGCTGAGCACATCGAGTGCGGCCTGCATGACGGCGACACGCGCCTGCGCCACCTCGTTGTCGACCGTTCTGTCCGGGGCGAAGTTGATCCAGCGCAGCAGCGGCTTCAGGGTCATGCCTTGCAGCACCAGCGTGCCCAGCACCACCGCAAAGGCGGCAAGCACGATCGGGTCGCGGTGGGGAAAATCGGACGGCAGGGCAATGGCCACGACCAGCGTCACCAGTCCCCGCATGCCGCACCAGCCGACCAGCACGGCGCCGCCAAATGTCGGCAGATCGCGCCTTGCCTCTTCGCTGCCGAGGCGGGCAAGCCAGCGGATGATGGCGACGTAACTCCCCACCCAGACCAGCCGCGCGACGATGACGACGACCAGCACGGTTCCGGCAAAGAGAAAGGCTTCGCCCTGCCCGTCGCCGGCAAGCCGGCCGACGATCGAGCGAGCCTGCAGGCCCATCAGCACGAAGGCCAGCACGTTGAGCACGAACACCGCCGATTCCCAGACCGAATAGGTGCTGACGCGGCGTCTGGCCGACATGCGGCGGGGTGCCCTGCGCGCAATGGTGATGGCGTAGACGACGATGGTGATGATGGCGGAAAGGCCGAGCTTGTCTGCGATGATCCAGACGGCAAAGGTTCCGGCAAACTGCACCACCGTGCTGCTCGCCGCGTCCTCGATGCGGCCAAGCGTCAGCAGCGATATCCGCCCGAACACGTAGCCCGCGACCAGACTGCCGATCGTTGCCAGCAGGATCACCGGAATGGCGTTGCTCAGCATGATCGTGCCGAGCGCCGCCGAAACCGCCAGCCGGTAGATCAGCAGTGCGGTGGCATCGTTGAGCAGGCTCTCGCCCTGCAGGATGGCGGTGATGCGGTGCGGCACCTTGAACTGGCTGAGAACGGCAGACGCCGCCACGGCATCCGGCGGCGCGACAATGGCGCCAAGCGCAATTGCCGCGGCGATCGGCAGGCCAGCCATCTTCCAGCCGACAAAGGCAACCACCACGGTGGTAAAGACAACGGCGCCAAGCGCCAGCAGCGCCAGCGACAGCCGGTAGCGTTTCAGGTCGCGCAGCGAGGTGTCGTAGGCAGCGTCGAGGAGCACCGGGGCGATGAACAAGGCAAGCGCCAGTTCCGGATCGATCTCGATCGTCGGCGCGCCTGGCACGAAGGCAATCGCGACCCCCGCTAGAGCCAGCAAGGACGGATAGGGAATCTCCAGCCGCCGCGACAGCGCCGTCAGCGCGACGGCAGCAAGAAGCAGGACAAGAGTCAGTTCGAAAAGAGCCATGACCCATCGTAGCGGCGAAGCGGCATCGTGGGCAGTGGCTGGATGGCAAGATGCTGTTGATTGTCCAGTACGCTTCCGGCTCTGGCCTGCAGCCGCTCATCGCACCGGCTTGAATCGACCGCCTCAGTTTTCCTGGATGCTGCTGTTATTAGTGCAGCACCAGCATATCGCTCGACGAGAACGATATCTCGGCCTTCTCGCCGACTGCCGGCGGCGGCGTTGCCGGGCTGTTGAATGTGTCGAGCGAGACCGTGTTACCGCCGATGCCGACGCGAACCCGGATGACCGAGCCGAGGAAGTGCACTTCGGAAATTTCGCCTGACAGGCTGGAGTCTCGGCCAGGCTGGCGCCCCAGCGAAATCGCCTCCGGCCGGAGCGCCAGAGACAGCATGTCGCCGGACTTCGACCCGTTGAGCTTGCCCTTGAGCGAGACCTCCTGCGTGTTGACCTGCACCGTGCCGGCCGCGGCATCGGTGACCTTGCCTTCGAGCACGTTCAGCGTGCCGACGAAATTGGCGACGAACTTGGTTGCCGGGCGGTTGTAGATCTCGAACGGCGTGCCGACCTGCTCGGCCTTGCCGCCATACATCACCGCGATACGGTCCGAGATCGACAGCGCCTCTTCCTGGTCATGGGTGACGAAGATCGTGGTGATGCCAAGCTTCTTCTGGATGGAACGGATTTCCTCGCGCAGCGACACGCGCACCTTGGCGTCGAGCGCAGACAGCGGCTCGTCGAGCAGCAAAAGCTTCGGCTTCGGCGCAATCGCCCGCGCCAGCGCAATGCGCTGCTGCTGGCCGCCGGAGAGCTGGTAGGGATAGCGGTCGGCCATCTGCGGCAGCTTAATGATGTCGAGCATCTCGGCAACGCGGGCATCGATATCTGCCCTGGGCATGCCGGCGACCTTCAGTCCAAAGCCGATGTTCTGCGCCACTGTCAGGTTGGGGAACAGCGCATAGGCCTGGAACACCATGCCGACATTGCGCTGGTTTGGCTTCAGCCTGGTGATGTCCTTGCCTGCAACGACGATCTTGCCCGCCGACGGCTCTTCGAAACCGGCGACCATTCGCAGAACGGTGGTCTTGCCGCAGCCGGACGGCCCGAGGAAGGAAACGAACTCGCCCGGCTCGACATCGAGATTGAAATCCTCGACCACAGTGGTGGCGCCGAAGGATTTTCGCACATGCTGGATGGAGAGGAATGGTTCGGCCATGGCTTTTTCTTTCGATCAGTACTTTGTCGATCAGTTCGGGCGGTTCGCCGATCTCGGCGCGAACCGGGACAGGATCTGGATCAGCGACATGCAGCCCCAGGTGATGGCGAAAGCGATGATGGCAAGCGCCGCCGGCTCATAAGCGCGGTTGGCGCCAACGTTTTGCAGATAGGGGCCGAAGGCGGGTCGGTTGAGCAGGCTGGCCATGGTGAATTCGCCAATGACGATGGCGAACGTGAGGAAGGCGCCCGACAACACCGCGATCAGAACATTGGGCAGGATGACGCGGGTGATAATCGTGCCCCAGCCGGCGCCAAGGATCTGTGCCGCTTCCGTCAGCGTACGCACGTCGATGGTGCGAAGTCCGGTGTCCACCGCACGGTACATGTAGGGCAGCGCCAGCATCGCATAACCGATGACCAGCAAGGCATTTGTACCCATGTCGGTCGCCAGGAACGGCAGCGGCGAATTCGAACCGTACATCCTGATATAGCCGAAGACGATGACGATGGCCGGAATGACCAGCGGCAGCAACGTGATAAACTCGACGATCGGCCGCAGTTGCGGCAGGCGCAGCCGAATCCAGTAGGCGGCGGGCACCACGATCAACACGCCGAGAATGATGGTGAAGACGGCCGCGAGCACCGAGTAGCCAAAGGTCGCCTGAAAACGAGGGTCGCCAAGCACGATCTGATAGGCATCGAAGGAATAGGCGCCGCGCCGCATGCGCATGGAAAATTCCACGGTTGCGATCAGCGGAATGAAGAAATAGGCCGCGCCCAGCGCGAAGACGACCCAGGCCCAGAATTTGCCGGACTTCATTTCAGCCACCTCTCCGAACGCGTCCGGAACCAGATGTAGAAGACATTAGCGAGCCCGGTGATGACGATCATGCCGAAGGCGATCGCATAGCCGAGATGAGCATTGTGCAGCACGTCGCCGCGGATCTGCGCATAGAGCAGGATCGGCACGATGTTGAGGGAGGAGCCGGTCAGCGCATAAGCGGTGGCGATAGCGCCGAAGGCATTGGCGAAGAGCAGGATGACCGTGCCGAGGAAGCTCGGCCAGATCACCGGGATCACTACCATGCGCCAGTATTGCGCCTGGGTGGCGCCGAGCGTCGCGGCGGCCTCGCCCCACTCCTTCTTCAAACCGTCGATCGCCGGCGTGATGATGACCACCATCAGCGGGATCTGGAAATAGACATAGGTCAGCGTCAGGCCCCAGAACGACAGGATGTTGAAGCCGTGTGCGTAGATGTTGAGGCCGAACACCGTGTTCAGAAGCACCGTTGCGAGACCGAGCCGTCCCAGGGTCGCGAGGAAGGCGAAGGCCAGCGGTACGCCGGCGAAATTGGAAGCAACGCCGGAAAAGGTTAGCGTTGCCGAGCGTATCCACTCCGGCAGGCCGCCGCGCACGATCGCGATGGCGATGGCGAGCCCGGCGAAGGCACCGATCAGCGCCGAGGAAAGGCTGACCTTGAGCGAGATCCAGTAGGCGGCGACAATCGATGGCTGCGCCAGCGCCGCTATGTTTTCGAACGTGAATTCGCCGGCATCGTTCTGGAATGCGCCCAGCATCAGATAGAGCGTGGGCAAGATCAGGAACATGATTGCGAAGATGAAAAATGGCGCGACACCGAGCCATTGCGTCGGCAGTCGCAATGCGCGCGCCTCGCTGGGGGGCGCGGTCTTCCCGGCGACTGCGTGATCGGAAAGCGAGAGATCTGTCATGCGCCGGCTACCGTCTCCGAGGAAAACCGGGCGGCCGCGAGGCCGCCCGGTTGGCTTCAAGCCTTACTTGACGTTGGCGCCGACGACGGCATCCCAGTTCTTGGTGACGGCTTCCTTTGCCTTGCCCTGCTCGTCCAGCGTCGGGAACACCGCCGCAGCGTAAGCCTCAGCCGGCGGCAGCTTGGCCATCACGTCCGCCGGAAGCTTGCCGTTCTTGGCAAGATCGTTGAAGCGGATCGGGTGGCAATAGCCCTTCAGCCAGCCGATCTGGCCTTCGTCGGAGTAGAGATACTCCAGCCAGAGCTTGGCAGCGTTCGGATGCGGTGCGAAAGCACTGATCGCCTGCACGTAGACGCCGGCAACGACACCCGTCTTCGGCACGACGACGTCGACGGGCGGATTACCCTTCAGCGTGTCGCGACCGGCAAGTGCATTGTAGTCCCAGGTCACCAGGATCGGCGTCTGGCCTTGAGCCAGGGTCGCCGGCTTGCCGATGACTGGCACGAAATTGCCGGCGGCATTGAGCTTCTTGAAGAAGTCGAGGCCGGCGGTACCGGCAGCTTCGCCGGCAGCCGCGCCGCCTGAAAGGCCGGCCGCGTAGACGGCCTGGATGGCCTGGTTCGAGGCGCGCGGGTCGCCTGCAAGCGCCACGGTGTTGGCGAATTCCGGCTTCAGCAGGTCAGCCCAGTCAGCCGGTGCTTCCTTGACGAGATCCTTATTCACCAGGAAGGACAGCACGCCGTAGTAGTCGCCGGTCCAGAAACCGTCGGCATCCTTGGCGCTGTCCGGGATCGAGTCCCAGGTCGACACTTTGTAGGCCTGGATAAGGCCGTCGGCCTTGGCGGTCGGGCCGAAGGACAGGCCGACATCAATGACGTCGGGAGCCTGCGGGCCCTTGTTGTCCTTGTTGGCCTTGATCGCCTCGACCTCGTCGCCGGAGCCGGCATCGGGGTTGAGTTCGTTGACGGTGATTTCCGGATACTTCGCCTTGAAGCCGTCGATGACGGCGCCGTAACCGCACCAGTCATGCGGCAGCGCAATTGTGGTGAGTTGGCCTTCCTTCTTCGCCGCGGCAACCAGTTCATCCATGGACTGGGCCGATGAGATAGCAGAGGTCGCCATGAGGGCGACGGCCGATAGGGAAAGCACTTTCCCCGTAAACTTGAACATGTGTTCTCTCCGTTGAACTGGCGTCGCTGGACGCCTGCGATGCGGTATCTTTTTCATATGACAGCCAGATGAAAGCTTTTTGAAACTGGCCCCCGGCGGTGCGAAAAGTTAACTCTTTTTAACGGGCTGTAGCAATCAGCCTCCACTTAATTTCCCGGCTAATGGTTTATTGCCTTGCCCTTTGCCCCCTTGCCCTTTCCTTTCCCCTCGTTTCCAGATCACTTCCGGCGCCGCAAGCCGCCTCACACAGTGCCGGCTAGGGCGTTCTCAAGCAGCGTCAGCGCCGCCTTCTTGGTCAGCTTGACAGGATTGCCGCCGGCGGTCGGATCGACCACCGCCATGTCGGCGATCAGCCCCTTGCGCTTCTTGTCCATGTCGAGCCCCTTGATCAGATCGGGCAGCGCATGCGGCACCTTGAGCTCCTTGCGCAGCTTGATGATCGCCTTGGCGAAACCGTCGAAGCCGCCCTTGATGCCGCAATAGGCGGCAAGCCGAGCGATCCGCTCTTCGATCGAGTCCCGGTTGAAAGCCAGCACATAGGGCATGAACACGGCATTGGTCATGCCGTGATGGGTGTCGTAGAGCGCGCCGATCGGATGCGACAGCGAATGGATGGCGCCCAGCCCCTTCTGGAAGGCGGCAGCGCCCATGGCCGCAGCGCTCATCATATGGGCGCGGGCCACGAGGTCCTTGCCGTTGGCATAGGCCTTGGGCAGGTTCTCGAACACCAGGCGCACACCTTCCACGGCGATGCCGTCGGCCATCGGGTGGTAGCCCGGCGCGCAATAGGCTTCGAGGCAGTGTGCCAGCGCATCCATGCCGGTTCCGGCGGTGATGAAACCGGGCATGCCGACCGACAGTTCCGGATCGGCAATGACGATTGCCGGCAAAAGCTTCGGATGGAAGATGACCTTCTTGGTGTGCGTCGCCTCATTGGTGATGACGCCGGCACGGCCGACCTCCGAGCCGGTGCCGGCCGTCGTTGGCACGGCAATGATCGGCGCGATGGCGTCGGAATTGGCACGCGTCCACCAGTCGTCGACATCCTCGAAATCCCACACCGGCCGCGTCTGCCCGGCCTGGAAGGCGATCAGCTTGCCGAGATCGAGCGCCGAGCCGCCACCGAAGGCGATGACGCCGTCATGCTTGCCCTTCTTGAACACGGCAATGCCGGCGGTGAGGTTGGAATCGACCGGGTTCGGCTTCACCTCGGAAAACACGCCATAGGGCACCTTGGCGTCGTCGAGGATCTTCAGCGTCGAAGCGACCACAGGCAGTTTCGCCAGCCCCGGATCGGTGACGAACAGCGGCCGCTTGATGCCGGTCGCTTCCAGCACCTCGGGCAATTCCTTGATGCGCCCGGCACCGAAGCGGACGGTGGTCGGGTAGTTCCATTTGGAGATCAGCTTGGACATGTCTTGTCTTTCAAAAAATCAGATGGCTTCGCGCAGGTGGAAGGATTTCGGCCGGGTCAGATTGTCGTAGCCGAGCGCCGACAGGGCAACGCCCTTGCCGGTGTCCTTGACGCCGGTCCAGACCAGCGCCGGATCGAGATAGTCGCAGCGGTTCATGAACACGGTGCCGGTCTCGACGCGGTCGCCGATCGCGATGGCGTGCTCAGTGTCGCGCGTCCAGATCGAGGCAGTCAGCCCGTAGGGGCTGTCGTTCATCAGCGCGATCGCCTCCTCGTCGTTGCGCACCTTCATGATGCCGACGATCGGACCAAAGCTTTCCTCGCGCATGACGCTCATCTGGTGGTCGACACTGGTCAGCACTTCCGGCGCCAGGTAGGGCGAGCCGGCTTGGTCATTAGCCACCTTCATATTGATATGTGCCACCGCGCCTTTGCGCAGCGCCTCGGCCTTCTGCTCGCGGATCAGGTCGGCAAAGCGCGCCTGCGCCATCGGCCCCATTGTCGTCGCCTGCTCCAGCGGATTGCCGACGACATAGTTCTTCGTCTCGGCAATGAAGCCTTCGACGAACTGGTCGTAGACCTTCTCATGCACATAGACGCGCTCGATGCCGCAGCAGCACTGGCCGGAATTGTAGAAGGCGCCGTCGACCAGATTGGCCACCGCATGGTCGAGCTTGGCGTCGGGCAGCACATAGGCCGGATCCTTGCCACCGAGCTCGAGGCCGAGTGTCATGAAGGTGCCTGCCGCCGCCTTCTCGATGGCGCGGCCACCGCCGACCGAACCGGTGAAATTGACATGGTCGATCTTGCCGGAGCCAAGCAGCTTCTCGGTCTGGGCATGGTTGAGCACGACATTCTGGAACACACCCTTTGGCAGGCCAACCTTGTCGAAGGCCAGCTGAAAACGTTCACCGACTAGCAGCGTCTGCGCCGCATGCTTCAGGATAACCGTGTTGCCGGCCATCAGCGCCGGCACGATGGTGTTGACCGCGGTCAGATAAGGATAGTTCCACGGCGCGATCACCATGACGACGCCGAGCGGATCTTTCTTCACATAGCGGCGGAAGCCGTCCTTCGGATTGGACGCCGGCACCGACTTCAGCGCAGCTTCAGCGATCTCGACCATATAGTTGGTGCGTTCCCTAACGCCGCCGAACTCGCCGCCATAGCGCACCGGGCGCCCCATCTGCCAGGCGATCTCCGGCACGATCTCGTCGGTCATCGCGACCAGCGCTTCCAGCATTGCCAGCATGTACTTGCCGCGCTCGACGATCGGCGTGAGCGCCCATTTCTCCTGCGCCGCCTTGGCGCGCTCGACCGCGGCATTGATCGCCTGGTCGGTCGCGATCGGCCGCTCGGCATAGATCGAACCATCGATGGGGGATTTGAGTTTGACCGTTTCGGTCATTTGTAAGTCCTCGTACTTTTACAACAATCAAAGAATGACATGGCTTGGCGCTGCCCCGTTCCAACGCTGGCGCACTCTCTCCCATTCTCAACGGGGAAAGAGCGCGAGGCAGTCGACGTTTCGCAGGCTACCCTAGTACCGCTCGAACCCCCTGTGCAGTTCCCAATCCGTAATGCGGCGGTCGTATTCGAACTGCTCCCACTTCGCGGTGTGGACGTAATGTTCGAGCACGTCCTCGCCGAGCGCCTGCTTCAGCATCTTCGACTTTGCCAGCGTCTCGGTGGCGTCCCGAAGCGTCTTCGGAATCTCGGGCAGGCGCGAGGCCTGATAGGCATCGCCGACGAACGGCTTCTGCAGTTCCAGCTTCTCATCGATGCCGGCAAGGCCGGCCGCGATCAGCGCGGCGAAAGCAAGATAAGGGTTCAGATCGGCGCCGCCGATGCGGCATTCCATGCGGATGCCCTTGGTGCCCTCGCCGCACAGGCGGAAGCCGGCGGTGCGGTTGTCCTCGCTCCACATGATCTTGGTCGGCGCGAAGGTGCCGGCCTGGAAGCGTTTGTAGGAGTTGATGTAGGGCGCCAGGAACCAGGTGAACTCCTTGGCGTATTTCAGCTGCCCCGCCGCCCATTGCTGGCCGAGCGTCGACAAAGTCCAGTCCGCCTTTTTGTCGAAGAACAGCGGCGTCTTGCCGTCGGCGCTCCACAGCGAATTGTGGATGTGGCTGGAATTGCCGGCGAGCCCGTAATTGTACTTCGACATGAAGGAAATCGACTTGCCTTCGGACTCGGCAATCTCCTTGGCGCCGTTCTTCAGGATGACGTGGCGGTCGGCCATGTCGAGCGCCTCGGCATAGCGCACATTGATCTCTTCCTGGCCCGGACCCCATTCGCCCTTCGAATTCTCGATAGGGATGCCGGCCGCTTCCATCTCGTTGCGAAGCCGGCGCATGACACCTTCTTCCTTGGTGGTGATGCCGATCTGGTAGTCGCCAATATAGGGCGAGGCGGTGTCGAGGCCCTGCCAGTGCTTCTTGCGGGCGGAATCATAGGTCTCGTTGAACAGATAGAATTCGAGCTCGGAGGCGAAGTAGCCGATATAGCCACGCTCTGTCAGCCGCTTGACCTGCTTCTTCAGGATGGCGCGCGGCGAATGCGGCAGGTCGTCATGGGTGTGGTGGTCGAGCACGTCGCAGATCACAAGTGCTGTCTTTTCCAGCCACGGAAGGCGCCGCAGCGTCGCCAGATCCGGCTTCATGACGAAGTCGCCATAGCCCTTCGACCAGCTTGCCGCCTTGTAGCCCGGCACCGGCTCCATATCGATGTCGGCGGCCAAGAGATAGTTGCAGCCGTGCGTCTCGTCATGGGCGGAATCGACGAAGTACTGCGCCAGGAAACGCTTTCCCGCGAGCCGCCCCTGCATGTCGACGATGCAGGCCAGCACCGTGTCGATCTCGCCATTGGAGACCGCTTTCTTCAACTGATCGAACGAGAAATTTCCGGCCATTCCTTTGGCACTCCAGCGCTGGTCGATTGAGGGGTAAATGAAACCATGGCCGGCGGAGCGCCGGCCATGACCATGATGGTTGACGTCAGTGGCCGGTTTCGCCGACCGCCTGTTCGGCTGCCTTGATCGCGGCCTGGCGGGCCGCGATGATGTCGCCCAGCGGCGGACCCTGGAAGCGGTTGCGTTCGAATGCGAACCATACGATCGCCGTCAGGATGAAGAAGCCGACGGTGATGTAGAGCGCCCAGTCGTTCGGTGGCTGGATGCCGATGACGAAGATCAGGATCATCGACACGATCGAGAGAACGCCGAACAGCATGAAGATGGCGCGGCCCATGTTCCACGGCCCCATCTTGTCCCACTTCGGTGTGCCCCAGGCCAGCATACCGAGCACGATCGGCACGGTGAAGGACAGGAACAGGAAGATGACGGTGCAGGACACGACGATGGTATAGGCCGAGGTGCCGGCAACCGAGACCAGCGTCGAACCCCAGACGAACAGAACCGACAGGACCGATGCCGTCCAGATAGCCGCCACCGGCGTGCGGTAGGTCGGGCTGACCTTGGCCAGCGCCGCCGAGCCGGGCAGGCCGCCGTCACGCGAGAAGGCGAAGATCATGCGCGAAGCCGAGGTGACGGTCGCCAGGCCGCACAGCAGCTGGGCGATGAACACCACGAGGTAGACGAACTCCTTGAGGCCGGGGCTGACGCGCTGGTCGAAAGCCCAAAAGAACACGTTCCAGCCCTGCTTGGCTGCGTCATCCATGTTCGGGATCATCAGCACGAAGGCGGCCAGGAAGAGGTAGCCGAACACCGCCGACCAGATCACTGACATGACCATGGCGCGCGGCACCGAGGATGCTGCCTTGATGGTTTCCTCCGACGTGTGCGCCGAAGCATCGTAGCCGGTGATCGTATAGATCGGCAGCAGGAGGCCAAGCGCGAACACCCAGGCGTTCGATACGGACGGCCAGACGCTAGCACCGGCTTCGCCCGAGTAGTTGTGGAAGGTGAAGAGCCGGCTGAAATCCCAGGTCTCGGCGGAGAACAGGCAGACGACCGCGATCAGGATCGAACCGAAGAAGATCAGATAGCCCGAAAAGTCGGTCAGCTTCGCCGTCAGCTTGATGCCGAGATGGTTGATCAGCGCCTGGGCGCCGGTGATGATAATCAGAAAAATCATCTGGTTGGTGAGCGTTCCCTCGATGCCGAGCGTCGGCCCAAAAGCGCCGATGAAGAACGTCCAGGTGCCGACATTGATGGCGCCGAGCACGGTGATCAGGCCAAGCAGATTGAGCCAGGCCGTCACCCAGCCGGTTCCGCGATTGCCGAGGATAGAACCCCAGTGATAGAGGCCGCCGGCCGTTGGATAGGCCGAGCTGATCTGCGACATGGCGACCGCGAAGGTCAGCGAGACGAAGCAGCCGACCAGCCAGCCGATGCCGATGCCGATGCCGCCGGCGCCCGACGTTGCCTGCGCCAGCGAATTGATGCCGCCCGACAGGATGCAGATGATGGAAAAGGAAACCGCGAAATTAGAGAAGCGGCTGAGCCGCCGCTCCAGTTCCTGGGCATAGCCCATGCTGTGGAGGTGCTTTACGTCCTCCGCCTTGTCGACGTCTGAATAACCCGGTGCTGCCATTTGAAGTCCCCTTTGCGTTCTTAGCTGGCCGCCCTGCCCCGGTCGGCTTGCGCCGGCCGGAGCATGTAGTCTTGCTGTTAGCCCGCCGTCTGACCAACGGCTTTTTCCGCAGCCGCGATCTCCACCGCGCGGCGAGCAATATCGGCGCCGATCGGCGGGCCCTTGAAGCGGCGCGACTCGATGCCGAACCACAGAACCACGAGCAGAACGATCAGGCCGATGGCATAGTTGATCAGGATGTCGAATGGCGGCTGGATGCCGGCATACATGAGGACCAGAACGCCAAGCACCGTGATGACGGCGAATGGCTTGGACCAGATACCGAGGCGGAACGGGCCGAATTCGGTCCAGCTCTTGCCTTCCGCAAGCAGTCCAGCCGCCACCGGCATGGCGTAGGACACGTAGAGGAACAATGCACAGCCGGCGGCCAGTGCGGCAAAGGCCGGCGAGTACAATGTCGCTGCGACCGCGAGCACCGCTCCGAGCCAGATTGCCGCCACCGGCGTACGCCATGTCGGGCTGACGGTTTTCCACACCGACGAACCGGGCAGGCCGCCGTCACGCGCAAAGGCAAAGATCATGCGCGAGGTCGACGTCAGTCCGGCGAGCGCGCAGATGAAGTTCGCCAGCACGATTGCGATGGCAATGATGCTCTTCAGCCAGAATGGTGCCGGCAGGTTGTTGAAGAGATTGAACCAGGCATTGGCGCCATCCTTGGCCGTTGCTGCCAGATCGGGGCTGGCAAGAACGAATGACACGGCCATGACGAAGCCAAACACCAGCGACCACAGAACCGAATGGATCATGCCGCGCGGCACCGCCACGCGGGCATTGTGGGTCTCTTCGGATGTGTGGGCCGAAGCGTCGAAGCCGGTGATCGTGTAAAGTGGGTAGAGCAGGCCGATCAGGAAGGCGACGAGTGCCGTCCGTGCGGTGGGAACGTATCCGGCGCCTGGATCACCCGTATTGTTGACGAAGGTGGTGAGCCGCGAGAAATCCCAGCTTGCGCCCCAGATCAGGAACATCGCGGTCAACACGACGGCGACGACCAGAATGAGGTAGCCCGAGAAATCGGTCAGTATGGTGGTGAGCTTGATGCCGAAATGGTTGATCAGCGCCTGCGCGACCGTGATGATCACAACGCCGATTACCTGCTCCTGATACCCCCAGGCGGATACGTCGTGCCCGAACACGCCGGACCAGACAAGGTCCTTGAACAGTGCATAGACACCGACATTGACCGAGGCGACGACGAAGACCAAGCCAAGCAGGTTGATCCAGGCCGTGGCCCAGCCCCAGCCACGTCCGCCAAGAATTGACGACCAGTGGTAGAGGCCGCCGGCCGTTGGGTACGCCGAGCCAATCTGGCCAAGCGACGCAGCCACGACAAGTGCGAAGACGCCGCCGATGATCCAGCCGACAGTCGCCTCGAAGCCACTGCCGGTAGCCATGGCCAGCGGGAAAGACGTGATGCCGCCCGCCAGAATACAAATGATCGAAAAGGAAATTGCGAAGTTCGAGAAACCGCTCATACGGCGAGCCAGCTCCTGGGCATAGCCCATGCTATGGAGGGTTTTTACGTCCTCCGACCTCTCATGGTCTGATGTATCCGGTCCTGCCATTTTCGTCCCCTGTTGTTTCTAGCTGGCCGATTGAACTGACTTTCCCATTGCGTGCCGTCTGAAACCCTTGGCCTCCTCGGGTTCCAGATTCGAAAAAATGCCGGTGAGCAGATCCGCCCATTTCCGCTGCCCGGTCTCGCCGGATATTTCGTCGTTGCGGATTTCGATCATCGCGCAGGCAAGGCCGCGTGAGCGCGCATGGCGCTCCAAAGTGAAATAAACGCGGTCGGACGGCGAATAGGGTTCGTTGACGCCGACGGTAACGCCGGCAAGACGCTGCAACGCCGCTATCAGCGGCGACGCCAGACGGCGGTCGTCATCGTGGATGATGCCGATATGCCAGGGCCGGTTCTTGCCCTTGTAGACCGGGGTGAAGGAATGCACCGACACCAGCCGCGTTTCCTGTCCGCGCGCCAGCCGGTCGTCGATGATGTTGGCGATCGTGTCGTGGAAGGGGCGCCATGACAAAGCGATGCGTTCGGCGCGCTCACTGTCCGACAGGCCGGCATTGCCTGGAATGATCGTCGTCTCGCTGACCGGCGGCACCAGGTCCGGAGCGTCGAGCGGACGATTGCAGTCGACGATGAGCCGCGAGATGCGGGTTTCGATGAGCGTCGCATCAAGCGCCTCAGCTATGCGGCTTGCCACCGGCAGCGCGCCGGGGTCCCAGGCGATGTGGCGGGAAAGATCTTCTGCGCTCAGGCCGAGCGTGCCGAATTCGCCCGGCAGGAAATTGGAAGCGTGGTCGCAGGTCAGCACGAAAGGACTGGATCCGCCGGGGTTCGTCACCCCTACGGTATCAGACGATGCAAGGCTGGCGGGCCGTGCTCTCTCCATACTGCCGTCCCCTGGGGAGCGCTGTATCTTATGTTACGTATTTTGCCTCATTGCGTCCCTGTGGATGATTTCATACAGTTTGTCAGGCTTTGTCAAATGCGATTTCGGGGAAGCATGACGGACCGGGCCAAGGGCGGGGGAAAACTATGATTTCCAGCATTGCCGAACTGATTTCGGACCGCATCGGCACGATGCCGGCCGGCGAGCGCCGCGCCGCGCAGACGCTGATTGCCAACTATCCGTTGATCGGCCTGAAGACGGTTGCCGAATTCTCGGCCGCCGCCGGTGTGTCGTCGCCGACCATCCTGCGCTTCGTCTCCAGGCTGGGTTTCCAGAACTATCCCGAATTCCAGTCGGCGCTGCAGGACGAACTGGCGGCGCAATTGCAGTCGCCGGCATCGCGCACGCTCAACCCCGCCTCGCCGGGCAGCAGTGCCGTATCGCCGATGCTGGAGGCGACGCTGGACAATATGCGCGAGACCTTCCGGCATCTCTCCGACAGGCAGCTTGCCGATATCGCCACCAGGCTTGCCGAGCGGCGCGGCAAGACCTTTTTGATCGGCGGCCGCTTCACCGATCCGCTGGCGCGCTACATGGCCGCCCACCTCGCCATCATCCAGCCCGATGTCTATCACCTTGCCGGCCAGGAGAGCATCTGGCGGGACCGTCTGATCGACATGGGCAAGCGCGACGTGTTGGTGATCTTCGACATAAGGCGCTACCAGGACAGTCTGGTGCGCTTTGCCGAGACGGCGCATCAGCGCGGGGTGCAGATCGTGCTGTTCACGGACCAGTGGCTGTCGCCGATCGCCCGCTTCGCCCGCCATGTCATCGCCGGACGCACCGCTGTGCCGTCAGCGTGGGATTCCTCAGCGGCATTGTTCGTTGTCGCCGAGACACTGATCGGCGCTGTCACCCGGCAGCTCGAGGCCGACAGCGCCAAGCGTATCCGGGACCTGGAAGGACTGCGCTGACAGCCTCAATCCCGGCCTCAGGCGCGCAACGTTACGCAGACTTAATGTGCATGGCCGCGGCAGAATTGCCATAAAGCCATGATATTGCCGTGGCTTCGCACATGCCGGGTGCGTCGCTGCGCGTTTTTTGCTTGGGGAACCGGTCGATTTTGCCTACCGGAGTGCCGATGGCCGCCTGGAAACAGATCGTTTTTGCGCTTGTGATCCTGGTCGCGGCTGTCCTCGCCTGGGCGCGCTTCTTTACGGGCGCGCCGGAGGTTCTGGCACGCTGGGGCATCGACTGGGCCTATGCCTCGGCACCCGCCACGACCGGAGCGGTCGACACGACGAAACAGGCAGGCGGCCGCAACGCCGCCGGCCGGGGGGCAAATGTCGTTGTCTTGCCGGCGGGCACCGCAACCATCAACGATCGCTTGCAGGCGATCGGAACAGGCCGCGCCAACGCTTCGGTGATAGTCAACCCTTACAGCTCAGGCCGTCTCGTTGAATTTCTCGTCCAGTCCGGCACCCGTGTCGACAAGGGACAGATCATCGCCGTCCTCGATTCCGAAACCGAGGTGATCGCGCAGGATCGCGCCAAGCTCGCTTTGCAGGATGCCCAGGCCAAACTCGAGCGGGTGAAATCACTGAGGGCCTCCAATGCCGCGACACCTGTTGCCGTCGCCGATGCCGAAGTGGTGCTTGCCGGCGCTAAACTGGCGCTCAGCGATGCCGAACTCGCCTTGCAGCGCCGCTCGATCGTAGCACCCATCGCCGGCACGGTCGGCATCCTGCCGATATCGGCCGGCAATTACGTGACCAGTCAGTCGGCGATCGCCACGCTCGACGATCGCTCTTCCATCCTGGTCGAGTTCCTGGTGCCCGAGCGCTTCGCCGCCGCCGTCAAGGTCGGCGCGCAGCTGACGGCGACACCGATCGCCAATCCGAGCAAAGCCTATACCGGCACGGTGTCGGCCATCGACAACCATATCGACGAAAAGAGCCGCACCCTTCTGGTCAAGGCGGCGATCGCCAACCCGGCGGATTCGCTGCGCGCCGGCATGTCGTTCGGCATCACCATGCGCTTTGCCGGCGACACCTATCCGGCGGTCAGCCCGCTGGCGATCCTGTGGGGCTCCGACGGCGCCTATGTCTGGCAGGTCGAGGATGGCAAGGCCAGGCGCGTTCCCGTGCGCATCATCCAGCGCAACACCGAGACCGTGCTGATCGATGCCGAGATCGAGGATGGCGACATGGTGGTCACCGAAGGCACCCAGAGCGTCAGCGAAGGCGGCGAGGTCCGCATAGCTGGCCAGGCCCAGCGCGCCGCCAACGCCGCCGAAGGCTCATGACCGGAACCGCCAACGCCGCCAGCGAAACCGGCTTCACCGCGCTCTTCATCCGCAGGCCGGTCATGGCCTTCGTGCTCAACACGCTGATCGCGGTGGCCGGCCTTGCCGCCTTCTACGGCGTCGAGGTCCGCGAACTGCCCGATGTCGACCGCGCCGTCGTCACCGTGTCGACGGCGTTCGAGGGTGCTGCCGCCGAAACGGTCGACCGTGAGCTGACCGACACGATCGAGGGCGCGGTAGCGCGTGTCTCCGGCGTCAAGTCGATCTCGTCGACCTCGTCCTTCGGCCAGAGCCGCGTCACCATCGAGTTCAATGACGGCGTCGATCTGAACGTCGCGGCCTCCGATGTGCGCGACGCCGTCGGCCGTGTCGCCAACCAGATACCGGACACCGCCGATCCGCCGCGCATCGTCAAGGCCGACGCCAACTCCGATCCGGTGATGCGGCTGGCCGTCACCTCCGATAGCATGTCGGTGCAGGACATGACGGTGATCGTCCAGGACCAGATCGAGGACGAGCTGGCCGCCGTTCCGGGCGTCGCCGACGTCCAGGTCTATGGCGATCGCGACAAGATCTTCCGCATCGATGTCGACCAGAACAAGCTGGCGAGCCTAGGCTTCACCGTCGCCGATTTGAGGGCGGCACTTGGCTCTGTGGCCTTCGATTCGCCGGCCGGTTCGATCACCACCACCAACCAGGACTTGATCGTTCGCACCACAGCCGATGTGACGACGCCGGAAGAGTTCGAAAACATCATCATCGGCGGCACGACGCGCATCCACGACGTCGCCACCGTCACGCTCGGCCCCGACATCGGCCAGACCTCATTGCGCTCCGACGGCAAGACCGGCATCGGCCTTGGCATCATCCGCCAGGCGGAATCGAACACGCTGGATATTTCCACCGGCGTGAAGGCGGCCGTCGCCACGCTGCAGGAAAACCTGCCCAAGGGCATGTCGATCAAGATCACCAGCGACGACGCCGTCTTCGTCAACGGCGCCGTGCACGAGGTCGAGATCGCGCTCGGCCTGTCGATCTCGATGGTGCTGATCGTCATCTACGTCTTCCTGCTCGACTGGCGCGCGACGCTGATCCCCGGTCTGTCGATGCCGGTCGCCATGATCGGCATCATCGCCGCGATCTATCTCGCCGGCTTCTCGATCAACATCCTGACCTTGCTGGCGCTGGTGCTGGCGACGGGCCTCGTCGTCGACGACGCCATCGTCGTCTTGGAAAACATCGTGCGACGGCGCAATGAAGGCATGGGGCCGCGTGCGGCGGCAGTGCTCGGCACCCAGGAAGTGTTTTTTGCCGTCATCGCCACGACATTGACGCTGGTCGCCGTCTTCGTGCCGATCTCCTTCCTGCCCGGACAGACCGGCGGCCTGTTCCGCGAATTCGGCTTCGTGCTCGCTATGTCGGTGCTGCTCTCCTGCGTGGTAGCGCTGACACTGTGTCCGATGCTGGCGTCGCGCATGCTGACCGGCGCATCGCTCCACCACGAAGGCGGCCATGGCATTGGCGCGCGCATCGGCGGCGCGCTGAATTCAGCCTACAAGCGCGGCCTGCATGCCTGCCTCGGCGCACCGTGGATCGTGCTTCTGGTCGCGGTGCTGTTCGCCGCCACCGCCTTCACCTTGTTCGGCACCATCCGCCAGGAACTGACGCCGAGCGAGGACCGCGCCGTCGTGCTTCTGCGCATCAACGCGCCGCAAGGCGTCAGCCTCGATTACACCGCGCAGCAGATGCAGAAGATCGAGCGGCTGATCCAGCCGCTGCGCGATTCCGGCGAGATCGTCTCGACCTTCGAAAGCGCCGGCCAGAACGGCGCCTACAACTCAGGCTTCATGGTGATGACACTGGCGCCGTGGGACGAACGCGCGCGCAGCCAGCACGAGATCATGGCCGAGATCACCCAGCTGACCCGGCAGGTGCCATCCGTGCGCATCTTCCCGGTGCAGGCCAACAGCCTCGGTATCAGAGGCGCCGGCAACGGCCTGCAATTCGCGCTGATCGGCAATGACCGCAAGGCGCTGGGCGACGCGGCGGTAAAGATCATCGCGCAGATGCAGGCAGACCCGCGCTTCCAGAACCCGCGCCTTTCCGTCGACCCGACGCAGCCGCAACTGGCGGTGGCCATCGACCGCGAGCGCGCCTCCGATCTCGGCATCGACATCACCGGGCTTGCCAACACGCTGCAGGCGATGCTCGACGGCAATGATGTCGTCGACGTCTACATCGCCGACCGCAGCTATGGCGTGAAGCTGGTTTCGACCACCAACCCGATCAACGATCCAACCGATCTGGAAAACATCTTCCTGAAAACTGCCGACGGCCGCTTCGTGCCGATGTCGACCATCGCCACGCTGACCGAACGCGCCGTGCCGCCGTCGCTGACGCGCGAACAGCAGCAGCCTTCGGTGGCGATCACCTCCAATCTGAACGGCAATTTCGCACTCGGCGATGCGCTCGGTGTCGCCGAGCAGATCGCCACGCCGCTGCTGCCGCCAGGCAGCCGCATCCTGCCGCTGGCCGAGGCCGCGACGCTTGGCGAGACCAACAGCGCCATGGTCACCATTTTCGGCTTCGCGCTGGTCATCATCCTGCTGGTGCTTGCCGCCCAGTTCGAAAGCTTTGTCAGCGCCGTCATCATCATGGCGACGGTGCCGCTCGGCCTCGCCTGCGCGATCTTTGCGTTGCTTTTGTCAGGTACCAGCCTCAACGCCTACAGCCAGATCGGCCTGGTGCTTTTGGTCGGCGTCATGGCCAAGAACGGCATCCTCATCGTCGAATTCGCCAACCAGTTGCTCGACCGTGGGCTGGGTGTGCGCGAGGCGATCGAGCAGGCCTCGATCATCCGCCTGCGTCCGGTGATGATGACGATGATCTGCACCATCCTTGGCGGCGTGCCGCTGGTGCTGGCCGCCGGCGCCGGTGCCGAGGCACGCATCGCGCTTGGCTGGGTGATCGTCGGCGGGCTGGGCCTCGCCACGGTCTCAACGCTGTTCCTGACCCCGGTCGCCTACCTCCTGCTCGGCCGCTTCGTGACGCCCAAGACGCATGAGGAAGCGAGGCTGAAGCGCGAACTCGAGGAAGCTGCCTACACCAACATCGAGCCGGCGGAGTGAGATTAGCCCTCCTCGCCCCGTTTACGGGGAGAGGATGCCGGCAGGCAGGTGAGGGGCAGCGCGGAGTTTCGAGGTTGTCGCCTTGGACAGACCGCAGCTGCAAAGCCAGTCACTGACGTCGGCGCCGCCCCTCATCCGGCCCTTCGGGCCACCTTCTCCCCGTAGAACGGGGAGAAGGAAGGGGTGCCGTCACGGCCGTATAAACACCTTCCCGTTCGGCTTGGCGAGTTCCGCCGGCACCTTCGCCATCGCTTCGTCCAGCGGCAGCACCGCCGTCACATCCGTCGACCAGCGGCCGTCGGAAAAGCGCTTCTGCGCTTCCATGATGGCCGGGCCGCGCTTGTCGCGGAACTGGCGCATCCATTCGACCAGCCAGAAGCCCTCAATGTGCTTATGCTGGAAGATCAGCTGGCCGGGCTCACGGATGACAGTGGTGTCGGGGTCGAGTCGCCCATAGATGATCCAGCGCGCGCGCTTCGGCATGGCGTCGAAAATGGTCGAGGCCAGTGGCCCGGTCACCGCATCGAGGAAGATGCGCGGCTGCTCGGTCTTGACCACCTCGCGCAGCGCCACCTTGAAGTCCGGCGCCTTCTCGTTGAGCACATGGGTAGCGCCAATCTGTTTCAGCAGCGGTATCTGCTCGTCGCGGCGCACGGTGACGATCGGCCGATACCCCGCCTCCTTGGCGAGGCCCGCGATCAGCTTGCACAGCTGACTGGCGCCGGCGGTCATGATGAAGGCCTTTTCGCCGGCCTCTTTAACGATGTCGAACATGGCGATCGCAGTCAGCGGGTTGACGATCAACGCCGCACCGTCCTCGTCGCGGACCGTGTCGAGGAGCGGGATGCAGACAGCGGCTTCCGCGACCGCGTATTCGGCCCAGGCGCCCCAATTGGTGACGCCGGTGGCAAAGGCGACGCGCTTTCCGGCCAGGCTCTTGGGATAAGGCTCATCGCCCGTGGCAACAATGGTGCCGACACCCTCGAACCCGGCCGGCTGGCCCTTGGCGCGCGGCTGGCCGTACTGGCCCTTGATGAACATGACATCGGACGGGTTGATCGAGGCGAGACTGACCTTGATCAGCACCTGGCTCGGTCCGGGCGTCGGCACGCCGATGCTGCCCGGCTGGAGATAAGGCTCCATCGCCTCCAGCACCGTGCCGGTAGGCGTCCTGGTGTAGCCGTCGCCTGTCAGCAGCAGCGCTTTCATTTCTGAGGGGATCGCCATGGCGGGCTCCTTACGGTTTGAGAATGAGCTTGCCGGAAGAGCCGCGGCCGAGCACGCGTGTCAGCACAGCGGCGGCGTCGGCCAGCGGATACGTGCCTTCGATCACCGGCCGGACCTTGCCGGCGAGATACCAGCCGACAAGCTCCTTCATATTGTCGGCGTAGACACGCGGCTCCTTGGCCGTGAACGCGCCCCAGAACACGCCGACGACCGAAAAGCCCTTGACCAGCGCCAGGTTGACGGGGAATTGCGGGATGGCGCCGGAGGCAAAGCCGATGACCAGCAGGCGGCCGCTCCACGCCATCGAGCGAGCGAGCACGTCGAAGGTTTCGCCACCGACCGGATCGAAGCCGACATCGACGCCCTTGCTGCCGGTGACCTCTTTCAGCGCTTCTTTCAGATTGTCGTAGCCGAGCGCAATGTCGGCGCCAGCTTCGGCGGCAATGCGGCGTTTTTCCTCCGACGAGGCGACGCCGATGACGCGCGCGCCAAGCGCCTTGCCGATCTGGATGGCGGCGATGCCGGTTGCGCCGGCCGCACCCAGCACGCAGAGCGTCTCGCCTTCCCTGAGCGCGCTGCGCTGCTTTAGCGCATAATGCGACGTGCCGTAGCCGGCCAGCAGCGCGCAGGCGTCAGCGGCAGGCATATCGGGCGGCAAAGGCATGACGAACGGTTCGGCAGCACCCACCCGTTCGGCATAGCTGCCATGGGTCGAGAGCGCGGCGACCCGGTCGCCGATCTTGACCGATTTGACCCCTGGCCCGACCGCGACCACCCGTCCCGCGACCTCCATGCCGGGCACGAAGGGCAGTGGCGGTTTCATCTGGTAGAGGCCCTGGACGAGCAAGCCATCGGGATAGTTGACGCCGATCGCCTCGGCCTCGATGACGACCGTATTGCCCTTGGCCTCCGGCTCCGGCCAGTCGCCATAGACAAGCTGGTCGAGCGGCGCGAAATCGCGGGCGATGATGGCTTTCATGCCCCCTCACACCTTTTCCTGCGTGTATTTCCTGAGTTCGGTGCGCGCCACTTGCCGGCGATGCACGGCGTCCGGCCCGTCGGCCAGCCGCAGGGTTCGCAGATGTGTCCACGAACGCGCCAGCGGCGTGTCCTGGCTGATGCCTTGCGCGCCGAACATCTGCACGGCCTCGTCGGTGACCTTGAGCGCGACGCGCGGTGCAATGACCTTGATCTGGCTGATCCAGGGCGCCGCCGCGCGCGCATCGCCCTGATCAATCATCCACGCTGCCTTGAGGCAGAGCAGCCGCGCCATCTCGATCTCCATGCGGCATTCGGCGATGATGTCGAAATTGGCGCCGAGCTTCGCCAAGGGCTGGCCGAAGGCTTCGCGGCGGACGGAGCGCTGGCACAGCATTTCGAGTGCCATCTCAGACTGGCCGATGGCGCGCATGCAGTGGTGGATGCGGCCGGGGCCGAGCCGGCCTTGCGCGATCTCGAACCCCCTGCCCTCGCCAAGGATCAGGTTTCCCACCGGCACCCTGACATTGTCGAAGCGAAGATGCATGTGGCCATGCGGCGCGTCGTCGTCGCCATAGACCTGCATGGGCCGAAGCTTGGTCACGCCCTTGGTGTTGGACGGCACCAGGATCATCGAATGCCGTCGGTGCTGCGGCTCGCTCTCGCCGCCGGTCCGCACCATGACGACATAGATGGCGCAGCGCGGATCGCCGGCGCCGGACGCCCACCATTTCTCACCGTTCAGCACATAGTCGTCGCCCTGCTTTTCGCAGCGCATGGCAATGTTGGTGGCGTCGGAGGAAGCGACATCCGGCTCGGTCATCAGATAGGCCGAGCGGATCTTGCCTCCGAGCAGCGGCTCCAGCCATGCCTTCTTGTGGTCCTCCGAGCCATAGCGCTCCAACACCTCCATGTTGCCGGTGTCGGGCGCCGAGCAGTTGAAGGTTTCAGCACCGAGATGCGCCTTGCCCATCTCCTCGGCCAGATAGGCATATTCGACCGTCGAAAGCCCATAACCGCGCTCGGAACCGGTCAGCCAGAAATTCCATAGGCCGCGCTCCTTAGCCTTGTTCTTCAGCCCTTCGAGAATCTCGGTCTGCAGCGCGGTGTAGACCCAGCGGTCGCCGCCTTTGCCGACCTCGCTCAAAAATTCATGGTCGAGCGGCATGATCTCGTCGCGCACCATGGCGGCGACGCGGGCGTGGATCGGCTTCAGCCGCTCGGTCATGCCGAGAGTCATATCGCTCATCGTGTGTACTCCTCAGCCGCGCCCAGGCCACGCGCCGCGAAAGCGACGACCTCGTCGACAATTGCCTCGATATCCTCGTCCGTCTCAGTCGGGCGCGGCGTGTACCAGAACAGCGGCGAGTTGAGCGTCAGGAACATCAGCTGTTCGGCAATGCCGATCGTGCCGAAGCGCATGTCGCCTTCGTCGCGCGCTGCGGCGATGGCCTCGCGAAAAATGCGGCCGTAAGCGTCGCGCGACTGCATCAGCCGGGTAAATTCCTCGCGCTGTTCGGGCGTGGTTGCGCCGCGCAGGTAAAGCTCGACGCCTTCCCACACGACACGCTGGAACGGCTTGGTGCGGATCATCTGGCCGCAATGGATGGCAGCCATCTTGCGCCAGCGTCCAATCGCCGGGCCGGGCTGCGTACGCACGGGCTCTATTGCCGCAAAATTCATGTCCATGCCGGCGCGAAACACGTCGGCGAACAGATCGGCCTTGGACGGATAGTGATGGTAGATGCGGCCCTTGGTCGAGCCGAGGCTGCGCGCCACGTCGTCGATGGAACTTGCCGCATAACCACGCTGCATGAAACAGATGGCGGCGGCGCGCAGTATGTCGGCGCGCGGGCGGTCCAGCAGTGGAACTTCGACGCTGAGCATCGGATTTCGCCTCCGCCTGCTTTCCGCAACGATGCGGGAATTGAGGCCTTTACGAGCGCCCAAAAGTTGAACATACTACCGGGTATGTTGTCAATGCGGCAACCGCCCAAAGAGGCGACGTTCCCGCAGGGAGGATCGATGAGCTATCTCGACGAGCTGTTCTCGGTGACTGGCAAGACCGCGCTGGTGACCGGAGCCGCGACCGGCATCGGCCGCATGGTTGCGACCGCCCTGGTCCAGGCCGGCGCCACCGTGATGATCGCTTCGCGCAAGGGCGAGGATTGCATCAAGGTCGCGGCAGAGTTGAACGGGCTCGGCGCCTCCGGCCGCGCCGAAGGCTTCGCCGGTGACGTCTCCACCGAGGCCGGCATTGCCGCGCTGGTCGCCGAGGTCAAGGCGCGCACCGACAAGCTGCACATCCTCGTCAACAATGCCGGCATATCCTGGGGCGCCTCGCTCGAGGATTTTCCCTACCACGGCTGGGCCAAGGTGTTTGCCGTCAACGTCACCGCTGTCTTCCACCTGACGCGCGAATTGCTGCCGCTGCTCGACGCCGCGGCCAGCGACGCCGATCCGGCCCGCGTCATCAACCTTGGCTCGGTGATGGGCACACAGCCGCTTGCCGACGATGCGTACTCATACACGGCGTCCAAGGGCGCCGTTCACCATCTGACCCGTACACTGGCGATCGAGCTCGCGGCGCGGCGCATCACCGTCAATGCCTTCGCTCCTGGCCCTTTCCAGAGCCGCATGACCGCCTTTGCCACCGGCACCGAGGAAAAGGCCAGACATGTCGGCAGCCATGTCCCCATCGGCCGTATCGGCGTGGCGGATGACATTGGCGGCGCAACGCTCTATTTGTGCAGCCGTGCCGGCTCCTATGTCACTGGCGCCATCCTGCCGATCGACGGCGGGCAGTCGGTGCAGCATGGGCTGACACTGTTCAAGGAATGAGCCGCGGTCGGCGGCAAGTGGAGGAATCGCTGTGGAACCGATCAGTCTCGATGTGCTTTTGGCCAGCGTCGGCAAGGAAGTCGGCGTTTCCCCTTGGCGCGTGGTCTCCCAGACCATGATCGACCAGTTCGCCGACGCCACCGACGACCACCAGTTCATCCATTGCGACCCCGAGCGGGCAAAGCGCGAGACGCCGTTCGGCGGCACCATCGCGCATGGCTTTCTGTCGCTGTCGCTGCTCTCGGCGATGACCTTCGAGACCATGCCGCCGCTGGAAAAGGGCAAGATGGGCGTCAACCACGGCTTCGATTCGCTGCGCTTCCTGGCGCCGGTGAAGACCGGTTCGCGCATCCGCACCCGTTTCGTGCTGGCCGACGTCAAGGTCCGGCCCTCCGGCTGGGTGCAGACGGCGCATGACGTGACGATCGAGATCGAGGGCTCGAAGAAGCCGGCGCTGACCGCACGCTGGCTGACGCTGACATTGATCGAGCGTGAGCCGGAGACCGCATGAGCGGCGACGCCAACGCGCTCGATCAGACAGCACTTGCGCCCTATCTCGAGGCGCTCATTCCCGGTTTTGCCGGGCTTTCCGCAATCGAAAAATTCAAATCCGGCCAGTCGAACCCGACCTATCTGCTGACCGCGGCCAGCGGCCGCTATGTGCTGCGCGCCAAGCCGCCGGGCCAGTTGCTGAAATCCGCGCACCAGGTCGACCGCGAATTCACCGTGATGAAGGCGCTTGCTGGCACCGCTGTACCGGTGCCCCGGATGCTGCATCTGTCGGGCGAGGACTCGCCGATCGGCCGCATGTTCTACGTCATGGAGTTCCTCGACGGCCGCATCTTCTGGGACCCGGCAGTGCCAGAAGCCGGCGGCAATGAAGGGCGCGCCGCCCTGTACGACGCCATGAACGCCACGCTGGCGGCGCTGCACGACGTCGATGTCGAGGCCGTCGGGCTCGGCGATTTCGGCAAGCCCGGCAATTACTTCGAACGCCAGCTGGGCCGCTGGACCAGCCAATATCGCGCCTCGGAGACCGGCACCGTCGACGACATGGACCGGCTGATCGCCTGGCTGGAGACGCATATGCCGGCCGATGACGGCCGTGTTTCGCTGGTGCATGGCGACTACCGGCTGGACAACATGATCTTTGCAGCCAGCGAGCCAAAGGTGCTGGCGGTGCTCGACTGGGAACTGTCGACACTCGGCCACCCCTTCGCCGACCTCGCCTACCAGTGCATGCAATGGCGCCTGCCGCATGCGTCGGGCTTTCGCGGCCTTGGCGGTATTGACCGCGCCGCGCTGGGCCTGCCCTCCGAGGAAGCCTATGTCGCCGCCTATTGCCGACGGCGAGGGCTGGCAGGCATCGACAATTGGAGCTTCTTCCTTGCCTTCTCCTTCTTCCGTTTGGCGGCCATCTGCCAAGGCGTCTACAAACGGGCGCTCGACGGCAACGCCTCCAATCCCGAAAAGGCAAAGACTTATGGCGAGGCAGTGAAGCTGCTGTCGCATCTTGCCGCCAAGCTGATCGATCGAACCTGAATCGACAATGAGACACAGTGGAGACGCAATGGGCCGTTTTGACGGAGCGACCGTGCTGATCACCGGGGCCGCAGGCGGCCTCGGCCGCGGTGCAGCCATGGGCTTTGCCGCTGAAGGCGCCCGCCTGGTGTTGTCCGACATCGACGAAAAGGCGCTGGCCGAACTTGCCGGCTCGCTGCAGGCCGAAACAGCTATCCTTGCTGGCAACATAGCGGACGAAAAACTGTCGGAGGACCTGGTGAAACTGGCGGCGGAGAAATTCGGCCGGCTGGATGTCGCCATCAACAATGCCGGCATCGTCCAGAGTTTCGTGCGCCTGCCGCAAGTCGCCTCCGACGAGGCGCGCCGCGTGCTGGAGATCGACCTGCTCGGCGTTTTCTATGCCATGAAGCACCAGATCCCGCAGATGGAACGGCAGTTCAAATCGGACGGGAAAGGCGGGGCCGTCGTCAACATCGCCTCGGTTGCCGGGCTGGTGGGCGCGCCGAAACTGTCGGTCTATGCCGCCGCCAAGCATGGCGTCGTCGGGCTGACCAAGTCGGCAGCCGCCGAATACGCCACCAAGGGCATACGCATCAACGCCGTCTGCCCGGCGCACACCCGCACAGCCATGGTCGACAGCTTCGTGCGCATCTCCGGCGCGCCGGAAGCCGAAGCGCTAGCCGAGTTGACGCGCGGCATGCCGATGAAACGGGTGGCCGAAGTGGACGAGGTCGTGACCGCCATCCTGTTTGCCGCTGACCCCGCCAATTCCTTCATGACCGGCCACACGCTGGCCGTGGACGGCGGCGTCGGCGCAATTTGATAGCCACGATTTGGGCAACCCAAGATTTGGTAACCATTGCCGCGGGGGAACCTACGACGCCCTTGTCCGTTTTCGTACAGCGTATATAATTTAGCCAACACCCCACCACATGAAGGCAGACTCACGTGCCGCTGAGCGTCCAGAAACGCCGCGAGAAACAAAAGGCCGAACTGCGTTCCGAGCTGCTCGACGCAGCCCACAAGCTTGTCAAGGAAGAGGGCTATGAAGGCCTGACGATCCGTAAGCTGGCCAACCGGGTCGGCTATGCCCCGATGTCGGTCTATTCCTACTTCGCCGACAAGCAGGACATCCTGTTTGCGCTGGCCGAGGATGCGTTCGAAACACTTGCCCGCAACATCGAGGCACATCCCTCCGACGACCCGATCGAGGCGCTGAAGGCGGTGATGACCGAGTATGCCGCCTTCGGGCTAGGCAACCCCAACGAATACCGTACCGTCTTCATGACCGAAAAGACCAAGCTGCCGGAGGGCAGAAGCTATGAGGACATGGAGGAGGGCAACCCGGCGATGAAAGCGCTGATCTCAAGGGTCGAGGCTTGCGTCGCCGCCGGCAAATTGCACGGCGATGCGCGCGCCATCGCCACCATGCTGTGGGCGGTCGGCCACGGCACCATTTCGTTGCTGATCACCTTTCCGTTCTACCCCTTTGGCGATCCGCAGGCTTTCGTCAACCGGATGTGCGATTCCACCCTTGCCTCGCTCACCACGCAGGACGTGCCACCGCTGACCAAGACCCCGGTCAACTGCTGAGCACCTGGGTATCCCCCGCCCCTTCAATTGAACGTCCGGCCTGACAGCTTCGGCTGTGTCAGTCAGCCGCAATTTTCGGCGTTCAAAAAAATTGTCGTACGTGTACGTTTTTCTACTTGAAAACCAGTTTCCTCGGACGTATGTGTACACTGTATCGTACATGTACGAAAACAATTTACCCGTTGGAGACTGACATGAACAAGACCCTTCTCGCCCTCGCCACCGTGCTGGCGCTCTCGGGCTCGGCCTTCGCCGCCAGCAACAATGTTTCGCCCAAGCAGGCTCCGGCCGCGACCTGCGTCGACGCCACGACCCATGCCAAGCTCGATTGCAGCGTGACCGGTTCGGTCGAAAAGTCCGACGTCAAGGCCAAGGGCCCGCGCCTCGGCATCGAGATCAACCCGTGGATCGTGCCGAGCGCGTTCTGAGGAGATCGAGCCCGACCACCGAACAGCACAACGGCTAAGGGCGGCAGGATAATCCCGGCCGCCCGTTTTTCCTCGGCGCAGGCCGGGGGTTTTCCTTGCTCAAGCCTGGGCGCAGCGGAGAGATTATTTCTTGCGCGGTTTGCGTCCCGGCACCCTCTTGGCCTTGCCGGGTCTTGCCGGCGCGCCGGAGATGGAGGTCGCGGTGATCGACACCGGATCGCTGGCCGGGAACGTGTCCTCGAGACCTTCCTCGAGTTCCTCTTCGGCACTCACCTCGTGGTGCTGTTCACGTTCGAGTGAGCGGACCGCGGCGGTTTTCCTGGCTGACTTCGGCGCGGATTTCGACGGCATCGGCATTCTCCCTCGACAGCGCAAGCAGAACGAGCGCGCGTGCCGACGTTCCCGGAGCAATCCAAAAGGATTGCTCTACGCCGCCGCGTCGCTGGCTGCCTCCGACAGGAAAGTAAAGACATAGTCGGAGAAAGAACGCCAGCACTCGACCCGGAAGGCGTCGGCTGCCGTGCGCAGCAGCACGATTTCGCACTTGCCGAGAATGGTGCGCGACGCCGCGCCAACCGGAAAGGCCTCGAGCGACAGATCCTGCGGGCAGCCGGCATTGATCGCAGCGGCTGCTGCCGGGCCGGTGACGGCGAAGGCGACGTTGCGGTGCGAAATGCCGACCGCCGAATGCAGCGCGGTCACCTTGGCGCAGTCGGCGAGCAGGTCCTTGCCGGCCTCATCGATCAGAAACCATTCGTCCGGCCCGAGCCACAGCGCCATGCGGCCGGCCTTCGAAGCCGAGGTCTTCGGACCCTTCGGCAAGGTCAGCCCGAGCGCCTTCGACAGCGCTGCAATGGAAGCCTCCGGCGCGCGAAGTGACATGCGCTCCGCCGGTGGCAGTACCTCGACCTTCACGTTCTTCGCCGACACACTGCGCCCGGCCTGTGCCGGACGGCGCTCAGCCGAAGATGCACTGGTTTTCGCAGCAGCCTTAGCCATTGAGGCGCCCTCCCGTCTCGTCGAAGAACACCATGCCGGTAACCTCCACTTCGATCACCTCGTTCGGCATCGGCACGTAAAGCGTCTCGCCCATCCGGTCGCGACCGCCGGCGACCAGCGCCAACGCGATCGAGCGGCCGCAATTTTGCGACCAGTAGCTCGAGGTGACGTGGCCGATCATCTTCATCGGGATCGCCTGTTTGGGATCGGCGACGATCTGCGCGCCTTCCTCCAGCACCACCTTCGGGTCCTTGGTTTTCAACCCGACCAGTTGCTTGCGACCTTTGGCGACGAGGTCGGACCGCGTCAGGCCTCTGATACCAACGAAGTCGGTCTTCTTCTTGCCGACCGCCCAGTCGAGCCCGGCATCGTTCGGCGTCACCGTGCCGTCTGTGTCCTGGCCAACGATGATGTAGCCCTTTTCGGCGCGCAGCACGTGCATGGCCTCGGTGCCATAGGCGGCCGCACCATGCTTCTGGCCCTCGGCCCACAGCGCTTCCCAGACGGCCTGGCCGTAGTCGGCCGGCACATTGACCTCGAAGCCGCGCTCGCCCGTGAACGACATGCGGAACAGCCTGGTCGGCACGCCGCAGATCTTGCCTTCGCGCACCGACATGTGCGGCAGCGCCTCATCGGACATATCGATGCCTTCGACCAGCGGCGCGATGATGTCGCGCGACTTCGGCCCCTGCACCGCGATGACCGCCCACTGCTCGGTGATCGAGGTCAGCCAGACATTCAGATGCGGGAATTCGGTCTGGAGATAATCCTCCATATGGTTCATGACGCGCGGCGCACCGCCCGTCGTCGTCGTGACATGGAAACGGTCCGGCGCCAAGCGACCGACGACGCCGTCATCATAGATGAAACCGTCCTCGCGCAGCATGATGCCATAGCGGCAGCGGCCGGGTTCCAGCTTTTCCCACGGATTGGTGTAGAGAAGCTCCATGAACTTGGCCGCATCCGGCCCAACGACTTCGATCTTGCCTAGCGTCGAGGCGTCGAACAGGCCGGCATTGGTGCGCACCGCGACGCATTCGCGGTCGACCGCCGCATGCATGTCCTCGCCGCCCCTAGGGAAATACCAGGCGCGCTTCCACTGGCCGACATCCTCGAACACCGCGCCTTGCGCTTCGGCCCAAGGATGGATCGCGGTCTTGCGCGTCGGGTCGAACAGCGGCCCGCGCGCATGGCTGACGATCGCGCCAAAGGTCACCGGCGTGTACGGCGCGCGGAAGGTGGTCAGGCCGACCTCCGGGATCGGCTTGCCTAACGTCTCGGCGGCAATCGCCAGGCCGTGCATGTTGGAGGTCTTGCCCTGGTCGGTCGCCATGCCGTTGGTGGTGAAGCGTTTGACGTGCTCGATCGAACGCATGCCTTCATGCACCGCCTGGCGGATGTCCTTGGCGGTAACGTCGTTCTGGAAATCGACGAAGGCCTTGACCGTCTTCTCCGGCCCGGCGCCGGGCGCAGCCCCCAGCATGCCGCGCGACCAGCTTTCCGACGCATCGACCTTTGGCTTCGTACCCTTCGCGGTTTTCGCCCCGGCGTCCTTCGCCGCCTTGACCCCGGCCGCATAGGCCTCGTCGATGCTTGCCGACAGCCCGTCCGTGCCGTTGCAGGCGCCGACCGAGATGCAATCCTGCGCATAAATTCCGGGCACGAAGCGCTTGGTCTCGTCGTTAAAGGCGACCTTGCCGCGCGACTGCGAGAAGAGATGCACCGATGGCGTCCAGCCGGCCGACATCAGGATCGCGTCAACGGGAATGGTGCGCTCGCCGCCGCCATTCTTCGGCTGTACGGTCATCGACGTCACGCGCAATTTGCCGCCGGCCCGGATCACCGCACGGCCGAAATTGACCTCGATGCCGAGCGCCCTCGCCTCGTCGATGACCGGCCCGGTCGGATGGTCACGTAAATCGACGATCGCCGCGATGTTGACGCCGGCCTTCTTCAGGTCGATCGCCGCCGCATAAGCCGAGTCATTGGCGGTGTAGACGCCGACATTGTTGCCGACCGCCACGCCATAATGATTGAGATAGATGCGCGCAGCCGAGGCCAGCATGATGCCGGGCCGGTCATTGTCGGCAAACACCATGTGGCGTTCGATGGAGCCGGTCGCCAGCACCACGCGCTTGGCGCGGACCTGCCACAGCCGCTCGCGCGGCAGATCGTGGCCAGGGCTTTGCAGATGGTCGCTGACGCGCTCGACCAGGCCGACGAAATTCTGCGCGTAGTAGCCGAACGCCGTGGTGCGGGAGAGCACACGGACATTGTCCATGCCCTTGAGCTTCGCGATCGCCGCTTGCGCCCAGGCATAGCCGTCCTGGCCATCGATCTTCGCGCCGGTCTCGAAGCGCAGGCTGCCGCCGAAATCCGCCTGCTCGTCGGCGAGGATGACGCGGGCGCCGGTTTCAGCCGCAGCCAGAGCGGCCGTGATGCCGGCGGCACCGCCGCCCAGCACCAGCACATCGCAATGCGCATAGCGCGACGAATAATGATCGGGATCGGGCTTGTCAGGCGAAACGCCAAGACCGGCCGCGGCGCGGATCTTCGGCTCATACAGGCTCTTCCAGGCCGCCTTCGGCCACATGAAGGTCTTGTAGTAGAAACCGGCCGAAAACAGCGGCGACGCAATGTCGTTGACCGCGCCGATATCGAAGGCAAGCGAGGGCCAGCGATTCTGCGATTGGGCAACGAGCCCGTCATAGAGCTCCTGCACGGTTGCGCGGATGTTCGGCGCCTTGCGCGCCGCATCGCGCTCGACCTGAACCAGCGCATTGGGCTCTTCCGCGCCAGCCGACAGGAAGCCACGGGGACGGTGATATTTGAACGAGCGGCCGACGAGATGGACGCCATTGGCCAGCAGCGCCGAGGCCAGCGTGTCGCCCTCTATGCCGGTATAGGACTGGCCGTCGAAGGAGAAGCGCGCGGTCTTGGCCTGGCTGAGGCGGCCGGCCCTCGGGATACGGAAGGCGCCGCTCATTTCACAGCTCCCGGAAGCTTGGACGGCTTCGGCTCGCCGGCTTTGTAAGTCATGACGAACTTGTCGGTGACGGTGTCGCGCACCGCGTTGAAGAAACGCGCGCAGCCATGGATGTGGCGCCAGCGCTCATAGATGATGCCCTTGGGGTTCGAGCGGATGAAGAAGAACTTTTCGAAGTCGCCGTCGCTCTCGCCCGCCATGTTGGCCGAGCGCGCAATGTGCGCCTCGCCGGCGTTGCGGAACTCGAGCTCCGGGCGCTCTTCCTCGCAATAGGGGCAGCGGATGAGAAGCATCTGTTTGGTCCTAAAATTCGCCGTGGCCGATGGCCGGTTGGTCGCAAAGCCTCATGGCAGCCATCAGTGCGCCACCGCCGCCGCCGCTGCCTCGTCGATGAGGCGGCCGGTGCGGAAGCGCTCGATGGTGAAGGGCGCGTTGATCGGGTGTGGATCGTCCTTGGCGATGGTGTGGGCAAAGACATGGCCCGAACCCGGTGTCGCCTTGAAGCCGCCCGTACCCCAGCCGCAATTGACGTAGAGGCCGGGCACCGGCGTCTTGGCCAGGATCGGCGAACGGTCGGGCGTGACGTCGACGATGCCGCCCCAAGAGCGCAGCATCTTCATGCGCGTGAAGATCGGGAACATCTCGCAGATGGCGTCCAGCGTATGCTGCAGGATGTGCAGGCCGCCGGTCTGCGAATAGGAGACATACTGGTCGGTGCCGGCGCCGATCACCAGCTCGCCCTTGTCGGACTGCGAGATGTAGGCGTGCACCGTGTTCGACATCACCACGCAGGGCACCACCGGCTTGACCGGCTCCGACACCAGTGCCTGCAGCGGATAGCTTTCCAGCGGCATGCGCACGCCGGCCATGTTCATGATCACGGAGGAATGGCCGGCAGCCACCACGCCGACCTTCTTGGCGCCGATGAAGCCGCGCGTGGTGTCGACGCCCATGACCGCGCCATTGGCGGCGCGCTTGACCCCGGTGACCTCGCAGTTCTGGATGATGTGGACACCGCGTGCCGAGGCGCCGCGCGCATAACCCCAGGCGACTGCATCGTGGCGCGCCGTGCCGCCGCGGCGCTGCAGGGCGGCACCCACCACCGGATACCGCGCCTGCTTGGAAATGTTCAGCGGCGGGCAGAATTCCTTGGCCTGCTCCGGCGTCAGCCATTCATTGTCGATGCCGTTGAGCCGGTTGGCATGCACATGGCGCTTGAGCACCTGGATATCGTGCACATTGTGCGCCAGCATCATGACGCCGCGCGCCGAATACATGACGTTGTAGTTGAGCTCCTGGGAGAGCCCATCCCACAGCTTAAGCGCATGGTCGTAAATGCCCGCGCTCTCGTCATAGAGATAGTTGGAGCGGATGATGGTGGTGTTGCGGCCGGTGTTGCCGCCGCCGAGCCAGCCCTTTTCCAGCACCGCGACATTGGTGATGCCGTGCACGGTGGCGAGGTAGTAGGCGGTGGCAAGGCCATGGCCGCCGGCGCCGACGATGATGACGTCGTATTCCTTCTTCGGCTCCGGCGAGGACCATTGTTCCTCCCAGCCCTTGTGGCCGCGCATGGCCTCGCGGGCGATGGCGAATACCGAATATTTTTTCAACGTTCCAGCCTCGCAAATGGCGGCAGGGCATCCACTCGGACCCGGCGCGCGAGGTGTATCACTAGCGAAACAGCGCTTCCACCCTTGCGCTGTTTGCGACGGCGCTTGCCGTTTTGCGCCGTGGTGGAAAAGAGGTCTCGGCAGGCTTCGCACGTATCGGGTGGCTCGCGCCGCCCCAGCCTGCGATCACCATCCCAATAGCCGGCGCTGCTGGCGAAGAAAAAGGATGCAGAAAATGTTCGCACTCGCCAATAAGATCGCCATTGTCACTGGCGCCAGTTCCGGCATCGGCCGCGCTACGGCAAAACTCTTTGCCGAGGAAGGCGCCAGGGTTGTTGTCGCTGCCCGCCGCCAGGCTGAGCTCGAGGCGCTGGTCGGCGAGATCGAGGAGGCCGACGGCACGGCAATCGCGCTTGCCGGCGACGTCACCGACGAAGCCTATGCAAAAGCCCTTGTCGATCTGGCTGCCGAAAAATTCGGTGGGCTCGATATCGCCTTCAACAATGTCGGCGCCGTCGGCCCAATGGGTCCGATTTCGGAACTGTCGCTCAAGGGCTGGCGCGAGACGCTCGATGCCAATCTGACCAGCGCCTTTCTCGGCGCCAAATATCAGGTGCCGGCCATGGTCGAACGTGGTGGCGGGTCGCTGATCTTCACCTCCACTTTCGTCGGCCACACGGTCGGCATGCCCGGCATGACCAGCTATGCCGCCAGCAAGGCCGGGCTGATCGGGCTGACGCAGGTCCTGGCCGCCGAATACGGCGCCAAAGGAGTGCGGGTCAATGCGCTGGTGCCGGGCGGCACCGACACGCCGGCAAGCATCACCAACGCACCGGGTGCCGGCCCTGAAGTGCTGGCTTTCGTCGAAGGCCTGCACGCGCTGAAGCGCATGGCGCAACCGCAAGAAATCGCCCGCGCGGCGCTCTTCCTGGCTTCGGACGCCTCAAGCTTCACCACCGGATCGGCGCTGTTTGCCGATGGCGGCGTCTCGATCACCCGGACGTGAAGCATTTCGCGGTCATCGCCCCGCGCTGATCAGCCATAGAGCCTCAAACCGGTCTTGCTTTTTCGACCCGATTTGGCGATTCCGTTTTTGTCGAAACGGGTCTTCTTGCCAAACAGGTCCTGGAACCATGATGCTGATCAGAACCTATGTCGCCCAGAGTGCAATCGAAGGCGTCGGCGTGTTCGCCGCCGAGCCGATCAGGAAGGGCGCCCAGATCTGGCGGCTCGATCCGGATTTCGACCGACTGATCCCGATGGACAGATACGAAGCGGCCCCGCCGCATCTCAGGGAATTGCTCGACCGCTACGGCTATCCGAGCCCGGACCGTCCCGGCTTCATGGTCTATGAGGTCGACAATGGCCGCTTCATGAACCACGCCGAGCGGCCGAACACGGATTTTTCGCAATATGGCGGCGCCACCGCCACCCGCGATATATCAGCCGGCGAGGAAATTACCTGCGACTACGGCGAATTCTTCGAGGATTTCGCCCGGCTTCATCTGGCCAGCGCCTAGTTGGCGCCTTATCTTGGGGCGACCGTGGCAAATTGGCGGTTGTCCTTCATTTCGAGTGTGGACAGCACGGACTGATTCTGCTATCAGCCGCCACAATTCGTGGTGTAAATCGCCGCGGAGGCATGTGGCTATGGCCGCTTGCCTGTTGATATCAAACCCGAAAGACAGGATTGCCCGTGCAGGTACTCGTCCGCGACAATAACGTTGATCAGGCGCTTCGCGCTCTCAAGAAGAAGATGCAGCGCGAAGGCATTTTCCGCGAAATGAAGATGCGCGGCCACTACGAGAAGCCTTCCGAGAAGCGCGCCCGTGAAAAGGCTGAAGCCGTTCGCCGCGCCCGCAAGCTGGCCCGCAAGCGCGCTCAGCGCGAAGGCCTGCTGCCGATGACGCCGCGCCCGGTTGCTGCCGGCGCCGCCGGTGGTCCTGGTGGTGCTCCGCGCCCGCCGCGGTTCTGACGCCAATTTTTCGTCCTTTTCGAAGGATAATTTGAGGTGGCGCGATGCGGAATCGCCGCCACCTTTTTGTTTAGAGCGCCGCCTTTTTGTTAGAGGGCGTTCCCTTGAACGCGCAAACGACGCTCTAGATTTTGTTACGACAATCTGTGGACCCGGCCCGGAGGGGGACCTGGACTGAGCGACGCGACTGAAGTGAGGACAGGGCAAACATGAACGCAATCAGCGTAGAGCGCAGAACCACAATGCGCGGTTTCGCCCTGACGGCAGCCTTGCTCTCCGGCCTGGTGCTTGCCAGCTGCCAGAGCGTCCCGACCGGTGAATTCAACAACATCGACAAGGCGCAGGGCTCGACTGAGAACATTTCCTCGCTGTCGGCGGTCATCCAGCGCAATCCGCAGGATCCGGAAGGCTACAATGTGCGCGGCTCGGCCTATGGCCGTGGCGGCCAGTACCAGGCGGCGCTGAAGGACTTCGACACCGCCATCCAGCTCAATCCGAATTTCTACCAGGCCTATTCGAACCGGGCGCTGATCCAGCGCTTCCTCGGCAACCAGGCCGCCGCCCTTGCCGACTACAACCGCTCGATCCAGATCAACGGCAATTACGACGCCGCCTACATCGGCCGCGGCAATCTCTATCGCAAGGCTGGCCAGACCCAGCAGGCCTTCAACGATTTCCAGAAGGCGATCCAGCTCGACACGACGGATGCCCGCGCCTACCACAATCGCGGCCTGATCTATCAGAGCCAAGGCCAGCACAAATTTGCCATCGAGGATTTCTCGACCGCCATCTCGCTGGCGCCCGATGCCGCCGAACCTTATAACGGCCGCGGCCTGTCCTATCTCGCCATGAATGACGAGGACAACGCTTTCTCCGACTTCAACATGGCCATCAAGCTCGACGGCAAGAACGCCGAGGCATGGTCCAATCAGGCGCTGATCTACGAGCGCCGCGGCGACAAGGTCAAGGCGTCGAAGGCCTACCGCGAAGCGGTTCACCTCGACCCGACCTACCAGCCGGCCAAGGACGGCCTGTCGCGCACCGCCACCGCCACCGCCGGCTGATAACCAGCCGGTTCGCCGCGCGAGTCGTCGCCCGCAACGTTTTATCCAACAGTGTTCCCTTCCCTGTGCAGGTCGCCGCAAAGCGGCCCGCGCAGCAAAATCGCAATCTTTGCGTGCCAGAATGGAAGCCGAGAAGCGACCGCGACATCGGAACGGCACCGCGATGGATGACAACGAACTCCAGATCCAGCGACAGATCGCCTGGCTTGAAACTGCCTCTCCCGACGATTGGCACCGGGCCGTCCTCGACTTCAACCGGGATTGCGACATCGACCCTCTGTTCTGGATCGCGCGCCAGCCGCAATGCGACAAGGCCACGGCGTTGACCATGTTCTGGCTGGGCCAGCCGGCCTACTACCTCATCCTGGCCGTGGAGAATGACGGAACGGACAACAGCGACGCCCCGGTGTGGAAGATGCTGAAGTTCATCGCGCATCGCATCAACACCAATGGCTATATCAGGTCGAAAATCGCCTTCGACGTGGATGATTTCATAGAGCAGGATTTTGAAGAGCTGGCTGAGAAGGCGGGGCAGCTGGCCCACTCCCCGCTGAAGCCGCATCCCGACATGCGCCGCGGCCTTCGCGGACGGCGGCCCGTCAACGACATCGACTTCTACCGGCGCTATCCCGAGGATTTCCACGGCACGGTGCTGGTCGATTTGCCGGACCCAGGCCCGCTGGACAAGGCCTGGTCGGCGCTCGGGCGCCTGTGGCGCCACTGAGCTCTGGCCGACACGCCATCACTCAATCTTAACCACCGAGGGGCAAAGCGTTAACCCTTGCCTTGATCGCGCCAAGTTTTCAGCGGAACGCTCCGGGCCGTTCAACCGTTGTTGAAGGCAATTTTTCGAAAGGACTGACCCATGATCAAGAAACTCGGCTGCGCCGCAGCGCTCGCCACGACGCTGTTTGCCGTTCCCGCCAGCGCCGGCAAGCTTCAACTCGGCACGCTCGATTGCACCATCGACGGTGGCGTCGGTTACGTCGTCACGTCGAACAAGGGCGTCGACTGCACCTTCCGCCCCTACCACCATGGGCCGTCCGAGAAATACACGGGGATGATCTCCAAGCTCGGCGTCGATCTCGGCCAGACGCATCAGGGCCAGTTGGTGTGGGCTGTTCTGGCCGCCACCCGCAGCCATGACGGGGGCGACCTTGCCGGCCATTATTACGGCGTCAACGCCGAGGCGAGCGTCGTGACCGGCGGCGGTGCCAATCTGCTGGTCGGCGGGCTGGACGGCGCCTTTGTGCTGGAGCCGCTCAGCGTCCAGGCGCAGACCGGCGTCAATGTGGCGGTGGCGGTGACCTCGCTGGAGCTGATCCACTCGTTCAAGTAAGTATCGGCAAATAAGGATCGACTGATCCCTCTACGTGCGGCGCGGAACAGGATACTGTTTCGCGCCGTATGCTTTTTGGGGGGAACCGCCGTGCTGAAGACCATCGCCGCCGCCATCATCGCCATTGCCTGGGCAGAACAGGCTCAAGCGCAGGACCAGGGCATAGAACTCGGCGTGCTCGATTGCGCCATAGGCGGCGGCACCGGCTTCATCTTCGGCTCCAGCAAGGATCTGAGCTGCACCTTCACCCCGGCCGACAAGAGCTTTTCGCCGGAAGCCTATTTCGGCGCCGTCAACAAATACGGGCTCGACATCGGCACCACCAAGCAGACCGTCATGCAGTGGCTGGTGCTGACGCCGCTGAAGAACATTTATGCCCCGGGGGCGCTGGCTGGCGACTATGTCGGCGCCAGCGCCGAAGTGACGGCGGCGGTCGGCGCCGGCGCCAATCTGCTGGTCGGCGGTTCCTCGCAGGCCTTCACCTTGCAGCCGCTCAGCCTGCAGACCCAGACCGGCATCAACATCGCCATCGGCGTCAGCCAGTTCCAGCTGCGCAGCACCGAGAACTGATTGCAGTGATGAGGGCGCCCATCGCTTCGTCATCCACGGGCGAAGCAAGGAGCGTAGCGACGCGGCGCAGACCCGAGGATCCATGCCGGGACTCTCGAGCACCGCCACGGTGCAGAATTCTGCACCGCTGTGCCCTTCACGGCGGTCGCGGCATGGATCCCAGGGTCTGCGCGCCGCTTCGCGACGCTCCGCCCTGGGATGACGAAGTGAGGGCGAAAAAAGCCGCTTGAACTCAACCATGGTTGAGGTTTTACAAGCCTGCCCTGACTGAAACAGCGCGCATGGCCCCGCCGGAAACCCTTGCTGGCTTCTGGTGCCATGCGCCGACATCGAGATATGCAAGGCAGGGTAGGAATGATGACTGACATCACCAGCAACAAAGTCGACTGGCGGGCATTGTGGGAAAGCGGCGACCTCGCGCGCTTCTGCTTCATCAGCCTCGGCATCCTGCTGCACGCCACCAACGAGACGATGGTGGCAACCGTCATGCCGGCCATGGTAGGCGACCTCGCCGGCGTTCAGTTCGTCGGCTGGTCGCTGGCGGTCTACGAACTGGGCGCCATCGTCGCCGGTGCTGCCGCGGGGCGCATGGTCAGCTATGTCGCGCTGCGCTCCAACGTCACGGTCGCCGCTCTGCTCTATGCCGCCGGCGCGCTGATCTGCGCCACCGCGCCATCCATGCCGGTGTTTCTCGCCGGCCGCCTGGTCGAGGGTCTCGGCGGCGGCGCGCTGGTGTCGCTGGCCTTCGTCTCGGTCGAGCGGCTGTTCGACCGTAGGATTTGGCCGCAGCTGTTCGGCATCATGTCGGCGATCTGGGGCGTCGCCGCCTTCAGCGGCCCGATGCTCGGCGCCATCATGGTCGAGCTGCTGTCCTGGCGCTGGGCCTTCGGCGTCTTCGTGCTCGGCGGCATCGCCATGGCGCTGGCGAGCTTCATCGTGCTGAACACGCCGGAAGCGACAAAGCCGCAAGCCGCCGCCGGCACCTCGCCACCCTTCCCCTATGCCGCACTTGGCTGTCTCGCCATCGCTGTCGTGCTGATCGCCACCGCCGGCGTCGACGTCGCCCTGCTGCGCTCCTCGCTGCTGCTCATCCTCGGCCTCGCCGGCCTGGCGCTGTTCGTATTCGTCGACGCCATGAAGCCGCGCTCGCGGCTGTTCCCCTCACAGCTGTTTTCGTGGCGGTCGCCGGTCGGCAGCGGCATGACCGTGGTCGCCGCCTTTTCGGTGGCGACGGTCTCCTTCTCGATCTACGGGCCACTGCTGCTGACCACGCTGCACGGCATCCCGATCCTGACCACCGGCTACATCATCGCCGCCGAATCGATCGCCTGGTCGATCCTGTCGATTGCCGTCGCCAATGCGCCGCTGGAGCGCGAACGGCAGATCATCGTCATCGGCGCGCTGATGATTGCATCCGGCCTCGCCGGTTTCGCTTACTCGATCCCGTCGGGGTCGATCCCGCTGATCCTGGTCTGCGCCCTGCTGCAAGGCGGTGGCTTCGGCGTCACCTGGCCGTTCCTGACGCGGATCATCGTCGCCTCGGCTCGCGATGGCGAGCAGACGATTGCCTCGGCCGCCGTGCCGACCATGCAGCGCATCGGCTACGCCGTCGGCGCTGCCGTCGCCGGCATCATCGCCAATGCCAGCGGCTTCTCCGCAGGGCTGAACCGCGATGCGGCGGCCAGCGTCGCCGGCTGGCTGTTCCTCGCCTTCGTGCCGCTCGGCATTGTCGGCTGCCTGGCGGCGCTGAGGATGGCTTTGACGGCAAGCCGGCCGCAATTGGCGGCAGGCTGAGGCCACAGCCGGAAAACTGGCCGGTCGCCTCCGGCCGGCCAGCGCTCAAAGCGACGGAAGAACGCTGCGGATGTGATTGGCAAACGCCTCCACCGCAGGCGACCGCTCGGTGTCGGCAAAGGCAATCAGAATGCCAAGGCGCGGCAGTGGCGGCAGCGGCAGAATATGCAGGTCGGATGGCACCGCCTCCTGTGCCATCACGCTGACGGCGAGACCCGACCGCGCCACCGCGATCAACCCGGCAAGGCTGTTGCTGGCGTAGGCGATTTTGTAGCGCAGCCCGGCGCGGACCATGGCCTCGCACGCCGCTCTGTGGTCGACAGCGTTCGACGCCGACAGCGCCAACGGCACGGTGTCGCCAAAATCGTAGAGGTCGAGCGCCGGTTTGCTACCGACCCAGACGAGACTTTCCGTGCGCACCACGCCTTGTGCATCATGCGCATTCGAAACCAGTGCCAGGTCGATCTGGCGTGCGTTGAGCAGCGTCCGCAATTCGACCGTCGGCGCCGAGACAACCTTGATCTCGACATCGGGATACATCGTGCCGAAACTCTTCAGGAGGGCGGGAAAGAAGGCGCTCAGATAATCCTCGGGGCTACCGAAAATGATCGAGCCGTGCAGGCCCTTCTCGGACAGCGCCGAGATCGCTTCATCATGGATTTTGAGCAGGCGCTCGGCATAGGCGAGGAACCGCTCGCCGCTGCCGGTCAGCCGCACGCCGCTGCCGCTGCGATGAAACAGGTTTTGGCCCAGTGCCTCCTCGAGCCGTTGTATCTGCATGGTCACGGCCGACTGGGTGCGCCCGACCTGTATGGCCACCGCGCTCAGTGTTCCCGAATGTGCCGCACGCACGAAGGTCGTCAGCAGCTTGAGGTCGAGTGGAGCCTGCATATCAATTCCATTGATATCGGAATCCGATTACTATCAATTTTACTGTATCCGCGCCATCGGCTATTTTTTCCTCTGGTCGGTTTGATGGAGCAGCGGCATGTCGAAAAACGCGGATCGCGAATTCTGGGCGGCGGCGCAGAAGCATTTGATACGCTATGGCGGCAGCTTCGAGCCCGCCATCATCGAGCGCGCTGTTGGCTCCTTCGTCTACGATGCCGACGACAGGCCGATCCTCGACTTCACCTCCGGTCAGATGAGCGCGCTGCTCGGCCATTCCCACCCCAGGATCGTTTCGACGGTGACCCGCCAAGTCGCGGAGGTCGCGCATCTTTTCAGCGGCATGCTGTCGCGACCGGTGGTCGAGCTTGCCGAACGCCTTGCGGCACTGGCGCCAGGACTCGACCGGGTCATGCTGCTTTCGACCGGTGCTGAATCGAATGAAGCCGCGATCCGCATGGCCAAGCTGGTGACCGGCAAGCACGAGGTCGTCGCCTTCTCCAAGAGCTGGCACGGCATGACCGGGGCCGCGGCATCGGCGACCTACAGCGCCGGCCGCAAGGGCTACGGACCGGCCACGGTCGGATCGCTGGCCATCCCCGCCCCCAACAGTTTCCGGCCGCGTTTCAGGCACGCGGACGGCTCGCTCGACTGGCGCACCGAACTCGACGATGCCTTCGACCTCGTCGACAGCCAGTCGACGGGGAGCCTGGCGGCCTTCGTCGCCGAGCCGATCCTGTCGAGCGGCGGCATATTGGAACTGCCGCGCGGCTATCTGGCGGCACTCAAACAGAAATGCGGCGAGCGCGGCATGCTGCTTATCCTCGACGAGGCACAGACCGGCATTGGCCGCACCGGCGACATGTTCGCCTTCCAGAGGGACGGCGTCACGCCCGATATTCTTACCCTGTCCAAGACCATCGGCGCCGGCCTGCCGCTGTCGGCCGTGATGACGACAGCCGACATAGAAGACGCCGCGCACGAGAAAGGCTTCCTGTTCTACACCACGCATGTCTCCGACCCGCTGCCGGCGGCCGTCGGCCTCGCCGTGCTCGATGTGGTGGAGGAGGAGCGGCTGGTCGACCGCGCCCGGCACATGGGCGGACGATTGTTCGACGGGCTGTCGCGGCTCAAGCAGCGCTATGAATGCGTCGGCGACGTGCGCGGGCGTGGCCTTCTGCTCGGCGTCGAGATCGTCAAGGACGGCAAGCAGCCCGATCATCAGCTCGGCGCCACGATCGCGGCGGAGGCGTTCCGGCGCGGTCTCAGCATGAACATCGTCAAGCTTCCCGGCATGGGCGGCGTCTTCCGCATCGCCCCGCCGCTGACCATCTCCGAACAGGAACTGGATCTCGGCCTGCGGATCATCGCGGAGTCGATTGAAGCCGGGCTTGCAGCGAGCGCTCCCGGCATCGCCGCCGAGTGAGTATCGGCGGCCAGAGCGGCCGCTCAGACCACGATCGTCTTCAGCCTTTCGGCGATGAGCGCAGCGAGCCGCGCCGCCACTTCGTCCTTGCCCATTTCCGGCCATTCCTCAACGCCGGATTTGGAGACGATGCGCACTCTGTTGCGATCGCCGCCCATGACGCCGGTGGGACCGACGCCGCTTTCATGCGAGACGTCATTGGCGACGATGAAATCGGCGCCCTTCTTCTTCAACTTGGCCTCGGCATTGGCAATCAGGTCCTGCGTCTCGGCGGCGAAGCCGACGACCAGGCCCGGCCGCTTCTGGTGATGGCCGACGCCGGCGAGAATGTCGGGGTTTTCGACCATCTGCAGCGCCGGCGGCCCCTCACCTGCCACCTTCTTGATCTTCTCGCCGGCCAAGTTGGCGGTGCGCCAGTCAGCGACGGCCGCCACGAACACAGCGGCGTCCGCCGGCAGTAGGCTCTCGACGGCGGCCTTCATCTCGCTTGCGGTCTCGACATGCGTCGTCGCAACGCCGGCCGGATCGGCAATGCTCACAGGACCGGAGACCAGTTGGACATCGGCGCCGAGCGTCGCCAGCGCTGCCGCGATCGCATGACCCTGCTTGCCCGACGAGCGGTTGGCGATGTATCGCACCGGGTCGATCGGCTCATGCGTCGGTCCCGAAGTAACAATGATCCGGCGGCCGGCGAGCGGCTTCGGCTTGCTGTCGAGCATCGCTTCGATCACTGCCACGATCTCCAGCGGCTCGGCCATGCGGCCCTCGCCGGCCTCGTTGCTTTCCGCCATCTCGCCCTTGGCCGGGCCGACGAAGGCGATGCCGTCCTTGGCGAGGGTCGCCCGGTTGCGGCGCGTCGCGGCATGCGACCACATTTTCGGGTTCATCGCCGGCGCCAGCAAAACCTTCTTGTCGGTGGCGAGCAGCACGGTGGAGGCGAGGTCGTTGGCATGGCCATTGGCGAGCTTGGCCATCAGGTCGGCGGTGGCCGGCGCCACCACCAAAAGGTCGGCCTCGCGCGACAGCCTGATATGGCCGACATCGTGCTCGTCATTGCGGTCGAACAGTTCGGTGAAGACATGGTCGGCTGAAAGCGCACCGGCCGACAGCGTGGTGACGAACTCCTGCGCGGCCGATGTCATCACCACGCGCACCGCTGCACCGCGCTCGCGCAGCCGGCGGATCAGGTCGAGCGCCTTGTAGGCGGCGATACCGCCGCCGATGATCAGCAGGATGCGCTTGCCGGAGAGGCTGCCCCTCGACAGAGTCTTGCTCGCCACGGCAACGACCGGTGCTGCCGGGCTGCGTGCAACAGCCAGTTCGCGCAGCGTCTCTTCGATCCGATCGATGCGGCCAGAGGGGCCAAGCTGTCCCTCGACCGCGGCGCGGATCATCACCCGCGCCTGCTCTTCCATCGAGCGATCGTTCTCCGCCGCAAGCCGGCGCAGCAGGTCCTTGACCTCGTCGTCAAGGTTGCGAATGGTGATGCTGGCCATATGATTGCACTCTGCTCGAAATCGCCGAATGCAACGATAGCAATGCTATCATTTTGAGACAAGCCGTTCCCGGCAGACGGCTAAAGCAGCTTCCAGGCAATATAGACCAGCGTCAGCGCGATCACCCATAGCGCCAGCCGGCCTGAGCGTGTGTAGCGGGCTTCAGCCTTGCCGATGGCGCGCGATGTCGCCTCGTCGAAACGCAGCCCGTGCTCGGCCATCAAATCGATCTCCCGCGACAGCCGCTCGGTGCGGGCGGCGAGGTCGGGTGCTTGGCGCGCCAGCGCCAGCAGCGCCTTGGCGCTGTCGCGCGCATCCATCAAAAGTCCGCTCGGGCCAAGATTGCCGGCGATCCACTGGCCGACCACCGGCTCGGACGTCTTCCACATGTTGAAGGCCGGATCGAGCGTGCGCGCCACACCTTCGACCACCACCATGGTCTTCTGCAGCAGGATCAGTTCCGGCCGCGTCGCCATGTCGAACAGTTCGGTGACCTCGAACAGCAGCGTCAGAAGCTTGGCCATCGAGATGGTCTCGGCCGGCTGGCCATGGATCGGCTCGCCAATGGCGCGGATCGCCTGGGCGAAGGCCGCGACATTGTGCTGGCGCGGCACATAGCCGGCCTCGAAATGGACTTCGGCCACGCGCAGATAGTCGCGGGTGATGAAGCCGTAGAGGATTTCGGCGAGGAAGCGGCGCTCCTTCTTGCCGAGTCGCCCGGCAATGCCGAGATCGACGGCGACGATATCGCCGTTCGCCTCGACGAACAGATTGCCCGGATGCATGTCGGCATGGAAGAAGCCGTCGCGCAACGTGTGGCGCAGGAACGACTGGATCAGATTGGTGGCGATGGCCTTGAGATCGTGACCGACAGCCACGAGACCAGCCACGTCGTTCATTTTGACGCCGTCGACCCATTCCATGGTCAGCACGTCGCGGCCGGTGCGTTCCCAGTCGACCGACGGCACGCGAAAACCGGGATCATCCTTGGTGTTTTCGCCGAGCTCGGAAAGCGCGGCCGCCTCGAGCCGAAGATCCATCTCGACCTTGGTGGTCTGCGCCAGCGTCTCGGTCACCTCGACCGGCCGCAGCCGGCGCGATGACGGGATGTATTTCTCCTGCAGGTGGGCGGCGAGGAAATAGCTTTCGAGATCCTGGAAGAAGCGGCGGCGCACGCCCGGCCGGATCACCTTCACCGCCACCTTGGTATCAACGCCATCGTGAATGGCTTGCGCAGGATGAACCTGGGCGATGGAGGCCGCCGCGACGGGATCGCCGAACTCGGTATAGAGCTCGCCGATCTTACGCCCGAGCGAGCCCTCGATAGCCGCCACAGCGTCCGCCTGCGGGAAGGTGTGCATCTTGTCCTGCAGCATGGCGAGGTCGAGCGCCATGTCGTTGCCGACGACATCGGGCCGCGTCGCCAGGAACTGACCTAGCTTGACGTAAGAGGGCCCAAGCCGGACCACCGCCTTGGCCAGCCGGTCGCTGCGCTCATAGGCAAGCGCGCGACGGCGGGTAAACAGCCGCGCCATGCGCCAGCCGAATTTCGGCAGGCCGCTGAGCTCGTCGCCCGGAAGTGCTGCGATCACGCCCTCGCGGACCAGCACCCAGCCGGCCCGTGCGAGCCGAAAGGCGGCGCCGACGCTGCTCATGCCCAAACCTGCTGCAAATTGACCTGCTGCAAATTGGCCCGCTGCAAACTGTCCTGCCTCAAAGCTTCCAGCCCGAATGCAGCGCGGCAATTCCGCCGGAATAGTTGCGGAACGATACCCGCTCGAAGCCGGCCCGGGTGATCATCGAAGCAAAGTTCTGCTGGTTGGGAAATTTGCGGATCGATTCGACCAGGTAGGAATAGGGCTCGCCGTCGCCGGTCACCATCTTGCCGATCTGCGGAATGGCGTTGAACGACCAGGCTTCGTAGACCTTGTCGAGCAGCGGCATCTCGACTTCGGAAAATTCCAGGCACAGGAACCGCCCGCCGGGCTTCAGCACGCGGAATGCCTCGCTGAGCGCGACATCGATGCGCGGCACGTTGCGGATGCCGAAAGCGATGGTGTAGGCGTCGAAGGTAGCGTCTGCAAAAGGCAGTTCTTCGGCATTGGCCTCGACGAAATCGGTGTTGCCGGAGAGCCCCTTCTTCTCAGCTCGGTCGCGGCCGACGCTGAGCATTGAGCCATTGATGTCGAGCACCGTGGCATGCGCATTGCCGTGGCTGGCGTCGACGATGCGGAAGGCGATGTCGCCGGTGCCGCCGGCCACGTCGAGCACTTTCCAGCCCGGACGTTTCGGCGGATTGAGCCATGTCACCATGGCGTCCTTCCACAGCCGGTGCAGTCCGGCCGACATCAGGTCGTTCATCAGGTCGTAGCGGTTCGCCACCTTGTGGAAAACCTCGTTGACCAGAGGCTGCTTGTCGCCTGGTCCTACGCTCTTGAAACCATAGGAGGTTTCCATGCCGCCCGCGGCCGTGGTTCTCTCAACTGACATTATTTTGATCCGTCATAAAACCGGCGGGACCATAGCCGATCGATGGTGCGGGCGCTATTGTTTAAGGCGCGGTGTTCAGCCGCGCTTCCAGGTGGCGGGTTTTCAAGACCTGGACTGACCGACGGGATATTTGAATGCCTTTGAAAGCAGAATTGCACTGCCATATTGAAGGGGCAGCGGCGCCCGAACTCGTCATTCGCCAGGCGCAGAAATATGGCAAGGACACTTCTCCCTATATCCAGAACGGCTCGTTCGTCTGGCATGACTTCACCACCTTCCTCGCGGCTTACGATTTTTCCTCCGATTTGTTCCGCACCGAGGAGGATTATGCGCGCCTCGCCGACCATTATTTGACCAGCCTTGCCCGCGACGGCGCCATCTATTCTGAAGTCTTCACCTCGCCCGATCATGCCGTCAGGGCCGGCCTGTCACCCAAGGCCTATACCGACGCGCTCGGCGAAGGCATGCTGCGCGCCAAAGCCAAGACCGGCATTGAGGGCCGCATGATCGTCACCGGCGTGCGTCATGTCGGCGTCGAATCGATCGAGCAGGCGGCACGCTTCGCCGCGCGTTGCGGCAATTCGCTAGTCACCGGCTTCGGCGTCGCCGGCGACGAGCGTATCGGCGAGATGGAGGATTATGTCAGGGCTTTCGAGATCGCCCGCGAAGCCGGCCTCGGCATCACCATCCATGCCGGCGAACTGACCGGCTGGGAGACGGTGCAGGCAGCCCTCGACCACATCCGCCCCTCGCGCATTGGCCATGGCGTGCGCGCCATCGAAAACCCCGACCTGGTCAGGCGCATCGCCGATGAGGGCATCGTGCTCGAATGCTGCCCCGGCTCCAACATCGCGCTCAAGGTCTACGAGACTTTCGCCGACCATCCCTTCACCGCCCTGCAGGCAGCCGGCTGCAAGGTGACGCTGAACTCCGACGACCCGCCCTATTTCTGGACCTCGCTGAAGCGAGAATACGACATTGCCGCCGAGCATTTCGGCATGAACGAAAAGGCGCTGACCGCCGTCACCAAGACGGCGATCGAGGCCGCTTTCGTCGATAGGAAGACCAAGACGGCGCTTCTTGCGCGGCTGAACGCCGTCGCGCGCTGATTTCCCGCGACAAAGCTGTGGCCGGCGCCGCCAGGCGGTTCCTTGGCCGGCGCATTGTCGCTAGGGTTGTTGCAAGCAGCGAAAATTTCAGGAGCAACCCATGCAGGGCGTCACCGTCGTCGACCACCCGCTTGTCCAGCACAAGCTGACCATTATGCGCAAGAAGGAGACGTCGACAGCCGGCTTCAGGCGGCTGCTGCGCGAGATCTCGCTGCTGCTCGGCTACGAGGTCACCCGCAACCTCGAACTGACGACGACCACCATCGTGACGCCGATCGAGACCATGGAGGCGCCGACGCTGGAGGGCAAGAAGCTGGTCTTCGCCTCGGTGCTGCGTGCCGGCAACGGCTTGCTCGAAGGCCTGCTCGACCTGGTGCCGGCGGCGCGCGTCGCCCATATCGGGCTCTACCGCGACCACGAGACGCTGGAGGCGGTGGAATATTTCTTCAAGGCCCCGAGCGATCTCGCCGACCGGCTGGTGATTGTCGTCGACCCGATGCTGGCGACCGCCAATTCGGCGATCGCGGCCATCGACAAGCTGAAGGGGCGCGGCGCCACCAACATTCGCTTCCTCTGCCTGCTGGCGGCACCAGAGGGCATCGAGCGCTTCACCAAGGCGCATCCGGATGTTCCGGTGTTCACCGCCTCAATCGACCGCCAGCTCAACGAGAAGGGCTACATTATGCCCGGCCTCGGCGATGCCGGCGACCGCATGTACGGGACCAAATGACGGCGGCTGGCAAAGCCGGCTGACAAAGTCTCGTTTACCGCCCGTTTACGCAAAGCGTCGGTTTCGGGCCGGCGTTAAAGCGGCAAACACCATGTGCAGACAAGAATGGCCCTTCACGAAGGTCCATCCATGCTGCGCAAGCTTCTCATTCTGGGCGTGTTTGCCGGAACATCGGCGTCGATTCCGATCGTCTACCAGTCGAACCCGCAAATGCTCGACGGCCTGCTGAAGTCGACCGTCGCCAGCAAGCCGGCCGCGCAACCGCAGCCCGAGCTGAACCTCGCCTCGGTTCCCGACAAACCGGCGGCACCGCTGCCCACCGGCCGCAAGGTCACTGTGGCGGCTGACGAGCGCGGCCATTTCACCTCCGCCTTCAAGCTCAACGGCCGCCAGGTCGACGGCATGATCGACACCGGCGCCACGCTGGTCGCCATCAACACTTCGACGGCGCGCCGCATCGGCATCTCGCTCAGCCCGTCGGATTTCAGCCATCAGGTCAACACCGCCAACGGCGCGATCAGGGCAGCCGTGGTCAACATCGACCGCCTGCAGATCGGCAAGATCAGCGTCGACAACATCCAGGCGGTGGTGCTCGACGACAGGGCGCTGCACACCAACCTGATCGGCATGAGCTTTTTGCAGCGGCTGGCAAAATACCAGGTCGAAAACGGCACCTTGCTGCTCGTGCAGTAGCACCTTCCACTAACCGCGCGCCAGCACCCGGCGGATGACGGTCTTGTCGGCGGCCGGCTTCGAAGCCCCGATCGTGTAGGCCGAAAGCACAGCGGCCGCGGCGGCCGCGGCTTCCGCATCCGTGCGGGCATGGACCAGCGCCAGCGCATCGCCGGATCGCACCTCGGCGCCGCTCGGCAGCAGCCTGGTGATACCGACCGCATGATCGATCCTGTCGTCCGGCCGCGTCCGCCCGCCGCCGAGCCCGACCACGGCAAGGCCGATGTCGCGGGTGGCAATCCCCGTGACAAAGCCGTTTTCGGTTGCCTTGACCGTAAACTCCACCGCCGCTTTGGGCAGGTATTTCTCCGGCTTCTCGACGAAATCGGCGGGACCGCCAAGCGCCGCCACCATGCGCGCGAAAATGGCCGCCGCGCGGCCACCGGCCAGCGTTTCGGCGGCGCGCCTGAGACCATCTTGCTGGGATGACACCAGTCCCGTCGACTGCAGCATCTCTGCGGCAAGCGCCAGCGTCACATCCTCTAGCCGCTTGTCGCGGAACCGCCCGGTCAGGAAGTCGACGGCGTTGCGCACCTCGACCGCATTGCCGGCTGCCGACGCCAGCGGCTCGTTCATGCCGGTGACCAGTGCCGAGGCCTTCAGGCCGGCGCCATTGGCGACCTCGACCAGGCTGTTGGCCAGTGCGGTCGCATCGCGCGACTTCTCCATGAAGGCGCCATTGCCGACCTTGACGTCGAGCACCAGCGACTGCAGGCCGGCCGCCAGCTTCTTCGACAGGATCGAGGCGGTGATCAGCGGCACGGATTCCACCGTTCCGGTGACGTCACGGATTGCATAGAGGCGGCGATCGGCGGGCGCGAGGTCGGCGGTCTGGCCGATGATGGCGCAGCCGGTCTCCAGCACCGTCTTGCGGAAACGCGCAACATCCGGCTGGCTGATATAGCCTGGAATGGCGTCCATCTTGTCTAGCGTGCCGCCGGTGTGGCCGAGGCCGCGGCCTGAGATCATCGGCACATAGGCGCCGCAGGCGGCGACGATCGGCGCCAGCATCAGCGAGACATTGTCACCGACGCCGCCGGTCGAATGCTTGTCGGTGACCGGACCCGGCAGGTCGGACCAGTCGAGCACATCGCCGGAATCGCGCATCGCCAGCGTCAGCGCCACCGCTTCGTCACGGCTCATGCCGTTGAAGAACACCGCCATGGCGAAGGCGCCAACCTGGCCGTCCGAAACGCTGCCTGAGGTCACGCCGGCGACGAAGGCCGCTATCTCCTGCGCCGACAGTTTCTGGCCGTCGCGCTTGCGGCGGATGATTTCCTGCGGAAGCATCAGGCGTCGTCGCCCTTCGGCTCCGGCAACCCGTCCTGGAACACATGCGCGAGGATCGTCGCCAGCCGCGCGCCGCCGATCGGCGCCATGTCCTTGGTCTCCTGATGCGACAGCTCCGCCCCGGTCATTCCGGCGGCGAGGTTGGTAATCACCGAACAGGCGGCAACGCGCAGGCCAAGGAAGCGGGCGAGGATGACCTCCGGCACGGTCGACATGCCCACCGCATTGGCGCCCATGATACGGGCCATGCGGATTTCGGCCGGCGTCTCGAAGCAGGGGCCGGAAAACCACATATAGACGCCTTGATGCAGCCGGGTCCCGGTGGCCTTGGCGGCGCGTTCGATCGCCGCACGCAGGCCGACGTCATAGGCCTCGGTCAGGCCGACGAAGCGGCGATCGCTCGGCTCGCCGATCAGCGGGTTGGAACCGGAGAAATTGATATGATCGGTGATCAGCATCACCGATCCCGGCGGCATATCGGGATCGACCGAACCGGCGGCGTTGGTCAGGATCAGCTTGGTGATGCCGATGCCGGCGAGCACCTCCAGCGCCGGCCGCATCGCCGCGGCAACGCCGTGCTCGTAATAGTGGGCGCGGCCCGACAGCATCAGCACCGGCGTGCCGGCAAACAGCCCCGCCACCACCTCGCCGGCATGGCCGGTAACGCCGCTGCGGGGGAAACCAGGCAGGTCGGCATAGGAAACGCGCACGGCATTTTCGACCTGGTCGACAAGCCCGCCAAGGCCCGACCCCAGCACCATGGCGGTGGTCGGCGCCAACCCGTCCAGTCGTTCAACGAGATGGTCCAAAGCTTCTTTCATGTCAGCCAATCTTCATTTCAAAATGTCGCCGCGGAATCCGTAGGGCAGCATGTCGCCCATGGTCACGGTCTCGACCACGCCGCCATTGTCGCAGAGGTAGAGTTTCGTGTCCGGCCGGCAGAACTCCGCCAGCCTCTGCCGGCAGCCGCCGCAGGGCGAGCACTTCGCCATGCGCGAGGCAATGACTGCGATCTCCACGATCTTGCCGCCGCCGCCCATGATGTAGTGGCCGAGCGCCGTGGTCTCGGCGCACCAGCCTTCCGGATAGGATGCCACCTCGATGTTGGCGCCGGTGAAGACACGGCCGTCCTCGGTGCGCAACGCCGCACCCACCGGAAACTTCGAATAGGGCGCGTAGGCCTTGGCCATGGCCTCTTGCGCGGCTTCGAACAGATCATGCGACATTCAGGTGTTCTCTCCGACGATCATGGTCAAAACCCGGCGCTTTGCGTTTTCCTCGCGCCTTTCAAGCACCGAGCCGCGTGTTCGGCTCAGCGGTCCCAGACTAGCCTGCCCGGATCAACGTTCCTTGACATAGGGCACGCCGCCGGCGCGTGGCGGGATCGCCTTGCCGATGAAGCCGGCCAGCAGGATCACGGTCAGCACATAGGGCAGCGCCTGCATGAACTGCACCGGCACCTTGCCGATGAGCGGCAGCGGTGAGCCCTGCAGGCGGATCGCAGCCGCGTCGAGGAAGCCGAACAGAAGGCAGGCGAACATGGCGTTGACCGGCCGCCATTTGGCGAAGATCAGCGCCGCCAGCGCGATGTAGCCCTTGCCTGCTGTCATGTCCTTCACGAAGCCGCCATTCTGCACCATCGACAGATAGGCGCCGGCGATTCCAGTGAGGATACCCGTGCAGATCAGCGCCCGGTAGCGCAGCCAGGCGACCGAGATACCGGCGGTGTCGACGGCGGCCGGGTTCTCGCCGACCGCGCGCAGCCTGAGGCCGAAGCGGGTACGAAACAGCACCCACCAGGTGAACGGCACCATAGCGAAAGCGAGATAGACCAGGATCGAGTGCCCGGACAGAAGCTCGGAATAGATCGGTCCGATGATCGGCACGTCGTGGATGGCGGCCGCGCCAGGCAGAGTGATGGCCTCGAAGCGCTCGCCCGGCTGCAGCGCCGGCGTTCGCCCACCTTGCTGGAACCAGGCCTGGCCCAGAATGATGGTCGACCCGGCGGCGACGAAGTTGATAGCCACACCGGAGACGATCTGATTGCCGCGGTGGGTGATCGAGGCGAAGCCGTGCACCAGGGCAAAGGCGACCGACATCACGATCGCCATGCCGAGACCGAGGAAGGCCGAATGGAAGACCGAAGCTGCGGCCGCACCGGCAAAGGCGCCGACCAGCATCTTGCCTTCCAGCCCGATGTCGAAAACACCTGCGCGTTCCGAATAGAGGCCGGCGAGGCAGGCGAGCAGCAGCGGCACCGACAAGCGTATGGTCGAGTCGAGTATCTGCACGATGGCGATGAACACATCCATCTCAGGCGCCCTTCCCTTTGACCGCTTCAATGCCGACCGACCTTGGACTGAACGAAGCGAACAGCGCCTGGACGTAGGGCCGGAACATGTGCTCCAGCGCACCGGCAAACAGGATGACGAGACCCTGGATGATGACGATCATGTCGCGAGAAATTGCAGGCATCTCGAAGGCGAGTTCGGCGCCACCTTGATAGAGCATGCCGAACAGGATCGCCGCCAGCACGATGCCGACCGGATGCAGGCGGCCCATCAGCGCCACGGCGATGCCGACGAAACCGGCGCCGGAGACGAAATCGATCGCCACATTGTGCTGGTCGCCCATCACCGGGTTCAGCGTCATCATGCCGGCCAACGCGCCCGAGATCATCATCGCGATGAGGATGATGCGCGTCTCCGAAATGCCGGCATAGCGCGCCGCCTTCGGGCTGTGGCCATAGGTGCGCATCTCATAACCGAGCTTGGTGCGCCAGATCAGCAGCCAGACCAGGAAGGTCATCACCAGCGCCAGCAGGAAGCAGATGTTGAACGGCGCCGAGCGGATCTTGGCGCCGAACAGTTCGATGATCCAGTTGAGCTTGGGCAGTTCGGCGCCGGCGAGGAAGTTGCGGGTCTGCGGCGCCTGCGAGGCAGCCGGCTTCAACGGCCCGACCAGGAGATAGACCATGATCGAGGCAGCGATGAAATTGAACATGATGGTGGTGATGACGATATGCGAACCGCGCTTGGCCTGCAGATAGGCCGGGATCAGCGCCCACAGCGCGCCGACTGCGGCCCCGGCGGCGATCGCCAGCGGGAAGGTCAGCCACCATGGCAACACACTGTCGAAGGCGAGACAGACCACGCCCACGCCGAGGCCGGCAATATAGGCCTGGCCCTCGGTGCCGATGTTGAACAGGCCGCAATGCGCGGCCACCGCCACCGACAGGCCGGTGAAGATGAAGGTGGTGGCGTAAAACAGCGTGAAGGCGATGCCGGTTCCCTTGCCGAAGGCGCCCTCGACCAGGATGACAGCGGCGCGGAACGGGTTCTCGCCGACCAGCATGACGACGAAACCGGCAACGATGAAGGCCACCGACAGATTGATCAGCGGGATCAGCCCATAATCGGCCCAGGCGGGCAATTTGGCGTAAGGCGTGCTCATTCTGCAGCCTCCTGGCGCTCGACACCCGCCATCAAGAGGCCAAGCTCGCCTTCGGTCGCCTCCGGGCCGCGTTCGCCGACGATGCGGCCGGCAAACATCACCAGGATGCGGTCGGACAGCGAACGGATCTCGTCGAGTTCCACCGACACCACCAGCACTGCCTTGCCCTGGTCGCGCATGGCGATCAGCCGCTTGTGGATGAATTCGATGGCGCCGACATCGACCCCGCGCGTCGGCTGGCCGACGATGAGAACACCCGGGTCTTGTTCCATTTCTCGCGCCAGCACGATCTTCTGCTGGTTGCCGCCGGAGAAATTCGCCGTCTTCAGGCGTGGGTTGCCGGGACGAATGTCGTATTTCTCGATCTTGTCCTTGGCGTCGGCCATGATCGCATCGATGTTGAGGAACGGCCCTTTGAGATAGCGCGGGTCGTCATGATAGCCGAGGATCGAATTCTCGTTCTCCTCGAAGGCCAGCACCAGCCCGACATGGTGGCGATCCTCCGGCACATGCGCCAAGCCCCGATCGCGCAATTCGCCGGGATCGGCCTTGCCGGTCAAGTCGATCGGTTTGCCGTCGAGCATGACCGAGCCTGACACGGCGTGCCTGATGCCGGAAATCGCCTCCAGCAGTTCGGACTGGCCGTTGCCGGCCACGCCAGCAATGCCGACAATCTCGCCGGCTTTGATATCGAAGGAGATGTCGTCGACCATGGTGACGCCGCGGGAATCCTTCACCGTCAGGTTCTTGACCGCGAGCTTGACGGCGCCGGCTTCCGCTTCGCCCTTTTCGACCCGCAGCAGCACGCGCCGCCCGACCATCAGTTCGGCGAGTTCGCCCACCGTCGTCTTGGCTGTTTCGCGCGTCGCCACCATCGTGCCCTGGCGCATGACCGAGACATTGTCGGTGATGGCCATGATCTCGCGCAGCTTGTGGGTGATCAGCACCACCGTCTTTCCCTGTTCCTTCAATTGCTTGAGGATGCGAAAGAGGTGGTCGGCCTCGGCCGGCGTCAAGACGCCCGTCGGCTCGTCGAGGATCAGGATTTCGGCGCCTCGATAAAGCGCCTTGAGGATTTCGACGCGCTGCTGCAGGCCGACCGGCAGTTCCTCGATGATGGCATCGGGATCGACTTCCAGCCCGTATTCGCGCTCGAGGCGCTCCAGTTCGGAGCGCGCCTTGGCGATGCTCTTTTTCAACAGCGCATCGCTTTCGGCGCCGAGGATGATGTTTTCCAGCACGGTGAAATTGTCGACCAGCATGAAGTGCTGGTGCACCATGCCGATGCCGAGCGCGATGGCGTCATTGGAGGTCTTGATCGACGCCGGCTTGCCGCCGACGCGGATTTCGCCACTGTCAGCCTGGTAGAAGCCGTAGAGGATCGACATCAGCGTCGACTTGCCGGCGCCGTTCTCGCCGACAATGCCGTGGATGGTGCCGCGCGCGATCTCCAGATTGATGTCGCGATTGGCGCGAACGGCGCCAAAACTCTTGTTGATGCCGATCAGTTCGATTGCGGCTTGCGCCATGCAGCCTGTCCCACTCTTATTTTTTTATCGCTTGGTCAAAACGCCTAGCATGATGCCCCGTCTGTGCCAATTGGCGGCGCAGCGACCACTCTCGACAAATCCCGATGCGATTGTCAATTTCGAACGTGGCCGGAGACCTTCACATTCACTAATATACAAGGCTCAATAGTCGCATCACTTTGTAACTGCGTGCACCGAGACCTGGGGAATTTCGAATGATCATGCCTGCCGACCGGCTGACGACGCTGGAAATCCGCACCACCGAGCAGGAAAAGACCATTGAAGAACTGTCCGGCCAGATCGCCGAGCAGTGGCAGGTGATCGAGCGCATGCAGCGCAAGCTCGATGCCCTGACCGAGCGCTTCATGGCGCTTGAGGAACAGTCGGCGCCGGATGTGCCGATAACCAAACCACCGCACTGGTAGCAAGGAGAAGCCGATGGCCAGTGAGAGCGATCCCGTTGCGCGTGCCGGCGACTATGTGCTTGGCCTGATGAACGACCGCGACCGGGAACGCGCCGAGCGCGACCTGGAGACCGATCCCGCCTTCCGCGACACGGTGATGCGGCTGGCCGAGCGCATGCATGTCTTCGACCGCACGGGGCCGCCGTCGGGTGGCAGCGACCGCTGGCGGCTGATCTCGCAACGCATCGCCGAAATGCCGCAAATGCGTATGGTCGGCCACGACGAGGTTAAGCCGGCGCCGGTGATCAGCAAGCTGGAGCGCCGCCCGTATGGCGTGGGTGTGCATTCGCTCGGCGGCCGGCGCGGCGCCGTCATCGCCATCGCGCTGATCGTGGTGTTTGCGCTGGGTTATCTCTTGGGCTTGTTGTCGGCGGGAAGTGCGCTCCTGCCCTGACCTGCGAGCCAATCGCGTAGGGTGCTCCCCCACTCCGTCTCGCCTTCGCCGAGCCCGCGACGCCGGAACTGCCGATCTCCCCCTTTGCGGGGGAGATGGCCGGCAGGCCAGAGGGGGGTGTGAAGGATCGCCAGCCTGAATTGCTTCCGCCGGGAATGAACCCGTGAATTGGCTGATAGGCCGAGGGACAGCACCCCCCTCTGCCTTGCCAGGCATCTCCCCGCAAGGGGGAGATCGGATGTCGCCGAGACCTTCGCCAATCTTCAACGACCCCCCAAAACAAAACCGCCGGGCTTTCACCCGGCGGTTCCAAACCTTAGTCCTTGCCTATCAATACGGGCAGGCGTTGTCGGCGGTGTAGTCATGCACCTCGATCTTGCCGGCGATGATGTCGGCCTTGGCCTTTTCGACCGCCGCCTTCATCTCGTCGGTGACCAGCGCCTTGTTGTTGTCGTCCATGGCATAGTCGACGCCGCCTTCCTTGAGGCCGAGATTTTGCAGGCCGCCTTTGAAGGTGCCGTTCTTGCCGTCCATGAAGGCGGTGTAGACGGCCACGTCGACGCGCTTCAGCATCGAGGTCAGCACCTTGCCGGGCTGCAGGCCGTTCTGGTTGGAATCGACGCCGATGCCGAGCTTGCCGGCATCCGCCGCCGCTTGCAGCACGCCGACGCCGGTGCCGCCGGCCGCGGCATAGACCACGTCGGAGCCCTGGTCGATCTGCGTCTTGGCGATCTCGCCGCCCTTGGCCGGATCGTTCCACGCCGCCGGCGTGTCACCGGTCATGTTCTGGATGACGTCGGTAGCACCTGCAGACTTGGCGCCGCCGACATAGCCGCATTCGAACTTGCGGATCAGCGGAATGTCCATGCCGCCGATGAAGGAGACCTTCTTCGTCTTCGAGGCCATCGCCGCCATGATGCCGACGAGATAGGAGCCTTCGTTTTCCTTGAAGACAAGCGAGCGGACATTGGGCAGGTCGACGGCATCGTCGATGATGGCGAAGTTAAGGTCGGGATATTCCTTCGCGACAACCTTCAGCGCATCTTCCCAGGCAAAGCCGGCCATGACGATCGGATTGCGGCCGTCTTCGGCGAAGCGGCGCAGCGCCTGCTCGCGCTGCGAGGCGTTGGACACTTCGAACTCGACATAGGCGGTGCCGGTCTCGGTCTTGAACTTTTCGGCGCCGTGATAGGCAGCCTCGTTGAAGGATTTGTCGAATTTGCCGCCGAGATCGTAGAGGATGGCCGGCTGGACATCCGCGGCGAAAGCCGGAAGAACCATTGCGGTTGCGGCCAGGAGGCCGAGAACGATACGTTTCATGTGATCCACACCCTGTCGGTTATTTTTTTCCGTTACGCGCCGCCCGCCTGCCCGGTTCTCCGGCAGGCATACGACATCAGCCAGGAGCGTACTCCCCTCCCGCTCCAGGCAATCTGGCACGGCCCGAAACAAAATTCACGCGGAATTTTGACCTTTTGGAAAAGCATGCCCAAGGCGGTGACAGCCGTGGACGGGAGCCGCCTTGTCGTCGCAAGTCCGCCGGAACAATCCCGTCAGCCCGGGGCGAATTCTCCGCCTCGCCGCCGGCGCCGGTAGCCGATCGCGTGGAGCAGCAAGGCAGCGACCGCGAACACGGCAAAGCCGGGCTGGGCAAGCACCCAGGCGATGCCGCTATCCCATACTATCGGGCTAGCCTTGGCGCGCACGAAGGTCTCGAAAGCCGCGCGGGTGTCGGGCGACACCGCCAGCCAGCTCGAATTGAGCGGCGTCATGACCAGCGCGGAGGCCGCCACCGAGCGCGTCGCGTCAAGCACCGCCATGATGACGGCGACCGAAAGTGCGACCATGGCCGCGAGGCGAAACAGAAAACGCAACATCGAGATCTTTCCTCCGGTCCTCAAGCTCCTCCCGAGGACCATCCGGTCAAGACGAGGGATAGAATGCGTAGGCCCGGCGCGCAATCGGCTTACGCGAATTTGAAGCCCCCCGTCCGCCTATATGGTCGCCTTTCGGCTGCGCCGATGCACGAGCCAGACGCCGAGGATACCGCCGCCGATGGCGCCGACCACCAGCCCGGCAAGGCCGATGAACACCGCGAAGTAGCCGCAACCGCCCTCGAAACAGCTGATGTCGGTGACTTCGGCGATGGCAGCACCCAGCGCGAAGCCGGCGACGGCGCCGACGACCGCGCCGAGAATGGTGCCGAGCAGCGCGGCGACGATCGAGGCGAAGACTGACGGCGCTTGCGCTTGCCGCGCGGTATAGCCGGCCGCAGGTCCGGCATCGCGGCGCAGCAGGTAGATGCAGAACAGGCCGATGCCGATTTCGGCTGCAGTGATCGCCATGCTCCTGGGGGAAAAGACGAAATCCGGCACAGCCAGCACATAGGCCTGCCTTGCCAGCAGAAAGACGATGATGGCGATCTGCCAGAAGGTGAAATGGCGCGGGAAGTGCGCCGAACGGCCGAAGGCGAGGCCGAGCAGATAGAGCCCCCACAGGATGGTGATGATATCGAAGGCCAGCGCGCCAAGGACGAAATAGAAGACCGTGTCCGGCAGGCCGGAATTACCGACCAGCCACCAGGCCGAAACCAGGCCATAGGCCGACCACGCCATGACGAAGGCCAGCCAGACCACCGGGATGAAGGACAGGTCCGAACGCCCGGGCGGCAACCCGCCTGGGATGCCTCCGGCTGGCGTTCCGCTGCCGGGATTTTCGCCAATCGATGTCATGTCGGACAATGCCCCCCGCAAAGCCTCTGCCTCACTCGACAGGTGGCCGGGGGCGAAGTCAAGCGCGGCCGTCCCCACGGCGTTGCCTGTGCACACCATTCGGCGCCCCAGCGCTTCTGGAACGGAGGCGCCGACGATCCCGCGAAACGATGCATGGCCGGCAAAGCGAATAGACTGCCGTTATGGCTTGGCATTCGGCGCCGGATCGACTAGATGAGCCCCGCGCCTTGTTTGATTGACGGGCGCCGGGAAGGGCATCCGCTGGTTGGCGGCGCCCGTGACGCGGGTCTCCCCCGCACTTCCCAAAGGGATGCATCTCCCCAACCCGCGCGGCAAAACCGGCCGGCGCGAATGCAAGGACGGAGAGGTGGCCGAGTGGTTGAAGGCGCACGCCTGGAAAGTGTGTTTACGGGAGACCGTAACGCGGGTTCGAATCCCGCTCTCTCCGCCAGTTTTCTTGCCTAACATATTGATTTTGTAAATAATTATGAACGCCTATCCGAGGATTGGCGTCACTACGGCTCTCGACCCCATTCGGCCTTCGCAGCAATCTGAGACATAGCGTCGTGGCTAGGCTGTTGCGGCCGTCGCCTGCGTCGGGGCCCGTTTTCGAGGAGCGGGACGGCGTCGATCGCGGCGTTTCGAAACGACTTTGAGGGGAACGGCTGGCGCTGGAGACAGCGCGCCAAGCACGGCGTTGACCATACCGTTGGCTACGAAATCGGCGCTGATGTCGGCGGCCAGGGCTTGCCCTTCTTTCCAGGCATCTCCTTCCTCCGCGTCCGACCAGAACACAATTCCGATTCTCAAACCTGCCTTGGCGCGTTTCAGTCGGCGGACCAGAAAGCGAGCATGCTTGAGGGAGTCCCGATTGAGGAACCCGACCACGACGGTGTCGATCGTCTCTAGGTCGAGACGACGAATACCTGCCGGCTCCATATCGACAAAACTTGCCTTCGCCACCGTTGCGCCTTGCACCTCCAGCACCTGAGCGAGCATGGCGGCAGCGGCGTCGTCAAGTTCCCCCCGACCGCCGGCACAAAGCACCGACATGTCCTTGCCATCGGGCAGCTCGATCTCTTCCTCCTCGACGCCATCTGGTTCGTTGCTCGCGCTCCCTTCCGCGACGGCTGTCGGCTCATCTTCCTCGCTTGCTTCTTCCTGTGCATCGTCGGCAAGATTTGCCACAAGAATTTGGGCGCTCGCCGCCACCTGCCTTTGCTGCTGATCGCCCATCACGCCACGCATGCGGTCCTGCTCGCCCAAAAGGAGAGCAGGAATGGCGACCTTGTCGTAGAAATCGATCAGATACTTCTCCTCGAGGATCTCCTCGGCATGGTCAGTGGCCTCGTCGGGATCGCCGGCCAGGAGCCGCTGATACAGCCGGGCGTGAGGTTCGAGGACGGGCTCGTTGCCAAACAGGACGTCGAGAAACTCGAACTGCGGAACGTGTCGCCCGAGGACGACGAGACAAACTGTCAGCGGCGTCGAAAGGACCAGGCCGAGCGGCCCCCACAGCCATGTCCAGAAGATCGCCGCAACGATGATTGCCAAAGGGGAAAGTCCCGTGCGCGAGCCGTAGAGCCACGGTTCGACGACATTGCCGGTTACCAGTTCCATCACGATGAACAGTGCAGCGGTCCACAGCACCAGCGACCAGCCCGGTGCCACGGCCAAGGCGAGGAACAATGGCAGCAGCGCGCCTATCACGGGGCCGATATAGGGAACGAAGCGAAGCGCCAGTGCCAGCAAACCCCACAGCAGCGCGTTGGGAATGCCGAGCACCCAAAGCCCGATCGCAATGGGTATTGCGTAGACAATGTTGACCACCAATTGCATGAGCAGATAGCGGCCCACCCGCTTGCCGGCGTCCTGCAATGCTTCTGTCGTGCGGTGGAGATCCCCGTAGCCGACCAGGCGGATAAACCGGTCGCGCAGATCCTCGCGCTCGAGCAACATGAAGATGACCACGATGATGATCAGGCCAGCCGATGCCAACGGGCTGATCAACGGTCCGATGATGTTTTGCAGGACCTCGAGCGGTCGCTCTCGGGCGACGATCTCGACGGGAACAGGCTCGCGGCGGGGCTTGTCCGCCGTAGGCGGCGTCACCTCCTGCTTGTCGATCTCCTGACCGACACGCTCGATCACCCCGCTTAGCCTGGCAATGATGCCGCCACCAACGCCCGTCTCCTTGAGGGAACGCACCTTGGTCAGAATGTTTGTCTGGTAGGCCGAAATGTTCTGGGCGAGCTCGCTCACCTGCGTCGCAACAATGAAGCTGAACAGGCCCAGAGCCGCAAATGCACCAATCACGCTGAGAAGGACTGCAGGAAGCCGAGGCAATCCGACGCGCTTCAGTGCGGAGACAACCGGCGCGAGCGCAAAGGTCAAAAGCAGCGCGATGGCAATCGGGAGAAAAACTTCGCGACCGAAATACAGCGCAGCAACCGTCGTGACGACAGTTGCGACGGTGGGCAGAGCTGTGCGCGGATGGGCAGCCCCGGCCGCAAGAATCCGTCCTAGCCCTCGCTCGGACGATGGGATGTCGTTTCGACGATTGGCAGCCACCTGATTCCCCCCGTTGCCTCACGATAATTAGACCCATTCGACTGCCGGGCAATGTTAGCAGGGTCGAATACATGCGTTTTGCGGCTTGCAGGCTCCGGATTTTCCGCCTCCACGCTGTCTCAACCGTGAAACCGGGCTCGGGAACCTCCAGACTGTGAGTATGTCGATCTGCGTTCCCACGCCGCTTCGGGTCACGAATATGCTCAAAGAGGTGTCATGTGGGCCAGTTCCTCGGCCTGGCTGCTGATGTTTGGGTCGGTGTCCTTGCGGCGCCTCGTCCTTTCAAAACGGATGCACAACCCAACGACGCAGGCTATGTTGCCCCGCCGGGCCTACGTCATCGAAGGAGAGGGCATGACATGCAGGCAATGCCGATAGCGCATCAAGCCGGGCAACCCGAGGTCAGGCCCATATCCTCCTTGACCGGCTATCCGGCCGCAGTCCTGTGCTGGCTGCTTTCGGCTGGTGTCTATATCGCGGCCAAATGGGTGGCGCCCGAGATGCCGCCCTGGGGCCTCTGCTTCTGGCGGCTGACGCTTGCTTGCGCCATCCTGCTGCCGATTGTGCACCGTCATCACGACGCGATGATCGGGCTTTTGCGCACTCGCGCTGTGGAGGTCGTCGCCGTGGGGGCGATCGGCCTCACCCTGTGCCAGGGTATGATCTACCATGGCCTCAATCACACCGATGCCACCACGGCCGGCATCATCATGGCGCTGTCGCCTGTCATGACGATGGTGCTCGCCCGTTTCGTGCTCGGCGAGCCGCTCGGGCTGTGGAAGTCGCTTGGCGCGCTGGTTGCGCTCGCCGGGATGATTTTCATCGTTGCCCACGGGAACCTGACGGCGCTGCTGCAACTCAAGTTCAACGCCGGCGAGCTGTGGATCGTCGGCAGCGCGTTCTGCTGGGGCCTGTACACCGTGCTTTTGCGCCGCGCCAAATTCGGCATCGAACTCCTGCCGATGGTCGTGCTGCTGCTCGGCGCCGGTGCGCTGGTCGCCTTGCCTTTCCATTTGTGGGAATTGTTCAACGACGAACGCTCCGCCATGAATGTCGACAGCATTCTCGCGCTCGCCTATCTGGCAGGCCCCGGTGGTGCCTTGATGTACTATCTCTACAACAAAAGCGTGGAAACGCTCGGCGCGAGCCGGGCGAGCATGCTGCTTTACCTGCAGACGGTGTTCGTCGCTATGCTCGCCTATCTTCTGCTCGGCGAAAAGTTGCACGATTACGACCTGGTCGGTGCGGCCTTCATCGTCGCCGGCATCGTACTTGCCACCGTGATCAAACCAAGGCCAGCTTAACCACCAAACCGACAACGCAACTTCGACAAGCGATTGCTTTGACCCGCCATGCTCCTGCCGCGTGCGATGTTGTGATGTTCGTCCGCAGTCGTCCCGCAGGCGCTGAATCGCGCTGATCGCAAGGTCGGTGGTTATCGCGCGATTGCCTCGTCGCAGAATTTTCGTCCCACTATGTCAAACTTTATTGCTGGCAACGGTCCCTCGCCAGATAATCCCATTGCTTGGCGGGGGTGGGGTAGCCGGCGGCCTGCGCGCTTCTTCCTTGTAGGGAGAAGGCGCGGGTTCGCGGTTTGAGTTTGGTCGAGACCCTTTTGTTACTTGAAGAACTGATTTCGGCGGTCCCATAAATTCGTGATTGGCCACATTGCGCGGGAGGCGGTGCGAAATGGATGATGTAACATTCAACGCCTGGGTTTGCCCCTGTGTTGAAGTGATCGAGGCCTGCGGCGAATGGTTCGTCCGCGTGGTCGAGGATGACCAGGAGCTGACCCGATCATTCGATCTGGAATCGTTCGCACTGGCCTATGCGGAAGGTCAGCGAATACGGTTGGGGCTTGCGGACTTCAAGCGATTGTAGACCCTAGTAGCCTTTGCATGCTCGGCCCTTAGGCAGCCCAAGTGCGCGTGGTCTAATCGGCGAGCTTGATGTCTGCGTTCGCCATCTCGTCCTTGAAGCTAACTTTCGTGCCCTTCTGCACCATCGAGGCGAGGTCTTCGGCATCCCAGTTGGTCAGCCTGATGCAGCCATGCGAGAAGGTCGTGCCGATCTTGCCGGGTTCGGGCGTGCCGTGAATGCCGTAGCTTTCGATAGAGAGGTCGATCCAGACCGATCCAACGGGGTTGTTCGGCCCCGCAGCAATGGTGAAGGGCCGCTTGGTCTTTACTCCCTTGAAGGCGAAGTCCGGATCATAGTGGTATGTGGGATTGCGTACGACACGTTTGATCTCTGCCTGACCGCTTGGCGCCGGCTTCTCGTTGCTCCCGATCGAGGCCGGGTAGACTGCGAGCCATTTGCCAGAGGCGTCAAGCACGCGCACCTGGCGAGTGCCCTTGTCGACCTCGACACCAGCAACAACGGCGGGAGAATCGCCTCGGCCAACATCTGGGACCACCAACATCGTGCCGGCCTTCCTGAAGCCGATGCCAGGATTGAGCTTTCTGAGCAATTGCTCGCTGATATGGAAGCGCTCCGCAATCTTCTCCGCCGCGTTGTGATAGCCAAGCCTCGACAGACGGGCCATCCTCTCCAGGCGAGCCGGAATGCGCTTGGTGAAAGGTCCGCGCACATCCTTGGGTGTCAGTTCGTAGGCCACCAGAACGGGACTGGCGGAGGTTGCCATCAGTTTGTCCCAGGTTTCCCGAGTGAGCTTGCCATCTGATGGGAATCCGTTCGCGGCCTGAAAGGCCCCAACCGCCTTGGCGAGGTTCTCTGAAAGGCGGCCGTCGATCATGCCCGGCGAGAATCGGGCGCGATCCAGAAGAATCTGGGTTTTCAGTACAGCTGGATTGACGCCTTTGGGTGGGCTGACGACGAATTGGGCCTGATTGACGGCGGTTTGGTCCAGCTTGGCCGCCTCTGCCCCGCCGCAAGCGAGGACGAGCGCCACGGCGAAAAGGAGGAGCCTAGACATCGAGTCAACTCCGGAGTTGCACAGGACCTCCCTTATGACGCGGAACGGCCTTTGTGGTTCCGTTCGCCGACAGCTGATTCATCGGCAGATCTTATGGAAAGGCTCGCCACGTCGATGTGGCGAGCCTTTTCAGTGCGACGGGCACTGGTCACGTGAGGATAAGCACGATCTTCAGGGTGTCGGGATCGACGATGACGATCCGACCGTCGGCCAAGACGAAATACTCGTAGGTTTCGTAGGCGGGTACAATCTTGACGATGCGCGCCGGCAGACGATGCAGCCGAATCTTGTGCCGGGGAATCTCGATGCCGACCGAAATGTCGAAATCGACATTGGACACCGGCTCGATCCTCGTCTGCTTGATGACTTGGGTGATCTGGGTTTTCTGTTCGACCGTCACGTTGGTGATCGAAGCAGTCGACCCCTGATCCGTCTGTGTCGGGGTCTTGCCTTGAGCCTGCTCGTCGGTCTGGACCTTTGGCTTGCCCTGAGCCTGCTGATCGGTGGCCGCACCAGCCTTGCCCTGGGCCTGCTCGTCGGTCTTGAGCTTGGTCTTGCCCTGGGCCTGCTCGTCCGTCTGGACCTTGGGCTTACCCTGGGCCTGCTGATCGGTGGCCGCACCAGCCTTGCCCTGGGCCTGCTCGTCGGTCTTGAGCTTGGTCTTGCCCTGGGTCTGCTCGTCCGCCTGGACCTTGGGCTTACCCTGGGCCTGCTCGCCCATCTTCATTTTCGAGCCTTTTTGACAGTCGGCCGTGCCGGCCGCGCAATTGGCGTCGGCGCCGGGTTTGGTCTCGGCTGGTTGTGTCTGCGCTGCCGCTGCCCCACAGCCAACGCCGAGCGCCAGCATGCTGGTGATCAGAATATGTTTCATAAGGAAGTCTCCTCGAACGGTGTCAGTCCCTTCATTGGGTAAATCTCAACCGAAAAGCTTTGTTCCAAGGAGAATTGGCAAAACCGACAAGCAGAAATTTGAAGGAACAAGCCCCATTCGATGGCGTTTACGACCAGGAGACCCGGCTGCGAAACGCGCAGCGCAAGGGCTCGCTCACAGTGGAAAGGAGACGATCATGAGAATGCATCTTACCACCGCCGCGGCAGGACTTTTGCTACTTGCCGGCGTTGGCGCTGCAGCCGCTCAGGATGTGATCATCCAGCCTGAGCAGGAAACGGTAATCAAAGAGTATGTGCACAAACAGCCGCTGGCTTCCATTAAGATTCCCGGCGTGGAACTCAATGTCGGTACGGCTCTGCCCGATACCGTCGAACTTCACGAAGTTCCCAACGTCAAATACCGCTACGTCGTGGTCGACAACCAGACCGTGGTGGTTGATCCTGGCACACGCAAGATCGTGAAGATTATTCAGTGATCCAAGTTCGTCCTAGCCCGCCGCTTTCCGGAGTGGCGGGCATTTGCCGGTGCCGAGTCGGCCGATTGAGCTAACCCCGGCCTAATTGATTGGCTGGGGGCCGGCGTGGGCGATCGCGATGCTCTCGATGAGACCCTTTTTGGCGGAACGGCCTGCCAGACAACGGGACATTCGACGGTCGATCGGAAATAGCGTCCGCATCGGCGTAGCCGGTTACGATTACGGCTGGCCAATCCGAGGTATCCAGGAATGGGGGGCCACCGCCACCTATGTCTGCCTTCCCGAATCGAGTTGCACCCCAAGTCGCTCTTTCCTTCTCCAGCGCACCACGGCGCGATAACTGGTGCGATCTACAGGAACGTGAAGCACGAAACGGTCGGGAATTGCGATGTCGGCCTTCACCCGCAACTCCGCACCGTGAGCGTGCTGGTTACAAACCAGACAATTGATGCTGACGTCGCCGGAGTCGATTGTCGCTTCCTTCAGAACAAGGTCACGGATATGCGACCGTCGCTCTATTGGTGGGTCAGTCGGCACTGCCTTATTCCTCTGATTTGACGAACCGAAATCTTTCGTCCCGGAACGCGGGATGGAAGGAAACTACCGGCCCAGCGGCTGCCTCGAAAGACTGACGAGCTCGGCTTCGTCGACCACGCCGGCCATATAGTTCGCAATAATCCGGGATGCGAGAGCCTCGCGTGCTTCTGGCGATTGACCGTCGAGCTTGAGCTGCTGGAATACACGCCCCAACAGCTCGAGTTCGGATGGCTGCAGAATGCCAGCCTCCGTGGCTTTGTGTCGAATGGGCAATTGTTATCCTCCACCGCGGTCAACGAACATACGACCGTGGCCAGGAAACTCAACTCCACTGTTGAGGGCGCCGCCCAGGCGCGCAAATGCCGTTTCGGACGTGCGAAGCTCTCACCCAGCGGCCTGTCCCTTGCTCGCCATCTTCATGGCGGATTGCCGGCCCGCTCCCGCAGCCAGGCGCAGAAATGCCTCGGAGCCATGCGGCGGTCGTCGGCGCGCATCAGCGCAAAGTGCCAGGCGGGACCGCTCAGCACGTGACGGAAGGGGGCGACCAGAAGGCCCTGGGCCAACAGAGAACCGAACAAGGTGGGCGACAGCAGCGCCACACCAGCACCTGCCAATGCGGCATTTGCGTTGAGTTCATGGGTCGGGAAATCGACTGCGGCGAACCGTATGGCCGACGGGATTTCGCCGTGCGCCATGATGAACCATTGTTCCCAGTCGGGATGCGGCAAGAGCTCGAAATCGACCAGTTCCGCCGGAACGGCGAGCGAATGCGCTCCGAGCAGGGACGGCGCCAGCATTGGCGTCACGTCCACCGGGATGAGCCGGTGTTCCTCAAGGCCGGTCCACCCACCGCGACCCGTTCTGATGATGACGTCAAACGCGTTGGCATCGCGTATATCCGTCGAGACATCTAGCTCGATACCGGCCGATCCTGACTCAGGATAGTGCGGTAGACGCGGTGCGAGCCAGCGTGATGCGAACGTGGGTGGTGCGGTGACCTTTAGAGGAGGCGTCGCCGCCTGAAATCGGTCGACCGCCTCCGCTATCCCGGCGAGTGATTCCCGAACCTGGCTTGCCAGCGCGGCGGCGGCAGGTGTCGGCACGACGCGCCCATGAACGCGTACAAAAAGCGGCTGCCCAAGCTCGGCCTCCAGCGAGCGGATACGCAGGCTAACGGCCGCCGGCGTCAGGAAAAGGCGTTCGGCCGCCCGCGCAAAGCTGGCGGTCGCAACGCATACTTCGAGAATGCGCAAGGATTCGAGCGAGGGCCGCATGATTAGTTTTCCTTGTGACAGCGACAAGAAGAGCGCGTTTTTTGAGCAACGCGCACTGGTGTAGATGCCGGCCTCGAAACTAGGAGGCATTTGATGTCGCTGCAATCAAGACACTTGTTTACCCTCTCCATGACGCTTCACCCCGTCATGGATCTTGGGCACACGCCGGCGGGCGGCCGACGTATTTTCGCGGTCTCGGGCGGAAACTTCGAGGGCGAGCGCATTAGCGGCACAGTCTCGCCGCTCATCGGGTCCGATCTGCTTCTCGGCCGAGCGGACGGCACATTCCAACAGGATGTCAGGCTGCTCCTCGTCGCCGACGATGGCGGCTTGATCATCATGACCTATCGCGGTGTCAGGCGCGCGTCTCAGGCCATCGACGAACGCCTGGCACGCGGAGAGTTGGTCGATGCATCCGAATACTATCTACGCACAACGCCATATTTCGAGACCGCTGCGCCGGCCCATGCCTGGCTCAACCGCATTGTATCGGTCGCCAGCGGTGGCCGGACGGCAAGCGGTGTCGAATATGAGGTCTTTGAAATCCTCTGACGTGACAGCGCGGCCACACAATACGCCTCGCTTGGAGCGAGCATGGCAGATGATGCTTCGCCGGTTTTGGCTGCAAATGCAGAGGCGCCAAGCTCGCGCATGCTGCGCGAGCTGACAGACGAGCAACTCAGCGACATTGGCCAGCGCGGCAGCTCCAATGGGAAGTCTCGCCACGCCCAACAGACCGCCTTGATGAACGCTAGCCAGGCCATGTCACTCCGGTCGCTGAGCGGCGCAATCGGCAAGACTTCCATCCCATTCTCGCCAGCCGTGCGGTACCTTCATCCCGCGGCCTGCGCCGACCTGCGCCGCGTCGCTCACCGTCAGCCACACAGCGGAGACCAGGAAGTAGAAGGCGCCGAAGGCGGCATAGGGTGCGACGTTGGTAATGTCGATCGTCGCCGCACCGCCCGCCATCTTCACAAAGAAAATCCCGGCCAGCGCCGACTGGGCGCCGCTCAGCACCATTGCCCACTGCGCGCCGGACTTCCAGCGCCGGATGGCGGTGGCGAGCTGGAAAAGGCCCGACAGGACCGCCCAGACGCCGAACACCGCGAGCACCGCATTCATGGACTTGCCAAGCGCAATGGCGACCGCGACCATGGTGACGATGCTGATGATGAAGTTAAGCAGCTGCGTCTTGTTGCGGTTCAGGCCGCCGCTGCGCCGGGCGTCGACGAAATTGGCCAGCGCATCCCAGGCGGGATAGGCGACCAGCATGATGGCTGCCAGGGAAGGCATTGTCCTGGCGACCGTGAACGCGAGCAGGACCCAGGCGGCCGCCACGGCAAAGCGTGTGAAATAGTAGCTCTTGAGCCAGGTGGATTGGTTGGTTTCATTCGTGTTGGCAAGCATTCTGATTTTCCTTTCTCGTGGTTGATTTGGTATACCTACTAGAAGGTAGGCAGCGCGGGCACGTTGCGGGAATCGGTGGAGGGCTCGCGCCCTATCGCCAGATTTCCTGTTAATGAACCTTCGCCGATAGACGTTGCACGGTTGGCGTCAGGATGGTGTCAAATATGGCAGGGGTGCCATAGGCACGCGCCGACAGCATCGCGCCATGGACAGTCGCCATGAACGTCTCAGCCTCCAGCTCGGCAGAGCCGACGAATTTGAGCACCCCCTGTTCGGCGCCCCGCTGCATGACCTTGGTCAACCAGGAGGACAGGAACCTGAAGTAGGCCCGCACCTCGACGGCAATTTCAGGCGGCAGTGCCGGGAGTTCGCTGGCAAGCAGCGCGCAGACGCAAAACGGGACGCTCGCATCTTCAATGCATTTTGCCCAGTAGCCGGCATAGGTTTGAAGCAGCGCGAGCGGGTCAGGGAATTTGCTTTCCAGATCTGCCATGCCGGCCTCGGTACGCTCGCGATGGCGGGCCACAAGCGTGCGAACGAGGTCGACCTTGCTGGGGAAATGATGGTGGATGCTCGCCTTGCGGATTCCCACTTCGCCGGCGATATCGGCGTAGCTGAATCCGTTGTAGCCGCCCGCCACGATGAAGTTTCGCGCCGACGCCAGAATCTGATCGGAGGTCATCACAAGATTGCTCATGGTGACTACCTACCTACTAGTAGGGTTGTTGTCAACCCTGGATTTCTGGGCGAGGCGCCAAGGCCAGAGACTGGCAATCACGCGGAAATGAAAAGCCCGCCGGCCGAGCCAGCGGGCGAGATAGGGCAGGAAACCCTACGGCCATTCCGCAAGAACGGGACAAGCCGCAATACGCCTTTGCCGCCCGCTAAAACCAGCGGCGGTCACGTTCCTGGGTTTGCCCGAGGAGCAGGCCGATCAACAGCCCGACAATGCCGCCAAGCACAAAAGCGCTGCTGATTGTGCCGGGATTCTGCTGGACGGTTTCCGACACCGTGTGCGCTTGTGATCTCAGCTGCTGCGCTGTCCGTGCCGCACGCTCGGTGGCGCTGCCATACCAGCCGCCTGCCTCCTCGACGGCATCTTCGGCGCGGTCGGCAAGCGTCCTGTTGATCTTGTTGATTTCGCGCTTCAGCGACGCAACTTGCTTCTCCAGGGCCTCCTGGGCTTCTCGGGTGGAAATCTTCGGGGTTTCGTTGTCGGCCATGGGCTGTTCCTTTCGTTGAGGTAAAGGGAACGGCGAACAGACAAGGATGGTTCCGCTGCCCGCGCTCACCGCCATTCGCCTGGCCGGCCGCTAACTTTTGATATTGAAACGCGCTTCGCGCGAGGCTTATAAAAATAGACGTTTCCCATTGCTCTTGAGGAGAATTGCGATGGATAACGTCCCGAGCAACAAAGTTGATCCACCTGCCATCGAAGTGGTCGAAGCCTGCGGCGAATGGTTCGTCCGCGTGGTCGAAGACGGCAAGGCAACCACAACGTCGTTCGAACTCGAGGCGTTCGCCCTGACCTTCGCCGAGGGCCAGCGAATGCGGCTGGGGTTGGAAAAGATCGCGCGGATTTAGCATTCGCTGCAAGTGCTTGACCGACTCGAAGACGGCAGCCCCGCCATTGACAGCCGAGTCCCTGCAATACGACAGCGACATGCTTTTTGGGAACAGTCTCCCGATCCAACGGTTGTGCCTGATGGAGGGCACGCATTTGTCGAATCCATCAAGCCATGTTGAAACGCTGCGGACGGTGTCCGACCTGCTTCACCGCGCCCGCCTTGTCATTCGCGATGGCGGTCACGCGGTGGCGATGTTCGAAATAGACACGCTGCTGCAGGTCGCCCAGACAGAGGTTGCGCGCAGCCTCGAACGCAACGATCGCTGAACCTCCGCATGTCACTGCAAGCGGTGTTCATTTGCGGGCCGCGAAGGTTTTCATTCCCTTTTTGATGGACTTGCGGGCCGCCTTGGCGTCCTGCCAGCCTTTGAACCTGATCTCCTTGCCCGTTTCCGACACCGACGAGCGAAAGAACTGTTCGATCTCGCGCCTCAGATGCTCGGGCACGTGGTCCGCGGCGACCGGCTCGTCTTCTGCATCCTCCTTGCGTGGGCAAAAGATGTAGCGGTCATTGCGCAGGGCCGCGCCACCCTTGTCCTTCTGCTTGACCCGCAAGGCGCCCAGCAGGTCGCATTTGATGACGATGCCAGGGGCGGTCGCCGTCTGATGGATGACCAGCCCATCGAGGGGATCGCCATCCTCGCCGAGTGTCGAAGGGATAAAGCCCCAGTCGTAGGGATAGGTCATCCCGACCGGCAATGGTCGGACATAGGCGAAGGCCTGGATGGCGGGGTCATAGGCCATTTTGGCGGCGGCGCCGCGCGGGGTTTCGATCACCACCCTGACTAGGCCTTTGGTCGTGGTCGGCAGTTTCAGATAGTCGGGCATCGGCGTGACTCTGTCGCGGGTTCGCTTCGAATGGAACTTCAAGACCAGAAGAATGTTCCGGAGGACAGGCCGCCACGGAGATCCCGGCTAAGGAGATTTCAGGATGACAAGAGCTGCTCTGCATCTGCTCAAGGGCGTCGGCTATCTGATTTCGACCGCCAGTGTCGTCCTGCTGGCCATCGTGAGCTGGTCGAGCGCTTCACAAGATCCGCTGCTGGTTGCCTGCCTGCTCGGCGGCGCCGCGGCATCGATCGTCGGCATGTTCTGCCGATGGCTCACCTATGAGATCGAAAAACGCCAGGAGGACAAATAGACGCGACGCAAAGGGCCGCGCAAGAGCCGCCGAACCAACCCGCTGTTTTATCGATATCTCGGCGGAACCTGTCTCGGATGCCGGAGTTGACCTGAACTCCACCCCCAAAGAAAGGACAAGCAACAATGGCAACGACCAAGGCATCCTCCAAAGACCTCAGCAACCTGTTTCACGATACCCTGAAGGACATCTATTTCGCCGAGAAGAAGATCCTGGCGACACTGCCCAAAATGGCCAAGGCAGCGCAGAGCCGCGAGCTGAAGGCAGCTTTCGAAAAGCACCGCGGCCAGACCGAAGAGCACGTCGCCCGGCTGGAGAAGGTGTTCGCGATCATCGGCAAGAAGCCGGTCGGCAAGACCTGCGCGGCGATCATGGGCATCACCGAGGAAGGCGCTGAGATCATTGACGAATACAAAGGCGCGGCAGCTCTCGATGCCGGCCTGCTGGCGGCAGCACAGGCTGTCGAGCATTACGAGATTTCGCGCTACGGCACCTTGCGCACCTGGGCCGCGGAACTCGGCTACAACGAGGCGGTCAACCTGCTCGAGCTGACGCTGAGCGAGGAAAAGGAGACCGATGCCGCGCTGACCCAACTCGCCGAGTCGGCGGTCAACGTCGCAGCCGAAGCCGCTTAATCTGAGGGGGAAGAGCCCGTCCCGTCGCCGGTCCCTGCTCGCAAGGAGTGAGCACGACGGGCGAGCCCGTAAGCTCGTCCGCCGTCAACGCTAGCGCATCAGCCCCGCTGCGCGCAGCGCATCCTCGATGACCTTGGTGATCCCGGCTGCCGTGCCGCGCGCGTTGGCAGGCTCCGGCGTGGGTTCGACACGGACCGCGCGCGGTTTTTCCTTCGGCGCAAAGGGCTGCAACGCCGCGCCTGAAGCGGTCGCGGCTTTCGCCTTATGTCGAACGTCCGGCTTTGCCAGATCCCAGAAGCGGGCGATGTGGCGCGTCGAGGAAATCCCGACATCCAGCATGAACGGCCCTGCTTTGCCCAGGCCATCCTCGCCAGTCGTCTTCAACGGCGTGCCATGGCCCATGCCGGCAACGGTGTATGTCTCCAAGACGTCGCGTCCATCGCCGTCCGACCAGACCTTCCGCGTCTGACCGTCGACCTTTTCCGTGCGTGTCGGCCTCTCGCCAACGCCGTGCACACCCTGCCATTGCGCCAGCACCGCGTCCGCATTGGCCGGCACGACGGTGGTGTCGGCCGAGCCTTGCCACACCGAAATCAGCGGCCACGGCCCCTTGTGCGGCGAGGCTTGCCGCAACAGACGCTGCAGCTCGGTCCTGGACGGGCCGCCATGGCCGCGCATGCGGTCGAAGGCTTCGGGGATGGTCGAGGCGCTGCCATAGGCAAGCCCGGCGATGATCGCGCCGCCGGCAAACACTTCGGGATATGCCGCCAGCATCGCCGCCGCCATGGCGCCGCCGGCGGACAGGCCGGTGACGAAGATCCGCTTGCGGTCAAGGCCATGCGTGACGACAGCCGCCTCGATCATTTGGCGGATGGACAGCGCCTCGCCGCTGTCGCGGCTGATATCGCCGGGCACAAACCAGTTGAAGCAAAGATTGGCGTTGTTGGCGCGCTGCTGCTCCGGGAGCAGCACGGCAAAACCCTGCTCCGCTGCGAGCTCGGTCCAGCCGGAACCGTGATCGTAGCCGGCGGCAGTCTGGGTGCAGCCATGCAGCACGACGACCAGCGGCGCCTGTTTTGGAAGATTCTCCGGAAGATAGAGCCGCGCCCGCAAGGCGCCGGGATTGGACCCGAAGCCTGTCATGTCTGAGAGATGATCGTCCTTGCTCTGCCCGGAGCCAACCGGCCGGCCGCGCATCGCGCTCAGCCGAGCGATCGTATCGGATATATTTCGCAAATCGTTATCCTTGCGCGCCGGAATGGCAGTCGTGCACAACGCACTCGCAGCAATATCGTTGCTGCACTGCACAATAACAAGCTGCGCTGAGGATTAGTGACCGATCATACAATCCGTTGCGCGACGCCGGAACCAACACTCAAAACGACAGCTGCTCACCGGGCTTCAACCGGCGCTTGCGCAACCCATGCAACCCACCGGAAAACCCCCGGTTGCGTGGTCTTTGGCGGCACCGAAGCGACGATGCGAAAGCGCTTTTGCGCCAGTTCCGCGATCACACCATATGAACCGATCCAACCTCTGCTAGCTTGTTGGGCGTGGGACTTGTCCCGCTTTGGCCGGTGCTTCAGGCAACCCCATCCCAACCCCCCGCCCCCTGTGGCGCCGGCCATCCCCTCCCCCTCGCAAGAAAAGACAGCGCGCCCAGGCGATCGCGAACTTCGTTCACGCCTGCGGCGGTTTGTTTTTTTTCTTGGCCGCGGCGCGTTCCTTTTCGTCCGCAAACGGATCGGGATCGGCGGCCGCCTGATCGCTCCACGTCCCGACATCTGCCTCGGGGAAGAACAGCTGCCGGCGATTGTTCTTCTTGAAATTCGGTCCGATCCACGCGCCGGTTGTGTCGAGCTCCAGCCATTTGCTCTGCTCGCCCGCGCGGGACCCGGCTTGCCAAACATCGCCGCGCCGCCCATAGAACGGCTCGGATTACCGCCCTGCTCCGAAAGGCTGTTGTCCGCGCCCATTTGCCAAGGATACCCTCGATGCCTGCGACACCGTCCCCTTGGTCAAGGCTTTGACAGAATCCCTCGCCAGCCTCGGATGGACGGATTTCTTCGGCGATCAGCTTGAGCGTGATGAGGCCAGCCTCGTTCCGACACGCATTGCCTCGGTGCACCGCGACCGCCTGGCCGGCCTGTCCCAGTATGGGCAAACCGATCTGACGCTGCCGGCGAATGCGAACACCGGCGACTACGCCGTCGGCGACTGGGTGCTTGTCGAGCCCCATACGCATCTGCTGCGGCGCCGCCTGACCCGCAAGACGGTGCTGGAGCGCCGCACACAGGGTGCCAGGGTGCCACAGCTGGCCGCGGCTAATGTCGATACGCTGTTCATCGTCACCTCCTGCAATGCCGATTTCAACATCGCCCGGCTCGAGCGCTATCTGGCGCTGGCCAACGAGGCCGGAACGACGCCGGTGATCCTGCTGACCAAGGGCGATACCGCCGACGACGCCGAGGCATACCGACGCCAGGCTGCCGCCCTGCAGCGCGGGCTGGCCGTGGTGATGCTGAACCCACGCATAGCGGATGCCGCAACCGCGCTCGCCGCCTGGTGCGGCGCGGGCCAGACGGTGGCGCTGGTCGGCTCCTCCGGCGTCGGCAAATCGACGCTGGTCAACACGCTGGCCGGATCGGCGCAGCAAGCGCCGCAACAGACCGCCGGCATCCGGGAGCACGATGCCAAGGGCCGCCACACCACCACAGCCAGATCGCTGCACGCCATTGCCGGCGGCGGCTGGGTGATCGACACGCCGGGCATGCGCACGCTGCATGTCAGCGACGTCGCCTACGGCATCGACACACTGTTTGCCGAAATCACCGAGCTCGCCCCACTGTGCAAGTTTCGCGACTGCACCCATGTCCACGAACCGGGCTGCGCGGTGCAGGCTGCCTTGAAGGCCGGTACGCTCGATCCCGAGCGCCTGGCCCGCTGGCGCAAACTATCCGAGGAAAACCAGGGCAACACGCCGGTTCAGAGCGGCCCGCGCGGGAACAAATCGCCGGGCGGTCGCCTAAAGCGGCGTTGAGCGGCTAAAGCATCCCAGAAGAGAATTCAGGAAGCCGAGGAAACTTCTTTTTTAGGCCGCCACCACGGCGATTAGCGTTTCCTCTCCCCACCAATGTGGGGGTAGAGGTGGCTCGGCGAAGCCGAGACGGAGTGGGGGACTGCCGTAGGTGATTGCCACTGCCGCTAAACCACAGCAGCCACCGCCCCTGGCCCTCACCCAAACCGTGCCGCCGTCCAAGCCCCACCGGCCGCATTTGACTCCACCGCCGCCGCGACAAACTTCACGCCGCGCGCTCCATCGACCACATCAGGCACCTGAGCCGCACGCGCCGCATCCACCACCCCACCGGAGCGATGCGCGCGAATAATGTCAGCGGCGTCGCGGTAGAAATTGGCGAAGGCCTCGATATAGCCTTCCGGGTGCGCCGCCGGCATGCGCGACACACGCTGGGCTTCCGCCGTCGAACCATGACCGCCGCGCACCAGCGTGCGGGTTTCCTCACCATAAACGGAGAAGCGCAATTCCTCCGGCCGGCCGCCCGACCATTCGAGCCCGGCTCTGTCGCCATAGATGCGCACGGAGAGATCATTGTAATGGCCGGGCGAGGTCTGGCTGGCCAGGATCGTGCCGCGCGCCCCGCCGGTCCAGCGCATCAGCACGTGCGCATTGTCGTCGAGCCGGCGCCCCGGCACGGCGGTGAACAGATCGGCCGACACCGCCTCGGCCTCGCAGCCGGAGATATAGCTTGCCAGGTTGAACGCATGCACGCCGATATCGGCCAGCACCGCCGATTGCCCGGCGCGGGCCGGGTCGGTGCGCCACTCCGCCTGCTTCTGGCCCTCAGCATCGATCGGCTTCGTCAGCCAGTCCTGGATATAGGCGCCGTGCACGGAGACGATGCGGCCAAGTTCGCCCGCCGCCACCATCTCGCGCGCCTGGCGCACCATGGCGTAGCCGGTGTTGTTGAGCGTAACGACGAAACGGCGCTTTTTCGCCTTGGCGAGCGCTACCAATGCCTCGGCGTCGCTGAGCGTCGTCGACAGCGGCTTGTCGCAGATCACGTCGATGCCGGCTTCGAGAAAGGCCGTGGCGATCGGGGCGTGCAGATAATTTGGCGTGACGATGACGACCGCCTCGATACCATCCGGCCGCGCGGCTTCGGCTTGCGCCATGGCGCGATAATCGGCATAGCTGCGTTCCGGCGCGATGCCGATCTCGGCCGCCGAAGCGGCGGCGTTTTCCGGGTCGGACGACAGCGCGCCGGCGACCAGAACGATCTGGTCGTCGAGACGCATGGCGAGCCGATGCACGGCGCCGATGAAGGCATTGCGGCCGCCGCCGACCATGCCGACCCTCAGCCGCTTGCCGGCCGATCCGTCCGATGTTGCGTAGACCATGTTTCCTCCTGGGAAGACTGTTGTTGCCGTCGAGTTCTGTCGCGCCCCCCTCTGTCCTACCGGACATCTCCCCCACAAGGGGGGAGATCAGCGGCCACGCCGGCCTTCGCCAACTTCGAGCGTTGCAGGAAGGGCGCCGAAGGCGAAACTGCTGATCTCCCCACCCGTGGGGGAGATGTCTGGCAGGACAGAGGGGGGCGCCGTAGAGCGCCACTTTTGACCGATCGCATCCGTTCTCGCTTTCGAACACGATTTCCAATTTTCATATTGTAAAACGATCGTATCGCGCTAGCCTGAAATCATGAGTGGGGCAAGGAAGTCAGGACGATCGATCGCCGACGAGGCGGCGACACGCAAGCGGGGACGCTCTCTGGCAGCACTGGGTTATATCCAGCCGCAAACTTATGAGGAGCTGCGCGCCGTGCTGTCGTCGGGCACGGTGCATTTCCCCAAGCGGCTGCGCCAGGTGGCGATCTTCCTGTGGCAGCATCCGAGCGACGTCGCGCTCGGCACCATCGCGCAGGTGGCGGCACAGGCCGGCGTGCAGCCCTCGACGCTGGTGCGCTTTGCGCAGATCTTCGGCTATTCCGGCTTTTCCGATTTCCAGGGCCTGTTCAAGGAACACATCAAGGGATCATGGCCGGAAGGGCGTGGCGAGCCGCGCACCGAGACCGAGCCCAACCTGCATTTCCTGCACGGCATGGTTGGCGCGTCGCAGGCCTCGCTCGGCCGCATCGAGGCGGGCTTCGACGTCGCGAGTTTCGACAAGATGGTGGCGCTGCTGGCGGACGCCGAGCTGATCTATGTCATCGGCTCAAAGCGCGCCTTCCCGGTCACCGCCTATCTGTCGCTGACCCTGTCGCAGCAAGGCGTGCGCAACGTGCTGGTCGACAATGTCGGCTCCTCGGCGCTCGACCAGATCGGCTGCATCGGCACAAAGGATGCGGTGCTGGCCGTCTCCTTCAGCCCCTACAATTCGATCACACCCGACCTCGTCGCGGTGGCGCATGAGCGCAAGGCGCGCATCGTCACCGTCACCGACAGCACCTTCAGCCCGCTGATCCCGCTGTCGGACAGCTGGCTCGAAGTAGTGGAATCCGACTTTGCCGGCTTCCGCTCGCTGGCGGCATCGCTCGCTGTGGGGATGGCGCTGGTCCACGGGGTGGCGGCGCGACGCGGCGAATGAGTGCTGTGGGGCAATCGCGCCGGCGCCGCCCCTCACCTGCCTGCCGGCATCCTCTCCCCGTATAGTGACGGGGAGAGGGGCGCTGTCACCGCCGGTTTCGCCAATTTCCAAGGTAGAAAAGCGCCAAGGTTGCGGCCAGCCATTTCTCCCCGTCACTATACGGGGAGAAATGCCCGGCAGGGCAATGAGGGGCAGCGCTGACTTCAGGCGTTGGCTTCTCACGGAGCACAACTGGCACAATTGACTATCGGGAATTACCATTCCATATCTAGAAAAATAGAAACTTTGTTCCGGGAGGAGGAATGGAGATCCGGCTGGACGGCAAGGTGGCCTTGGTCACCGGGTCGACGCAAGGCATTGGCCGCGCCATTGCCGAGACGCTGGCGCGTTCCGGCGCCGCCGGGCTTGTGGTCACCGGGCGTGAGAAGACGCGCGGCGACGCGGTGGCGGCCGAGCTTTCGCAATTGGGCCCGCCGACCATCTTCGTCGCCGCCGATCTTGCCGACCCGGCAACCCCTGCCCTTCTGGCGCAGACCTGCATCGAGCGCTTCGGCCGCATCGATGCCCTCGTCAACGCTGCCGGCTTGACCGACCGCGCCTCTTTCCTCGACGCCAGCCTCGACGACTGGGCGGCGCTGTTTGCCGTCAACGCGCGCGCGCCGTTCTTCCTGATGCAGGCGGCCATTGCCGACATGAAGGAGCGGCGCCAGGGCGGCGCTATTCTCAACATCCTGTCGATCAACGCCCATTGCGGCTCGCCGGAGCTTGCCGTCTATTCCGCCACCAAGGGTGCGCTGGCGACACTGACCAAGAACGCCGCCAACGCCCACCGTTTCGACCGCATCCGCGTCAACGGCATCAATGTCGGCTGGACCGACACGCCGGCCGAACGCATCATGCAGGCCGAGACTTTGGGCAACGGCCCCGGCTGGCTCGACAAGGCCAATGCCGCGCAGCCCTTCGGCCGGCTGCTGACGCCGAACGATATCGCCAGCCTCGCCGTCTTCCTGCTCTCCGACGCGGCCGGCCCGATGACCGGCGCCGTGATCGACCAGGAGCAAGCGGTGATCGGGGCGAACCGGTGAGCGCTTCCACCGAGACACTCGGGCCGGCGCTGCTCGACCGTTTGCCGGCATCGGTACAGACACCGTCCTACGACCGCACGATGCTGGCGCCCGGCATGGCGCATCTCGGCGTCGGCGCTTTCCACCGCTGCCACCAGGCCGAATACACCGACGATCTCATCTCGCTGCGCTTCGACCGCTGGGGCATTGTCGGCATCAACATCCGCCCGCCAAGCCTCGCCGACACGTTGGGACGGCAGAGCGGGCTCTATACAAGGCTGATCCGCGAAAACAGCCATATCGAGGCACGCGTCATCGGCAGCATCGTCCGGGTGGTCGACAGCCAGGAGAGTGCGGCACCGGCGCTCGGCGTGCTGGTCTCGCCCGACGTCGAATTGGTGACGATGACGGTGACCGAAAAAGGCTATTGCCACATCCCGTCGAGCGGCGAGCTCGACCTTGGCCATCCCGACATCGTCCACGATCTCGCCAACCCCGAGACGCCGCGCAGCGTGCCCGGCCTGCTGGTGCAGGCGCTGGAGCTGCGCATGGCCACGCATGGGCGGCCGCTGACGCTGCTCTCCTGCGACAACATTCCGACCAATGGCGTCATCCTCGGCAATGTCGTGCGCAGCTTTGCCGAAGGGCTCGGCAATGGCCTGGCCGATTGGATCGCGGCCAATGTCGCTTTCCCCTCAGCCATGGTCGACCGCATCGCGCCGGCGGTGACGCAGGCCGACCTCGACAGTGTCGAGCAATGGTTCGGTTATCGCGACGGCGCTGTCGCCGTCGGCGAGCCGTTCCGGCAATGGGTGATCGAGGAAAAATTCGCCGGCCGCATGCCGCGCTGGGATCTGGTCGGCGCCACCTTTGTCGACGATGTGACGCCGTTCGAGCATCTGAAAATGCGGGTGCTGAACGGCGCCCAGACGACGCTCGCCACACTTGGCGTGCTGGCCGGGCTCGAACACACATCGGATGCCGTCGCCGACCCGCTGCTGGCGGACTTCATCCGACGCATGCTGGTCGAAGAGACTGTGCCGACGCTGATACCGGTGCCCGGCATCCTGCCGCTCGCCTATGTCGAGCAGAGCCTTGCCCGGTTGAAGAACACCGCGATCCGCCACCGCAACCACCAGGTCGCCACCGACGGTTCGCAGAAGATCGTCCAGCGCCTGCTCAACCCGATCCGCGACCGGCTGAGCCAGGGCGCCAGCATCGGCCTTTTATCGGTGCCGGTTGCCGGCTGGATGGCCTATCTCATCCAGGCTTCCGCACGCTTCGGCAAACGCTGGCCGGTGTCGGATCCCTATGCCGGCAAGGTCGCCGAGATCGCCGACACGACCGGCCATGATGCGCAGGCGCTGGCGTCCGCCATCCTCGCCATCGACGGGATATTCGACCACAGCCTCGCCGCTGACGAGACGTTCCGTGCGGCCGTCACGTCAGCACTTGGCGACCTGCTTTCGGACGTTCCGATGGCGGCCGTCCAGCACAGTCTTGAACAAGATGAGGCCGCGAGGTTGAAGCGATCCAAACAATCGGCATTATAGGTACCGGTCGTGAAGCCACGACCAGGGGAGGCACTATGAAACTTGGACTGCTGACGGCACCGTTCGCGGCGACGCCACTTGCCGAAGTCGCCGATTGGGCAAACGCGGCCGACTTCGAGGCGCTGGAGATTGCCTGCTGGCCGAAAACGTCCGACGCGACGCGACGTTATGCCGGCACCAGCCATATTGACGCCGCTTCCACCTCGCCTGCGCAGGCCAAGGAGATCGTTGCGTCGCTGACGGAGAAGAAGCTGACGGTCTCCGGCCTCGGCTACTATCCCAACCCGCTGCATCCCGACGCCGCGCATCGCGAGGCCGTCATCAGTCATCTGAAGAAGGTCATCGCGCTGGCGGCCAATATGGGCGTGCCGGTGGTCAACACGTTCTGCGGCGGCGATGCCTCGAAGACCGTCGACGTCAACTGGCAGGACGCGCTGAAAGTCTGGCCCGAGATCGTCGCCTATGCGCGCGACCATGGCGTCAAGCTTGCCTTCGAGAATTGCCCGATGATCTTCAGCTATGACGAGTGGCCGGGCGGGCACAACATCGCCTATTCGCCGCAGATCTGGCGCCGCATCCTGGAGGCGTGGGGCGGCGAGGTCGGCATGAATTTCGATCCCTCGCATCTGGTCTGGCAGATGATCGACCAGGCCCGCTTCATCAGGGAGTTCGGCCCCTACATGCTGCATGTCCACGCCAAGGACCTGATGATTGATCATGATGGACTTTATGAGCGCGGGATTCTTTCGGCCGGGATAGGCTGGCAGGTGCCGCGCATGCCGGGCTTGGGCGATGTCGACTGGAGCGGCTTCTTCTCCGGCCTCTACCGTGCCGGCTATGACGGCTCGGTCATCATCGAACATGAGGACAGGCGATTTGAAGGTAGCGACGACCAGGTCAAGCGCGGTTTCCTGCTTGCCCGCGACGTGCTGCGCCCCTTCGTCAAATGACGAGGTGAATAGCTTGGTTTTGATCCGATCGGGAGCAAAACCCAGAAACTGAAAAACAATGTGGAGGAGTACTGACATGAAGAAAATACCGACCATGGTCCCGCTGCTTGCGGGTGCTGCCTTGCTGGCGTCGATGGGCGTCTCGTCGGCCGAAGGCAAATACACGATCGGCATTTCCAACACCGTGCAGGGCAATGGCTGGCGCGAGGAGATGGTCTGCGCCATGAAGGCGCAGGCGCTGGCTTCGGGCGAAGTGACGAAACTCAACATCGCCCACCGCAACACCGATGCCGCCGGCCAGCTCGAAGACATCCGCAACCTGATCAGCGCCAAGGTCGACGCCATCGTCGTCAACCCCGCTGATCCCGCCGGCATCAAGGCGGGCCTCGAGGAAGCCACCAAGGCCGGCATCGTCGTCGTCGCTGTCGACCAGGCGGTCACCGAGCCGTCGGCCTACATCATCTCCAACAACCAGGAACAGTACGCCTATCTCGGCGCCAAATGGCTGTTCCAGCAGATGGGCGGCAAGGGCGAGGTGTTCTACATGCGCGGCGCCGCCGGCGCTTCGGCGGACTCCGATCGCGACAAAGGCTTCAAGAAGGCGCTGGCCGAAAACCCCGACGTGAAGGTCGCGCAGGAGGTCTTCACCGGCTGGCAGCAGGACCAGGCCAAGCAGCAGATGCTGTCGTTCCTCGCCACGGGCACGCCGATCAACGGCATCTGGACCTCGGGCATCGACAACGTCATCGTCGACGCGCTGGTCGAATCGCAGGCGCCGCTGGTGCCGGTGGTCGGCGCCGACAATGCCGGTTTCGTCGGCCAGCTGAGCTCGGTCAAGGGTCTGGTTGGCGCTGCCGTCACCAACCCCGGCTCGATCGGCGGTGCCGGCGTGACGCTGGCGCTGCAGATCCTCGACGGCAAGAAGCCGGCACAGCAGACCGTGCTGGTCGACCCGCAGCTGTGGGACAACGCCACCGACGAAGGCAAGGCCAAGCTGAAAGCCGCTGCCGACCCGTCGCTGAGCCCGGAATGGCCGGTCTCGATCTCGATCCCGGAGTGGACGACGTACACCAAGGAGCAGATCATCGCGTGCAAGGGGCCGGGGGAGTGAGCACTGCGCCTCTGCCTTCTCCCCTTGTGGGAGAAGGTGGATCGGCGCGTTAGCGCCGAGACGGATGAGGGGTGTTTCAGGGAACACCAACGCCTCACTCCGCTGGAACACCCCTCATCCGTCGCCTTCGGCGACACCTTCTCCCACAAGGGGAGAAGGGGGAGCCTTTCAGCAGTACGCCGCGCACAAGCCTGGCGTACTGTTGTTTTAAACAGACCAAAAAACCGAGACCCAAACCATTTGACCACCAGCCCCCTCCTCGACGCCACCGGTGTCGCCAAGAACTACGGCGCGGTTGCAGCGCTGCGCAACGCGTCGCTCTCCGTCCTGCCGGGCGAGGTCCACGCTCTGATGGGCGCCAACGGTGCTGGCAAGTCGACGCTGGTGAAGATCCTGACCGGCGCCATTCCTGCGAATGCCGGGCGCATCCTGATCCGCGGCGAGGCGCGCGACATACGCTCGCCCGCCGCCGCGCGCCGCGCCGGGCTGCTGCCGGTCTACCAGGAACCGTCGCTGATCCCCGATCTCGACGTCTTATCCAATCTCAGGCTCACCGGCACGCCGGTCGAGCCGTTCCGCGCCTGGGTGCGCGAACTCGGCATTGCCGACCTCGATTTGCGCGACACCGCGCGCGACATTCCGCTGGCCGTGCTGCGCGTGCTCGACCTTGCCCGGGCGCTCGCCGTTGAACCCGACGTGCTGCTGCTCGATGAGATGACGGCAGCACTTCCCGCCAACCTCGCCGAAAAAGTCCTGGAAGTGGTGCGCCGCCAGGGTGACTCGGGCCGGGCCGTGATCTTCATCTCGCACCGCTTCGTCGAGATCTCGGCGCTGTGCGACCGCGCCACCGTGCTGCGCGACGGCGAGACTGTCGGTGTCGTCGGCATCGTGCCCGGCGTCGAGGAAAAGATCGTCGAGCTGATGCTCGGCACCCGCATCGTCAAGACCCATGTCGCCGCCCGCAGCGCCGCCGAGAAGGCAGCGCCGACCGCAATCCAGCCGCGCATTTCGGTGCACAACCTGCGCGTCGGCACCAAGCTCAGCGACGTCTCCTTCGATCTCGCCGATGGCGAGGTCGCCGGCGTCGTCGCGCTCGAAGGCCAGGGCCAGGACGAGTTGTTCGCCGCCCTCGCCGGCTCGATCCGGCCATCCGGCGGCACCATCGAGGTCGACGGCTCCCCCGTGAAATTTTCGCACCCGATCGACGCCATCCGTGCAGGGATCGCCTATGTGCCGGGCGACCGGTCCGAGGCGCTCGCCATGCAACGATCGGTGCGTGAAAACATCGCGCTGCCCTTCAGCGCGGCGCTCCGCAACTGGGGGCCGATCAACATGCGCCGCGAGCGCGCGACCGTGCTCAGTGCCATCGAGCGGCTGCAGATCGACACCCGCGCGCAAGGCGAGGTGCAGCGCCTGTCCGGCGGCAACCAGCAGAAGGTGACCATCGCCCGCTGGATCGCGGCCGACGCCCGCACCATCCTGTGCTTCGACCCGACGCGCGGCATCGATGTCGGCACCAAGCAGGAGATCTACAAGCTGCTGCGCGAGCTCGCCGGCAACGGCAAGTCGGTGCTGTTCTACACCTCGGAACTGGAAGAGGTGCAGCGCGTCTGCGACCGCGTCATCGTCATCTTCGGCGGCCGCCTCGTCGACATCTTCCCGGTCGAGGAGGCCGACGAGCCGGCGCTGATGCGCGCCGCCTACGGCCTGCCGCGCGGCGCCAAGGCCGATATCGGTATCCTGGCCGATCCCACCGCCCATGCCTCCGATGCCCCGGAGGCGTCGCCATGAGCCACTTCCTGCGCCGCCAGGGCTGGGTCGTCGGCCTCTTCGCCCTGCTCATCGTGCTGTTCATCGCCACCCGGATCATCCAGCCGGCCTATGGCAGCAACGATTTCGGCTCGCTCGCCCGTGCCGTCCTGCCCTACGCCTTTGCCGTCGCCGCGCAGACGGTGGTCGTCATCGCCGGCGGTATTGACCTCTCGGTCGCCGCCATGATGGCGCTGACCAGCGTCACCGCCGCTTCGATGATGAATGGCGCGTCGGAAGAATACGCGCTGTTCGTCGTGCCCTTCGTGCTCGCCATGGGTTTTGCGCTCGGCGCGCTCAACGGCCTGCTCATCGTCGTGACCCGCGTGCCCGATATTGTCGTCACGCTCGCCATGCTGTTCGTGCTGCAGGGCGCGGCGCTATTGGTGCTCGACGCGCCGGGCGGCGGCATCGCCGAATGGCTGAAGGCGCTGATCTCCGGCACCGTACCGATCCCCGGCCTGCCCGACGCCATCGACGCCTGGGTCCCGAAGGCGCTGCTGGTGCTGATCGTCTGCCTCTGCATCATCTGGATACCGCTCAGGCGCTCGCGCCTCGGCCTTTCCATCTACGCCATCGGCTCGAGCGAGCTGGCGGCGTTCCGCTCAGGCGTGCCGGTGAAGCGCACCCGCATCATCGCCTATGCGCTGTCGGGCCTGCTCGCCGCCTTTGGCGGCCTGGCGCTGACCATGAGCACCGGCATCGGCGCCCCCATCCCCGGCCCCTATCTGCTCGCCAGCGTCGCGGCGGTTGTGCTGGGCGGCGTCGCGCTCGGCGGCGGCAAGGGCGGCCTGCTCGGCCCCATCGTCGCCGTCTTCGTGCTGAGGCTGGTTCGCACGGATTTGACGCTGCTCGCCATAGACCCGAACGTCACCGCCATCATCGAGGGCGCAATCATGGTGGCGGTGGTGATGTTCGGCGCGTTTATCACCATGCGGGGGCGGCAGTGATCGTGGTGCTGTCACAGAGAGATGTCGGCGTTCCTTCGCGCCCCCCTCTGTCCTGCCGGACATCTCCCCCACAAGGGGGGAGATCAGCGGTTTTGGCGCCCCGCTCTTTCTTGCAACATTGGAGATTGGCGAAGGCCGTCGTGCCGTCTGATCTCCCCCCTTGTGGGGGAGATGGCCGGCAGGCCAGAGGGGGGCGCCGTAGAGCACCATCCTCGCCCGCCTACCGCACCTGGCAAACTTCATCGCGAGCAAGGGCAGCGTCATGAGCACCACCGCGATCACACCTCCGCCCGTCCCCTTCGGCCGCCGCCTGAAACGCTTCATGGCCGACCGCCCTCTCATCCCACTGGTCATCCTGCTCATCATCCTGGTGGTGATCCTGCAGATCCTGCGACCCGGCATCGTCAGCGAGCGCTGGATCGCCAACACCATCAAATTCGCCATTCCGCTGGCGATCCTGGCGGGATGCCAGACCATGACCATGCTGACCGGCGGCATCGACCTTTCGGTCGGCACGGTGGCGACGATGAGCGCCTTCATCATGGCCACGCAAGTGGTCAACCAGGACCCGGCGGTGGCATTCCTTTTGGCGATGATGCCGGCGGTGCTGATCGGCCTCGTCAACGGCATCGGCGTCGGCGTCTTCCGCGTCCACCCGCTGATCATGACGCTGGGCACCAGCCTGATCGGCACCGGCTGCCTGCAGGTCTACCAGCGCACGGTGATCGCGTCGGGCGCCAAGATCCCCGACTTCCTCGCCTGGCTCGGCACCGGCGTCACATGGGGCTTCCCCAACGCGCTCTTGCTGTTCGTGCCGCTGGCGGCACTCATCGTCTTCACGCTCGTCCGCACCGGCTTCGGCCGCCTGCTCTACGCCGTCGGCGACAATGAACGCGCGACCCGCCTGTCGGGCGTGCAATACTGGCAGGTGATCACCGCGCTCTACGTCACCTCCAGCGTGCTCGCCGGCATCACCGGCCTGCTCTATATCGGCCTGATCAAGGCCCCATCGCTGTCGCTCGCCGAACCGCTGGTGCTGCCCTCGGTCGCCGCCGCCGTGATCGGCGGCACCTCCATCTTCGGCGGCCGCGGCGGCTACACCGGCACCATCATCGGCGCACTGATCCTGACCGTGCTGACGACGCTGCTGACGATCCTGCAGATGCCGGAGGGGGCAAGGCGGATCCTGTTCGGGCTGATCGTGCTGTTTGTCACGGCGGCGTATTTGCGGATTGTGGAGGAGAGGTAGGGGCTGATGCCAGCGCTGCATTGGGCGAAGCCTTGCTCGCCCAAGACGCAGGGCAATCGGACAGGGCGCTCCCCCTCACCGTCTCGACTTCGTCGAGCCACCTGTCCTCCATTTCATGGGGGCGAGGAAACGCTAATGGCGGAGGTCGCGCCCTCCGAATGCTTGGGTTCCTCGCCCCCACAAAGTGGGGGAGAGCGACTATCTGGGGGGTCAAGTTGCATTTGCGAACTCACTTCTCGCGTCGCGTGCTTTTGCATTGAGGATGACGAGAAGTTTTCTGGCAAGCGCGATGCGGATGAGCATTTTGGGCTTTCCCGCCAGTTGCAACCTTTGAGCGAACGCTTTGAGATGTGGATCGAACTTAGCCACGATGGCTGCGACGATGAAGAG